>CAZTOP010000001.1:0-3626 GCA_964615145.1 uncultured Chitinophagaceae bacterium
CAGCTGCATCATTAACTTATGCTTGGGATTTTGGTGATGGTAGCACATCTGCTGTGCGTTTCCCGCCAACACATCAGTATGCAAATGGTGGAACTTATACTGTAACTTTAATTGTAAATAATCCTGTTAGTGGGTTATCCGATACCGTTTCTCATAATGTAGTTATTAAATTTAAACCACAAGCAGCATTTACCAGCAATGTAGATTATGGTGGCAATGTTTACAGCAATCCAACTGTAAGTTTCACTGATGCAACTACTTCAAATGATGGAGCTCCTGCTTATACTTATTCTTGGAATTTTGGAGATGGAAATACATCTACACTTCAAAATCCAACACACCAATATGCTGCTGGAGGTACTTATACAGTAACATTAACTGTTACTAATACTAATGGTGGACTTACAGATGTGGTTTCTCATAACGTCGACATTGTTATTACTCCACAAGCTGTAATATCTGTTCACAGCAGTATTGTAAGCACGCCTATTCCTCTGTCTATTGGTACTATAGATTATAAATCTTATACCATTACAGGTGTTAGCAATGGTGCTAATCCAAGCACTGTTGTAACTGGTTCTATTGCTCATACAGACATTACAATTGATAGCATATACATACCAAGAAACGATACTGCATTATACGCACAAGTGATAGATGGTGATGTAACTTTTGGTATTCAAAACGACACTATTGCTAATTATGGATTTAGAGTAAGATTAATTGTAACAAGCGATTTAGGTGTAAGTGATACTGCCTACGCTTGGTTGGGTGCATCTGAAAGTGGTTTTGCTGCTTACAGAAGTATTAATCACGCAGCTACTATACCTACTATTACTTTGCCAAGTATTGGTATTAAAAATAAACCAGTAATAGCTGCTACTATACCTGCTGAAAGCAAAAAAGGATTATCAATTTATCCAAACCCTGCAGCATACACAATTACTATCGCTACTGATATTCCTGCAAAAACATCAGACGTAAAAGTAATGATGTACAATATGAATGGAAAACTGGTAGTAACTCAAAAAAATGTTATTGATAATGTTAATGCCACTAGATCTAATATTCCGCTAAATATTTCTAATTTAGGTTCTGGAACTTACAATATTGTGGTTTTAGATAATAGAGGCGTAATTTTAGGAATTGGTAAATGCGTTAAATCGGTTAACTAATTCAAATCAAATTATAAAAAAGGGTTTCGTTAATAGCGAAACCCTTTTTTTATTAAACAAATTATATATGCTAAACTTTATGTTCAAAAAAGTTCACAAACCTTACTTTTGCCACCTTTCAATATTTTATTGAAAATTCTTGATATGGTTACAATAAAAAAAATTGACAATAATTTTATTTTCGAGGTGAAAGGAATGCACAAACTTTGGGCTTTAAAAAGTCAACTTTCTATTCCTCAAACTCACATCATTACTGCTAAATTATACGATGGGCAACAATGGAATTTAGGACTGAGGTTCCCAGGAACTTATTTGCCTGGTGTAATTACTGCCGGTACTTTTTATGGTAAAGACGGCACTATATTCTGCGATGTTTCTAATAAAGAAAATGCCATATTAGTTGAGCTTAAAGATGAAAAATATAATAAGTTGATAATAGAAGTAGAAAACCCAATCGAGGCAATAGAATTGCTAGCGAAATAATTGCTAAGTTTTCTTTAAAATAAAGCAATACATAAAAAATAGTACATAAATAAATTTAAAAAATAAATGTTAAGTGCAAGAAATATAACACTCGCCTATGGTAAAAGAGTGTTGTTTGACGAAGTAAATATCAATTTCATAAAAGGTAATTGTTATGGTGTTATTGGTGCTAATGGTGCAGGAAAATCAACCTTCTTAAAGATTTTAAGTGGAGAAATTGAGCCCAATAAAGGAACAGTTGAAATTGGCAAGAACGAAAGGATGAGTTTTTTAAAACAAAACCAATTTGAATTTGATGAGGAAACTGTTTTGAAAACAGTTTTAATGGGCCATAAAAAAATGATGGAAGTAATGCTAGCCAAAGATGCCATTTACTTAGACCCCGAGGCTACAGAAGATGATTATATGAGAGCTTCTGAATTGGAAGGCGAGTTTGGCGAAATGGGTGGTTATACTGCCGAAAGTGATGCTGCTACTTTGTTGGGTAGTTTAGGTGTTGGCGAAGAGTTTCATCATTCATTAATGAAAGAAATTCCTAGTAATATGAAAGTGCGGGTATTATTAGCACAAGCACTTTTTGGAAATCCTGATATTCTTTTGCTAGATGAGCCTACCAATGGTTTGGATATTGAAACTATTGGTTGGTTAGAGAACTTTTTGGCTGACTATGAAAATATTGTTTTGGTAGTAAGCCACGACCGTCACTTTTTAGACGCAGTATGTACCCACGTTGCCGATGTGGATAGAGCTAAAATTAAAACCTTTACTGGTAACTATACTTTCTGGTACGAGAGCTCTCAATTAATGGCTCGTCAAATCAACGATAAAAACAAAAAGAATGAGGAAAAACGTGCTGCTTTATTAGACTTTATTGCTCGTTTCTCTGCTAATGCTTCTAAAAGCAAACAAGCTACATCTCGTAAAAAAGCTTTAGAAAAATTAACTATCGAAGAAATTGAACCTTCGAACAGAAAATACCCAGGCATTATTTTTCAACCATTGCGTGAAGTAGGAAATCAAATATTAAATATTGAAAACCTTAGTAAATCTGTAGATGGAAGAAAATTATTTGATAAAATTTCGTTCAGCGTTAATAAAGGCGAAAAAATTGCTTTTTTAAGTAAAGACCCATTGGCTGTTACTAGTTTTTTTGAAATTATTAACGATAAACAAACTGCCGATGCCGGAAAATACGAGTGGGGAACTACTATTACCAAAGCTTATTTGCCAGTAGAAAATAATGAATTTTTTACTGAAGGTTTAGGGCTGATGGATTGGTTAAGACAATATGTTCCGCCACACGTTACAGATGCCGATGAGCCTTTTTTACGTGGCTTTTTGGGTAAAATGTTATTCAGTGGCGATGATATTGCTAAAAAAACAAATGTATTGAGCGGTGGAGAAAAAGTACGTTGTATGGTAAGCCGTATGATGCTTCAAAACCCTAACTTAATTATACTTGACCAACCTACTAACCATTTGGATTTGGAAAGTATTCAAAGTTTTAATGAAGGTTGTCAAACTTTCCCTGGTATTGTATTAATTACTTCACACGATCATACTTTTATGCAAACTGTTGCCAATAGAGTTATTGAATTAACGCCTAAAGGTGTTATTGACAGGCTAATAACTTTTGATGAATATATGGAAGATAAAAGAGTAAAAGAATTAAGAGAAGAAATGTATAAATAAAACTAAAAAGAGCTAACCTAAAGGTTGGCTCTTTTTTTTGTGATTCCGAACGAGGAACGAGAGAGAAATCTGTTTAATGTATTGATGAGATTTCTCAGGCAGGAACCTTCGAAATGACGGGTAGGTTTTCGTCATTTCGAACGAGGAACGAGAGAGAAATCTGTTTGTATGTGTTGGTGAGATTTCTCAGGCAAGAACCTTCGAAATGACGGGTAGGTTTGCGTCATTTCGAACGAGGAACGAGAGAGAAATCTGTTTAATGTATTGATGAGATTT
>CAZTOP010000001.1:3726-140340 GCA_964615145.1 uncultured Chitinophagaceae bacterium
TGTATGTGTTGGTGAGATTTCTCAGGCAAGAACCTTCGAAATGACGGGTAGGTTTTCGTCATTTCGAACGAGGAACGAGAGAGAAATCTGTTTGTATGTGTTGGTGAGATTTCTCAGGCAAGAACCTTCGAAATGACGGGTAGGTTTTCGTCATTTCGAACGAGGAACGAGAGAGAAATCTGTTTGTATGTGTTGGTGAGATTTCTCAGGCAAGAACCTTCGAAATGACGGGTAGGTTTTCGTCATTTCGAACGAGGAACGAGAGAGAAATCTGTTTGTATGTGTTGGTGAGATTTCTCAGGCAAGAACCTTCGAAATGACGGGTAGGTTTTCGTCATTTCGAACGAGGAACGAGAGAGAAATCTGTTTAATGTATTGATGAGATTTCTCAGGCAGGAACCTTCGAAAAGACGATATATGTTTTACCCCTTATTAGCCAACTGACCACAAGCAGCATCAATATCTTTTCCTCTGCTTCTTCGCAAGCGAGCATTAACTCTGTTTTTTTCCAGGTAACTCATAAATTGGTTGGTAACTTCTTCATCGGGTTTTACCATTCCAAAATTATCAATAGGGTTATACTCAATAATGTTAATTAAATCGGCAGGTACTTGTCTATAAACTTTTACCAATTCATCAGCATCTTTTAAAGAGTCGTTGAAATTTTTAAACAAAATATATTCAAATGTTACGTGGGTATCGGTATGCTTATAAAAATAATTTAAAGCATCTATCAAGGCTTTAATATTATTACTTTCATTAATAGGCATAATTTCATTACGCTTTTTATCGTTGGCAGCGTGTAATGAAAGAGCTAGTTTAAATTTTACTTTATCATCGCCCAACATTCTAATTTGTTTGGCAACGCCAGCAGTTGAAACGGTAATTCTTTTAGGGCTCATACCCAAACCATCGGCAGCCGTAATTCGTTCTACCGATTTTATTACACCATTATAATTCATTAATGGCTCGCCCATTCCCATAAAAACAATATTAGAAAGTTTTTGGTTGTATGATGTTAGGCTTTGCTGATTTATTAAAACTACTTGGTCGTAAATTTCATCGAAGGTTAAATTCCGTTTGCGTTCCATTTTGCCTGTGGCACAAAACTTACAACTTAAACTACAACCCACCTGCGACGATACACAAGCTGTTTTTCTTTCATCTGTTGGTATTAATACTCCTTCAATCAAGTGATGGTCGTGTGTAATAAAACGACTTTTGATAGTACCATCTTCACTGTGTTGTACAGCATCTACTTTAAGTGCAGGAAATTCGAAATCGTAAGATAATTGTTGGCGTAAATCCTTGCTTACATTGGTCATATCGTCAAAGCTATGAGCGTGTTTTTGCCATAACCATTCGAATAATTGTTTAGCCCTGTATTTTGGCTGATTATGCAGTTCAAAATATGCTTCTATTTGAGAAAGAGAAAGGTTTCTGATATTTTGTTTGGTCATTTTCTACAATATTTTGCAGTAAGTAAATGTTATAAATTACCCCCTGCTTTGCTGCAAAGTAACTATTTTTACAGCCAATATAAGTATTATGGTAGAAGGAAAACGTCAAAAGCAAGTAGCAACAGTATTACAAGAGGAATTAAACGATGTTTTTAGAAGGCTTGGTTTAAATATGTTAAATGGTGGTATGATTTCAATTTCCAGTGTTAAAGTAACACCAGATTTGTTAGAAGCCAGAATATATTTAAGTATGTTTCAGGTTACAAATGCTACAGACACGATGAAAATGATTGAAAACAGAGCCTGGGAAATAAAAAAAGAATTAACAGCAAAAGTGGGCAAACAACTAAGACGAATGCCTGTGATACACTATTTTTTAGACGATACATTGGATTATGTTTTTAAAATGGAGGAGCTGTTTAAACAAATAAAAGCCGAAGAAAAACCCAATACTTCTCATTAAATTTACAATGTTCAAAGCAAATAAAACTTTGAACATTTTTTTTAAATGATAGATTGTTTAAGTTTTTTTGTTTAAGGCGGGTTGTTACTAAATGATTCCTATATAAATAAAAAATTCTGTGTTAATGCCATTATCTTTACTTCTTAAAATGGTGGCTTAAATATTTGATATATGTGGCTAAAAAAAATATTATTAGTAAGTATAGTTTTTGTTTCATTCCTTCCTTCGCAAGTTATTGCACAGGTTAATTCTGTTGTGTTTGGTAAAAACAAAATTCAGTATAAAAAAATGAAGTGGAAGTTTTACGAGGGTAAAAATTTTGATACTTACATGAACCAGGGAGGATTAGATTTAGGAAATTATGTGTCTCAAATGGCAGAAACTGAATTGCCCGAAATAGAGGCTTTTATGGAATCATCCTTAAGAGGCAAGGCAAATATTTTTGTGTATAATAGTTACGATGAATTTAAACAGTCGAATATTGGCTTAGGCTCTCAAACACAAAATACTAATGGTGTTACCATTTTACCCAATAACAAAATGGTGGTTTATTTTGATGGCAACCATCAGCATTTAAAAATGCAAATCAGACACGGTATTGCTCAAATGATTTTAAATAATTTATTGTTTGGAGAAGATATAGGAGAGGTAGCCAGTAACCAGGCTTTATTGGATTTGCCAAAATGGTTAACCGATGGATACATAAGTTATGCTGCTGAACATTGGAGTACAAAAAATGATGATGATTTAAAAAATGAAATGTTGAATGGCGATTATAAAACTTTCTATCATTTTGCATTTAAAAAACCAACACTAGCCGGACATAGTTTCTGGAATTTTATTGCCGAAAAATATAAACCAGAAAACGTAACATACTTTTTGTATTTAGCCAGAATTTATAGAAACCTAAATGCAGCCTCGGCAAAAATTTGCAAGAAAAGAATGAAACCTTTACTAGCAGAGTTTATGGAGTATGAGCAGGATAAATATGATAAGGATATTAGACGAAGAAGAAATGCTCCAAAGGGAAGTATTATAGCCGATGAAGATGTGTCTGACAAAGAGTATTATCGTTTTCAAGCGAACCCAAATCCTAAAAACAAAAACTATGTGGTTGTAGAGTTTAAAAAAGGATTCTATAGTGTTAAGTATTTTGAAGATTATGAGCCTATCACTTTAATGAAACGTGGTATAAGAACGCACGAGGGCGATATAAATCCTAATTATCCAATATTGGCTTGGGATGTTAAAGGCACAAAAATTCTTTGTATTTACTGGGAGGCAGGCAAAACAAAAATGTTTGTTTACGATGTAATAGCTAAATACAAAAGAAATAAACAAGAGATAAAAGATTTTGATCAAATATTAGATGCTAACTATATGTTAGACGATAATACGCTGGTTTTAAGTGCTGCTAAAAATGGGCATACTGATATTTATACCTATAAAATTGAAGAGCAAAAAGCTACTCAAATTACCAACGATGTTTACGATGATTTGAATCCTTCATTGGTTTCATTTGCCAATAGAACAGGCATTATATATTCATCTAACAGACCATCTCCCAATGCTTCTTTAGCAGATACAGTGCAACCAAGCAGATATAGATTCAATGTTTTTTTAGTAGATATTTTAAATAATTCTGCCACAAAGCAAATAACACAGTTAACCAATTTAAAGTATGGCAATGCTACAATGCCAATGCAATACAATACCAATCATTTTACTTTTGTGAGTGATGAAAATGGTGTTGGAAATCGTTGGGCAGGATTTTTTAATACACAAAGAGCCGGTTTAGATACACTCTATTTTGTTGGTGATGAAATGCTCCGAAATCCTTCTGCAAAAGAAATGGATTCGGCACTTGTAGCTTGGAGAAAACAAGAACCCGACAGTATTGCTTATTTTCAAGTTTATAAGGATACTACGTACACTTTCCCAATAACAAACTATCAAAGTTCGCTGACAGAAAGTAGGGTGGCAGGAAATAATGGACAAATAAGTGAAACTAGGCGAGAGGGTAATGATAGATATTTATATAAACTGAAAGTAAATGAAGATGCTTTATATAAAAGAAATGTAACAGCACCACCTACTGATTATATGAAACGGGTAATGAATGCCCAAAAAGCTCAGCAAGGTAAAGCTACAACATACATTAAAGGAATACCTCAAGACTCTAGTAGGAAAGTGGTTGATTTTTTCCAGAGTGAGTTCGCAAATGAAAAGCCAGACACAACGATTAAAAAAGAAGATGCTGTTACTTTAGAAGTGCTTAAACCCAAGGCTAGATTGTTTAACAGTAAAATAAAATTTCAGGCCGACAATTTGCAAAGCGGTATTGCTAATAATTTATTGGTATCACGATATCAGCCTTATGGTGGAGGGTTTGGACCAATTAAAATGAGTAATGGCAATAACATCAATTTTGCTTTTCAAGCAGGTGTTTACGATTTAATGGAAGACTATAAAATTAATGGAGGTGTTAGACTAGGAAGTAATTTGAAAGACAAAGATATTTTTATCAATTACCAAAATTATAAAAGAAGATTAGATTGGGGTTTAAGTTACTACAGAAGCAATTTAACCAATGCTTATCAATACCGAGTAATTCCTGGTGATGGTGTTTTTAGAGCCAATCTGATTACTAACATTTATCAAGCTAATATTTCATATCCATTTGACGAAGCTAGAAGTTTGAGAATAACCGGAGGTATAAGAAGTGATAGAATTACTTTAAAGCCTTCTAATTTAGTTTTAGGCGGTGCTCCCGATCCTATTGGTTTGTTTGTAAGAGATTCTGTTGCTTATAACGTTATGGGTAGGTTTGAATACGTTCACGATAACACTATTACACCTGCCATGAATATTTGGGAAGGGTTAAGATGGAAAGCATATATGGATTTCATTTTCCCTGGAGCCGATAAGAAGTTTGTTCCTTTTCAGGAGACTTTTAATTTTGGAGTAGACGTAAGAAACTATATTCCTATTTACAGAAATTGTACTTGGGCACTCAGGGTAGCAGCAGACTTTAGTTGGGGCAGCAAAAAAATTATTTATTATTTAGGTGGTGTTGATGGCGACTTGTTATTAAATGACAGTAAGTTTAACTCAAATAATACTCCAGCTCCAGATCAAACTTATGCGTTTCAAAGTTTAGCAGTAAATATGCGTGGGTACAATCAAAACGTGGCTAATGGCAACAACGCTTTTGTAATTAATAGCGAAATAAGGCTGCCAATTTTTAGTACATTCTTTAATCAACCAGTAAATAATGCTTTCTTAAGAAATTTGCAGTTAGTTCAATTTTTGGATTTAGGTACTGCTTGGAATGGAAAATATAATGGCATTAAAAGACCAAGCGAAATATATACTGCTACTAATAATCCTATAACTGTAAAAATAGATGCTGGTGGTTTAGGTCCTTTTGCCGGTGGATATGGGTTTGGTGTTAGAAGCACACTACTTGGATACTTTTTAAAGTTTGATGTAGCATGGCCAATGAAAGGTGTT
Organism: uncultured Chitinophagaceae bacterium; assembly: GCA_964615145.1. Taxonomy (GTDB): domain Bacteria; phylum Bacteroidota; class Bacteroidia; order Chitinophagales; family Chitinophagaceae; genus CAIVPM01. The sequence continues at coordinate 9,163 of CAZTOP010000001.1, forward strand.
TTTGTTGGTAAACCATTAGGGTATTTTGCATTGGGACTAGATTTCTAATGCTGTTGATTAATATTATAACTCCAATTAATAATACAGATAAAGCCATAGTTAAAAGCTAGCTATTATTTTTATCTTTACAAAATAGTATATTGATATTATGCAAATAGCCATTGATTTTTTAGAGCCAATTAATCTTGCTTATTTATCTGATGATGAAGGATACAGAGATACTCAAATTGGAAAGCACATTGCTTTAAATGAAGATGAATTTCCCGACCTTGAAAAAGCAGATATGGTGTTGATTGGTTGTGGAGAAATGCGAGGTCAGGGTTTGGAATATGACAATTCTTCTGCACCAGATGCTATTAGAAAAGAGTTTTACAAATTATTTCATTGGCATAATAATGTAAATGTTGCAGACATTGGAAATGTTAAACGTGGAGCTAGTTTACAAGATACTTATGCAGCCTTACAATCTATAGTTACCGAATTATTAGAGCAAAATAAAAAAGTTGTAATACTTGGTGGTAGCCATGATATTACTCTAGCTCAATACAATGCCTATTGTTCTTTAGAAAAAATAATTGAAGCTGTTTTTGTAGACGCTGCTATTGATTTGAATATGGAAAGTCGTTTAATGAGCGACAATTTTTTAATGGATATACTTACTGGCGAACCCAATTATATTAAACATTATAGTCATATTGGCTTTCAAAGTTATTTAGTACATCCTCAAATGCTTGAAACTATTGATAAGTTAAGATTTGATTGTTTTAGAGTTGGAAAAGTGAGAGAAAATATAGAGGAAATGGAGCCAGCTATTAGAAATGCCAATTTATTTTCTTTTGATATTAGTGCTATTCAAAATGCTCATGCTCCTGCAAATAAATTAACACCAAATGGCTTTAATGGCGAGGAGGCTTGTAAGTTAATGCAATATGCAGGAATGAGCGAAACTGTTAGTAGTGTTGGAGTTTACGGTTTTTATCCAGAACACGATGTGTACAATTTAACTGCCAAACAAATTAGTCAAATGCTTTGGTATTATATGGATGGTATTTATAAAAGCAAGTTTGAATCATCTTTGAACGATACTAATAATTTTAATGAAATTACTTTAGCACTGTCAGACTTGGAAACTGTTTTCCTTCAAAGTAAAAAAACAGGCAGATGGTGGATGAAAGCACACGATGGGAAATATATTCCTTGTAGTAAAGCCGACTATGTTATTGCCAGTAATAATGATATTCCTGAAAGATGGATGCGTTATGCTGAAAGGTCTTAATTTTTTACTTAAGCAGGTAAATGCTAACATAATGGTTATTCAAAAAAATATAATTTCATTTTCGTATTTATTATTTTCATTGCTATTTGTTTCTTGTACCACAGGCAAACAAATTAGCAATTCCACAACTTCATTTTCACAGTTAAGTACTGCATCAACCAAGCCCGAAGTTCAATCTCCAGTTAAGTTCAAGTTTAGTTCATTAGTTAAAGATCCTTTATTGGCAAATGCTCACGTTGGAATTTGCATTTTTGAGCCTTCAAGTAACCAATATTTATATACATATCAAAGCGATAAATATTTTATTCCTGCAAGTAATGTAAAAATTGCAACCTGTTATGCTGCTATGAAGTATTTAGCTGATAGTATTGTGGGATTAAAGTATAGAGAAACCGATGATGAAATTATTATTCAAGGTAATGCCGACCCTACTTTTTTGCACAAGGATTTTAATAGCGAAAAAGCATTGCAATGGCTAAAGAAATCTAACAAGAAAATTACAGTTTCAGATGCAAAATTTTTTGAAAAACAATTAGGCAAAGGTTGGTCTTGGGATGATTATCAAGAAACATATATGGCTGAAAGAAGTGCAATGCCCATGTATGGTAATATAGTGAAGTTTTATTTCGAAGGCGATGTTTATAAAACCATACCACACTATTTTGAAAAATTTTTCTCTAGTCAATTTCAAGCTAGTGATGGTAATATGAAGTTTAATGTTAGTAGAGCTTATGGTAATAATTCTTTCTTTTTTGATATCAACCCTGGAAAAAAAGATAGTGATGAAATAACTTTTAATACAAGCCAAACCATAAATCCAATATCAAACTTATTAGAAGACACTTTAGGCAAAACAGTTGGAAAAGTTGCCTATAAAATTTGCAACGAAAAATTATATTCTCAAAAAACAGATTCGGTTTTAAAATACATGATGTATAACAGCGATAATTTTTTTGCAGAGGAGTTATTGTTGATGCTAAGCAATGAAAGACTTTCATTGATGAACGATGATAAATTCATTGATACTTTACTAAAAACCGATTTTGCACATTTACCACAAAACCCAAGATGGGTTGATGGAAGCGGTTTAAGCAGATATAATTTATTTTCTCCAAACGACTTTGTTGTCATTCTAAATAAAATAAAAGATGAATTTGGAATGGATAGAATTAAAACTATTTTCCCTTTGGGGAATAATGGCACTTTAAATGGCTATTATAAAGGGGTAGAAAAAAATATATATGCCAAAACAGGCTCACTCAGTAACAACACAGCATTAAGTGGTTTTATTATTGCTAAGTCTGGTAAAGAACTAATTTTTTCTATTTTGATAAACAATTTTCAGGGAAATAGCAAAGACATAAAGAAAGCAATAGAAGTATATCTCTCTAGCATAATAAATTATAATTAATTTTTTTTAGAATACAATTTTTTTTTTCAATATGCGTTTATAATGCATCCACATCTTTTGCAAGCCATAAATAATCCCTACCACTACGTCACTATTTGTATTCATTACTTAATTTTTTAATTAAGCATTGGGTAATTTTTATCCAGCCTGTGAAATAATTATTAAATAATTATAACACAAAAAACAATTTATGAAAAAGGGTTTTGTATTATTATCTGTGGTATTGCTTGTTGCTTTTGCTAGGGCCGGAAATGAAAAAAATGAAATAAAGCTTGAAGATAAAGACAAGCAAAATAGTACTTTTTTTAAAATGTCTAGAAACAGTAATAGAATCAATGTTTTTGAACAATTGCAAAGTTTAATAAAAACTAAAAGCAACAAAAACATGGTAAACAATGGACAAGAATTTTCAACTTACGAGGATGTAGTGGAAATTTTGGGGGAGCCAAATGTTAAAGTTAAAAATACTTTAGTTTATACCCTAAACCCTTCAAATGGGTGTAAAGCAGTAATTGAATTAGACGCTAATAAAACTGTTGTTTATATAGCTATTAAGGATTGTAATTAATTTTTTTGATACGGATATAAACTTGGGTGTCTTTATTTAAAGACACCCAAGTTTTTTTATCTAAATATTATTTTACGAGTATATTGGTTTTTTATAGAGTCACTACATTTATAGTTTTTCTTTAATCATATACTGAAAACTTGAATTGATTTTTAATTTATTGCACTATTAATTTTTTTGTGTTAATACCTTCTTTATTGATCAGGCTTACGAAGTATACACCTTTAGAGAATTTTGTAACATCAATAATATTAATACCTATACTTAGCGATTGTTGTTGAATTGTATTTCCTAAGTAATCAGTAACTATTATTATACCACTTGTATTTAATTGTTCAATTTTTAAGTTAGTAACCCCTTTAGTTGGATTAGGGAATATTGTAAACTCATTTTTTATAGTTACCTGCTCATTATTACTTCCTATACTACGAGCAGCACAGCTAAATCCATTGCCACTGATGATTCTATTGCTAGAGCATCCATTGCTGTTTGTATAAGTATATTTTATAGCACCATTTCCTACAGCATTAATGGTAACAAAACCTGCATTAGTAATACTGGCAACCCCTGTAGCACTCCAGCTACCACCAGTTGGGGTTCCCACTACAGTAAATGTTTTACCTGCACAATAATTACCAGCAGGAGCACCAATTTGTGGGTTAATAGTACCCGGAGCGTATGCAATAGAAGGGATATTAGGAATAGCACCAACAATGATATTGGCATTAGCGACAGCTTTACAGCCATAGGCATTAGTAACAGAATAATGAATAATTCCAGTACCTGCATTTGAACCTGTAACCCATCCTGTATTACTGTTTACAATGCATCTGTTATTCAAACTTTCCCAAACACCATTAGGAGTAGTATTACTCAATTGCACACTTGTTCCAATACAAATATTAGATAATCCGTTAATAGGATTTACACTAACAATAGCTACAGTATAAGTAACAGAAGTTGCAGCAGAGCATCCAAACAAATTTGAGATTTGATATGTGATGTTAGTATTGCCATTTGCCATAGCGTATACCTTACCTTGATTGTTAACAGTAGCCACGCTTGTGTCAGAGCTAGACCAACTACCACCATGAGTTGCAGAAGATAAATTATTAAAGCCCCCCAAAATACATCCAATAGTATTACCGTTAATATGGGTAGGTTTTGCTGGGGTTGGGTTAACAATAAATCCGATTTTATTACTAGTTGCATTGTTAGAAATAACACATTGCGAATTGCTTGTTAATACACACCAAACAGAATCGTTATTACCAATGCTGGTATCACTGTAGCTGTTGGAATTAGTACCTACATTGATGCCATTCTTTTTCCATTGATATGATGGGGCATTACCACCATTATTTGCAGTAGCAGTAAAAACAACATTCGTTCCTGTACAAATGGTACTACCAGCGTTAGATTGAATAGAAACAGTTGGTGTGGCATTGGCGGTAACCATTATTGTAATAGGTGTGGTTATAGTAGTACAGTTATTAAATCCTGTTATAGTTACAAAATAATCTGCTGCAGTTGTTACAACAATAGACTGTGTTGTTGCTCCATTACTCCATATATAACTATAGGCAGCGTTTGCTGTTAACATAACCGAATTACCACTACAGAAATTTGTTGGTCCACTAATTATGACATTAGATGAAGGTTTTGTTTTTACTATAATTGATAGTGTAGTAATAACACCATTTCCATATAAATTAGTTCCACTAACTGAAATATATCCTGATGTTGCGTTGCTGTCATAATTAATGATGATACTATTTGTTGGGGTATTCACTACACTGCCATTTGGTAATGTCCACGTATAAGAGGTTGCTTTGCTTATTGCAGGCACTGTATATGTTACATTATTTTGCCCTTGACATACAGTAGAAAGCCCTGAGATATTTTTGGCTGTATCAGGTAAATTATCTGTAATTGTTTTTAGCAATAAAAAGGCTGTAGCAGCAACACTTGCAGAATCGGAATTACTGATTCCGCAAGCAGTTACTTTAGTAATTGGGTCGTAAAACATTTCACTTAAATACCCTAAAGTTTTTCCTCCATGTCCCCAAGTTGTTTTTCCAATCACTATCCTTTTTTCTAATGCAAAACCATAATTCCCAGTGCCAGTAAATGTTGTCATTTGTGATAATGAATTAGAATTAACAACTTGCCCAGTAAATAAAGAGTTGTACCATTTAACCATATCTGATGCTGTGGAATAAATTGCACCTGCAGCACCAGATGCACTATTTAAGCCTGTTCTGGGAGTATCTGCCTTGTCAATGCCTGATACCCAGGGATGGGCAATTGTTCCCAACACAGGTTCTTGATAAGAGAAAAAAGTACTATCTAGATGTATTCGATTAAGTATGCTATCTCTAATAAGTTTTGATATATGAAAGCCAGTAGCATTTTCTGCTATTAAACCTAAAAGCATATAATTTGTGTTGGAGTAATTAAACTTGTTGGCACTTGGACTTGCAAATTTTGCATCTTGCCAACCCAAAATTTCATCAACGGTAAATACTCTGCTAGGAAACTTTGTGGCACTATCAAAAAATTCTATACTATTATCAGATAGTCCACTTGTATGATTTAACAATTGTTTTATACTAATTGTAGAATCAATGTTGTTATATTTTTTTTTAATCCACTTACCTATGTGATCATTTAAAGTAATTTTATTGGCTTCTATTAATTTCATTATAGCAGCAGCAGTAAAAAGCTTGGTATTACTGGCTACGCCAAATTCCATATCAGGGGTTATAGGATGTGCAGTATAAGAAAATCCATAAGTGCCTCGCCAAATACCCTGACCAGGAACGTATACACTCGCAGACACGCCTTTGACTTGTTGTGGAACCCCGGCAATTAAAGTGCTATCTAATTTTGCTGCTAAGAAGGGATTAAATGTTTGAGCTTTTGATGTATTTAAAAATGCAATACATATTATTACAATACAAGTTGTAACTTGATAATTCTTTTTCATTTTAACGATTTTATTGATTAATAAAAGTTGTTTAAAAAAGTAACTTGTTTGTTTCTTTTGCTAAACTAGCATTGCTTTTATTTCATTTAAATTGAATGTTATTGAAGTGACTTTTTTTTGAATAAAGGGAGGTATTTTGAAAACGAAGTGACAATGCTTTATTTAAAAGTGTTGTTACTTCATCATAAAAAAAGAACCTTTAATTATTTTTATTTTGAGATAATAGCAATAACATTCACCTTAGTGCAATTATACTAATGTGCGAAAGGAACAACATATTACCAACGAAAATTTCAGAAAACAAACAAGCAGTCTTTTTTATATTGATGTTTTGTTTAATTATTTCGCTGCCCGGGCTTTGTCAAAAAAACAATTTTGTTTTTAATCACATTACAACTCAAAATGGTTTATTAGGAAGCAAAGTAGGATGTGTTTATCAGGATAAAAAAGGCTTTTTATGGATAGCTACCACAAATGGATTGCAGCGATATGATGGATATAGATTTAAGAACTATACATCTGAATTAAGAAATTCAAACGCTCTACAATCTAATACGATTTATTCGATTTTTGAAGATAGTAAAAACAGGCTTTGGATAGGTACTGCCAACAATGGAATTTATACTTTAAACCGATCCACAAATCAATTTCAAAAATATTCTGATGATATTATAAAGCTTAGCAATAAAAATGGCAATATATCTTCTATAATCGAAGATGGAAATGGTGATATATGGATTCGCGGGTTGCTTAATATTTATAAATTAAATAATGAAACAAACATATTTGAAGATTATTTTAAGCAGTTTGGATTTTCACCAAAACCTTATGTTATTAGTTTTTCAGTAGATATTAATGGAAATATTTGGATATGCACAAATGAAGGAACAATAATGTATGAAGCAAAAAATAAAAAAATAATTAGTAGAGATAATAATCCAAAAGGATTAGAAATATTTAAAACAAACTTGATACCCCAACAGATTATTTTTAATTCAAATAACGATTTATGGTTTGCTACTTTACATCATAATTCAATCGGACATTATAAATTTTCATCAAATAGCATTACAACATATTCTTTAAATGAAATTTTAACAAATAATAATATTAGTGATGTTTACAAATATGAATATGATGGAAATGTAATTGGACTTGGAAGCGGAAACGGAAAAGTTTATTTTGGATTAAATGATTATGGAATTTGTTTTTTTGATGATTTAAAACAAGGTTTTGAAGTTATAAGTCGTAACGAAAATATTTCATATTGCTTGCATAATAAATTTTCAAATTTTATAGGTGGAGGCATGTTGAAGGATAATCAAAATAAGTTATGGTTTTATAGTTTTAATGGCATTGACATATTAGATGAAAAAAATCAAAAATTTGTTTTATACGCCACTACTCATAATAACAACCAGGCTTCGTTACCAGCATTAGAAGTATCTGGAATTTTGCAATCGAAAAGGGATAGTAGTATTTACATTTCATACTATCATATTAATAATAAAAGTGGTGTTTATCAAGTGAACAAAAATTTATTACCTGCTAAGCATTTTTGTTTTAAAAAAAATTCTGGTAAAAATCAACTTTGGAATTTGTATGAAGATGCTGATGGAATAATCTGGAGTCCAAATCAGGATAAAACAATTACCAAGATAGATCCTAAAAAAGGCAAAATTTTTGAATACAAAGACACATTACTTTACGGCAACATAAATACAATTCAACAAGATAACAATGGCGACACTTGGTTTGGATTTTGGAATAGAGGAATAAAAAAAATAGAATCTAATACTAAAAAAATAGAAAGCTACGATTATAACTTAGATACTTTTTTATCAAAAAAAATAAATGCACTTTCAATGTTTTTTGAAGGCGATAGTATTATTTGGATAGGTACAAACGGTCAGGGATTATTAAAATTTAATAAGCATACGCATAAATATATAAAAGCATATTCTTACAGTGTAAATAATAAAAATTCAATTAGTGGCAATGTTGTAACATCAATTGTAGAATACAATAAAGATACATTGTTTATAGGAACCGATGAAGGCTTTAATATATTCGATAGAAGAAACAATAGCTTTCAATTTTTAAATACAAAATATGGGTTTCCCACAAACTTTATTTTAAAAATAAAAATTGATAGCAAAAAAAATATATGGGTAATTACTGCATCGGGATTTTGCAAATTAAGTCTACCAAATTTGCAAGTTACAAATTACGGCATTGGAGATGGTATTCTAAGTTATCAATTAACTAATGCTATTTGCGAGTTGTTTGATGGGCGAATTTTGCTTGGTACTAGTGAGGGCTTGATTGTTTTTAATCCATCAGAATTAAATAGAAATAAAATACCCTCAAACGTATCCATAACAGGAATTAAAATTTTCGATAAAGATGTATTGTTTTCAAATACAGAACCCTTAAAACTACCTTATCAAAGTAACTCAATTAAAATTGAATTTTCGAATCTACAATTTAATTTATCAGATAATGTAAAATATCTTTATAAGCTAGATGGAGTAGATAAGAATTGGATAATGTCTGGTGTCGAGAAAACTGCTTTTTATAGTCAACTTAATTGTGGGGAATATTTGTTTAAAGTAAAATGTATAAATAGTGACGGAATAGAAGCCAGTGAAATAACGACTCTTAAAATTATTATCAATACTCCTTTTTACAAGACTTGGTGGTTTACTGGAATAGTAATTTTTTTAGTCATACTTATCCTTTGTACATTAATTTATTGGAGGAATAAAAAAACGAAACTCATAAAACAAATTGAATTATCTGAACAGGAGCTAAGTAAGCAATTAGCAGAAACAAAAATGCAGGCTCTACGTAGCCAAATGAATCCACATTTTGTATTTAATAGTTTAAACTCAATCAACCATTTTATTTTATCACACGATATTGAAAATGCTTCGAATTATTTAACAAAGTTTTCAAGACTAATAAGGCTTATATTGGATAATTCCAGAAACGAATGGACTTTATTTGAAAATGAAATAAAGGCATTAGAGCTATATATTCAACTTGAAGCAGTAAGATTTGATGATGCATTTATTTATAGTATAAATATTGATAAAAATATATCAACTAAAACCTTGCAAATACCCCCCTTGATTATTCAGCCTTATGTGGAAAATGCAATTTGGCATGGCTTGCTTCATAAGCAGAATGGTGTTGGTAAATTGGAAATTAATGTTAGTCTAATTGACGGGGATTTAAATATAAAAATTACAGATAATGGGGTTGGTAGAGCTAAAGCAACTTTAATTAAAAATAGCACAACATCATTGCACAAATCGCAAGGGATGAAAATAACAAACGAAAGGCTTGATATTGCAAATAATTTGTACAAGCTGAATGCCCGAGTTAAAATTTTTGACTTGGTTAATGATGATGGAATACCAATAGGCACTAGTGTATTATTAATAATAAAACCAAAAAATAATGCAAGCGATAATAATTGACGATGAAAAACATTGTAGGGAAGTATTATTAATACTTTTAAATAAATACTGCCCGAACATAAACGTTGTAGCTCAATGTGCAAGCGGTCAAACAGCTCTTGTTGCTGTAGAACAGTACCACCCCGATATAGTATTTTTAGACATTGAAATGCCCGAAATGAATGGGTTTGAATTTTTAGAAAAGTGCTCCTACAAAAATTTTTCTATCATTTTTATAACAGCTTATAATGAATATGCTATACAAGCAATACGTAATGCCGCCCTAGACTATTTGTTGAAGCCTGTAGATGCGGAAGAATTAAAAATAGCAGTAGCAAAATGCGAGCATGCTAAATCTAAATATTTTTCTACTAATATAGAACAGCTTCTTAACAAAATGTTGTTAAATAGCAATAGTTACAAAGAGAGATTTTTAGTTCAAAGTAGAAATAAATGGATACCAATCGAAACAAATTCAATTGCATATTTTCATAGAGAATTCATTAATTATTTAACAACGTTTAATTCAGAAAAATATGTTCTTACTCAAACCACTTTAGAAGAAGTAGAGAATGATTTAGATAATAAAATTTTCTTTAGAGCCAATCGTCAATTCATCGTAAATATCAATGCAATTGAAAATTTGAAAATGTTAGAAGATGGAGCTATTCAAATACAACTTAAAGAACCCTTATTTGTACAAATTGAAGTTAGCAAAAAGAAAGCTCCTGCTTTTAGGAGATGGCTTAGTTAGTTTATTGCAAACCATTTAAAGCTTGTTCAAAATCTGCAATAATATCTTCAATATTTTCTATGCCAACACTCAACCTTATTAACCCATCAGTTATCCCAAATTTTATTCTTTCTTCTCTTGGTACAGAATAATGTGTAGTACTCGCTGGATGAGAAATTAATGTATCAACAGTACCTAAAGAAACAGCTCGAGTACACATTTGTAATTTATTCTGAAAATCAATACCAGCTTGCAGTCCACCTTTTAATTCAAAGCTAAAAACTGGTGCATTATTTCGCATTTGTTTTTTTGCAATCTCATAATCTGGATGAGAAGTTAAGCCTGTATAATTTACTTTTTCAATAGCTTTATGTTGTTGTAAATAGTGGGCAAGTTTCATTGCATTTTGGCAATGTCTTTCCATTCTGACCTCTAAAGTTTTCATCCCATTTAATAATAAAAATGCATCAAATGGGTTGCTGTTGCCCCCAAGTAGTGCAAACCATTTCCATATTTTGGTTTTCATTAGTTCTATATTTTTCCCCAATAAAATGCCGCCAATTGCAGTGCCATGACCATTTAAAAATTTAGTGGTAGAATGGAAAACAAAATCAACCTCATATTTAAAAGGTTGCTGTAAATATGGTGTGGCAAAAGTATTATCAACCGTTACTAATAAATTATGTGCTTTAGCAATATTACTCACTGCTTCTATATCCACACATTGAATGGTTGGATTAGCAGGTGTTTCAATATGTACTAGCTTTATTGAAGTGTTTTCGGCAATGGCTTTTTTTACTTCATCTATTTTTCTCATATCCACAATAATCGTCTCAATTCCAGTATCAGCAAGCACTTTATGCATTAACTCGTAAGTGCCTCCATACAGGGAATAATGGGTAAGAATAGCATCCCCTGCTTTTAAGTTACTTAAAAACATTGTTGCCATTGCTGCTTGTCCACTACTGTGTAAAAGTGCTTTTAGCTCAAGTTGATTGTCATTCGTATCTTTCAATCCAAATGCCTCTAAGGCAGCAATAGTTTCTTCAACGGCTTTGCAAGTAGGGTTTGCCCAACGCGAATAAATTTTTTCTTTATCCTTACTTTCGAAACGCTCCATTCCTTCCTCTGTTGAATGATAAGTAAAAGTAGAGGTTGCATAAATAGGCACAAGATGTGCATCTTCTGCATTTCTATTCGAGGCACTATGTAATGCAGTAGATGAAAGGCCTTTGAAAATAAATTTCTTTTTCATATTAAATAGATTAATTAGAATGATTGGCAAGAATAAACCAACAAAACAAATTTCAACCTTTATTTTTGATGAAGAATAAAAAAATGTCTATGAATCGTCCTATTAGAGTTTTGGTTGCAAAAGTTGGATTAGATGGTCACGACCGCGGTGCAAAAGTTATTGCTACCGCTTTGCGTGATGCAGGGATGGAAGTTATTTATACAGGCTTAAGACAAACGCCTGAAATGGTTGTTAATGCTGCTTTACAAGAAGACGTAGATGCAATTGGAGTAAGTATTTTGAGTGGGGCACACATGACAGTTTTTCCCAAAATTCTCGCACTAATGAAAGAGAAAGAAATGAATGATGTTTTACTAACGGGCGGTGGCATTATTCCTGAAGATGATATGAATATTTTAAACAAAATGGGAGCAGGAAAGTTATTTGCACCTGGAACTTCTACAATAGACATTGCCGATTATATTACAAAGTGGGTGAAAGAAAACAGATATTTTTAATAGCCTTTTAACACATAGAATAACCATTTACCATTAACTAATATACACTAATAATTCTAACAATACATTTGTTCAATGGAAATTACAATACAAACTGTGGATAAACTTTCAAATCTTGCTCAATTACAGTTCTCTGCTAGTGAAAAAGAAAGTATTAAAACAGACTTGAATAAAATGATAGGATTCATTGAGCAATTAGAGAAAATTGATACATCTGGCATTGAACCTTTATTGCATATTTCAGATGCGGTAAACGTACTAAGAGAAGATGCCATAGCTGGAAGTATCAGCAGACAAGAGGCTTTATTAAATGCACCCTCAACAGACGGTCAATTTTTTACAGTACCAAAAGTTATTAAAAAATAGTCAATATTAATGTTGCTGATATACAATAAATAATGTTGGATTTAACAAGTAAGGACTGACCACAAAAGATTAAACATAAAAGAAATGAACTCAATCATTAGCATAGACAAATTATATAAAACCTATTTTATGGGCAAGCAAAGTGTTCAGGTTTTGAAAGGATTGTCATTGCAAATAATGAGAAATGAATATGTTGCTTTAATGGGTCCGAGCGGAAGTGGGAAAAGTACTTTAATGAACATACTTGGATGTTTAGATACCCCAACAGCTGGAAAATATATTTTAAACGGAAAAGATGTAAGCAAAATGCCAGATGACGATTTGGCTGAAGTAAGAAATAAAGAGATTGGATTTGTTTTTCAACAGTTTAATTTATTGCCCAGATTAACTGCCATTGAAAATGTTGCTTTGCCATTAATTTATGCTGGGATCAATAAAAAAGAGAGAACAGAAAGAGCAATGGAAAGCCTGAAAAAAGTGGGATTAGCTGATCGCGGACATCATAAAAGTAACGAACTAAGTGGAGGACAAATACAACGCGTAGCAATTGCCAGAGCTTTAGTTAATAATCCATCAATACTCTTAGCCGATGAACCTACAGGGAATTTAGATAGTAAAACATCGGTAGAGGTTATGGGAATTTTTGACAGCATACAAGCTGCAGGAAATACAGTAATTCTTGTTACACATGAGGAAGATATTGCAAACTATGCTAAACGGATAGTACGATTAAAGGATGGCATAATAGAGAGCGATAATACAAAATATAACTAGCTAACAACACATATTCAGTTAACTTTTAATAAAACAAATGGCACTAAAAATATATACAAAAACAGGTGATAAAGGAACTACAAGTTTAATTGGAGGTACAAAGGTTTCTAAAAGTCATATTAGAATTGAAAGCTATGGAACTATAGATGAATTAAATAGTTTTATTGGTTTATGTGTAGATACAATAGGTGATAACAAAACTAAAATAGTATTAAAAGAAATTCAAGATAGATTGTTTACTATAGGCTCTTCTTTAGCTTGTGACCCAGATAAGGAACCCATGCTAAAACTGCCAGACTTAAAAGAAAGTGACATAGCTTTTCTGGAAACAGAAATAGATACAATGAATGAGGTTTTGCCATTAATGAAAAATTTTATTCTGCCAGGAGGAAATGTTTCTGTTTCAAATTTACATGTAGCAAGATGCGTTTGCAGAAGGGCAGAAAGAAATTGTGTAGCTATGAAAGAAAATGATTTATTCATAGATGAAACAGTACTTAAGTATATTAACCGTTTAAGCGATTATTTGTTTGTGCTTGCAAGGTATATAGCTCATTTAACTAATGCAACAGAAGTTGCGTGGAAGCCAAGGCTATAAAGGCTCGAAGCTACTGCTTTAGCTTATTCTAGTATAAAGTAACACTCCAGTTTCTAATAAAAGTTTCGTTGGATTGAAGTGTATTGATTCCTTCCTTATTCATTAATTTGCCATCAGAACTTTCTGTATCTGAAATGCCACACCAAGGCTCTAAACATACAAAGTTGGCATCTTTTGCACTCCATATTCCATAGTATGGAAAATCGTTGAACTCCATTAAAATTCCATGCTCATTTTTATCGCTTTCTATTTTAATTGTTTTAGATTTTAAATTTTTAAAAATTAGGGCATCGTTATAAAAAAGTTCTTTTGATAAATTAATTTTATTAGTGTTATCAAAAAAGCTATTAGCATTTTGTACAATTAGGCCATCTTTATTTAAAGGGTATATTCCAGCATTTTCATTTGTCCCAAAAGTTAAAAACCAATCATTGTAGTTTGTGTTTTTGGTTAATGGAATATTAAAAGCAGGATGTGCACCAACAGAAAAGTACAAGATATTTTCTGAATTATTTTCAACTCTGTAAGTACAAATTAATTTATTCTCGAAGATTTTATATTCTACAAAAAAGGCAAAATCAAATGGGTAAATTTTTTTTGTAATATCATTCGATAAAAGAGAAAAAATGATTTTTTCATTGCTAAAAAAGTCTACTTCAAAATCAAATTCTCTGGTAAATCCATGACGCCCTAATTTTTATTTAATGTTATTAAATTCATATTCGCCATTTCTTAAACCCCCAACAATTGGAAATAATACTGGACTTTTTTTGGGCCAAAAATTTGCATCGCCATTCCACAAATATTCTAGCTCAGTTTCTTTATTAAATATGTTATCAAGTTCAGCACCTTTGGAAGAAATAGAAACTTTCAATAGTTCATTTTCAAGAAAATATATTTTCATTTTAATAATATTTTTTTAATTGCACAATTCAACCAATCTGTTAATTACTTTTTCCACCACTGCATCCGGGCAACTAGCACCACTTGTCATTAGTATTTTTATAGGTTTTTTGTTAGGTAAAAAATCATTCAGAAGTTTCTCTTCTTTTGTCAGCCAATTCCTATTAATAATTTGCTTATTACTTAAAATTTTACTTGCAGCATCAATAAAATATGTAGTAATTGCTGCTTCGCACATTTCTACCAAATGAGAGGTATTGCTACTATTGCTTCCTCCAACTACAATTGCTATATCTGCTTTGGTTTTTAGCATTTCGATAACCGAAGATTGATTGTCGTTAGTGGCGTAACAAAGCGTATCTCTGGTATCGGCAAATCTCTCATTTATATTTTCGGATGTTAAATTATAAAAATTAATAATAGTATTTTTTAAGTATTCAGAAATGGCTTGTGTGTCACTAGCTAGTTGGGTGGTTTGATTTACTACACCAATTTTTTGCAAATCATTTTCAGGAGAAAATCCCTCAGAAAATCTGCCTTTAAATTCTTCATAAAAATTGGCATTATCAACTTGTTTCGTAATGTACAAAGCAAGTCTCTTTGCCTCATTCATATCATTAATAATAAGTGTTGGTGTATTTGAAGATGCGTGAGAAAATGTAGCTCTGGTTTCTTCGTGTTGTGGTTTGCCATGAACAATTATGCTATATCCTTTTTTTGCTATTTGACTACTTCTGTTCCAAACTTTTTCAACAAATGGGCAGGTTGTATTCCACTTATCAATTGTAACCCCTTTATCTCTTAACTTTTTTTCAATATCTAAAGTTGTACCAAATGCAGGAATAATAACAATGTCGTCTGGCTTTATTACATCAAAAGGAATTAACTGTTTGCCATAAGTATCTTGTAAAAAAATTACACCTAGCTTTTTCAAATCTTCATTTACTTGTGGGTTGTGAATCATCTCACTTAATAAAAAAATTCTTTTACCCTTGTTTTCTTCAACTGTTTTAAATGCAATTTCAATGGCATTTTCAACACCATAACAAAATCCAAAATGTCTGGCTAAATATATTTGTACATTGCCATAATCCAGAAATGTAGGTGTAAAATCCTTCTTAAGTTTATCTTCTTCCTTACGTCTGTTTTTAATTTCTGAAATTAAATTACTTCTGTAAAAATTTGGCACTTCAAATTGCTTCATCTATTTTTTTTAAGGTTGCAAAGTAATGAAAGAATAGATTAGTAATAATTTAATAGCTCAACTGAATGTTTTATTAAAATTTTACGGTAAAACAAACAACGATAATGGATGTTATTTAGGATAAATAAATAATGCATTTGGAAATTTCATTTATACATCTACATTTGCACAAATTTTTTATAATATGTTTTGGACACTCGAACTTGCTAGCTATTTAGAAGAAGCACCTTGGCCTGCTACTAAAGATGAGCTAATTGACTACTCTATTAGAAGTGGTGCTCCAATTGAGGTTGTAGAGAACCTTCAGGAATTAGACGACGAAGGCGAAATTTATGAAAGCATTGAAGATATCTGGCCCGATTATCCTAGTCAGGATGACTTTATGTTCAATGAAGATGAATACTAATTTTTTTATTGAAGAAATGATTGCCACTCTTAAACGAGTGGTTTTTTTTTGTCTTTTTTTCTTAATAAAAACCTAATATTTTAGTTTATCTATTTTTTTATTTTTTATTGATGCAAATTTGTAAATACAATTAATACAATGAAAACTATAGTAATAATACTCTCAATTGCTTTTTCAACTGCTTGTTTTGGACAATCAGAAACACCTAAAAACTGGTATTTACTGGACAATAAGACTGATGCATATTATGGTATTAGTTTAAATAAAGCATACCAGTTTTTGCAACAAAAAAAATTAAAGCCAAGTTCTGTAATTGTTGCTGTACTTGACTCTGGGTGTGATACATTGCAAGAGGATTTAAAAAATGTACTCTGGCATAACCCAAAGGAAATACCTAATAACAATATTGATGATGATGGTAATGGATATGTTGATGATGTATATGGGTGGAATTTTTTAGGAAATAAAAATGGAGAGAATATCAAATCTTGCAGCGATGAAAGAACAAGGATTTATTATAAGTACAAAGAATTATTTTCAAATAAAAATATAGATACAATTACTTTAAATGGTGCTGAAAAAGAGCATTATAAACTTTGGAAGCGGGCTTCAAATGAAATGAATATTTCTAATAACGATGAAATGGAAGTAGCATTGATAGATATGACAATAAAATCTTTAAAAAAATATGATGCTATATTAAAAAAAGCAATGGGAGTTGAAGAATTTACAGCCCAAAATCTTGAAAATTTTGAACCACAAACATCTGAAGCTAAGCAAAGTAAATACGGATATTTAACAACAATAAAGTTGTTAGAAATCGATAGCGATGAAAAAAATACATCTCTTATTACACAATTAGAGGAATATGTAAATGGTAAAAAGAAAAATTTAGCAGCTAGAGAAACAGCACCCAAAAATGTTAGAGCTGAAATTGTAAAAGATAATTATGATAATATAAACGACAAGTATTATGGAAATACTGACATTACTGGACCAACTCCTAGACACGGAACGCATGTATGCGGAATTATAGCAGCTCAAAGAAACAATAATTTAGGAATAGATGGTGTGGCAGATAATGCAAAACTAATGGTGCTGCGTGTTGTACCAGATGGAGATGAATATGATAAAGATATAGCGTTAGCCATTTTTTATGCAGTTAATAATGGTGCAAAAGTTATAAATATGAGTTTTGGAAAAGGTTTTTCACCAGAAAAATATTGGATAGATAGTGCTGTTAATTATGCTGCTTCTAAAGATGTTTTACTGGTGCATGCAGCAGGTAATGATTCAAAAAATGTCGATTCTCTGCCAAGTTTTCCTACACCCCAATTTTTAAATAGCACTAAAAAAGCTGATAATTTTATTACTGTTGGTGCTAGTTCAGATACAAAATTTTCTGACAACAGCTATATTGCAAGTTTTAGTAATTATGGAAAAAGTACCGTAAATGTTTTTGCTCCAGGCGTAAAAATTTATTCAACTGTTCCGGGTGTAAATAATTATGCAAATTTGCAAGGAACCAGTATGGCAGCCCCAATTGTTAGTGGTTTAGCAGCATTGTTAAGGGAATACTTTCCAAGTTTAAATGCGGTTCAGGTTAAGCAAATCATTGAAAATTCTGTTAATATCCCAAATGAACAAAATGAAATATCTGTTACAGTTGGTGAAGGGCAACCTGCAAGGATATTACTAAAAGATGCCTGCTCATCAGGTGGAATTGTTAATGCATTAAAGGCGGTAGAACTTGCTTATAAAATAGTTTTTAATAAGTAGTTTGTCTAGATTATCAATACTCATTTTTCTCGCAGAATATGTGTAGAGTGTAAATTTTTTATTGTATTTCCCAGAAAAAATTGATATTATCCAATGCTGAATAAGCAGTTAAAATAATAAATGTCTGTTATCAAATTTAATTATGACCAATCCATCTATTGCCAAGTTTTGCTTGCCTAAACTTTAAATTTGCCACTTTATAGTTGTTTTTTGTTCTTCTATTTAAGGTTATGTAAAAATACGCTAAGGTTTTGTCTAAGCAGCTACTACTGTTAATTTTAGTAGGAACTACCACTTCTATTGATTTTATTTTTTCTGGAAGTAGAAATTCATCTATAAACTCAATAGTTTTTTTGCCATCATCGCCAATTCTGTACCAATATCTGTTATTAATCCAAAAAATGTAATGGCTAATGGGTATGTAATGATTCTTTTTTTTTATTGAAACTTCTCCTGTCACACAAAAATGTCCCGTATCTCTATATACGAGTCTTTTAACACTGTCTATATAATCATTTAATTCTGCACTATTAATTACAGAATATCCTTTTGAGTTTGTGATGTAGAATTTAAACAGTTTTAGTTTATTTCTAAATTTTTGATTGTTTACAAACGGGATTAAAAACTTGGGGTCGTTAATATCAAAATACGATGCTGGGTTTTTTGTAGTTCTGTCTTTTAAAGCAAAAACTGCATTATCAGTTTGACCATAAGAAAAACTGATAATGCAGCTAAAAAGTATTGTTGAATATAGTTTCAATCAATATACATTATTCTAAATCATTGAAATATTTCAAAAAATCAAATAACATCTCTGGTTAAATGCACCTTAGTCATATCTAGGTAATGATTTTGTAATTGATGTATAAAATGTACATCTGGGTTATGCCTAAAATCCTCTCTGTACCACATTTCAAAGTGAGAAAAATCATTGCTTTTGGGTGTAACAAGTCGAAAAGCTCCTTTGCTGTATTTTACAGACCCATCTTGGTCTTGATGTTTTGTAAAATTTAGCTTTAATAATTCCTCTTCATTCAGTGCAATAGGATGTAATTTTTCTGGCTCAAACCAAAATTCTTGCACATCGGTTTGTACACAAACTTGTTTTTCATCTCCATTCAATAAAGTTACTTCTCCATCTCTTAACACACCTTCATACTCAGCTTTTACAAAATCTCCAATTTTAATTTCATTAAATTTTATCATATAGCAATTGTTTAGGTGCTAATTTAGCGGTAATTGTTGTAAGTACAAAACGGATATTTAAGATTTTCGATAAATACATCATAGCATGTCTTAAGCAAAAATATTTTTATTCAATAGATGCTAAACCCCTACTTTTGCAACCCCAATTCTGTTTTGGCAGAATCGTTTTTATTTTAAAAATAAAAATGTCCACTGGGAAAAACAATTTTTTTAACAAAAAACAAATGGTAATGAACAATTACGAATTAATGGTGATTTTCACTCCCGTACTTTCTGAAGAGGAATTCAAAGCATCTCAGAAAAAGTACGAAGCCATGGTTACAGAAGTAGGTGGTAGCACTGTACACAGTAATCCTTGGGGCTTAAAATCTTTAGCTTATCCTGTACAAAAGAAAACTACAGGTATTTATTGGGTGTATCAATTTACTGCTCCTGCAGATTTTAATGAGAAATTTAAAATTGCTTTATTAAGAGATGAGCAAGTAATGAGACACATGATTACAAAACTTGACAAAAACGCCGTTGAGTATAATGTAAACAAAAGAAATGGCGTATTTAATAAACAAGTAAAAGCGGAGGCATAAGATGGCAAGAAATGAAATAAAATACTTAACCGCAATTAAGCAAGACAAAAGAGAAAAAAAATATTGCCGTTTTAAGAAATATGGCATTAAGTACGTTGACTATAAAGACGTAGATTTTTTAAAGAAATTTATTAATGAGCAAGGTAAATTATTGCCACGTCGTTTAAGCGGAAACTCTTTAAAATATCAGCGTAAAGTGAGTGATGCTGTAAAAAAAGCTCGTCAAATGGCATTGTTACCATTTGTAACGGATTTATTAAAATAAACAAATTTAGTAACCATCCCTAATCATCATTTTTGATGAGACAGTCGCAATCATAGATTGGGCTCGTGGGACTAAAACACACAATAATGGAAGTTATATTAATTCAAGATGTAGATAATTTAGGTGGCAAAAACGAACTTGTAAAAGTTAAAAATGGTTATGCTCGTAACTATCTTATTCCTCAAAAGTTTGCCGTAGAAGCAAGCCCTACTAATTTAAAACAATTAGCCGAAAAGGTAAAAGTTCAATCTAAAAAAGAAGCAGCAATGCTTGCACAAATCAATAGTGTTATCAGTGTTCTTAAAGAATCTCCAATTAAATTAGGAGCTAAAACTGGAACAAGTGGTAAAATATTTGGTAGTGTTACTTCTTTACAAATTGCTCGTGCAATTCGTGATCAAAAAGGTTATGAAATAGACCGCAAACGTATCACTATTGTTGATGATGTTAAAGAACTTGGAACTTACAAAGCATCTATTGATTTTGGTAATAATAATGTTACTGAAGTTGAATTTGAAGTTGTTGGCGAATAGTTAATTCTTACATAAAATATTAACCCCGCATTGCGGGGTTTTTTATTGAAAATATTTTCTTTTATGATATTAATAGATAACAAACTAATTAGCGATGAAGTAATTGAAGAACAATTTGTTTGTGATTTAACAAAGTGTAAAGGTGCTTGTTGCGAGGATGGCGATGCTGGTGCACCACTTACCGATGAAGAGTTGGATGAATTGGTGAATAACTATGATGTAATTGCTGAGTATATGACAGCAGATGGAAAATTGGCTGTTGAAAAACAAGGGAAATATACGTACGATAAAACTTTTGGCTGGGTAACGCCCACCATTAATAATGCAATTTGTGCTTATGGTTACAAAGATAAAAAAGGTGTAATTATGTGTGCTATTGAGCAGGCTTATTACGATAAAAAACTAGATTGGAAAAAGCCTATTAGTTGTCATCTGTTTCCAATAAAAACCACCAAAAGCAAGCAAGACCCCGATTTGGAATTTGTAAACTATATACCAAGAGAAGATATTTGCCAACCTGCCTGTGGGTTAGGAAAAAAATTAAAAGTACCTGCTTACGTTTTTTTGAAAGAAGCTATTATTAGAAAATATGGCGAGGAATTTTACGAAGCTTTAGACGCTGTTGCTAATCGCTAATTTGGTTTAAAAATTCTTCGTAAACCTCTTTCCATGATTGCCACTCGGGTTGATGAGCTAAAAAATGATTGTGCATGATGTAAATAAAATTGCCTTTTACTTTTTTTATAATATCACGGTAATAAAGCATTTCATTTAAAGCTCTTGTATTGTCGAGTTTTTGTTCAAAAATGCTATTGGCATCCATGTAACAAAAGGGATGTAAACATAGTGCTGTAGTTTTTTCTTCTGCTAAATTATACCAAAAAAATGGCAAGCAATACGAGGCTCTAAAGCCATTATGTGTGCCATATCCTAAGGTAAAATCATCCTTAATTCCTGCCGAAATTAATTTGTTGTATGTAGCTGGAAATTTTAATTGTAAATAATGTTGGCGAGAAATCCTTACATCTTTATTGATGATTTTGTGAAGAATATTTATTTCTTTTTGAAGTACAGCATCGCTGTAATTGCTGGCAAATGAAGGATGAATGCCTACTTCATAATTGAGTGCATGCTGCTTTATTAACTTGTTAAATGCTTTTGTATTGGGTTTTGAATTTTTATCGTAAACGCCTCTTTTTTTTGCCAATAAAAAAAAGTATTTGGGTTTTAGTTTAAATTTTCTGTGTTGCTTGTCTAGCCAATCAAACACATCAAAAGGGTCTTTTTCAATTCCCAGAATCACTTTTGCTCTTTCAATACTTGTTCGTTTTAGTTGAATGCTTTCTCGTAAAACGCCTCCTAATGTTCTAATTAAAGAATGATGTTTATATGCAAATGCAATGTCAATATCA
This sequence comes from uncultured Chitinophagaceae bacterium, assembly GCA_964615145.1. GTDB lineage: Bacteria > Bacteroidota > Bacteroidia > Chitinophagales > Chitinophagaceae > CAIVPM01. The sequence goes on from CAZTOP010000001.1 coordinate 31,386, forward strand.
TAGGTAGGAGTAATGGTAAATATTGAATGGTGAATAGTTAGTTGAAACTGCTTTTCTATTTCTCTAATCCAAAGATTAATCAGTGGAATTTGTAGGAAATTATTTTTATAAGCAATACTATTTGAATGATGATAATTGCCATAATCGTCAGATATAAAATCTTGGGTATATTCTTCGTATCTTGAAATTAAGTAAAATGATGCAGAAAAAATATCAAAAGGTAAAGTTCCTTGGGTTTCAAAAAATATTGGCAGCTCATTCCACTGGCTACACTCAATATGTATATTTCTTATAGCTGTTTCTTCCAGCAAGCCAAAAGGTTGTATCCACAGGCTTTCTTTATCAAATTTTGTAGTGGAGTAATTTATTTTTTGTAAAGAGGCGTTTGAGAACTTGTGAATATCCCTGGTGATTACAGTATTAGCACCTAATAAGGTTTTAACAATATACTCAAACCTGCTCGAAATATGTTGTGTAAAAACAATAAACATTAGCTTGGCTGTATAAGGTTATACGATAAAAAAACGCAATATAATTTTTTTATTGCAAGGTGCTTGCAAATATTGTAAACAGATATTAAGCAGGATTAAACTAACAAAGCCCTGAATTGTTTTGATGATTGATATAATTAATTTTAGAGTTAAAAATATCTTTTATAGATTGAGCTCTCAACTTGATTTCGTTAGCCCTTGCACCTTCAAATAATTCGTCTACTGTATGCTCAAATAATAATATCCAAGTGGCAAAATGTTCATTTGTAAGTGTAATTTTATTGTTCACTAAAATATGTGCAGCAAAAGGATGCCCTTTGTAATTACCTGTTTGAAACAAAATATGCTCCCAAAAATCATACATTTTGGGTAGATGGTGCTCCCAGTTAACATTCATTAAATTGTTGAAAATATTTCCAATGCACTCATTGTTTCTTACCTTATCATAAAAAGTATTCACTATAAGTTCTATATCTTTTCTGTTTAATATATCCTGTTTCATTTTTTTATTTACTGCAAAATTACCCTGCATATTATAACTAAGGGTTTCTTTTATATTCAATAAACACATCAATAATAATTTACATTTGTCTCATGAATGGGTTTGGTAGTAAAAAGTTTATTTTAACAGCATTAGTATTATTCATTGTTAGTAGCAAAAATTCTTTTGCTCAAAAAAGCGATGCAAATACTTTTAATAAAGGGTTTAAGAGTTTGTTTTTGGTTAATAAGTATGATTCATCAAAACCTTATAATGCACAGTTAAATCCACGTGCCATTTCATTTGTACAAGACTACATTAAAAAACAGGGGAAAGAATTAGATAGAATGAAAGCCTGGGGTAAATCTTATTTTAACTTGTATGATGGTATTTTAAAGCAATATGATATACCTGTTGAAATGAAATATTTAAGTGTTATAGAAAGTCATTTGCAAAGTAATTTAGTTAGTTGGGCAGGTGCTGTGGGTCCTTGGCAACTAATGGACTATGAAGCCAAACGCTTTGGACTAAAAGTTGGAAAGTTTGGCGATGAAAGAATGGATTATATTAAAAGCACACACGTGGCATGTAAATTAATGAAGGAGCTTTATACCGAATTTGGTGATTGGCTTTTAGTAGTTGCTGCATATAATGGCGGTGCAGGACGAGTGAGAAATGCAATTAAAAAAAGTAAAAGCAAAGAGTTTTGGGATTTGCAATATTTGTTAATGGAAGAAACAAGAAACCATGTAAAAAAATTTATTGCTACACACTATCTTTTTGAAGGTAGTGGTGGATTAACTACATCAACAGCATCTGAAAACAAGCAAAACTTTAATAATATTGTAGTAGGAGCTGATACTACAAACACCACAATAGTAGAGGTTTCGGGTAGGTATAAAGAAAATGTTTTATGTACTATGCTTAAAATTAACAAAGATCTATTCAATAAATTGAACCCGGGCTTTGAAAAAGAATTGGCAACTGGAAAAAAATATAATATGAGATTGTTTGTAGATAAGGCAATTTTATTTGTTGAGCAACAAAACAAAATTCTTGAAGAAAGTTATAAATTAATAATTACAGGCAATTAGCTTATTTATTTAACTCCTTCAACTACGCCTAAACTAAACAAGGCATAATCATATTTTACAGGGTCATTAGCATCAAGTTTTTTTAATATATTGGTTAAATCAAGAGCTGTTTCCCAAGTATTTTTTTTGTGTTTTAAAAGTGATAATTTATTGGCTACATTCAACACATGAACATCTAGTGGCATTACCAATTGCGAAGTCTTAATTTGTTTCCATAAACCAAAATCAACACCATTTTTATCTTGGCGAACCATCCATCTTAAAAACATATTTAACCTTTTACAAGCCGATTTTTTAAAAGGAGCAGCTATATGTTTTTTTGTTCTGGAATAGGTATCCTCAAAAAGTGCTTGATTAAAAAAGTAATGATAAAAACCATTTAAACCATTTTCAATTGTGACATCATTGGTTTGTAACCCTTTATTAAAAGCAGTTTCAAGGCTGTCTTCTCCTTTATAGCGATAATGAAAATGTAGAAATTTTAAAAAATAGCTTAGGTCTATTGCATTAAAAGTTCTGTGAGCAAAACCATTATTTTTTTGAATCAAGTTGTCTTTATCCCTCATATTCATAATAAAATCGTAAGGGCTATTATCCATTATTTTCAGTACTTTGTTGCAAGAATTTATAATGGATTTTCTATTGCCCCAAGCTAATGTTGCAGCAAAGAATGCAGCAATTTCAATATCTTGTTTTTTTGAAAATTTATGAGGTATACAAATGGGGTCGTTCCCTATAAAATCTATATGGTTGTAAAGTGCTACTTTTTTATTTAGTAGCTCAATAAGATGTTTGGGTATAAGCGTAGGTTGCATTTATAGTTTAATATTCATGTACTAACACACTAATTAAAATAATACATTTACTAAATAGATAAAATCACTAATATTTTTGCAAATATCTACTTAAGCATTGTTACTTTGCCATAAAGCCATACGATGGATTTTTATTTAACCGCTATTATTCTTGGTTTATGTTTGTCTGCAATGAGTTTGGGAATTTTTTTAAGTATGAAAGTTTTCAATATTCCAGATATAACAACAGATGGTAGTTATACTTTAGGTGCTGTTGTAACTGCTGTGCTGCTTACTAATCAAATTTCTTTATACATTATTATTCCAACAGTAATGTTAGTAGGGGCTGTGGCAGGTTGTATTACTGCACTTGTACATACAAGATTTAAAGTAGATGCTCTACTTGCTGGAATACTTACTATGACAGCATTATATTCTATAAACCTTACTATACTGGGTAGGTCTAATTTACCATTGATTGATACGAAAAATATTTTTTTATCTTTTCATCTTTTTCATAATGTTATTTATAATTCACTTTTCATTATTGCCATCATCATAGCTATTCTTTCATCTATTTTATCATTCATACTAAAAACAGATTTTGGCATTGCAATGCGAGCTACCGGGAATAATGCTGTAATGGTTAGGACTTTGGGTGTAAACGATAATAAAATGAAAATTTTTGGTTTGGGTATAGCCAATTCATTAACTGCCCTTGCAGGATTTTTGGTAGCACAGAATCAATTTTATGCAGATATTAACATGGGGATAGGTATTGTTATTACTGGACTTGGAAGTGTTTTAATAGCAGATGCTTTAAAGCAATTGTTTAAAATAAATTCATTAAGTAAGCAACTTCTGTTGGTAATTGTGAGTAGTATTATTTTTCAATTAATATTAGCAATCACACTGTCATTAGGTGTAAATCCTAATTTACTAAAATTAACAACTTCTTTGTTTGTTTTACTAATTTTAGCCATAACTAAATTTAAGAAAGCCTTTTAAACATTGATTAATCTAAACAACATATCAAAAACTTTTAATAGAAGCGAAGCAACGGAAATAAAGGCTTTACGAAATATATCATTGACCATAAATGAAGGAGAATTTGTGGTTATTGTTGGTAGTAACGGTAGCGGAAAATCAACATTATTAAACAGCATTGCTGGCAGTTTTATTTGTGATGAAGGAACTATAATTATAGATGGAAACAATGTAACTAAGTTACAAGATTATCAACGCAACAAATGGTTAAGTAGGGTTTTTCAGAATCCATTACAAGGTACTGCTCCTGCATTAAGCATTATAGATAATTTTCGACTAGCATCATTACGTACACAATCAAAGTCAATGAAAATAGGTATTTCAAGTACTTTTGTTGCAAAAGTAAAAGAACGTATTGCCACACTAAATATGGGTTTAGAAGATAAAATCAATCAACCAGTTGGTAGTTTAAGTGGCGGACAACGACAAGCACTCACGTTATTAATGAGTGTATTGGACGATACTAAAATATTATTATTAGATGAGCCCACAGCAGCACTTGACCCCAAAAGTGCAACAATAGTAATGCTTGCAGCCGATACGCTAATAAAACAATTACAGCTTACAGCCGTGTTAGTTACACATAATTTGAAGGAAGCCATCAATTATGGTAATAGAATTATTCAAATGGGTGAAGGGACTATAATAAAAGATTTAGAAAAAAAAGAAAAAGTTAAATTAAGTATAAACGATATTTTTGAATGGTTTCAATAATCTAGCTTAATTAACAATATTTTTAAAAAATGAACTTCAAAAACAAGACAGTTTTCATAACAGGTGCATCCCGTGGCATTGGTAAAGCAATAGCTTTAAAGCTTGCACAATATGGTGCCAATATTATTGTAGCAGCAAAAAGCACAGAGGAACATCCTAAACTTGGTGGAACAATTTTTTCTGCGGCAAAAGAAATAGAAGCTGCTGGCGGTAAAGCTTTGGCAGTGCAACTTGATATTAGAAATGAAGAGCAAATTAAGGCATCAGTTGATAAAGCTGTTAATACCTTTGGTGGTATAGATATGCTAGTCAATAACGCATCTGCTATTCAATTGATTGGTACATTACAAACCGAAGCCAAAAAATTTGACTTAATGCATGACATTAATGTTCGGGGTACATTTTTAATGGCACAAGCTTGCCTTCCTCATTTGCAAAAAAGCAGCAATGCACACATACTCACTTTGTCTCCACCCATCAACTTAATTAATAAATGGATGGCTCCACATATTGCTTATACAATGAGCAAATTTAATATGAGTATGATGGCACTTGCTTGGGCTGAGGAGTTTAAGAAAGATGGTATTGCTAGCAATGCATTGTGGCCTAAAACTACTATTGATACTGCTGCTGTAAGGAATTTATTGGGAGGAGAAATGCTTGCTAATATGAGCAGAACAACTGATATTCTTGCTGATGCGGCTTACTATATATTCAGTAAAACTAATCTTGAATATACTGGAAATACTTTTATTGATGAGGATGTTTTGGCAAAAGAAGGTATTACAGATTTATCAAAATACAGTGTGGTTGCCGGTGCAAAATTGTATCAGGATTTGTTTATATAAGACATAGTTTCATTTATATCATTTTATTTATACTCTCAATTCATAAATTATAATATTCAATTCATAATTTTATATGAAACCTTGTTATATCATAGATTCAGTAAGAACGCCAATTGGAAAATATGCAGGAAAACTAAGCAACACACGCCCAGATGACTTATTGGCTTTTGTAATAAAAGAATTAGTAAAGCGTAATCCAAATATTGATGTAAATGTAATTGAAGATGTAATTGCTGGGGCTGCAAACCAAGCTGGAGAAGACAATAGAAACGTTGCAAGAATGGCTGCACTTTTAGCAGGGCTTCCAACAACAGTTGGTGGCAATACTGTAAACCGCTTATGTGCAAGTGGCTTACAAAGTATTATGGATGCTGCACGTGCTATAATGTGTGGAGAGGGCTTGTTATATATCGCTGGTGGTACCGAAAGTATGACACGTGCACCATTTGTAACAGCTAAAGCAGATGGGGCTTATAGCAGAAAAATAGAAACTTTTGATACCACAATGGGGTGGCGTTTTATTAATAATAATCTTAGCACTTTGCATCATCCTTACACAATGGGAGAAACAGCAGAGAATGTTGCCAGGCAATGGAATATTAAGCGTGAAGCACAGGATACTTTTGCACTGCATAGTCAGGAGAAATATTTTAAAGCTCTGGAATATGGAAAATGGAATGATGAGATCATCCCTGTTGAAATTACAGAAAACAAGCAAGTAGTGTTTTTTGTGCAAGATGAGCACCCACGTGTCACAACATTAGATAAGCTAGCTGCTTTAAAGCCTGCATTTATAAAAGATGGAACTGTTACTGCTGGGAATAGCAGTGGTATTAATGATGGTGCAGCTGCATTATTATTGGCAAGTGAAGAGGCTGTTAAATTGTTTAATTTGCAACCCGTTGCAATAATTAAAAGTATGGCAATTGCAGGCGTAAACCCAGCTATAATGGGCATAGGTCCTGTTCCTGCTACACAAAAAGCATTGCAGCGAGCGGGTATTACAACAAACGATTTAGAATTGATAGAATTAAACGAAGCTTTTGCATCTCAATCATTAGCTTGTATACAAGATTTAAATCTTGACCCTACAAAAATTAATGTAAATGGAGGCAGCATTGCTTTAGGGCATCCATTAGGTTGTAGTGGTGCAAGAATATCTACAACACTGCTACACGAAATGAAAAGAACTAACAGCAAATATGGATTAGCTACAATGTGTATAGGAGTGGGGCAGGGAGCTGCTATTATTTATGAAGGAGTATAGTTTAAAAAGGAAAAGTAAAATATAAAAAAACCTCGAAGCATTTCACGTTTCGAGGTTTTTTAATTCATTGCAGTTGGTTTCAGCCAACTGCAATAATTGTTTATTCCACCACCAATTTCTTAGTAGTTTTTCCATTGCTAGTTATGCTACTAACAAAATATATTCCTTTACTTAGGGTAGCAATATCAATTGTATTTATACCAATACTTAATATTTGTGTTTTAACTGTTTTGCCATAAAGGTCAGTAATAATAATACTTCCAGCACCTACTAAAGTTTCAAGTTGTAAGTTAATAACTGATTTGGTAGGATTAGGATAGATTGTAAAGCCGTTGACAGTGGACAGTTGACCGTCAACCATATTTACGCCACGTGCAGCACAAGTAAATCCATTACCGCTTATAGTTCTACTGCTGCTACATCCACCAGTTGATGTGTATGTATATTTAATTGAGCCGGCACCTACAGCATTAATTGTTACTACTCCGCCAGAAGTTACACTAGCAACACCAGTTGCACTCCAAACACCAGCAGGTGAATTAGGGGAACCTACAACAGTGAAAGTTTTACCAACACAAAAACTTCCAGAAGGAGCACCAGCTTGAGGGTTATTTGTACCACCAGCATAAGCAATAGTGGGAACAGCTGGTATAGCATTTACAGTAACATTATAACTTGCATAAGCAGAACAACTGTTAGCATTAGTAACAGTATACCTTACAACACCAGCACCAGCGTTACTACCTGTATAAATTCCATTACCATCTATAGTTCCTCTGTTGTTTGAGCTGCTCCAAACACCACCAGTTGTTGTGGTAGCAAGGGTTGTAGTATTTCCAACACACACTTGATTAGTACCTGTTATGGCATTAGGAGTAGTGGCTTGTGCAACTGTTACTGTAACAGCATTTGAATTAGAGACACAACCATTAGCTCCTACTGTATTAAATATTACTGTTGTTGTTCCGTTAGATTTGGCTGTAATCGTTCCTGTGTAACTGTTTCCATCAGTTGATACACTTGCAATAGATGGATTTGAACTGAGCCAATACCCACCATTTACAGTATTAGAGTTATAAATATTTTTGATTGCACCAATTTCACAAAATGTACCAACATTAGATGATAATCCAATTTGTGGACTTGGAATAACTGTAATTTGAATACTGTTGCTATAAGCTACAGAAGTTGTTTGACATAAATTATTTGAAGTAAGAATACAACTTATTATATCGCCAGTATTCAGAGTGCCAGCTGTAAATTGTATAGATGAAGCACTGCCTATGTTGTTGCCATTTTTTTTCCATTGAAATATTGGGGAAGTACCTCCATTAGTTGAAGTTGCTGAAAATGTTGCATCACTTCCTGAACAAATAATATTTGATGATGTGTTGATAGAAACTGATGGTGTAACTGCATTTCCAACAGTTAATATTAATGTGGCTACACTATCGCAACCCAAAAAATTTGTTAGTTGAACATGATATGTTCCAGAACTCAAATAATTATTTCCATTCCAAAAATAAGGCAGTTGATTTGGGCAAATATTTTGATATGTAGTCGAGGAGCTAATTGATTTCACAGTTAAATTTAGTGTGGCGATACTATCACAACCAGCAGCATTCATTAAGCCTATTTTAGATTGTGATGCACTGTTGTTAAAAACTAAACCATTCCAAGTATATGGTAATTGGCTAGGGCAAACTGATAAATTTGTTACAGATGAAGAAGTTTGTTTCAAGTTAATAACAATCGAATTGCTAATAGCTGTAGCGGGAAAAGCATTAGGATCATTACTTGTTAAAAGGCAGGTTATGATATCTCCTGAAGAAAAATTATTTATTATTAGAGTGCCATTATTTGAACCAATATTAGCTCCATTTTTTTTCCATTGAAAAAAAGGATTGCTACCACCGTTATTAGTACTTGCTGTAAAATTGATGTTATTACCAGCACAAGCAGAGGTTGAATTGGCCGAAATTGTAATGGTTGGAATTATTTCTGTAATTGAATAGTCTGTCATTCTTATTGATTCGTCTCTTAAATCATTCGGATAACTAAGGCTTCTATAAATTCCCCATTTCGGTCTTATAAAATTGTTACTCGGCCTAATTGTTTTCATATTACTGGATGTATAAGAAAATATGGTTGTATGATCAGATATATTTTTGATATTAATTGAGTAGGTACCATTGCTACCAACTTTAATAACTTCTGTAGCTTCAACCCATATATTTTCAAATAATGATAAATTAAGATTACCAAGTTTAGTTGTTCCAGAACTAGAATCTGCAACATAATTTACTTCAAGTTTATTAGGATTGCCTTTTCTTACAGTTAAAGTAAAAATTGGATCGCTTTCATCACCACCAACAGCTTTTACCTGATGTATATGTGTGAAAGCAGAAGATGGTTTAAAACCGGTAGGAATTTTAAACTTCCATTTATAAGTTACAGTTTCACCAATTGTCCCTTTCAAGCTATCTGGAGATTGATCGTAGGTTTTAATTTCTATACGTTGTCTATCAAAGTTGATGCATCTGTCATTGTCTGCAGTATTTGCTGTGACCGGAAATGAAGTAGGCAAGTGAATGTAAAATTCAAAAACATATTTATTAAGAGATGAATCCCAAACTTCGGCAATGTGTCTTCCAAATGAAGGATGGCTGGTGCATTGATCTGGAGCTTCTACAGCTATATAATTTGGAGCAAAGATGCTATTAATTAACTCATAGGTATTTCCTGGGCCATCAGCAGAAAGTACTGCTTGAGAATAAGATTTGTTGTAGGTAAAAAAAAGAATCAACAGCAATAAAAGTGTTTTGTTTTTTAAAGGTCTCATACTTTAACAGTTAAAAAATTATAAATAAAAAATGCTTGGAGTTTTTAGTTCCAAGCATTTTTTTAAATCAGTTGAGTATTATTCAACAATTATTTTTTGAGTTTTCTTGCCATCATTGGTAATCATACTTACAAAGTACATTCCTTTAGTTAAATTAGCAATATCAATTGAATTATTGCCCATACTCATTGGTATATTTTTTAATATTTTACCATACAAGTCAGTAATGGTAATACTTCCAGTACCTACTAGCGTTTCAACTTTTAAGTTAATAACTGATTTAGCTGGATTAGGATATATTGTAAAATCATTTAAAGACGACAGCTGATTGTTAACAGTATTTACACCTCTTGCAGCACAAGTAAATCCATTGCCACTAATAGTTCTACTGCTGCTACATCCACCAGTTGATGTGTATGTATATTTAATTGAGCCGGCACCTACAGCATTAATTGTTACTACTCCGCCAGAAGTTACACTAGCAACACCAGTTGCACTCCAAACACCAGCAGGTGAATTAGGGGAACCTACAACAGTGAAAGTTTTACCAACACAAAAACTTCCAGAAGGAGCACCAGCTTGAGGGTTATTTGTACCACCAGCATAAGCAATAGTGGGAACAGCTGGTATAGCATTTACAGTAACATTATAACTTGCATAAGCAGAACAACTGTTAGCATTAGTAACAGTATACCTTACAACACCAGCACCAGCGTTACTACCTGTATAAATTCCATTACCATCTATAGTTCCTCTGTTGTTTGAGCTGCTCCAAACACCACCAGTGGTTGTGGTAGCAAGGGTTGTAGTATTTCCAACACACACTTGATTAGTACCTGTAATGGCATTAGGAGTAGTGGCTTGTGCAACTGTTACTGTTAATGATGATGATGATACGCAACTATTAGCAGATGTAATGCTATAGCTGATTGTAGCTGTTCCGTTAGAGTTTGCAGTAACTACACCTTTGCTGTCAACACTTGCAACACTACCAGCATCGCTACTCCAAGAGCCAGATTGAGTTGTATTAAAATATCTAACATTTGAACCGAGTGTACACATTGTTGCAGTAGTTACAACAGTACCCACTGAGTTAGTAATTTGAGCAACAGCTGGGCTTGGATTTACTGTTAATTGAATAGTGTTACTATTGGCTGTAGCAGAAGTTTGACAGGTATTATTTGCTGTAAGAACACAACTGATAACATCATTATTATTTAAAGTTCCTGATAGGAAAGTAATAGAAGATGAACTGCCTACACTGCCTCCGTTTTTAAACCATTCAAAATTTGGAGAACTACCACCATTAGTAGCATTTGCATTAAAAGATACATTACTGCCACTACAAACTGTATTACTTGCAGTAGAAATTGAAACCGAAGGGGTAACCGAAGTGCCACATTTACCAAGTAAAAAGTTTCCAGTTGATGTAACATTGTTTAGTGTGTTAGAGTAAGTGCCAGCACTAACAGATGAAATTGTCCAATCTGTAAAGTATTTAGCAGCAATAACAGAAGCAGAAGTAGCAGTTCCAACTAAATCAGTTGAAATATAGTTTAGGTTTAAACTGTAATCTGTATAAACTAAACCGTTGGTACTTGAGGTAGACCAATATCTATTTACATAGTTTGTTGAGCTAAGTGGAGAGGTGGCATAGTTTGGTTCAAGAGAGGCATTTTTTACTGTTTTTACAGCAAAATCACCAGCTACACTAACATTTGAAAAACTTACTGTAGCAGGTAGATAGTTAAGTGAATCTCCAATCTCAAAACTTCTAGAGACATTATTTCCTGTAGAAATATTTTTTCTTAAATTACCAAAAACCCAACCATTGGTTCTGGCAATATTTCCTGTTGATGATATTGCTAAGGTGCTTCCATTGGTGGTTAATACAAAGCTTTTCAAATCAAATGTTCCTGTTATAGTTGGTGAGCCAGCTAAATAATAACCATTACTAGCTAATTCTACGTTAGCTAGAGTGGCACTTGATAAGGCTGTAGTTCCTGTGTTTGTAGTGCCATTTAACACTAATTTACCACCAGAACTTGCTGTATATACACCAGAGCCTGTAACACCACCCCTTAAAGTAATTACATTAGTTCCTCCAGATAATGTTCCATTTGATAAACCAAGGTTTCGGTTAATTGTTATAGGTTGTGTAATAGATACAGAACCATTTGTTCCTGTTTTATCAACTGTTAAATTATTAACAACTTGGCTACCCGATGTAAAATTTAATGATCCTGAACTTCCATTTCCAACACCACCAATTGTTATACTTGCACTATCGTGGCCAGATATAGTACCACTTCCAGATAAATTGCCATTTATTGTTAAAGTCATTGTAGAGGTTGGTGCAAGAATTAATTTCCCACTATTGTTTAAATCTGTGAATGTTCTTCCACCAGTTAGTCTATAATTTGAATTTGCACCAATAGTTAATGAGCCATAAGTGCCTACAGGGTTTGATACAAATTCATTTCCAGATGTAATTGTTGAATCTAAGCCCGGATTAATTGTTAAATATATTACATCGGTTGGAGCGGTACCAAAAACATATGTTCCACTATTGGCATTAAATGCACTGGTGCTGTGACTTCTGTATAAACGAGCCCCATTACCGAAAGTTAGTGTATTGCCAGTATTAACTGTAAAATTACCGCCATTGAGCGTAAAATTGCCGGTAATTACTCTGCTAATTCCTGCATTAGCTACAAATGAAAGTGTGTTTGCTGTAACCAAAATATTTGTTGGACCATTACTGGCAGGCCATTCTAGGTTTGTTGTGCCTATTCCAATACTTGAAGTTCCTGATAAGGCTAATGTGGCTCCTGGGCTATATGTTAAGCTACTGCCACCCGTACTAGCCAAAATGCAAGAACTACTTCCTGCAAGTGTTAATGTTCCTGATACATTTATGGTAATTCCACTTGGAATCGTTTTAGCAGTACTTGACTTCAGTGTTAAGTTTGTATATGAATTAAAATCGGCTGAATTATTTGGAGATACATCTGTGCTTGCACCTTTCGCTAATAAAGTTTGAGAACCCCCTCTATTATAAACCACATTGCCATTATTGACAATTGTTTTAGCATCAATAGTCGCAGTGGAGCCAGTTACTTCTAATGTGCCCCCAGCTTCAATTGTAAATGTTCCAAAAGTTGAAGTAGAAGTTCTACTCATTAATTGAGTTGTTCCTGTAACACTGGATGTCAATGTAGCTCCATTTTTAATAGTAGCTGATCCAGTACCTGCTGCACCACCACTTGGTGTAAGTCTTGTAGTAGCTGCTGTAGTGCCAGATGAAAATGTTAAACTTCTACCGCCAAATACAGTATTTATAGTACCTGTTTGTCCAGATGATAAAGCAAATACTACATCAACTGGAAAGTTTACACTATTGCCGGTCCATTCTCCAGTATTTGTAATATTTCTGGTATTGCCAATAAACTTCAATGTTCCAACTCCGTTAGTACTTGTACACATAGTTGTATTGATAGCTGTTGAGTTTACTTGCCCAGTATAAAAAGTACCATCAACTGAAGATGTAACAGCATTGCCACTTCGAGTTACAGAGCCTGTTGTTGTGCCACTTGTTGTTGATGTAATATTAGCATTGGTTAATGCATAAGTAAAAGTAGTAGATGTAGGAACAGTTGCAATAGTGTATGTTCCATTTACAGGTGCAAGTGTACCAGAAAGACCATTTATGATTACAGAAGTGCCAACAGTTAATCCATGTGCAACCGATGTAGTAATGGTTACAACGTTGCTTGTTAAAGCTCCTGTAGAAATTTGGAACGAATTGTAAGTACGAATTTTACCGCTAACTTCTAATGTGTTACTACCAATAGCTAAACTATCGGTTGTTTGTAAATGTAAATCATTACAACTAGCAGTAGATACATCCACAATAATTTGATGTAGACTTTGTATGTAAACGTTATTGCTAGCAGTCGGTGGTGTGCTAGGTGTTGTCCAATTTCCACTTCCATCTCTAACTTGCCAAGTGCTGTTAATAGACCAGTTTCCAGAACCTGCAGAACGATAGTCGCCAGCAGTAGCTGTTTGTGAGATACTTTTTTGTGTGATAAATGCAAAGAGCACAATCAAACACATTTTCATAATAGATTTCATAATCGTTTTTTTTTTTGAATTGTTAAATAAAAATTGTTATTATTTTTTTATAAATAAGATGCTATTGCTTTTACCATTTAAGGTTAGATTAGTAATAGAGTAATTACCGTTTGGTAGCTTAGAAATATCTAAAGTTTGTACTTGAGAGTTAGCTATTTTTTGAAAGACAATTTTGCCAGATATGTCAATTATCTTTAATATGGATCCTGTTTCAATTCCACTTACTATAATTTCATTAGAAGTTGGATTTGGATAAACAGATATTTTGATTTCTGTTTGAATTGACACTTTCAATATGCTTGAATATTGTTTTTTACCACTTTTATCTACAGCAACAATTCTATAAAAATATATTCCAGGTGTAAGATTTAAGTCAGAATATTCATACTTACCTTCAGCATTGCTTGTGAACAACAATATGGCAATCTTATTATAGTTTCTACCATCACTGCTTCGTTCAATATAATATTTTTCAACATTGATTTCGTTTGCAACAAACCAGTTAATTGTAGCACTACTATTTTTTACAGAACTGTTTACACCTAAAAACTTTACTGGTAAAATATCTCCAAATTTGCCTACAGCAAAAGCTTGAAAATTACTAAATGTATCTGTGGCAAAATTTTGTGTATTATTAGCAGTTAGTGATTTAGCTATGCTCCAGTTTGTGCCATCATATGCAGAAATACCTACCAAATTATCTGCTAAACTTAAAAAAGTTGAACCTTCTAAATTATCTGTCCAATTTAATTTAATATCTGCTATGCCTGTTCCTTTTGTTCTGTTAATTAACCAAACCCCATCTACAATATTTTGTTTTTGAGAAGCAGAAAATGCTGTACCTGTTAAAGTGGCATCAGATGTTACTCCATTAAACGCACTAACACAGAAATTAGAAAAATCTGTAGGAGTAATTGTTACTGGCAGATAATCTGTAGTAGTTCCAATTGGGAATAGTTTAGCTGCGTTAAAAGTATCAATTCTCAACACACCAGTTTCAGTACCATTATTAGAAGTGACAATATACTTTGCAATACTGAAAGGGCTGCCTCCAATATTATTACCATTAAATATTCTAACAGTATCGCCAGCTGTAATTGTAAATTTTCCTGATTGTAAGTTAAGGCTGCCATTTACTCTCATATTATAGTTGGTAGATACAGGGGCATTAAGTTCCAAATTTCCTATGGTCATTGATGTTGAAGCAGTGGTACTAACTCCAATAGGATAAGTTGTTGGTGCATTAATTATATAATTTGTTCCACTGGCGTAGGATAGTGTTCCAATAGTGGTTACACAGCCATTTATATTATTAAATCCATTAGGGTTGGCAGTAGCTAAGGTTGCTGCATTACTTGAAAAAGTTACAGAAACTCCAGTTGCTGTTGCAGTAGTAGGTTTTGAAAGGTTTATGTAACCTGTACCTGCTGAAAATCCTACAACATGGGTATTGGGTTGAATGCCTGCACCAGAAATTGTTAATCCTATTACACCCGAAAGAGTATTAGCAGGAACTCCGGTTATTTGGTATGAATCAGCAACTGTATTGCCTGCAACACTTGTAGCTGTGCTGTTTACTTTAGTTGCAAAAGTACCATCGCCACTAATAATGTTTGTTGCTCCAAAATCTATTTTACCAATTATGTTAGTTGCAGTATTAGCAACAATATTTTTTTGTAAAATAACATCGCTATAATTTGCCACTACAAATGTTGGGACAGTAATCGTTCCAGACCCAGAAATCGTTTGTTGTGTATTTCCACCCATTACCAAATTGTTTGTACTTCCGGATGGGGCAGATAAAGTACCATCAACTACTAGGTTTCCCAAAACGGGTGTTTGACCACTTGTATGAGTTATTAACGAACAACCACTTTCAATAGTCAAATTTTCAATTTTGTTAAATGGACCATCTGCTGTAAATGTTGCTCCATTCTGTATAAATAGATTTCCTAAAGTTTTAGTGTTAGTCCAGGAACCAGTAGATGCAGCATTAGAAGAACGGATATAATAGTTTGAACCTGTTTTAAAGTCAATAGCTTGATAAGATGAAGTGCCTCCCATTGGACTATACTTACTTGAGCAAATTAGTTTTGAACCCGACATAAAAACTATTCCTTTTTCAAAACCTTGTGTTGCACTTCCAAATGGATAGCCAGCAGTAGCTGGAGTTGTTGAAACTGTACAAACTGCTGTACTTGTAAACACTAAAGCACCTGTTGATTGGGTTGTGATTCTACTGGTAGCTGTATTGGAAATATTTACATTTCCAGATACTAAGCCTGTTGAAACTGGTTGTAGTACTAAATTAACAGCTCCACTGTCTGAAGGGCTATTAATGCTAAATGTAGAACCTAAATTAATTACAAAATCATCACCAGTTCCACCAGAAATAGTTAGGGTTCCTGCTGTTCCACCAGTTGGTCTAGACATTACAACACTGGCATTATTTACTAGTTTAATTTGCCCACACTTGGTGCTACTAACTGTTACAGATACTGTACCTGTTATGGCTGAACTGCCTCCAATATTGGTGCCATCAAATATTAAAATATCTGTTGAGTCGGCTGCAACTCTTGATGTCCCACTTCCGTTTAAGGCAGTATTCCATCTAGAATTTGATGTAAAGGAAACTGGTCCTGTGCCGCCAACCCAATAATAAGTTGTTTGGGAGTTTACATTGCAAAATGCAATAATCAAGCTCAAAGAGAGTAAAAACTTTTTCATACTTTTTTTGTTTTTGGTTTTTGAATCGTTATTTAATGTTTATATTTCATAATTTAATTTATCCAGCTTACACCGACATCTTTTTTTTCTAATTTCCATTTAGGATTGTAGTGCATTATATCTTCTTTTTTAAGATGTATATTATGAATGGCTAATCTTTCGTTGATCATTTTTATTACTATTTCGTCTTCTTTTTTATCATAACAAAAAAATCCATTGTGTTTTTGAACTTGTTTTTCCTTAATACCATCAAATCCTTTAATTGCAATATTTCCACCATTTGTGTAAACATTATTTTTACAGTACAAATAATTTATTTTTTCATATTCTGAGATAGCTCTTGAGTCTTGTCCAATGGAATTAATAGCAAGATTCGATACTATTGAAATGTCTTTTGGGGCTATAAAATTTTGCCCTTTACTTTTATTTCCAACTCCAACTTTAATAACTGGGCCAGCACAATTAACCAAAGTGTTATAAGCTACAATAGCACTATCTGCTGCATAATAGCCATTGATTTCAGAATTTTCAAGACCACTCATTATAACTATACCTGCTTTTAAAGCGTTAGATTGACTAGCTTCTACATTTACAACATAGTTGTTAAATACTGTTTGGTTAGCATTAATAACTCTTAATCCTCCACTTTTGTTTCTGCCAGTTTTGCCATCTAGATAATTACTATAAACAAAGCATTTTTGACCATGCCTTAAAACCATAGCACCATCGTTTGCAATAAAAGTATTAAAGCGATATATATTGTTCCAGCTTTTATTACTTATAATTTCCGCCTCTAATCTTTGATCTTCAAAATAATTATATTCAATAATATTAAAGCCGTGTGTAAATGATGTTTTACTATCTCCAATTCTAATATCTTCACCTCCATTATCACTAGGTAATGTTCTAAACCCAAAATAATTATGATGAATGTAGTGATGTGTTGAAGGAGCAATATCGCTTCCTGCAATAAAGTCTTTTCCAGTTTTATATCTTACTACCAAATAAGGGCCTTGATTAGTTTTTCCCTTAAAATAACAATGGTCTACTTCATTGTGTATGCCTTGTAAACTTATCCAATTGTTATTTGCATTCAAATTGTTTGGTGTATAATCTATAACAGCACAATTGGTAATTCTACAATGATTTGAATTTTGTGAAAATGCTAATACATCATCCTTGTCTAGGGTTGAAGTTCCTTCAAATAGAAAGCCCTCAACTTGCAGATAGTCCCCGTTTATAGAAATGATAGAAGAACCTTTAAATACAACCTTGCCAGCAGATTCTGCTTTTAAATAAATAGGTAAATTAGGAATGCCATTTACATTGGGCTTAAATGAAATTTTAGTATCAATATAAATTCCATTTTTCCAGATAATAATATCACCAGCTACAACTTTTTGCATAGCAGCATTAAACCCTTCAACGCTACTAACAGTAAGGTCTGTAGCGTTTGTAACCAAACAACTAATTAAAAATAATATGGTAAAAAGTTGTTTCATTAAACTGTTGTTTTTTTTGTTTTATTGCTAAAGAAAAATACACTGAATATACCCATTGGAATTAATAGAGTACCCATTATAAAGAATGGAGTCCAGTTGTTTCCTGCAGTAATGTAAGGGACTAAAAACATTGTACATATTGTGCCTAGTACAGCAGCGGCTCCACCTAATCCTGATAATGAACCAACTGTTTTTCCAGAATGAAAATCGCTTGGTAGGGTTTGCACATTCACGATTGCAAATTGAAATCCAGCCAGAATAAAACCCATAATTAATACAGCACTTAAGGCCGTACTTGCAAAAGCTGCAGCTATCATTGCAGGAAGAATTATACAAGCACCAATTATGATAGCAGTATTTCTTGCAGTATTTACATCTTTCCCCTTTTTCATTAAATAGCCAGAAAACCATCCACCTACAATTGCTCCAATAGCTGCACCAACATAAGGTACCCAAGCAGAAAAAGCAACTTGTTTAATATCTAGTTTAAATTTATTGGTAAGATATACAGGCAGCCAAGCAACAAACATCCACCAGATTGGATCTAAGAAAAAACGACCTAAAATAACTGCATAACTTTTTTTGTCTCTTAACAACTCTGCCCAAGTTTTTGCAATATCATTTTGATTTTTATTTTCAGGTTGTCCTGCTAGAATATATTGCTTTTCCTTTTCTGTAATCCAAGGGTGTTCCGAAGGTTTTTTCTTGTTTATAATCAGCCATGGAATGATCCACAAAATTCCCAATGAGCCTACAATCATAAATGTTTTTTGCCATCCAAATTCTAAGAATAACATAGAAATTATAATAGGTGCAAGAATATTTCCAATTGACCCACCCGCTCCAAATAATCCTTGTGCCAATGCTCGTTCTTTTACAGGAAACCATTCAGCATTCGATTTAACGGTTCCTGGCCAAGGTCCAGCCTCTCCTAATCCCAATAAAACTCTAAAAAAACTTAGTGATGCTACACCACGTGCTAATGAAGTAAACATATCAGCAGTACCCCAAATAACAGCACTCATTACAAAGCCTTTTCTTGTCCCTATTTTATCATAAATTTTTCCAGACACTAACTGACTTATGCCATAAGCGACCATAAAAAACATATAGATATAAGAGTACAATTTCTTAAGTTTATCATCAATCACACTTTGTTTGTCATCTAAGTTAACCAAGCCTAATTCATAAGCAATTCCGCCTTTTTTTATAGATTGAATATTGTTGTTTGGCAATACAACAATATTTTTATATTCTACTGTTTTTGTTGTTCCATCGTTATTATAAAGCTTATAGGTACTATCTTTCAAGCTAAATACAGCACAGTTCACTTTTTCATTTACTTCTTGTTCTGATTGTAATAAAGTGTATTCTGTTTTAATATTAGCAACCCACATATAGTTTAGTGTGCCTCTATCAAGATAGTTGATGATGGTTATTAAAACCACCAACCCCAAAACCCACCAACGCAAACCTTTAACTTTCATATAGCTTTTAAATCGTTTTGTTTATTCGCTTAATTCAATATTTGAAATGCCTTTTTCTGCACTGTTAACAATATTATTTTTATACACTTTATTACCAATGGCTTTACCTTTTTTGCTTTCAATCGTTATATTAATTCCATAGCCGTTTGCGTTCACATTACAAGTATTATTTTTAAAAATATTGTAACACCCCCAACCATCAACTGCACAGTGAACTTGGTAACCATCGGTTAATACAGATCCTTTAGGGTTAAAACCCACATTGTTTTCTATTAAATAACCATTTCCTTTAATATCCATCCAACTATCACCACTATTTGCTCCTGTGATGCCTGTTGAGTTAAAAGAATTGCCTAGTATTTTGCCACCAGTTGTTCCTTCTTTTACATCAATACATTCTGCGGTTATATTAGGTCCTATAATGTTATTGATAATAACATTTGAATCAGACTTATCTTCTAATTCATTTGTATATTTATGCCAATTACTCACTGCAGAACCTATGTAAACTCCTTCGCCATAATCAGCAGTTTTTAAACCCGTGTTATAAATATTGCATTGCTGTAAAATATTATGAGATGAAAATCTTCTAAAGTGAATCGCTTCCTCGCCGATAGTATGTACTGTTAGATTTTCAATAATATTGTAATTGGCTCCATCACACATTAAACCCTTTAACCCATTAGTGATAGTAATGTTTTTTATTTGCCAATAATTAGCTTGTAAATACAACACATATCCAGTTTCGGTAGTGTTGCCATTTAAAATAACTTTTCCTTTTGCATATAATTTAATGGGCAAATCTGCTGTTCCATTTACTGTTGCAGGAATAATAAAATTTCCATTATAAACACCTTCGTTTATTACAATTTCATCACCTGCCTTTGCATTTTTTAAAGCTTGATGTAACCCCGTTGCATTGTTAACTTCTGTATATTTCACAACAACCTTTTGTTGAGCAGCACAGCTGCAACAAAAAATAAATATTGATATAATAGTTGTTGTTTTCATTAAATTAGTGAGTAATGATTAATGTTTGTTGATTAATGATTTGATTATTTTTTATTAATTGAATATGATAGAAACCGTTTAAAAATTCTTTTGTTGAAATATTTATTGATGAACCTAGTAATGCAATTTTTTTTATTTCCTTGCCCAAAGAATTGCTAATAACAATAGAAAGTTGATTGCTATTTTCATTAGTGTAAAGTGTTATAGAGTTTTTTGTTGGATTTGGATATATTAAAAAAGTATTTGTTCGATTGCTGACTAGTGAAATAATATTGGAATAGACATAACTTCCACTTTTATCAATTAATTTTAAACGATAGAATTGTTTTTTTTCAGTGTTATGACACACGAATTCGTAAGTGTTCAAGCCTGAAGCTTTAATATTTCCTATTTTACTGAATTCGTTACCACTATTACTATATTCTATTTGATACTCATCAAAATTAATTTCGTTTTGTACGGACCATTGTAATAGAATATTTTTATCGAGAGCCGTTGCTTTAAAATTGTTAACGGTTACTGGTAATACTCCTTCTTGAATAGAAATCGATGCAATTCTAATTGAGTCATCTCTTAGATATGCAGGACTATTTAAGCTTCTATATATGCCCCATTTAGGTCTTATAAAAGTATTGCTGGGTCTTATGGTTCTAATGTTCGAATTCGTATATGAAAAAATATTTGAACCATCACTCTCTTTGTTTATTGTAATGCTGTAAGTTCCATTTGTGCCAATGTTAATAACTTCTGTTACATTAACCCAGGTGCCCAAAAATTCATTTAAATTTTTTGAAACTAAGGTATTTGCTGCATTGCTACTATCAAATACATATAATAGTTGTAATGAATTTGATGAAGTTCCATACCTAGCAGTTAAAGTAAATATAGGGTCACCTTCATCTCCACCAACAGCTTTAATTTGATGAATATGTGAAAAATTAGGCGATGGTTGAAATTCAGTTGGGAGTCTGAATTTCCATTTATATGTTACAGTTTCACCAACTGTTCCTTTAAGATTTGCAGGAGATGATTCGTAAGTTTTTATTTCTACTCTTTGTCTGTCAAAATTCATACATCTATCGTTGTCGGCAGTAGTTGTTGTAATAGGAAATGTAGTTGGAACATGTATGTAAAACTCGAAAACATATTTGTTTAAAGTAGCATCCCAAACCTCTGCAATATGTCTACCAAAGGATGGATGACTTGTACATTGATCTGGAGTTTCTACAGCCGTATAACCAGGTGCTAAAACACTATTGATAAGCTCATAGGTTTGTCCAGGTCCGTTTGCTTCAAGTGTAACCTGTGCATCAATAAATGCGGGCATTCCAACGAAAAATATCGTTTTGAATAAAATAGATAGTATGTTATTTTTTTTACTCACTTATTTTGATATAATGATTGGATAAGTATGAATAATTTGACTCTTTTCAATTAATTGAATATAATAAGTACCATTTACAAACTCACCAGTAGATATTGCGACATCTTTAAAAATATTTTCAATTTTTTTTATAATTTTTCCGTTAACATCAATTATTATTAATGAAACATTTGAGTCGTATTTTTTTAAATGAATATTGACATTGTTTTTTGTAGGATTAGGATATATATCTATTAAACTTTTTGTTGTTACTGCAATAGTATTGGTATAAGTAAATTTGCCATTGTTATCAACTAGCTTTAGTCTAACAAAGCATTTATTATTAGTAGTAGTAAATTGGTATTGATATGAAGGTTGATTATTTGCTTTAATAGTTTCTAATTTTTTAAAATCAATTCCATTCAAACTCAATTCAACTTCATACTGCTTAAAGTTTATTTCATTTTCTACAATCCAATTCAATAGAATTGATTGGTTGTTTTTGTTTGCTATAAAACTTGAAACATAAACAGGTAGCGATATTAAAGGTTTTCCTGCACCAACTAAACTTGAGTCTAAAGGTGTAGCAATAGTATTTCCAACTCCATTGATTTCTAGACAGCCAACATCAAAAATGTTCGTCCTGGTTTTTCCTTCAGCATCAATGTTGTTTAACAAAGTTCCATAATTTGAAGAATTCACTGCGGCGTCTTGTACAAGATTTGGTGGCACCAATATGCCATTTGCTCTGCTAGTAAACGATAAGCTTTTACTAGTGAAGCCTGTTGATGATGGTAAACCAAAACTTGGAGCATTGTAAAAATTTCCCTCTGCTGTATAAGTTAATGAAGTATTTGTTGCATCTACATATACAACCTGACCAGTAGTCATTTTAATTAGGTTATTAGCCATTTTTATTCCTTTAGGCTGAAATGTATTTGCACCACCATCAGTATATCCTAAAACAATTCCTGCTCCACCACTACAATTAACGATTGTGTTAAAAGCAATCATAGTGCTATCTGCAGGAAAATAACCAGATGCTTTTAAGGCATCTGATGTATCGTTAGTTGATGATAAACCATTGTACAGAATAATTGGGCAACGAAGGGATGTTAAACTGTTTTTGTTGCCATTTAAACCTTCAAAATAATTATTATAAATTTTATGTCCTTTATCAATCACTCTTACACCATAACCTCTGGTATTACTTGCATTATCAACAATAAAAAAGTTGCCAAAGATATTGCAATATCTGCCGTGGCGAAGTGTTAATCCACCATTGCAATTTTTAAATGTATTAAAGCGATAGGTATTATAGTTTGATTTATTGGAAATGATTTCAGGTTCTAATTGAGCACAGTTTTCAAATAAGTTGTACTCAATAATGTTATATCCGTTTGTTCTTGATGTCGTGCTTAAACCAACTCGTATAGATTCTCCTCCATTTGAACCTAAATAGCCTCTACCACTAAAATAATTTGAATCTATTTTATGATATGTAGATGTAGATTGTTGTGGGTAGGTGTTATTATCGTACCAAACAACTACAGTAGCTCCTGCATTAAATTTGTTGTTGAATGTACAATGATCCACTCTATTATTAGTTCCATAAATTGAAACCCATTTATTGTCAATATCACTTCCATTGTTCAAATATGAGCCGGAAGAGTCGCTGCTGAAATTATCAATGGTAATATTGTTTAGCCTGCAATAACTAGCAAACACGGATGATGATGTTCTAAATTGAATTACATCGTTTGTATTAGATGCATAGCCGTTGTTAAATTTAAAACCTGTGATTAAAATTCGCTTGCCAGAAAAAAGCAAATTTGTTGTTCCCGTAAATACAACGCCATTAAAAGTTTGAGCTTTTAATACTATCCACGCAGATGTGGCAATAGCTTTTGTATTTGTTATAGTTATTGTTCCCCAATTATTGTATATCCCATTTAAAACAATTACAGTGTCGCCTGGAAAAGCATTGTTCATTTTTGTTTGTAAGGAAGCTTTATCACTTACTGTATAGTTTGTAGCAAATAAAAAATTAGTGTAAAACAGTTGAATTGCTATAACTATAATTATTGTGATATGTCTACTATTTGTGTGCATTATTCGTAGAGCATTTTAACTAATGTATTCTTACTTGTTTCTTTTATTTTTTGTGCTAGTTCTTTGTAATTATTATCGTTATATTTAATAGCTGCTTGGAGTAGTAGGCTATAAAAATCTGCCGGCTTAATTGGTTTTATTTGTGGGTATTCCCATTTCTTATTTTCAATAACATAAGGTACTAAATAATCTATGGCTTTCCTTATGCTTCTTCCATCTTTTGTTTCAAAATGCCATAAATCAATTCCTTTTTTTTCTGCAACGTTGGATAAATAAAATAATGCTTCTAGGTTAAATATTGAATAATGTAAAGCCAATGTTCTTACTAATTCCTCAGGTTGTTTACCATCTGGCTCAATTTGATGAGCAATTAGTTTTGTTGCATTTTCGAACACTTTCATTGCAATATCATCCTTGCCACAATAAAGAGCAATTACTGCAACTTGATTTTCGTAAAATGTTTTATGATTATTGCCAACTTTAGATTCTTTAATGCCATTTTTGCTTGTAATTAACCACTGAAGATAGTCGTTAAACCAGTGCTTCATTTGTAATTCATCTTCTTTTTTCCAAGAGTTAGATGAGCGTATTAGACTTACAGCATCAATAACCCAAGGCAAGTTATGTGTATCAATAATACCACTGCCCCTACCTGTATCCTTTCCAATAGTCATTTGACCATGATTAAGGTTAGGCAACATTCTTGTAGCAGTATCAATGAACCAAAAATGAATTAGTTGAGTTGCTTTTTCAGCATATTTTTCTTCGTTTGTAAAATAATAAGCCCAGGATAAATTTCTAACAGCACCTATTAAATTGTCAAAGTTTTTGTCATCTGAAATTTTATCTGCCTCAGGATTTTTTTCTCCATCTCTTCTGATGTAAGGTTTGCCATCAGGTTTTGACGAGTCGTACCAAAAATATTTTGCAAGGCTAAAATACTCGTGCATATTACCACAAGGAGGTGCAATGGTTTTGTCCATTACTGAGCCAAATTTTTGAGTAAATACCTTATCAGCGTTTTTGGTTAATTGCTTAACATCTGCTTGTAATACTTTTGAACCTAGAACCTTTTCTTTAATTTTCGATATTCTATTCATATCAACCAAATACAAGGTGGGTGTTTGCGAAAAAGCAAGGCTGTAAGTAAAATAGAAAAATATGAATAGAGTTAGTTTCATTTTATTTATTTGTAATTCCTAAATCTGTTAAAAATTTAGTTACAGCCTTGCTCAATTCAGAACTTTGTTCTTTAGAAAATTTCCCGTGAAGTCCGCCTGGAATTGTCATAAACTCGCTTTTAGCACCAACTTCATCAAATTTCTTTTTTAAATCAATTGATTGTTGGTATGGAACTGTAGGGTCTGCATCACCGTGTACTATAAATGTTGGTGGGCTTGTTTTCTTTACATAATAAATTGGAGAAACTGACTTTGCAAAAACAGAATCTTTTGCATGCTCCCCTAACCAATTAGTAGCAGATTTACTTCTTAAATTTTTGCCATAAGCCCAATCCCATACGTCTGTAATACCATATTTATCTATTATGGCGGCTATTTTATAATTCTTAATATGTTTATATTTTCCATCAAACTTTGTATCGTTTTGTAGCAAACCTGCCATTAATGCTAAATGCCCACCAGCACTACCGCCTTGTACAACAATTTTATTAGGGTCTATATTAAATTCTTTTGCGTGTTCAACAACATATAAAATAGCTGCACGCACATCTTCAACTGCTGCAGGGGCTGTAGCTTGAGATGTTAATCTGTATTCAATATTTGCAACAGCATAACCCATTTTAAAGTAACTACCATAACCCGTTTGAGTCTCTTTTGTACCGTGATTCCAGCCACCTCCGTGTATATTAAAAACAATTGGGGTTGGTTTATCTGATTTAGGATTATAATAAATATCCTCACGACCTTTCCATCCATTTATTTCGTGATACACTTCATCAATTTTAGCTTCATATCCAGCTGGGTATTGAACTTTTTTAATTGTAGTATCATCTTGTGCAAATAGGTGTGATGTTACAAAAAAAGAGATACATAAAAATATTTTTTTCATTCTTTAAATTTGACTTATTAAGAAATAAAATCTTCTCGCATTGGGCTAAATACATCAATTAAAATACCATCTTCTAAGCACGTAGCACCGTGCATTAAATTAGGTGCAGCATAAAATACATCGCCTTCTTTCAATATTTGTTTTACACCATCAATTTGTACTTCAAATCTCCCTTTTGCTATATAAGATATTTGTGTGTGATAATGATTGTGCAATGTTCCAATACCACCTTTTTCAAATTTTACTTTTACTAACATTAGGCTATTATCGTAAGCCATAATTTTTCTTTGCATCCCTGGTGCAACTGTCTCCCAATCTAAATCATTGTCTTCTACAAATTGTTTAATTAATGCTGGGGTTGTTGTTTCTGAGTTCATAATATTTGATTTAAAATTTTATTAATTATAGCCTGGATTTTGTGTAATGATACCACCACTTATATCTCTTTCTCTTTGTGGTATAGGATACAAAGCTTGATAAGGTAGTACGATAGGAGCAATAAATGTTGCTGATGCCCTGGATTGAAAGTGAGCATTCATAACTGTTATTGCATCGCCCCATCTTAATAAGTCATACCAACGTTGGTCTTCTATTCCAAACTCTCTTCTTCTTTCAGCTTTTATAGTAGCTCTGAATTTATCTTGAGTATTTACAGCTGTGGAATTATATGCATAAACAGGCACTGCTAGAGGATTAGCCCCAGATGCTCTGCTTCTGATTCTATTTAGTTGATATAATCTTGAAAGAGGATTTGTAGCATCTGCAGCAGTTAATGCAGTAGTGCCACTAATTTCATTTTCCACTTCGGCATACATCATAATAATGTCAGCATATCTGAGTATAATGAAATCAGTGCCTCCATCATTCTTAGGAGAGCCAGGGTCTAAATATTTACCACCACAGTACCAACTAGTACCATAAGTTCCACCCGTTAAAAAAGTTTGAAATTTTCTTATAGAATCAGCTGTTGGAAATGGACCACTAGCCGAGGTGCTTCTAAAATCACTTGCAGCTCTGTATCCAACTGATCCAGAAAGCTTATCCATATTGTATGTGAAAGTATTGCCAAGTCCGTTAGAATTTGATTTAAAACGAACAGCATACATTATCTCAGCATTCATTTCATTAGCTACACCAAAAATGCTACGATAATTTGGAAGCAATTGATATTGACCAGGATTTTGAAGTAAATCTAAAAGTAAAACTTTTGAGGCAGCATAATTTTTTAATGTCAAGTGCACTTTTGCAAGCATACCTTTTGCAGTGTAGCTTGTTACTCTTGCTGATTGTGCTGCAGTCCAGCTGTTTGGTAATTTAGAAATTGCGTCAGTTAAATCGTTTATAATTTGAGTGTAAACAGAGTCTGTCTTTACTCTTCTGTAACTGCTTATGTCGTTATATTCTACCGAGGTTGTTATTAATGGAACATCACCAAATAATCGAACCAAATTAAAATACATATGAGCTCTAATAAATTTAACTTCACCCTCAAAATATGCTTTTTTATTAATATCTGTAACGTTGTTTAAATACTTAAGTACGGTATTACATTGCTTAATTGTAAAGTATGAATCTTGCCAATATTGGGCTATATATGAATTAGTGGTAGTTTCTCCAAAACCATCAATTTGATTCATGTCTCCTTCTGAAACTGAAATGTAAGAATCATCAGAACGCAAACCTGCTAAAATTGGGTCGCCATTATAAACAGGTCTCAATGCAGCATAAGCACCAAATACACCTGTTTCAACTTCAGATGTTGTTCTATAAAAATTCTCTTGAGTCAAAGATGAATTAGGCGTTCTATCTAAATATTTAGAACAACCAATAAGTAATGTAGAACTTATTAAAGCCAGAAACAAAATATTATTTTTCATAAACAAGAAATTAGTTGATTTAAAAATTTACATTAATGCCAAACGTTACTGTTCTCGCCAAAGGAACTGCACCACGTTGATAGCCTTTTCTCAATGGATCGTTGGTAAAACCATTATCAGCTTCTGGATTAAAACTAGAGTAGCCACTAGCAAATTGATACCACAAGTTTGCAGCAGATGCATACAATCTTAATTTATCAAGTTTTAACTTTTTTAATGACTTTGATGAGAAAGTGTATCCAATATTTAAATTTCTTAAAGCAATAAATGATGCATCTTCAATATTGTAATTTGTTTGTGGTTTTTGCTTTACTACATTTTGTTGAGCTGCTGTATATAAATCTGGATTTTGGTATGCAGTAGAGCCAGTAGGCGAAAATTGTGTTTCAAAATAATATCTATCAATATTAAAAACTTTAGCTCCGTGCGAGCCTTGGAATGTGAAACTAAAATCAAAGTTTTTGTATTGGAAATTATTTGTAAAACCCCAATTGAATTTAGAGTATGGATTACCAAGCACAACTCTATCACTATCGTTAATAATACCATTACCATCTTGGTCTTTAACGAATGCATGTAAAGATGTAACTCCAATTGGCCAATAATTTGATTTGTAATTATCTGTTTGAGAAACTCTTACTGAACTATCCATTACATACCCAAAATATTCAACCAATGGGCTTCCTACTTTTGTTAAAAAGAAATTTGCTCTTTTAGGATCTCCTTGGCTTATCTGACTTTGTGCATTTCCAAAGTCTAAAAGTTTGTTGGTATTAGTGTAACCATTTGCAGAAACATTCCATTTGAAGTCTTTTTTACTAATAATTGTTGAAGTGATTTCAAATTCAAAACCTTTGTTAGAAACCTTTCCTTTGTTGGTTGGATAAGTTGTAAATCCTGATGATGCAACAGTAGGTAAGTTAAGCAAAAGCTTGTCTGTTTCTGTGTTGTAATAATCGAGAGTTAGTCTAACTTTTCCATTGAATAAACCCAAATCTAATCCAAAGTTGTTTGAAAATGTTCTTTCCCAACTTAAAGCCTGATTACCAAAACTTGTTAGTTGAAATCCAGGTGTAGCTTCGTTTCCAAGTACTGCATAAGCAGCACCTACGTTAGCAAAGTATTTGTAATTTCCAATATTTTTATTTCCTGTAGCACCATAACTAGCACGAAATTTTACATCCTTAACAATTTTATTTTCTGGGAAAAATTTCTCATTACTAATATTCCAGCCTAATGATACCGAAGGGAAAAATGCATAACGATTCTCGGGTCCAAATCTTGAGCTACCATCGGCCCTTTCACTAATGCTAATTAAATATTTATTGTCATAAGCATAGTTAACCCTCATTAAAAAAGATAGTAGAGTTTCTTCTTCAATATTGCTAGTTAAAACTTGCATTGTACCAGCATTTAATGTTGGAATATCATCAGTAGCAAAATTTCCTGCTTGTCCGTTAAAAAAAGAAATATTGGTGTATTGATTCGAGATAGCACCCACAACATTTAGATCGTGTTTCTTAAAAACTCTTTTATAGGTTAAAATATTTTCATTGGAAATATCCAACGTTCGTGTTTTTGTTAAAATAGATTTTGATGTTGATTTGGCGAATGTTTCGCCATCAATTAATGGTAATGCTTGTGCCCAACTTTTTTGAAAGAATTCTCTGGTATCATCTCCATACAAAATTCCTAAAGTTGATTTGAATGAAAAATATTTACTAAGATCTATCTTAACTGATAAATTTGTTATACCACGAATTCTAGTGGTTTTGTCGGTAGTTCCATTTAGTTGTTGCAATGGACTGTTGGTTGTAGCTTCAGCTATATCAGTAGCTCCAGACGCTAGATATGTTGGATTGTTAGCAGAGAATTCTCTTTGATTGGCAACAGTTCCAACAGCCATTCCTGTATATTTTGAAGTGGTATCTGTATGATAAACTGGCATCCAGGGTGGTAATGTTCTTAGTGCTTCTTGTACAGTTACTGGAACATTATATGTTTGAGTATAGGATGGAGTAAAACTGAAATCAATAGTTGTATTATTATTTGCTTTTGATGTAAAGCCAGCCCTTAAACCAAAACGTTTATAGTCATTGCCAAGCATTATGCCATTATCAATAACACCATTTCCAGATAAATAATATTTAAAATTTGTAGTACCTCCTGTTGCAGAAAATTGTAAGTTGGTAAAATTTACTCTTCTAAAAATAAAATCTTGAGCATCGGTATTTGCATTAAATTTTTCTGCTTGAATGATTTCAGGAGTTACAGCTGTGGGGTTATCACTTGCTACATAAGTTTTCCACTGTTGTAAGCTTGCAAAAGGAATTTTTCTATAAACACTTTTAACGCCTTTATTTAGATTGATACTAAATTTTGTCTTACCTACTTTTCCTGATTTGGTTGTAATAAGTATGACACCATTGCCACCTCTGGAGCCATATATAGCAGCCGATGCAGCATCTTTTAATACTTCAATATTCTCAACATCATTCATGTCTATGGATGATAAATCTGTTGGAACAGGGTAGCCATCAATTACGATTAATGGCTCAGTGCCGGCGGTAATTGAAGTTGCTCCACGAATTTGAATAGTTGGTGATGCTCCGGCTTGTGCATCAGTAGTTGTAATGCTTACACCTGCAAGTTTGCCTTTTAAAGCATCATCTGCTCTTGAAACTGGAATTTGGCCAATATACTCGTCAGTTACTAATTTTGAAATCGAACCAGTTGAATGAGATTTTTTTCTAGTACCATAGCCAACAACAACTACTTCTTCATTTTCCATAGGCCTTGCAGATAGTTTCACATCTAATTTTACAGGCTCAGTTATTTTAAATTCTTGTGTTTCAAAACTGGCATAGCTAACTAAAATAGTTTGACCCTTTTCAACTTTAATTGCAAAAGTTCCATCAGCATCTGCAACTACCCCTTTTTTTGAACCCTTAATACTAATGCTTGCATTCGACAAAGGTTTTTGCGTTTCGTTTGAAATTACTCGACCTGTAACTTTTATTTTATTGTCGGGCTGCTGTGCCTGAGAATAAAGGCAAAATAGTAGTGTTAAAAATAATGTTAGTAAACCTAATTTTTTCATTTGGCAATCGTTTCTTTTAGTTGTAAATTATTGTATAAGGTCCTTTCCATTCAAGGGTTTCATTCATAAATTTTAATTTATGAATGAAACCCTTGTTGTTATTATTGTTGCTTTGTGCAATTCTTATTTTTTTATTTTGCATCACAATATCGAAAACTGAATAATTTTCATCGTTAAGTAACACAATTATCTCTTTGATTGTGCTGTAGGCGTTAGTTGAAATTTCTAATATTGGATCAAAATTTCCGTGTATTTCTATTGCATTTAAAAAATATTGACTAGTTCCATTTTTTCTGTAAATAAATGCTGGATCATGTCTCAGGTTAAAATTGGGGTCATTGGCACCTGTTCTGGAAAAAAATATTTTTGTACTATCATCTGTAGTGCTAGTAATTGTATAAAAAGTTTCTTTGTTGAGTAAGGTTATTTGAGAAGTTTTAGGCAAGTTACTCGCTGTGGCTTCTTTCCATAAATGCTGATAGCCATTATTGCTGCCAAGTATTTCTTGACTTTTTAAGAATGGTGTGTATTTAAAGTTTGAACTAATAAATGTTCCAATATAGTGAAATGGCAAATCATACTGATGCTTTGTTGACGAATTGGTTCTGAAAAAATCAATGATGATAGGCTTTGCCATTTCTTTTAATTGAATCATATAAATACTTCTTTGCATAATAACACCTTTGTAGGCATTGGTATCTATTGCACAAACTACATTTAAAGTATCGCTGATTTGTCCAAAAAATTTAGATGAATGATACTTTTCGCTTTCATCTTCCTTTCCGTTAAAATGACTTTTTCCATCAACAACAATAGTATTGTGTGCTATGGTTTGACTGGCATAGGTTTTTGTTTCTGGTAAATATCTTCCTCCCCATTTTTGTTCTATGTTAATATATCTTGCAGCTCCATAATCTTCTATAATTTCATTGCCTTTGTCAAATAAATTGATATTTAATTTGTCGTAATGACCATGAGATAAACCGTGAGAAGTATATTTAAAAATAAGTGAAGTAAGTTGATCATTTTTTCCCATTCGTAAAACCGAAACACCACCCTCGTTGCCATTAGAACCATCAGTAAATTCTGCTGACTTATACGGGTAGAATTTAGGAATTTTTTTAGTGGTTACAAGCGAAGTTGCTATGGAGGCACCACCACGACTCATTGTTACTCGACCCTGAGCTTTGGCTACAGGTAAATAATCTTTGTTAGCTCCATATACCTGCCAAGCTATATTTATTGCATTCACTATTTCGTTTGAAGTGTATTTTTTTTCTTTTAATGCATCATTATAGCTAAAGAATCCACCATCTAAATTTGTTTGTTGCAATGCACCATTCAGGGCTTTTTGTAAAATACAATTTCTATATTGAAATATTTTTAACTCTGGTTTTGCATTGTTTAAACTATTTGCAAACATGTAAAAAGGTAACAAAGCATACCTTACATAATATGGCCCTTCTGTATAGTAACCATCTGGAGAAAAAAGACCATCGAGATGAGCAATAAATCCAGCTTTTTTGTCTTTGTCAGCACCGTATAATGCCATATCAATGTAATCTTTATTGTCTGTTGCAATACCTACAATTCCAACTCCTGCACAAGCCCACACAGCGTGATTGTGAATTAAATTAAACCAACTTTTTAAATCCTTTGTAAAAAAATCAACTTCTGGTTTAAAAGCACCACTAGCGATTTGGATTCTTTCCTGTGGTGTTAAATAGTCATGAATACAATCAAAAGCTAAACCTGCATATACAAGCCAGTTAGCATCATTTAAAGCTTGCCAAAAAATTCTACCAGGAGAACTACTTGTAGCTTGTGGGTGGTTTTTTAATGTTGGGTTGAGTAAGGCATATTTGATAAATATATCTTTAACTAGTTTCGCATATTTAACATCACCTGTTAACTGAAACATCATACCACTATTAAACATTAATGTGTAATTGGCTTTATGTTTATCGTGTGTATAGCCGCCAGCAGCATCTTTAGGGAAAGGCACATCAACATCTTTTCCTATCCATTCATCAACATTTTTTTTAATATCAGCATAGGATTCATTTAGGATAGCGTTATTTCTTAAATTGTTTTTTATAAATGCTATATCACTTTTAGTGGCAAAAGCAATAGGGTGTTGTGTTTGAGCACTTGTGTTTACACAAGTAGTATACAGCACAATACATAAAAAAAATTTCAATTTTAGCAGCACAATCGTTTAATTTATTATTTAACACAGATAAACCAAGTGAACATAGTTGATTTGGGTTATCTATGGTTATTTAGTTTTTATACAAAATAAGTTCCACCATTTATTTCAATGCTTGCACCTGTTATAAAAGATGAATTTGAACTTGCCAGATACAGGACTAAATCTGCAACTTCAGTAGCTTCTCCTTCTCTTCTTAAGGGGGTAGCAGCTGCAACATTTTTTCTTATTTCATCTTTGGTAAAAGTGTTGTGAAACGTAGTATTGATCATACCAGGGCTCACACAATTTACTCTTATTCCTTTAGGGCCTAACTCTTTGGCTAGTCCTTTTGTAAAAGTTAATACACCTCCTTTAGCTGTTGAATAAGCCAATGCCCCAAATCCGCCACCATCTCGTGCAGCCTGACTACTAAAATTTATTATAGCCCCACCATTTAACATACTTGGAACAACAGCCTTTGTGACTAAGAATGCAGTTTTTAAATTCACATCCATAACAACATTCCAAAAATCTTCATCGATATCAGCTAGTAATTTTCTTCCCATTAAACCTCCTGCAACATTTACCAGAATATCAATTTTTTCTCCATAGACTGCTTTGCAGGTGCTAACTAGTTTTTCTACATCATCAGACTTGGTCATATCTCCTTGTACAAGAATGGCATCGCCACCCAGAGACTTAATATTATTTAGGGTTATTTGTGCTTTTTCGGCATTGTTTAAATAGTTGATGCAAACTTTGGCACCAGCTAGTGCAAGTTTTGTTGAAACTGCGGCACCTATGTCTCTTGCACCACCAGTTACAATTGCTACTTTTCCATTAAACATTTCCATTTTTTAGTTTTTATTATTTTAAATCGGATTGATTCAAAACATGAGGTCCCTGATTGTTGTAATTTTAATCAAAGTGTGAAATTAGCATTAGATTATTGGCTTTTAGTGAAAAGATGATTTAAATTATTTTAATATTGTAGCATTAATTTTAAATATTTTTTAATTTTTCTTTAATTTTTTAAATTTTATTTAATAATGATGAATAAAACCGTTACCGGTATGGTTGCCGGTAATTTCCCGAAATAATATTAAAATTCTCTATATTTTTGTTCTGTAAATGGAAAAACAGGCAACGATAAAAGATATTGCTCAAGCCCTGCAAATTTCAACTTCTACTGTTTCAAGAGCATTGCGAAATGCTAGTGACGTAAAATCTGAAACTAAAAATGCAGTATTGGCTTTGGCCGAAGAATTAAATTATCAACCCAATCAACTTGCATTAAGTCTTTTAAAAAAACAAACACATACCATTGGTGTAATTGTTCCTAATCTTGATTATGTATTAGCAACAATGGTAAAAGGTATTGACGAAGTAGCACTTGAAGCTGGATACACAGTCATGGTTTGTCAAAGCAATGAGAGTTACGGACGTGAACTACTTAATGTAAGCAGGTTAAGTGCAAGTTTAGTTGACGGTTTCATTATATCAGTTTCAAGTGAAACTAAAATGTTCGATCATTTAAAGAAATTGCAAAATAACAAAAAGGCAATAGTAATGTTCGATAGGATAGCAACAGAACTATCTGCTCCTAAAATCATTTTAGATAATGAAGATGGAGGCTTTCAGGCC
The DNA here is from genome assembly GCA_964615145.1 of uncultured Chitinophagaceae bacterium. GTDB lineage: Bacteria > Bacteroidota > Bacteroidia > Chitinophagales > Chitinophagaceae > CAIVPM01. The sequence goes on from CAZTOP010000001.1 coordinate 66,185, forward strand.
ACGCAACATTTAATTGATCAGGGCTACAAAAGAATTGCAATACTTGCAGGTCAAAAAAATTTAGGCATTAGCAATCAAAGAATGGGAGGATACTTAAAAGCATTAAAAACCAATAAAATCAAGGTAGATAATGATTTAATTATTCATTGTGATTTTAATCAAGACTATGCTTTTTTAGCCACTAAGGAATTGCTGAATATGAGAAAAAAACCAGATGCTATTTTTACAATTTCAGATAGAATGGCTATTGGTGCAATGTTGGCTATTAAAGAAAAAGGTTTGAAGATGCCAGATGATATAGGTTTGGTTGGATTTAATAATGAGCCAGTAACCCAATTAACTACCCCACAAATATCAAGTGTGGAGCAGCCAGCATTTGAACTAGGAAAAGCGACAGCAAAAATGTTTATTGAGCTACTCCATAATGAAGCTGATATGAGCGATAGAGAGATAATTTTAAAACCTAAATTAGTTATAAGGGAATCATCACAAAAAATTGTTACAAAAAAATAAAATGGTAAAAAAACTATTTACAATATTATTTGTATTACTCACCAATTCTATATACAGCTCAACAATAAAAGTCAATGATATCAATGCTTTGAATGATGCTGAAAAAAAAGCAAAACCAGGTGATATTATTATATTACAAAATGGAATTTGGAATGATGTTAAGATCAAATTGAATTGTGTTGGAACAGAAAAAGAACCAATATTTTTTAAAGCAGAAACTTCTGGAAAAGTAATTATAACAGGTAAATCTTGTTTGAAAATTGGTGGTGCTTACTTAATAGTTGATGGATTAAATTTTTCTGATGGTTATAGCCCAGACAACACGATTATCGATTTTAAAAAAGATAAAAATACTATTGCTAATTATTGCAGAGTTACTAACTGTTTAATTGATGATTTTAATAAGCCTAAAAGAATGAGTGAAGATTATTGGGTATCTCTTTTGGGTAAGCATAACAGAATAGACCATTGCACTTTTAGAAACAAGAAAAATCTGGGTGTTTTAATGGCTGTTATTTTAGAAGATGAGAAGAGCAGGGATAATTTTCATAGCATTGACCATAACTATTTTGACGGTCGTCCCTCACTTGGTTCAAATGCTGGAGAGATAATAAGAGTAGGTGTTTCGCAGCATTGTACATTCAATTCAAATACGATTATTGAGAATAATTATTTTAGAAATTGTGACGGTGAAACAGAAATTATTTCTTTAAAATCTTGTGAAAATATCATCAGAAATAATGTGTTTAAAGAGTGCCAAGGTTGTATTACTTTGAGACACGGAAATAACAATACCGTTTTCAATAATATTTTTTTGGGCAATGGAAAAGAAGGCACTGGTGGCGTGAGAATTATTAACGAAGGAAACTGGGTTATAAACAATTTATTTTACGAATGTGTTGGTGTTAGTTTTCGATCTCCTTTAGCCATAATGAATGGCGTTCCAAATTCTCCTGCCAATCGTTATTTGCCAGTAAAAGATGCTGTAATTTTTGGAAATAGTTTTATCAATTGCACTCCATTTAGTTTGTGCGAAGGAAGTGATAAAGAACGCAGCCAAGTGCCGCAAAATGTATTGATTGCAAATAATATTTTTTATAATAAAAAGGATACTGTAACATTTTATAAGTTTGATAGTATTGGTGGTTTTGATTTTCAATATAACATTGTTTCTAAAAATATTACTCAAAGTCTCCCATATGGGTTTTCAAAAATGAAACTTGACGAATATCAAAAAGAGGATATAAAAGTCGTTTCAAATGTTATGCTAAAAATAAATCGAAATGTACTCGAAACAAATAATGAACTTCAACAAAAAGCAATTCATCGTTTAGGCTTAAAACTTAGTAATGACATAGGTTTTGGTAACATTGATTCATTACCAAAAACAATTTCAACCATTCAAAAAAGTTCAGGCAGCACTTGGAAAGAAGAAATTAAACCAACTCAAAAAACAATAAATATTCAATGTTCAAACACTAGCCAATTGCTTGCAGTATTAACAGATTCCATCAACTATCAAAAGAAAATCAATATTGCTTTAACAGGAATTATTTACGAATTAAAAGCTCCTATAAAAATTTATAACCAAGTAAATTTTACGACTAATAAAAAAGAAATAAAATTTATTACAGAAGCACAAGAAGCAGTTTTTATAATTCAAGGAAATGCTTCGTTAAATTTCACCAATGCCAATATTGATGGTGGTTTCATTAAAGCAACAAACTTTGTTTCTTCACCAACAAATGGTAGTGTAAATCATTACAAATTTTCTTTTGTAAATAGCAGTTTTGGATATTATGATGCTGCAAATAATGCTTCATTTTTTAAAGCAGTAAAAGGTTCTTATGCTGATAGTTTGGTTTTTAAAAACAGTACATTTAGTGAATCAAAATTCAATATTTTATCTGCTGATGAGGAGACAGATAAAAAAGGGTACTATAGTGCAGAGAATATAGTGTTTGGTAACAATAAATTCAGCAATAACAAGGGATATATAATGAATATTTCCCGCACAGGAAATGATGAAAGCACAATGGGGCCTAAGCTTTGGTTTAACAACAATACCATCGAAAATACCAATGCTGATAAGCCTTTGATCGAATTATACGGTGTGCAGTATTCAAATCTTCATAACAATACTTTCATCAATTCAAACAATGAAAAACAATTGATTGTTTACACAGATATTGTTCGTGCTATTCATCTTCAGTCAAAAAATAAATTCACTAAAAGTGGCTCTATAAAAGAGAACGAATTTGTAATTAATAAATAAAATAAACACAATGAGAGTTATTCACCCAACACATCCAGCAGATTTTAAATCTTACAGTACAGAACAAATTAGAGAGCGTTACTTGCTTGATAAATTGGTTCAAGCAGATAAAATTGAATGTGCTTATACACATTATGATAGAATGATTATAGGTGCTGCAAACCCAGTAAACACAACACTTTCATTAGGAACTTACGATGAGTTAAAATCAGAATTCTTTTTGTCTCGCAGAGAAATTGGTATTGTAAATATTGCAGGCAATGGAACTGTAACAGTTGATGGTGTTGCATACATTATGGAGAATCGCGATTGCTTATATATTGGCAAAGGCGATAAGCAAGTAACATTTGCAAGTGCTGATGCAGCAAGCCCTGCAAAGTTTATTTTCTTTTCGTGTCCTGCACACCAAGAATATCCAGTACAGCTTATGAAACCAGCTGATGCAACACCAACAGAAATGGGTAGCAGCGAAACTGCTAATCATCGTGTCATCAATAAATATATTCATCCAGATGGATTAAAAAGTTGTCAGTTAATGTTGGGGGTTACAAATTTTAAACCAGGCAGTTTATGGAATACAATGCCATCGCATTTGCACCATAGAAGAATGGAGGCATATTTTTATTTTAATTTACCAGAAAACCAAAGAGTACTGCATTTAATGGGCGAGCCAGACGAAACCCGACATATGTTTATCAATAACGAAGAAGGCATTGTTTCTCCATCTTGGAGTATTCATAGTGGTGTTGGTACTGCAGCATATTCGTTTATCTGGGCAATGGCTGGTGAGAATATGAGCTTTACCGATATGGATTTTATCAATATTTCAGCATTAAAATAATTTTTTATTAGCCACAAATACACGAATAATTTAATAATAAAAATTCGTGCATTCGTGTAATATCAAACTAAAAACACTATGATAAATTTTAGAGTAGATAATAAAATCGCCTTAGTTACAGGTTGTAACAGAGGCATTGGAATGGACGTTGCCATTGAGCTTGCAGCAAGTGGTGCAGATATAATTGGTGTAAGTGCCAATCTTGCTGCAAGTGGAAGTGATGTACAAATTGCTGTTGAAAAATTAGGAAGAAAATTTTATCCATATCAAGCAGATTTTACTAATAGAGATTCGCTGTATCTTTTCTTAAGTAAAGTAAAAGAAGAACATCCGAAGATTGATATTTTGATTAATAATGCTGGACATATTTTACGCAAGCCAGCAGCAGAACATCCTGATGAATATTGGGATACGATTATTGACATTAATCTAAATTCTCAATTTATTATTACCAGAGAAATCGGTAAACAAATGTTAGCTAATGGTTATGGCAAAATAGTTTTCACTTGTTCTTTGTTGAGTTTTCAGGGGGGAATTAATGTGCCAGGATACGCTGCTAGTAAAGGTGCTATTGCTTCATTGCTTAAAGCCTTTTGCAATGAATGGGCAAAGTATAACATAACAGTCAATGGCATTGCACCAGGTTATATTGCTACAGATAATACGCAACAATTAAGAGATGATGTTGATAGAAATAATGCTATTCTTGCAAGAATTCCTGCTAATCGTTGGGGACAAGCTAATGATTTAACAGGGGCATTCGTTTTTCTTAGTTCTCCAGCATCGGACTATGTAAATGGAACTATTTTAACTGTAGACGGGGGTTGGATGGCAAGATAAAAATCAAAAAAAATTTGTGATTGCTAAAACTACTACTTAATGAACTTAAAAGACATAGCAAAAGCTTTAAATGTATCTCCTTCAACTGTATCACGAGCTTTAAGTAACAGTTATGAAGTAAGCGAAAAAACTCGTTTAAAAGTACAAGCTTTTGCTAAGTCATTAAATTTTCAACCAAACCCTAATGCGAGTAGTTTAAGAAGACATAAAAGCAAAACAATTGCAGTAATCCTTCCGGATATAACGAATAATTTTTTTGCAAAAGTTATAGAAGGTATTGAAATTATAGCTCAGGAAAAAGGCTATCACATTCTAATTTATTTTACATTCGAGAGCTCAATTAAAGAACAGAATATAGTTGAGCATTTATCAAATGGAAGAGTTGATGGTGTTATTATTTCACTTTCAGCAGAAACAAAAAAGTATGACCATATACAACTACTTAAAGATAGAAAAGTACCATTAATTTTTTTTGACAGAATTTGTGAAGATATAGAAGCTGCAAAAATTACTACCGATAATTTTCAGGCAGCTATTAATGGCACTAAACATTTGCTTGAACAAGGGTGTAAAAAAATAGCTTTTTTAAATTTCTCGAACTATTCACTAACTAGTATTCAAAGAAAAAAAGGATATACCGAGGCTTTAAAATCTAAAGGAACAGAGCATTACACATCTGTAATTGTTGACTGCACAACAAATGTGAGTGATAATTACAAGCTAGTTGAAAATCTTTTGAAAAGCAACAAGGAAATAGATGGCATATTGGCTTCGTCTGAAAATTTAAGTACTACTTCATACAAGGTTTGCGAAGATTTAAAAATAGATATCCCTGAAAAAATTAAAATACTTGGATTTTCAAATTTAGCTTTAGCCAGTCATCTTAATCCTTCATTATCTACTATTGTACAGCCAGCTTTAGAAATGGGAAAAGAGGCAGCCACTCTATTATTTAAATCAATTGAAAAGCCTAATGTAGACTATACAGATGTTATAAAGATATTCCCATCAACACTGGTTCAACGAAAATCTACAAGTTAATATTGTACTTATTTTGACAATTCAAAATCTACACTTCTAAAATAAAAATTAAAGTGTAGAGATTTAAGCCTATGTTTGCAGCGTCAATTTGAGTTATCCAGCAATCTGTAATAAAGTCTCTCTCTTCACGAAGTTAATTTTTCTACTCCTGCTTATAGCCTCAAGATTTTTAAAACACTAAAATTATTTTAGTATGAACATTTATGTTTCAAACTTAAGCTTCAACGTGCAGGATGAAGACTTAAAAGAATTCTTTACACCTTATGGTGAAGTAACATCTGCAAAAGTTATTATCGACAAATTTACCAACACAAGCAAAGGTTTTGGTTTTGTTGAAATGTCAGACAATGCTGCTGCTCAAAAAGCAATCGGCGAATTAAATGGTGGTATGGTAGAAGGACGTGCAGTACGCGTTATGGAAGCTAGACCAAAAGAAGAAAGAACAAACAACAAGCCTTCTTTCTCAAAAAGCCGTTGGTAGTCTACATTAAATACTTAAAAAAGGAGGGTACAAAAATTTACCCTCCTTTTTTATTAAAACAAATAATAAATATGAATATTGAAGCAATAGAAACATTTATCAGTAGTAAAAAAAGTACAGAAAAAGCTACTACTATTCAGTTTAGAAAAAGAGATACTATTACTGGTATTTTTGTTAAAGGAAAAGATTACGACGAATTAAAACTTAAAAATTTTTGGAGAATTGTTACTGCTACAAATATTGAAAACTGGAATAAGAATAACGATATTAATTTAGCAAGAATTTTTAGCGGCTTAGATATGGTGAAGCTGAGTTAATTTAAAACCCAAAAAAATCCTGTTCTTATTGAACGATTTAATATTTTCTATATGATAAAGGCAAACGATTTTATATATTCTACAGAAAGCGAACCTCATCGTATTAGAACAAAACAAATTTTAAAACAACACCCAGAAGTAAGAAAGCTAATTGGAAAAAATCCTCTAAGCATTATTGCAATTGTAATACTAGTTTTAGCACAAATTGCATTAGCATTACTATTGCACAATCAATCTTGGTGGTTCATATTTTTAGCAGCTTATTTTATTGGTGCTTTTATAGACCACTCTTTGTTTGTATTAATTCACGAGTGTGCACATAGACTCATTTTTAAAAATCCTGTAGCCAATAAATTATCTGGCATTGTAGCCAATATTCCACTTGTGTTTGCAAGCAGTATTTCATTTGAAAGATATCATATTAAACACCACTCTTTTCAGGGAGTTCATGAACTTGATGGCGATTTACCTAATCGTTGGGAAGCAAAATTAATTAACAACTATTTTATTGGGAAAGCTATTTGGTTGTTATTTTACCCAATATTTCAATTGTTTAGACTTAACAGGTTAAAAGAAATTAAACCATTCGATAGCTGGGTGGCATTTAACTGGTTTGTACAAATAGCATTTGCAGCACTTATTATTACAATGTTTGGTACAAAAGCAATGACGTATTTACTGATTAGTTTTTTCTTTTCTGTAGGCCTGCATCCTCTGGGTGCAAGATGGATTCAAGAACATTATTTAACTGCTGGTGAACAAGAAACTTACAGTTATTATGGTCCTTTAAATGTGATAGCATTTAATGTTGGATTCCATAATGAGCATCACGATTTTCCATCAATTCCCTGGAACAAACTTCCACAATTGAAAAGTGCAGCTCCGGCTTACTACTCATCACTTGTTAGTCATAATTCCTGGACAAAACTTTTATTTAGATTTTTGTTTGATAAAGAAATTTCACTGTTTTCAAGAATAGTAAGAAAAAATAGAGGTGCTGTAATTATTACTGACGAGTCAAAGCCAGATATAGATTTATTAGCTCCAAAGCCCTAGCTTTATTGACATTCTAAGGTTACCTTTTGTATACCTTGTTTTATCATATCAATTTTTTTTGCTGCAGCTTCGCTCAAATCAATAATTCGTCCAGCTACAAAAGGTCCTCTGTCGTTTATTCTAACAATCACAGATTTATTATTGTTTAAATTTGTCACTTTTACCATAGTTCCGAATGGCAATGTTTTATGTGCAGCAGTTAATTTTGTAGCATCATAAATTTCTCCATTAGCGGTTGACCTTCCAATAAATTTTCCTCCATAATAGGATGCTATACCTGATTGATTACAATGAAAATTTGATGCATTGGGTGTTGATTTTCTATGACAACCTGCTAGTAAAAACAAAGATATTATACTTAATAAAATTATTTTTTTATACATATAGTTTAGTTATCAGTGTTACTTAGCTACAGCAATTTTTACCTTTTTGTTTTTTATTTTCTCATCCTTTATTTTTTCTAAAGCTTGCCCCAGTTTTATTTTTTTTATAGCTACAAATGAGAAAAAATCTTTTACATGTATTAATCCAATATCTTCTTTTTTCAAATTGCCACGTTGAGACAAAAATCCTACTATGTCTACCTTATTAATTTTGTCTTTCTTACCAGCACCAATAAACAGGGTTGTCCATTTAGGCTTATCTGGTAAAATTGTTTCTTTAGGAAGTTTAATTTTCTCTATGGAACTATCAATATAATTGGGCAAAACTTCATCGCTTGATAATATTAATACCACCGTTCCGCTTGCATCCATTCTGGCGGTTCTACCATTTCTATGAGTAAAAATTTCAGGTGTATTTGGCAAGTGATAGTGTATAATATATCTAATGTTAGGAATATCTAAACCACGAGCTGCAAGGTCGGTAGTAATTAGTACATTCACTGTTCCATTGGCAAATTTGCATAAAGCACTATCACGTTCTTGCTGCTCCATAGCTCCGTGATAAAACTCATTTGAAATGCCTCTTGCTATCAGCATTTCACTAGTACGCTCAACAGATTCTCTATGATTGCAAAATACAACAGTAGATTTATCGCCCATCATACAAATAAGCTTAAACAAAGTTTCAATTTTATCAGCATCGGGACTGTGAACAGCTTTTATAGAAAGTTTTTCTTCAGGCACTTCCTCATCTGATAAAAAATCAAGTTCAATTTCATCTTTCAATCCAATAAAATCTGGTATTTTACTTGCTCTTGTTGCAGATGTTAATATTCTTTTTTTGATATTGGGTAAAGAGCCAACAATAAACGAAACTTCCTCTTCAAATCCAGATTCCATTGTTTTATCAAACTCGTCAAGCACCAAAGTTTCAATGGTATCAATAGTTATATTTCCTCTTCTAATATGGTCAGCCAATCTTCCAGCTGTACCAACAATAATTGCAGGGGGTTGAATTAAATTATTTTCCTCAGTTTCTCTTTTATGCCCACCATAGCAACTACTAATTTTAAGCCCAGTACCCATTGACTTAAATACTATTTCTATTTGTTGAGCCAGTTCTCTAGAAGGCACAATTATTAAGGATTGTGTCTCTTTAACATCGGTTTTTATTAATTCCAAAACGGGTAATAAAAATGCAAGTGTTTTGCCTGATCCAGTTGCCGATAAAAGTACAACATTATTATGCTTGCTATTTGTTTCAAGCGATACTAGTTGCATTTCGTTCAATTCCTTAATTCTTAAATTGTTCAAAATGGTTTCAACTGAATAATTTTTTTCTTCCATAACTGCGAATGTAGTGAAGAACTACAGAGTAATAGAATTTGCTACACTAAAGTAGTTTAAGTTTTTTTATGTAACCATCATTAATAGTGCTATTGAGCAGCAGAAGCGTCGCACACTTCAAGGTATGTTTTTCAATTGAACAATTATATTTTGCAATAAAAATATTGTTCATTTTCTTTAAATTTATATAATCATTTACTTGTAAGATTCATTATTTAAATTGCTATGGATAATAATATAATCAGTGCAAAGCTAATACAAGACTGGATTTCAGATAATTTAACTTTGCAAAATATAGAGCAAATACTCATTACAAAAGGTTATGATGCAGACACGATAAAGCAGTATTTAAATGAATTTGCTAAAGTCAAACAAAGCAAAAAACAATTCAAGGGTTTTATATTAATGGGAGTAGGTGCTTTTTTAGGGTTTATAAGTTTTTTTTTAACTGTCACAAATCCTATTCCAGAGCTTTACAATATAATTTTGTATGGATTAACAATGCTTGCTATTACAACAATACTTATTGGTTTGTACTTTGTATTTGAGTAATTTTTTATTATTTCTTTTTTACTATTTCAAAGTTTTTACTTACGCTATTTCCATTTTCATCAACAATTGTAATAATGTGTTTTCCAATTGCAGGATTAAATTCAAGTTGATGAAATTTCTCGGTTATGCCTACAAAATCTTCGTCAATATGCCAATACAATTTTGCAAAGCTATTTTTGTGTGTAGCTGTAAAAATAGTACTCCCAGTATTACCATTTAATTCAACTGGAATGTAAATGGTAGCATTGTTATCTGGATAAATAATATCTAAAACCCTTGTTGCATCTGCATTGCAGCCTTTCATAAAGGGAGGTAATGATTCATAGTCTGGATGTTTTTGTTTGTAGTAATATTCAATTGTTGGTGGCAATACAAACCAAGATTGATGTTGCATTTGTGATGGTGATAAACAGGTTTCTGTAGCTCTGAATTTGCCAGTATTATCCAAATGTATTTTTCTGCAATATGGGCAATTTGTTGCAGATTTTTTTACTGATTCGCTAACTAAAATGGTGTCAGCATCAGCACAATCACTACTAACCTTAAAGCCAGATTTTTTGCAGGTTGCAACGTAGGCAAAGCCTGTTGTTGGTGGATTAAACCAAGAACTTGTTGGCAATAATCTAAAAATATTAAAGAGAAGAGGAGCTGCTGCATTTAAACCAATTAAACCAGGTCTGCCTTCTCCTGTTGTATTGCCACACCAAACAACCACACAATATTTAGGGGTTAATCCAATAGCCCAAGCATCTCTAAAACCAAAACTGGTACCAGTTTTCCAAGCAATTCTTTGTGATGATGAAAATAAATTCCACAAGCCTTCTTCGCCAGGTCGCATCACTTCATTCATTGCATTAAGTGTATGCCAAATGGAAGGATAATCGGTGAATGGCGAATGGTTAGTAGATAGTAGGTTATTTGCATTTTTCCTTACTCGATATTTTGGCATTTGCCAATCATCATCATTCCATTTTCCATTATTTTTTTTCTCGTGTAAATACATTCTTGCCATACTACTATAAACACCTGCAAGTTCGAAAGGTGTAATTTCGCATCCCCCTAAAATTAAACTCATACCATAATAGTCAGCAGGTTTATTAATTGTTGAAAAGCCACAACTTTTTAAAACACTGTAAAATTTTTGATACTTAAATTGTTGCAATAATTTAACAGCAGGAATGTTTAAACTCCTTGCCAGTGCTCGATTTGCAGGCACAGCACCATCATATCCTAAATCAAAATTTTGTGGTGTATATCCTCCAAATTGTGTTGGAATATCAGGAATTAATTGACGAGGCAATAAATTCCCCTCACTTAACATTGATGCATATAACAATGGCTTTAGTGTGCTGCCTGGGCTTCTTGCACTTGTTAAAACATCGACATAGCTTTCTGTTGTGCTATCACTTGGTTCATATACATTTCCTATGTATGAAATAATGTTTCCAGTTTCAACTTCCATTACCATTGCAGCAACATTTTTGATTTGATTGCCAGATAATTGGTGTTGATGGTTTTGTACAAGTTGTGTTACTTGCTGCTGCAAACTTGCATCGAGCGTTGTTTGTAAAGAAGTGCTACTATTTTCATCTTTATCTTGATTGTAGAAATCTTTTTTAAATTTTGATAATAGATGTGGAGCTAGCTGTGGCAAAGCTTTTGGCTCTAATGGTAGTGGTTCTATTTTGGCTAATTGACAAGTTGATGAATCTATAGTTTTGTTGATAAGAAGTTTATCCAATAGCTCATTTCTTTTTCTTAATAATTCATTTCTATTTTTTCCAGGATGAACAAGTGCTGGAGCATTGGGCAACACTGCAAGTGCTGCCATTTCGCCCCAAGTTAATGCATTTGGATTTCTTCCATAATAACGCCAAGCTGCAGCATCAAGTCCAACAACATTACTACCAAAAGGTGCATTTGAAGCGTATAAAGCTAAAATAGTTTTCTTTTTGTAACTACACTCTAACCTAATGGCTAAAAGTATTTCTTTTAACTTATAGTAAATGTTTCTATTACTATTCTGTTGCTGCATTCTCATCACTTGCATTGTTAGCGTACTACCACCACTAACAGTTTTTTTATTGCTAAAATTTTGTTTAATAGCTCTGTATATAGCAACAGGATCAACACCTGGATGATAAAAAAATCTCTTGTCTTCGAAAGTTGTAATGCACTTTTCAAATTTTTCCGGAACAATTGGATTAAATGGAAAACGCCATTGCCCATCGCCTGCAATAGTTGCATTTAAGAGATTTCCATTTTTATCTGTAATTACAAAACAAGTAGGACTATTGAATAGTTGAGATGGAAGTGAGAACCAAAACCACATTAGTAAAATGAAACTAATACACCATTTTATCTTTTGTTTTTTGGTGAGATGAAGAAAATAATATTTGATTGATTTTAGCAAGTATTAAAATAAATATTGATACACTTCGTGAACTTGAGCAAAAGGAACAATCTCGATTTTGTAATTATTATTGTTGTAATTTTTTTTGTTGTATTTACTTACAATAATTTTATCAAATCCAAGTTTTTCAGCTTCGGCAATTCGTTGTTCAATTCTGTTCACAGCACGAATTTCACCATTTAATCCCACTTCGCCAGCAAAGCATATTTTTTGCGGAAGTGATACATCTTCATAAGATGAAAGTAAAGAACAGATAACTGCCAAGTCAATTGAGGGATCTTCTACTTTTAATCCTCCAGCAATATTTACAAAAACATCTTTTACACCAAAGTGAAATCCACCTCGCTTTTCAAGAACTGCTAATAGCAATTGAAGTCTTCTTAAATCAAATCCACTAACAGTCCTTTGTGGAGTGCCATAAACACTTTGAGTTACAAGTGCCTGAACTTCTATTAATAAAGGTCTCATTCCTTCTAATGTAGCAGCAATAGATGTTCCACTTAAATTTTCTTCTCTTTGTGTAATTAAAATTTCACTTGGATTAGCAACAGTTTTCATTCCACCTGCATCCATTTCATAAATACCAATTTCGTTGGTGCTGCCAAATCTGTTTTTTAAAGTCCTTAAAATTCTATAAGCATAATGTCTATCGCCTTCAAATTGTAAAACGGTATCTACTATATGTTCAAGAATTTTTGGTCCAGCAATACTTCCATCTTTTGTTATGTGTCCAATCAAGAAAACTGGTGTGTTTGTTTCTTTGGCAAAACGTTGAAATTCGCCTGTGCATTCTCTAATTTGAGAAACACTACCAGCAGAAGATTCAATCAAACTGCTTTGCAAAGTTTGAATAGAATCGATAATTACAACATTAGGTTTTACTTTTTTGATTTCGTTGAAAATACTGTTGGTATTGGTTTCTGTAAGTAAATAGAAATTATCGTTTTGAATATTTACTCTTTCTGCTCTCATTTTAATTTGCTGTTCACTCTCCTCACCACTAATGTATAACACTCTTAAATTTTGAAGCATTAAACCAATTTGCAAAAACAAAGTACTCTTGCCAATACCGGGTTCTCCAGCAACTAAAACAATACTTCCTGCAACAATGCCACCACCTAAAACTCTATTTAATTCAGGGTCGGGTGTTATGATTCTTTTTTCAACTTTAGTTTGAACATCATTTAACGCAATCGCTTTATTGGTAGTAGTTTCAGCAGAATACCCTTTCCAGTTTTGTTCATCTTTATCTTTTTCAATTACTTCTTCAACTAATGTATTCCATTGATTACAGCTTGAGCATTTTCCTTGCCATTTAGCACTCATATAACCACAATTGCTACAAAAAAATGCTGTTTTTATTTTGCTCATAGAAGCAAAGTTTGGGGTTTATGGTTTATGATTTGAAGATTATTAATTTAAAAAACTTTCAAAGAAAAGTATTTGTAAATTGCTTTTTGTTGAAGATATTAAAAAAGCAAAAGAGCCGACAATTGCCGACTCTTCTACTTACTAACCCATTAAATTCCTCGACTAAGTTAGGGGAAAAACTGTGGTTTGAAAATTATTTTTTTTATTTTCTTATTTCTTTGGAGAATACTTTAACCCCAAAATATATTTTATTAAAACATTAATTTACTAATAATCAAATATTTATTTGAAATAAAAAGTTGTTTAGCTAACTTTTTATTTCAAATGTTAAGAAAATGTTAAGGAGTTGTGCAACAAATCTTATATTTGTGATGTCTATTGGGTGTGTTTGCAGTAGACACGAATTAAATATTAATCACATTAAATTTTAGCAACATGAGAAAAAAACTCCTCTTTGGGTTTAGTGCCTTGTTTTTGTTTTGCATAACAAGTTTAGCACAAACCACCGCAACCGGTAAGGTTGTTGATGAAAAAGGTGCCGGCATTTCTGGTGCCACCGTACTTGAAAAAGGAACTAAAAACGGGACTACAACAAATTCGGAAGGTTCGTATTCCTTAAAAGTCAAAAGTGGGGCAATGTTAATTGTTTCTGCTGTTGGCCGTGAATCTGTCACCGTATCATCGAATTCTGGAAGTAACATCTTGCTGAAAGCGGTTGCTACTGAAATCGAAGAATTAACTGTATCAACAGCTTTGGGTATTAAAAGAAGCAAAAACAAACTCCCATACTCAGCACAAGTCGTTTCTGGCGATGATATAAATAGAGCAAAAAGTGGAAACTTTCTGAATAACTTATCGGGTGCGGCTGCTGGGTTAGAAATAAGACAAACTAATACAATGGGTGGTTCTACCAATGCAGTTGTTCGTGGTAATAAATCAATTTCCGGCTCAAATCAAGCATTGTTTGTTGTCGATGGTGTGCCATACAACAATAGTGCTGCTGCAACTCCAAATCAAAGAACCGGAAGAGGTGGATATGATTATGGTAACAATGCTGCTGATATTAATCCTGAAGATATTGAATCCGTAACTGTATTAAAAGGTCCTGCTGCCTCTGCTTTGTATGGTTCATTAGGTTACAATGGAGTTATTTTAATTACTACAAAAAAAGCAAAAAAAGGCTTGGGAATCACCGTAAACACAGGTGTTTCCTTTACTAGTGCTGATAAGAGTACTTTCCCCACTTATCAAGATAAATATGGTGGCGGTTATGGACAATACTATGAAGACCCATCTGGCTATTTCTTATATAGAGATGTGAATGGGGATGGGGTTAATGATTTAGTAGTTCCAACAAGCGAAGATGCCTCATATGGGGGGGCTTTTGATCCCAATAAAATGGTATATCAGTGGGATGCTTTTGATCCTAACTCTCCAAATTTTGGAAAAGCAAAACCATGGGTTGCTGCTAAAAACGGCCCAGCTTCTTTCCTTCAAAATGCTACAAATTTTAATAATAGTGTTTTTATTGAGAATTCAAATGAAAATGGTAGCTTTAAGTTAGGCTATACCAGGAATGATGAAAAAGGAATCTTGCCTAATAGTAAAATAAATAAAAATTTACTAACCCTCTCTACAACCTATAATATTACTTCTGCATTAACAGCTGGTGCTACAATGAATTACTCCAGAACAGATGGTTTAGGTAGATACGGAACTGGTTATGATGACAAGAATGTTATGAGTACTTTTCGTCAGTGGTGGCAGGTTAATAATGATATTAATGACTTAAAAGACGCTTATTTTAGAAATAAGAAAAATGTTACTTGGAATTGGGCTGATCCAGATGATTTAACTCCAATTTATTGGGATAATCCATGGTTTGTAAGATATCAGAATTTTGAGACTGATTACAGAAATAGATATTTTGGTAATGTTAATCTTAATTGGAAAGTTAATAAGTACCTAAATATCATGGGTAGAGTTAGCTTAGACCAGTTTGATGCTATGCAAGAAGAAAGAGCCGCTGTTGGAACAGTTGGAGTTTCTGCATATGACAGAACCAACCAAACTGGTAAACAAACCAACTTTGATTTAATGGCAAATTATGATAGAAATATTACTGCTAAATTAAATTTAAAAGCTTTAGTTGGGGTTAACATTCGGAAAGATGAGGTAACTACCACTAGTGCTAGCACGAATGGTGGATTAGTAGTCCCTGGAATTTACGCTCTAAGCAATTCGAAAAATGCAGTAAATGCACCTTCAGAGTTTTACGGCAAAAAAGAAGTTGATGGTGTTTTTGCTGGAATTACTTTAACCTACAATAGTCTATTAACCCTAGATGCCACTTTAAGAAGGGATGCCTCTTCTACTTTACCTGAAGGAAGCAATAAGTATAATTATCCTGGAGTCTCTGGAGGTTTTATCTTTTCTAATTTATTAAAAGATTTGACTTGGTTGAATTTTGGTAAATTAAGAGCAAATTATGCCGAGGTTGGTAGTGACGCTCCATATTTTGCTGTTAAGAATACATATACAGCACAAACTACATTTGGATCACAAAATGTATTTTCATCTCCCACAACTAGTAACAATCCTAATTTAAAGCCTGAACAAACAAAATCATCCGAGATTGGTCTTGAATTAGCATTGTTAAAAAATAAAATTACACTAGATTTTACTTATTACGATGCAAAATCATTTAACCAAATTATCCCTGTTTCAATTTCAAGAGCCACTGGATACAATTCACTTTATAAAAATTCAGGAACAGTCCAAAACAAAGGGGTTGAAATTTCTTTAGGGGTGACACCTGTTAAAACTAAAGATCTAGGTTGGAATTTTGCAATTAATTGGACAAAAAACAAAAGTACTGTAGTAGAGTTATTTAATGACGGTGCAGGGAACGTAATTGATAATATTGTATTGGGCTCATTTCAGGGTGGAGTTACCATTAATGCAGCTGTTGGACAACCTTATGGTGTAATAAAGGGAAGTGACTTTAATTATTATGGAGATCCTAATAGAATTACTAGAGATCCAGCAATGAGAATTGTTGGTACTAATGGTAGATACCAGATTTCCACAGCTGCAAATAATATTATCGGAGACCCAAATCCTAAATGGACTGGTAGTTTTAGAAACAATATTCGTTATAAGAATTTTAATTTAGGTTTCTTGATTGACGTGAAACATGGTGGAGATGTATTTTCGCTTGATATGTACTACGGCTTAGCAACTGGTTTGTACCCTGAAACTGCAGGTTTGAATGATTTGGGTAATCCTTTGCGTAATTCAAATGCAAATGGCGGAGGTATTATTAGACAGGGAGTTGATGCAACAGGTAAAGCAAATACAGTAAGGGCAAGTGCTACTAACTTTGGTGCTTATGGTTACAGATATTCGCCAGCTGCTGGATTTATCTATGACGCAAGCTACGTTAAATTGAGGGAGCTATCTTTAACCTACACTTTCCCGAAAGCAATGGTTTCTAAATTGAAAGTGTTAAAGGATATTCAATTCTCTGTAGTAGGAAGAAATCTTTGGATTATTTCAAAAAACCTTCCATATGCAGACCCTGAAGAAACTTATGGATCTGGTAACTTACAAGGATATTCTGGAAATGCTTTTCCTTCTGCAAGAACAATATCTGCTAACTTAAAATTTACTTTCTAACCTTCTAAAAACTAAAAAAATGAAAAAAATTATCATATATTCAGGGTTAGTTTGTTCACTGCTATTAGGCAGCTGCAAAAAAGACTTAACAAGTTTAAATATCGATACAAAAAACCCTTCGAACGTTCCATCATACACGTTATTTACTTATGCTCAGAAGAATTTGGCAAGTACATTAGCCTCCTCTAATGTTAACACAAATATTTTTAGACTAATTTCTCAGCATTGGACAGAGACTACGTATACGGATGAGTCAAATTATGACTTAGCTACAAGAAACATTCCAC
Source organism: uncultured Chitinophagaceae bacterium (assembly GCA_964615145.1). Lineage (GTDB taxonomy): Bacteria > Bacteroidota > Bacteroidia > Chitinophagales > Chitinophagaceae > CAIVPM01. The sequence continues at coordinate 83,580 of CAZTOP010000001.1, forward strand.
AAAATTGGTGGCACACAATTTATAGAGATGTGTTAAGAAATTTAGAAGACTCTAAATCGTTAATTCCAACAGATGTTATTGATGCTAAACAACAGAAAAATGAACTAGCAATCATTGATATTATGAAGGTTTACACTTACCATTATTTATTTACAACCTTTGGAAATGTTCCATATTCAGAAGCCTTGGATATTAATAATACACAGCCTAAATATGATGATGCAAAAACAGCGTACGCATCTATGTTAGCAACCCTTGATGCCGCTATAGCTAAATTAGATGCCTCAGGCAAAAGTTTTGAAGGAGCTGATATAATTTATAATGGCGACGTCGCCAAGTGGAAAATGTTTGCAGCATCTTTTAAGCTTAAAATGGCAATGATGATGGCTGATTATGATGCTACTGCAGCGTCTGCTGCTGCAAGTGCTGCTATCACTACAGGTGTATTTTCTGCTAATTCAGACAATGCAAGTTTTGGTTTCTTATCTGCACCACCGAATACTAATCCAATTTGGGTGGATTTAGTTCAAAGTGGTAGAAAAGATTTTGTGGCTGCCAACACATTAGTTGATGCAATGAAAGCAAATAACGATCCCCGTGTTCCATTGTATTTCACTTTAGATGGATCATCTGGATATTCTGGAGGCATTTGTGGTGCTAGTAATAACTATGCTAGTTTCTCAAAACCTGCAGCTAGTATTACAGATCCTGCTCATCCATACATTCTAATGGACTATTCAGAAGTTGAGTTTCTATTAGCGGAAGCTGCTGCAAGAGGAATGAGTATTTCTGGAACTGCAAAATCTCATTATGATGCGGCTGTTACAGCATCTATTACATCTTGGGGAGGGAATGCTAGTGATGCTTCTACATTTCTTGCACAACCTAGTGTAGCTTTTGATGCTGCTAATTATAAAAAATCAATCGGTAATCAAAAATGGGTTGCATTATACGACAGAGGACATGATGCTTGGACAGAATGGAGAAGACTAGACTTCCCAATACTTGTGGCTCCATCTAGTGCTATATCAGTTACACCATTGAGATTTACCTATCCTGTGAGTGAGCAAAATCTTAATAAAAATAACTACTCTGCTGCTTCATCGGCTGTTGGAGGAGATATGGTTGATAAGAAGCTTTGGTTTGATAAAAACTAACTTTTTATATTTTATAATTTTAATAGGCTGTCAATTTTGGCAGCCTATTTTATTTTTAATATAAAAATTAAATACTGATTAAACTAAAAAAATAATACCTTGTCCTAAATTTTAAACTCTATAAAATGTCTATCTCACTTCAAACAAAAAATCAGCATTTATTGTGGCGTGCAGGATTTGGAATGGATATAAATTCTATCAATACAATTTCAACAACCAAATCAAAAGTATTGCTAAATACATTATTTAGTAATTCAAGCCCAATGCCGATTTTTATTGATGTTGCAGACGATTCTTTAAAAACTTTATATGATTCAGTTAGTGAAGTAAATATGATGGGGGGGCTTGATAAACTAATAGATAAATTTTCTAAAGAACAACGCCAAGAAATTCGTAAACAAAGCAGACAAGATATTAAAAAATTAAATCTAAAATGGATAGATGAAATGACGAATAGCAATGCTTCTCTCAGAGAAAAAATGGCTTTATTCTGGCATGGACACTTTGCTTGCAGAGATCAAAATATTTTTCAACAACAAAACCTATTACACGTAATAAGAACCAATGCACTTGGTAGTTTTAAAGATTTATTATTTAGTGTAAGTAAAAGTGCCGCAATGTTAGCTTTTTTAAATAATCAGCAAAATAAAAAGCAACATCCAAATGAAAATTTTGCACGTGAAGTGATGGAATTATTTACCCTTGGCAGGGGAAATTATTCAGAAAATGATATAAAAGAAGCTGCAAGAGCTTTTACTGGGTGGGGTTTTCAATTAAAGGGTGAATTTGTATTTAGAAAGAACCAACACGATGATGGCAGTAAAACTATATTGGGGAAATCAGGAAATTTTGATGGTGACGATGTTTTAAACATACTTCTGGAACAAAAGCAAACAGCAAAATTTATTACTCAAAAAATTTATAAATATTTCGTGAATGATATAGTAAATGAAGACAAGGTAGAATGGCTGAGTAAAAGGTTTTATAACAGCAATTATAATATTGAAGAATTAATGAAAGACATTTTTAGTAGTGATTGGTTTTACGAGGAAAAAAATATTTCATCTAAAATAAAATCGCCTATTGAACTTTTAGTGGGTATTAGAAAGCAGCTAAATGTGAAACTAGATAAACCAGAAATTCAACTATTATTACAAAATGCTTTAGGACAAATATTATTTTATCCTCCTAATGTAGCGGGCTGGCCGGGTGGTAAAAATTGGATAGATAGTAGTTCATTAATGTTGAGATTGCAAATACCTAGACTTATTAAAAGCAACGATGAATTCTCTATAAATACTAAAACTGATGATGATGTACAAATGGGAATGAAAGAATCTTTTTTCAGCAAAATGCAAATGCAAATAGCAAAAAAATATAAAATAAGTGCACTAATTGATTGGGATTTTTTTATTAAACAATTTGAAAAGGTTGAAAGAAACGACCTATTACAATCTTTAAAAAACTTGATATTACAGACCAATGAATCGAGTATTAATAATTCTATTTTAGAAAATAATATTAGTAAATCCAGTAGAGAAGAGTATATTAAATCAGCAACAATTTCTTTAATGAGCACTCCTGAGTATCAATTATGTTAACTTAAGTATCCTCTTGTTTTAATTTCTTTCAAAAACTAAATAATTTTTTTATGCATATTTCTCGAAAATCTTTTTTACAAACCACAGCCTTGGCTAGTGCCAGTATGATGATTCCTCAGTTTTTAAAGGCATTCGAAACAAATAATTTTAAATTGGTTCCACCTGGAAATAAAGTGTTGGTTGTACTTCAATTAAGCGGTGGTAATGATGGGTTAAATACAATTATTCCCATTCAAAATGATATATACTACAGGGAAAGATCTAAAATTAGTATTGCAAAAGATCAAGCAATTAAGTTAAATGATGATGCTGGTATACATCCAGAGTTAAAGGGAATTGCAGATATTTTTAATAGTGGAAATATGGCCATTATTAACAGTGTAGGTTATCCAAATCCCGATAGAAGTCACTTTAGGAGTATGGATATTTGGCATTCAGCTTCTGAAAGTAATGAATATGTAAATACAGGTTGGCTTGGAAGGTACTTAGATGCACAATGTAGCGGCTGCGATAAACCAACACAAGCTTTAGAGCTGGATGATGTATTAAGTTTAGCTTTAAAAGGCGAGCACGAAAAAGGATTAGCATTTAAAGACCCCAAAAGATTGTATAACACAAGTCAAGCTAAGTACTTTAAAGACTTAAGTAGTGGACATCAATATCATCACGATGAAAATCCGGTCGATTATTTATATAAAACAATGGCAAATACAATCAGTAGTGCAGAATATGTATATAAACAAAGTCAAGCCAATCCATCAACAACAATCTATCCTAATAGTGAACTTGGAAAGAATTTAAAAACAATAGCATCTCTTATATTTTCAAACATTGATACAAAAGTTTATTATGTTAGTTTAGGCAGTTTTGATACTCACGTAAATCAACAAGATCAACAAAAAAAATTGTTTAAAGAAATGGATGAAGCTATTACTGCATTTGTAAAAGATCTTAAAGCCAACAATCGTTTTGATGATGTAGTGTTAACAAGCTTCAGTGAATTTGGTCGACGAGTTTCTCAAAATGCAAGTGGTGGTACAGACCATGGTACTGCAAATAATATGTTTCTAATTGGTGGCGGATTAAAGCAAAAAGGGTTTATTAATGCAATGCCAGACTTAACAGATTTACAAGATGGAGATTTAAAGTATAAAGTCGATTTTAAAAACGTTTATGCAACTCTTTTAAACAAATGGCTTGGGGCAGACGATAAAAAGATATTAAACAAGCAATTTGAGTATTTACAATTTGTTTAGAATACGATTTTTTAAATTGCTTTAAAAAAGTTAATATACCAATGTGAATATTATTTTGGAATATTACTAACACTATCCTTACATTTGCAGTGTAATAAAGAAGTGTAGAAGGGAACGATTATCGTTCCCTTCTGCTTTTTAAAACAAAAAATATGTTGTCAGCATTAGAACAAATACAATTTTTTTTAAATACAATTTTAGAGGAAGAACCTGAATATTTTTGCGTTAGTTTAAAAATAAAACCAACAAATAATATTAAAGTTTTTGTTGATGGAGACAAAGGGATTACTATCGAAAAATGTGTAAAAATAAATCGCAAATTATATAAAGCTATCGAAGAAGCTTCAATTTATCCCGAAGGAGATTTTAGTTTAGAAGTCTCAAGTCCAGGCATTGATGAACCAATACAGTTAACAAGGCAATACCAAAAAAACATCGGAAGATTTTTAGAAGTGGTTTTTAATGACGATACAATTAAAGAGGGTAAATTAATCGAAGCAACAGAAACCGATATCATTATAGAAACCACAGAAGGGAAAGGGAAAAAAATAATAACACAACAAGTTTTAATACCATTGAATAATGTAAAGAAGGCGGTTGTACAAATTAAATTTTAAAAAATTTTAAAAAAATGCGGCTTTGCATTTTTGGAAAAAGTAATGTTGATTTCAAAGCCAAGTAATAAATATAAAAATAATAAATCGTAAATGTAAAATGGCAAGTATTAATTTAATTGATGCATTTCAGGAGTTCAAAGATGCTGAAAGTATTGATAGACCAACGATGATGAAAGTAGTTGAAGATGTTTTCAAAACTTTACTTAGAAAAAAATATGGCAGCGATGAAAACTTTGATGTTATTGTAAACGCTGAAAAGGGTGACTTGGAGATAATTCGTAGAAGAATGATTATGGACGATGATGATGTAAATGATCCAAATCAAGAAGTTTCTTACAGCGAAGCAATTAAAATTGAACCAGATTTTGAAGTAGGAGAAGAATTATATGAGGAAGTAGATTTATTCGATTTTGGTCGTAGAGCAATTCTTGCAGCTAAACAAACATTAGCCAGTAGAATAGGTGATTTAAAGAAAGAAGCACTAAAGAAAAAATATGAAGATAGAATTGGCGAAATAGTTTCTGCAGAAATTTATCAAGTATGGAAAAAAGAAGTATTATGTTTAGATGAAGAAGGTAATGAGTTAATAATGCCTAAATCAGAACAAATCCCTACTGACTATTTCAAAAAAGGAGAGAATACTAGAGCTGTAGTTGCTAGGGTTGATTTAAAAAATAACACACCAGTTATTATTTTATCTAGAACCAGTCCATTATTTTTATCAAAATTATTGGAAATAGAAGTTCCTGAAATTTTTGATGGATTAATTGCTATCAAAAAAATTGTACGTGAACCTGGCGAAAGAGCCAAGGTTGCAGTGGAAAGTTATGATGATAGAATTGACCCAGTAGGAGCTTGTGTAGGCATGAAGGGTAGCCGTATTCACGGAATTGTTAGAGAATTGAAAAATGAAAATATTGACGTAATTAATTACACCACCAATATACAATTATTAATTCAGCGTTCACTTACCCCTGCCAAAATCAGTTACATGAATTTAGACACTGATAAAAAACAAGCCGACGTATATTTAAAGGCAGATCAAGTTAGTTTAGCTATTGGTCGTCGTGGTGTAAATATTAAGTTAGCTTGTGAGCTTACAGGGTACGAAATAGATGTTTACAGAGAAGATGAAGAACAGGTTGAACAATTCGATTACGATTTAGATGAGTTTTCGGATGAGATAGATCAATGGATCATAGATGAGTTTAAGCGTGTCGGATGTGATACAGCTCAAAGTGTGTTAAAATTAAGCGATACTGAGCTTGAAAGAAGAACAGATTTAGAAAAAGAAACTATTGCAGATGTTAGAAGGATTTTACAAGCAGAAGTAGATGGAAAAGAAGAATAAATATTTTGCAAGATACTTTGATATTATTTGCAATTTTTAATAAAAAGATTAGATAAATTAATAAAGAAAAGTTTTTTAGGATACTAAATTGCATCCTTCTTTTCAAAATAAAACTGAATGTCAGAAATAAAATTACCGAGATTATTAGCCGCAGCTAAAGAGTTTAATATTGGTAGAGATACCTTAATTGACTTTTTAGTAAAGAAAGGTTTTAACAAAGAAGAATTAAAAGATACTGCTAAGTTATCTGAAGAGATGTATCGCTCACTTCAGTCAGAATTTAGTAGTGATAAGGCTGCAAAAAACAAAGCAGACTTAGTAGAGATACCTAAGGCAGGAAGTGGTGAACCCAGAAAGAAAAGAGATGAAGAGGACTTATCAATCACCAAAAAAGAATCGAAAGAAACAATTAAAATTGTTAAGGAAGAAACAGTCGCACTTCCAGTAGTAGAAGAAATAGTTCAACAAGTAATTATTGAAACTCCAGTAGTTCAACAGGAGGTTATACCTGAGGCAATAGTTGAGACCAATCCAGAACCAACGCCAGAGCTAGTTCCTGAGGCTGAAAAAAAATCGGGTACCTTAAAAATTGAAGCTCCAGAATTAGAAGGACCAAAGATTATTGCAAAGATTGATTTGAGTGCAATTGATTCTTCTACCAAGCCCAAAAAAGGTGCAAAAAAGAAAAAAGATGAAATTGTTGCTGCCGAAACTGAAGAGGCTAAACAACCAGTAACAACCGAACCACCTATTGTACAACCGAAAATTGTTGAAGTACCTGTTTCTAAACCAAAAGAGCAGAAGCCAGTTGAGGAAATTTTTAAAATACCTGTAACACCCGAACCACAAACGAATACAGAAGATAATCAAGGAACTACACAAAATATTATCGAAAATATTGAGGTAGAAAAATTATCAGGTCCAAAAATTTTAGGCAAAATTGAATTGCCTAAAGATAACGATACACGACCAAAATCATCTCCCAAAGATGAGATTGCTAAACGTAAGCGTATTCCTATTGATAAAAAAGGAACAAATATTCAACACGTAGATTTTAGAAAAGATGACAGAGGCGGAGATAACAGAGGAAATCACACTGGAGGAGGATTTAATCGAGGTGGGCAGCAACAAGGGCGTGGGCCTGGTGCTGGACAAAATAGACCAGGTGCAGGACAAAACAGACCAGCCGGTGCTAGATCAGGTGTAAGAATCGAAATACGAAAAGACGATAGAGAAATTGACAAAAACGAAATACAAGCCAAGATTAAAGAAACACAGGCAAAATTAGCTGGTGGAAGTGCAAAAGGTAGAAGTCTAAAAGCAAAAAACAGAAGGGATAAGAGAAGAGAAGCCGCTGAAAATGCTGGAGACGAAATGGATGATAACAAATTACAGGTAACAGAATTTGTAACTGTAAGTGAGTTAGCAAACTTAATGGATGTAAACTTTACTGATATCATTAGTAAATGTATGAACCTTGGAATAATGGTTTCAATCAATCAAAGGTTGGATGCTGAGGTGATAGAATTGGTTGCTAGTGAATTTAATTTTGAAGTAGAATTTACTAATGTAGATGATGTTGAAGAAGAAGATGATGGGGATATTGATAATCCTGAAGATTTAGTGCCTCGCCCCCCAATTGTAACCATAATGGGTCACGTTGACCATGGTAAAACAAGTTTGCTTGATTACATCCGAAGTGCTAATGTTGTTGCCGGAGAAAGCGGAGGAATTACTCAGCATATAGGAGCTTATGAAGTAACACTCCCAAGTAATGGAAAAAATATAACATTCCTTGATACACCAGGACACGAAGCTTTCACTGCTATGCGTGCTAGAGGTGCCAAGGTTACAGATATTGCTGTAATTGTTGTTGCCGCAGATGATGCAGTAATGCCGCAAACAAAAGAAGCTATAAGTCACGCACAAGCAGCTAATGTTCCAATGATTTTTGCTGTTAATAAAATTGACAGAGATGGATCAAACCCTCAAAAAATTTACGAACAACTTTCGCAAATGAATATTTTGGTTGAAAGTTGGGGTGGCAAGTATCAATCTCAGGAGCTATCTGCCAAAAAGGGTTTGAATGTAGAATTACTTTTAGAAAAAATATTACTAGAAGCTGAGCTTTTAGAACTAAAAGCTAATCCAAAAAGGGAAGCAACTGGAACAATAATAGAAGCTTCACTGGATAAAGGAAGAGGAAATGTGGCTACAATCTTAGTTCAAGGCGGTACACTAAATCAAGGAGATTTAATTGTTTCTGGTCAGTTCTATGGTAGAGTGAAGGCGATGTTTAACGAAAGAAACCAAAGAGTAAAAACTGCTCCACCATCAACACCTGTTGTTATACTCGGATTAAATGGTGCTCCACAAGCTGGAGAGAAATTTAAAGTATATCAAGATGAATCGCAAGCAAAAGAAGTTGCAACAAAACGTTCTCAAATATTGAGAGAACAAGGTTTACGTGCCAGAAAACATATTACTTTAGACGAAATTGGACGTCGTTTAGCATTAGGAAACTTTAAAGAACTAAATATCATTATTAAAGGTGATGTAGATGGATCGGTAGAGGCCTTAAGTGATAGTTTGCAAAAATTATCAACTCCAGAAGTTGCAATAAAAGTTGTTTTAAAAGCTGTTGGACAAATAAGCGAAAGTGACGTGTTATTGGCGGCTGCCTCTGATGCAATTTTAATTGGTTTTAACGTTCGCCCATCTTCGCAAGCAAATAAACTAGCCGAAAATGAGGGTGTACAAATTAAGCAGTATTCAATCATCTATAAAGCAATTGAAGAAATTAAATCTGCAATGGAAGGAATGCTTGAACCTAAGGTCGAAGAAAGGGAAGTGGCTACTGTTGAGATAAGGGAAGTATTTAAGTTTGATAAAGCAACAGTTGCAGGTAGTTATGTTACAGAGGGTAAAATTAAGAGAGACCATAAAATTAAAGTATATCGTGATGGTATATTAATTTATCCAAGACAAGAGGGAGGATATGCAGAGTTAGCAAGTCTGAAAAGATTTAAAGATGATGTTAAAGAAGTAAATAACAATTACGAATGTGGCTTAACAATTAAAGGATTTACCGATATACAACCTGGGGATACAGTTGTAGCGTATGAAGAGGAAGAAATTAAGAGAAGTTTGTAAAATAAATGTTTAACAAGCGTAAAAAACAGAGTGCAAATGCTTTTTGTATTAAATATTTTATAATTTTTTAACATTTTTTTGGGTTATATCATAAAATATTGCAACTTTGAATATCTGAAATATAAAGTATAGCATACCGTTTACAAAAAAACAATTTAATCATGGCAACAAAAAAGTACATTTTACTAATAGCAACGGTGTTTGCATTAGTCAGCTCTGGGGTTTATGCTCAAACCACTGATGTTACTACAACTTGGAAAGACAGTTCTAAAATTGCATCAAAAAACAGAGCACAGTTTGGCGAATTTTCTCGCAATGCATATGTGTATCCTGCAAAGCCTAAAGACATGTGGGAGATTGGATTGGGTTTAGGTGTTGCAACTGTAAGTGGAGATTTAAGGAATGATGCTGGTTTAGGGATTAATGTTACTGCCAGAAAATCATTAAGTCACGTTTTCTCTCTTCGCCCTTATTTATCTTACTATAATGTTAGTGGAAGGGAAGAATTTAATGGTGCAGTACCTGGTGCAAAAGATTATAAAACTACAGCACTTGGGATAGGAGTTGATGCTATTGCATCATTAAACACAATTAATAGTTATAGAGGAAATCCTAAGCCTTGGAACGTTTATTTGATAGCAGGATTTGGGGTTAGCACAGTTAATGTCAAGCAAAAAGATGCCTCAGGTAATTACCAAGCATTTTATTATCCAAGTAGTGCAAATGTACTTGCAAGCTTTGGAAATAAAGTTGGTGATAGAGGAGAAACTGTTTTAATACCTGTATTCAACATAGGAGGAGGTTTAGCATATAAAATTAACGATAGATTTAACATTGCCTTAGAAGGTAAAAATTCATTAACAAATTATGATTATATTGATGGGTTTTCTAGCCCGTTCAGTAATGCCTTTGATGCACTTTGGTTTAGTAGTCTAAGAGCTAATTTTAATATCGGAAATAAGTCAAAACGAGTTGAACCATTATGGTGGATTAATCCAAACAATTATGTTTATAGTGAGTTAAACACCCCAGATCATTTAAAAAATAAATTAAAAGTTAAATTAGATGATGCAGATAATGACGGTGTTCCTGATCAGTTTGACCTACAACCTAATACTCCTGCAGGTGTAGCAGTAGATGCTAGAGGTAGAGCGTTAGATACTGATGGTGATGGAGTTCCTGATTATAAAGACAAGGAGTTACTAACTCGTGCAGAGTGCTTCCCTCCAAATGCTGATGGCGTTGGTACTTGCCCTGAAAGTGCTTGCTGTAAAGAATCTAAATCTGAAATTATCAAATTACAACAAACTGTAGATTCTTTCAGAAATGGTACTTTAAAAAGTGGAAGTGCAGGTTCTGTTCTTGGTAATTTACCAAGCATAGTTTTCAAATCTGGAGATGCCAAATTAAACAGAGATAATATGAAGTTATTGGATGCAGTTGCTGAACAACTTAAGAATAATCCAAATGCTAAAATTAAAGTTTTAGGTCATCCAGAGGCTAACAAAACTTCTCAACAAAAAGCTTACGACCGAGTAGAAGCTATTATCAAATACTTGGTAGAAAAGAAGGGAATCAGTGAAAATAGATTCATATTCGCTTATGATGCAGGCGGTAGCGGTGATGGTAACACTATCGATTTACAAGGTACTACTGAAGATGGTCCTAACACAGTTCCTGCTCCAGCTCCTCATTTAAAAGGAAAAAATTAAAAATACTTTGATTTTATAATAACAAAACCCTGCAAATGCAGGGTTTTGTTATTATATTAACATTTTTATTTGATATTAATCAAAATCGGTTTCTTTACTTTGCCGATAAACATTACATTTGCCAACTTTTATGATGCGACTGATTATTTTATTTTTTATTAGTTTGAGTTTATCTTCTTGTTTTTTCAAGAAATCGCATACCCGAATACACACGGTTAAAAACAAAAGTTTTAATCAGGTGTTTAAGAGCACTGATAACGAGTATCGTTATAAAATGGCAGAACAGTATTATGCTGAAAAAAAGTATAACTATGCCTTGCAGTTGTTTGAGGATTTATTTGCATACATAAAGGGTACAGATAAGTATGAAGACATGTACTACAAAAGTGCAAACTGTTATTACTTTTTAAAAGACTATTTGAATGCCGAAAATTTTTATAAAAGTTTTGTGGAAACATTTCCAACTAGTAAGCGAGCAGAAGAATGTGATTATTTAAGGGCTTTTTGTTATTACAAGCAGTCGCCTAAAATTGACTTAGATCAAACTGCTACAACAAAAGCTATGGCATTAATGCAAGCATTTATTAATATGCACCCAACATCTGAAAAGGTGAAAGATGCAAATCAAATATTGGATAATTGCAGAGCTAAGCTAGAGATGAAAGATTATAAAGCTGCTGAACTATATTACAATCTTGGATACTATAAAGCTGCGGCTATTGCTTTTGAAAATGTAGTTGAAAACTTCCCAGATTCAAAGCTAGCCGATGAATATAAATATCAAACTATAAAAGCATTCTTAAAATATGCCGATCTCAGTTACGAAGAGAAGCAAGAAGAAAGATATAATAGAGTATTGTCGGAGTGTTCAGATTTTATTGAGCGGTTTAATGATAGCAAATACATAGCAGAAGTTTCAAAAATAAAAGTACAAGTAAATAACATTTTAAAAAATATACAAAATGAGCAAACTAAGAAGACAAATTAATGCCAACACTCCAAGTGTTATTGAAACAAAACATTTGTTAGATATTAAGGCAGTTACTGGTAATTTGTATGAATCAATTTCTATAATTTCAAGAAGAGCAAATCAAATAAATGTTACTCTCAAAGAAGAATTGCATAACAAATTAGAGGAGTTTGCTAGCCACACAGATAGTCTTGAAGAAATTCACGAAAATAAAGAGCAAATTGAAATTTCAAGAGCTTACGAGAAAATGCCAAATCCAGCAATTATGGCTACTCAAGAGTTTGCTGAAAATAAGATATACTATCGTAAAAATACAGAAAGCGATTTGTTTCGTTAATGAAAACTCTTACAAAAAATATTTACAAAACGGCAGTACATTTACTGTCGTTTTTTATTGAAATTAATTTCTATGTTATCAGGAAAAAAAATACTTATTGGAGTTAGTGGTAGCATTGCTGCATACAAATCAATATTATTAGTTAGATTACTTGTAAAATCTGGAGCTGAAGTAAAAATTGTGATGACTGATGCTGCAAAAAATTTTGTTTCACCATTAGTACTCTCTACACTTTCTAATAATGAGGTTTTAGTTGACTTATCTTCTGAAAATGCTTGGGCAAATCATGTTGCTTTAGGCAGATGGGCAGATGTAATACTTATTGCTCCTTTAAGTTGTAATACACTGGCTAAAATGGCAAATGGAATTTGCGATAATTTATTACTCGCAGTTTATTTGTCTGCAACTTGTCCTGTTGTAGTAGCTCCTGCAATGGATGAAGATATGTGGCATCATCCTGCTACAAATAGAAATTTAGATTTGATAAAATCTTATGGCAATAGCATTATTCCTGTAGAAAATGGAGAACTAGCAAGTGGTTTGTTTGGAGATGGAAGAATGGCAGAACCAGAAACGATTATTAATTATTTAATCACTCATTTTTTTAGAGAGAAATCACTCTTAAATAAAAAAGTAATTATCACAGCTGGTCCAACTTTTGAAGCCATAGACCCAGTCAGATTTATAGGAAATCATTCTTCTGGTAAAATGGGTTTTGAAATTGCTGAAGTTTGCTATTTACAAGGAGCAGATGTAACATTAATTACTGGACCAACAAATCAAAAAGTTAATTTTAATAATATTGTAGTTGTTCCTGTTACTAGTAGTCAAGAAATGTTTGATGCAGTAACAGAAAGAATGAATTTGTTTGATATTGCAATAATGTGTGCTGCTGTTGCAGATTATAAACCAGTATTTATAGCTGATAATAAAATAAAAAAGAAAGATGACATCTGGGAATTACCACTTGAAAAAACAACAGATATTTTATTGCATTTAGGCACACATAAAATGCCACATCAATATATTGCTGGATTTGCCTTGGAAACAGAAAATGAAAAATCTAACGCTATTAATAAATTGAAAAATAAAAAAGCCGATTGCATTATTCTAAATTCTTTTAATAGTGAAAACAAAGTTTTTGGTGCAGATAAAAATAGAATAACAATTATTGATTCAAACGAAACGGAGCTTAACTTTGAAAGCAAATCAAAAAAAGAAGTTGCAAAAGATATCGTGTCATTTATTATTACAAAAATAAACAATGAAAAAAAATAGTTTCTTATTATTTATTGCCCTTTTTGCTATTACAACTGTTTATTCACAAGAGTTTCAGGCTAAAGTTACTGTGAATGCAAGTAGGGTAAATACAACGGTTGATAAAAAAATATTTACCACGCTACAAAATCAGTTAACCAATTTTATTAATAATAGAAAATGGACAAATGAAACATATAAAACTTCTGAAAAAATTGATATCAATTTTGTATTGAATATTGAAAGTATAGTAGAAGCCAATGTTTATAAAGCACAGTTATTAGTTCAATCTGCAAGGCCAGTTTTTAGTTCAACATATCAGGCAGCCATCATAAACTATCAAGACGCAGATGTGGTTTTTAAATACATCGAATATCAACCAGTAGAATTTAATGAAAATAGAGTTGCAGGTAGCGATGCCTATGCTGCTAACCTTACAGCTATTTTTGCATATTATGCTAACATTATTTTAGGTTTAAACTACGATTCTTTTTCGCCAAAAGGCGGAGATAAATATTTACAAAAAGCTCAATACATTGTAAATAATGCACCAGAAGGAAATGGTATTAATGGTTGGAAAGCATTTGATGGTTTACGTAATAGGTTTTGGCTATCAGAAAATTTAACCAATTCCAGAAACAATATTTTGCATAGTGTTATTTATGGGTATTATAGAAATGGGTTAGATAAAATGATTGTAAATGAAAAAGATGCTGTAGCTGCATTTGTGCAAGCATTGTCGCAGTTAAAAACATTCAATCAGGAGACTCCAAATAGTATGTTTGTACAGTTTTTTATGCAAAATAAGTTTGCAGAGATTTCAGGTATTGTAAAGCGAGGTACATTAGAAGATAAAGCTAAGGCTACTGAAATTTTAGCCAATTTAGACCCTACTAATGGTGGAAAATATAGCGAAGAATTAAGATGAGAAATTACATAGTTTGCTCATTATTTATTTTGTTCCTATTTGCTTGTAAAAGCAAGAAAAAAGTAATTGAAATTCCTAAAATGAAACTTATCATGTGGGATATGGTTACTGCTGATGCTTTAGTGCAACAACAATTTGCCTTAGATTCTATTATTGATAGCACAAAAAAGAATGTTGGTTATTATAATAAAATATTTGCCTTAAATAATGTTTCAAAAGAGGAATATTTCGATAGCTACAACTACTATACACAACATCCGAACGAAATGAAAATATTGCTAGACTCTCTTGCTGCTTTTGGAGTTAGAATGAGGGATTCAGCTACTAATAAAAAGTTCAATAAATAGAGGATTATCATTAAGACCTATTCTAGCTATTAACTACTAACTACTATAACAATGAATAAAGTTTTTGCAAATGCCAATGAAGCCATTTTTGATATTAAAGATGGAGATACCTTAATGCTTGGTGGATTTGGCCTAAATGGAATTCCCGAAAATACAATTGCTGCATTGGTGCAAAAAGGTACCAAACAACTTACGTGTATTAGCAATAATGCAGGTGTTGATGACTTTGGTTTAGGATTGCTTTTGCAAACCAAACAAATTAAAAAAATGATGAGTAGTTATGTTGGCGAAAATGCAGAGTTTGAAAGGCAACTTTTAAGTGGAGAATTGGAAGTAGATTTAATTCCTCAAGGAACGCTAGCAACTCGCATTCAAATGGCAGGAATGGGCATCCCTGCATTTTACACACCTGCAGGTTATGGAACAGAAATAGCCGAAGGAAAAGAAGTAAGAGAATTTAATGGTAAAATGCACTTAATGGAATATGCATTGCACGCCAATTTTGCCATTGTAAAAGCCTGGAAAGGCGATAAATTCGGTAATTTAATTTTTAAAAAAGCCACAAGAAATTTTTCTACTTCTATGGCAAAAGCTGGAGATATAACAATTGCAGAAGTTGAACATTTAGTTGAACCAGGAGAGTTAGACCCAGAAATGATAGATGTAGCTGGCGTTTACGTTCATAGAATTTTTGAAGGAAGAAATTATGAAAAGAGGATTGAAAGAAGAACAACAAAACTTTAAAATGTTAACAAATGGCATTAGATAAATATGGCATAGCTCAACGCATTGCAAAAGAATTAAAAGATGGAATGTATGTAAACCTAGGCATTGGTATTCCTACACTTGTTGCTAATTATATTCCCAAAGACATGACTGTTATTTTACAAAGTGAAAATGGAATTCTTGGAATGGGACCATACCCAACAGAGGAAAATATTGATGCAGATTTAATAAATGCAGGCAAAGAAACTGTAACATTAATTGATGGTGCAGCTTTGTTTGATAGTGCTGAAAGCTTTGGAATGATTAGGGCTGGCAAAATAGATTTAACCGTTTTAGGTGCTATGGAAGTAAGCGAAAATGGAGATATAGCCAATTGGAAAATTCCTGGCAAAATGGTAAAAGGAATGGGTGGTGCTATGGATTTGGTAGCGAGTGCTAAAAATATTATTGTAGCAATGATGCACACTAATCCTAAAGGCGAAAGTAAATTATTGCCAAAATGTTCTTTGCCACTTACAGGTGTTGGATGTGTTAAAAAAGTTGTTACAGAATTAGCCGTGTTGGATGTAACTGCTGAAGGCTTTGTACTAATTGAAACAGCTCCAGGAGTATCAGTAGAAGAAATAAAGTCTAAAACTGCGGGCAAATTAACAATTGCAGAAAATGTGATAATAAATTAAAACTCCATCTTTATTTACGAATTTAAATAATGTGAAGGTTATTATTTTCTTGAGCATTTAACCATTTGATTTCAGCATCCTTTTTAAACCATGTCATTTGTCTTTTGGCATATTGTCTGGTGCTAATTTTTATTTTTTCTATAGCTTGTTGCTTTGAAATATTATTATTAAAATAATCAAACAATTCTTTGTAGCCCACTGTTTGTAGTGCATTTAAATCTTTATGAGAAATCAATGATTCCACTTCATCCATCAACCCTTCTTCAATCATTTTATCTACACGTAAATTAATATTATGGATTAATTGTTCTCTTGGTAATTCTAACCCAATTTTTATAATATTAAATGGTCTTTTTATTTTTTGATGATTTTTATAATCATTGATTGATTTTCCTGTAGATTCTATAACTTCTAATGCACGCATTAATCTTTGAGGATTTTGCTGTTCAGCTTTTTGCCAAAAATCCTTGTCTTTTGTTTGTAACTCATTTTGCAACCAAGCCAAACCTTTTAGGTTATAATTTTTAATGATATTGTCTCTGATTGCAGAAGGAACATTTGGAATTTCATCAATGCCATTGCAAAAAGCATTTACATATAACCCTGTGCCACCAACCATTACAGCAATATTGTTAAGCTTGAATATCTCATCTACACATTGTAAAGCATATTTTTCAAACACACCAGCATTTACATCCTGATGAATAGAATGAGATGCAATAAAATAGTGAGGAACTGAATTTAATTCTTCATTTGAAGGGCGAGCAACACCAATACTTAATTCCTTATAACACTGCCTAGAATCAGCAGAAATAATTTGAGTATTATAGTGCTGTGCAAGTTTTATTGCAAAAGATGTTTTACCTACAGCGGTAGGTCCAACAACAACGATTACGGTATTTTGAGAGTTATGAATTATGAGTTATGAATTATGAATAACAACGAAGAACTGTAAACTACAAACGAGTTCTAATCCAATTTCAACACAGCTAAAAAGGCTTCTTGTGGTACTTCTACATTACCAATTTGCCTCATACGTTTTTTACCTTCTTTTTGTTTTTCAAGAAGTTTACGTTTACGCGAGATATCACCACCATAACATTTTGCAGTTACATCTTTACGCATTGCACTAATGTTTTCACGTGCAATAACTTTAGCACCAATAGCTGCCTGTATAGCAATTTGAAATTGTTGTTTAGTTAACAATTCTTTCAATTTTTCGCATAACTTTCTACCAAAATCTTGGGCCCTGCTTCTATGAATTAGGGAACCTAAAGCATCTACTTTATCTCCATTTAGTAAAATATCCATTCTTACAATATCAGCATCCCTATACCCAATAGGATGATAATCGAAACTAGCATAACCACGTGTTTGAGATTTTAATTTATCATAAAAGTCAAATACAATCTCAGTTAAAGGCATTTCAAAAGTTAACTCTACACGTGTAGGTGTAATGTAAGATTGATTTAATAGAATTCCTCTTTTGCCCAAACATAAAGTCATAATATTACCTATATAGTCGCTTTGTGTAATAATTTGTGCTTTAATATATGGTTCTTCTATTCTATCCAACTTAGTAGCATCAGGCATTTCAGCAGGATTGTTTACAATAATTGTTTCGTTTTTGGTGGTATATGCAATGAAACTTACGTTAGGAACAGTTGTTATTACAGTTTGATTAAACTCTCGTTCCAGTCTCTCCTGAATAATTTCCATGTGTAATAATCCTAAAAAACCACATCTAAATCCAAAACCCAATGCTTGCGATGTTTCCAATTCAAATGTTAATGAGGCATCGTTTAATTGTAACTTCTCCATACAATCTCTCAACTCTTCAAAAGCATCGGTTTCTACAGGAAAAATACCAGCAAATACCATGGGTTTTACTTCTTCAAAACCATTAATGCGTTCTGCCATACTTCCACTCGAAGTTAAGGTATCGCCTACTTTAACTTCTTTGGCATTTTTAATACCTGTAATAATATATCCAACATCGCCACAACCTACATGATTTTTAGCTTCCATCCCAAGTTTAAGCACTCCAATTTCTTGTGCATCATACTCTTGTCCGGTAGCAATAAACTTAACTTTTTGCCCCTTAGTAATAGTGCCATTCATTATTCTATAATAAATAATAATACCTCTGAAACTATTGAAAACACTATCAAAAATTAAAGCTTGTAGTGGAGCATTTGGGTCACCTTTTGGTGCAGGAATTCTTTCAATAATAGCTGCTAGTATTTCAAAAATACCAATACCACTTTTGCCACTTGCATGTAAAATTTCTTCGGGTTTACAACCAATTAAATCTACAATTTGATCAGTTACCTCAGGTATCATTGCCCCATCCATATCTATTTTATTAATAACCGGAATTATCTCCAAATTGTTATCAATAGCTAAATATAAATTGCTAATAGTTTGTGCCTGAATACCCTGTGACGCATCTACCAAAAGCAATGCACCCTCGCATGCAGCTAATGCTCTGCTCACTTCGTAACTAAAATCAACGTGACCAGGAGTATCAATTAAATTTAATATGTATTGTTCACCTTTGTATGGGTAATTAATTTGAATGGCGTGGCTTTTAATGGTAATGCCTTTTTCACGTTCCAAATCCATATCATCCAATACTTGAGCCTGCATATCTCTTGCACCAATAGTTTTAGTATCTTCCAATAGTCTATCAGCTAAAGTACTTTTTCCGTGGTCTATATGAGCTATAATACAAAAATTCCTAATATTCTTCATAAGGGGCAAAGATAGGGTTGAGCGTTAATAGAAAGAAAGCGATTTCTATTAGTTTTGCTTAATGTACACAACAGAAACCAAAGATTATAGACTTGAGATATCGAACAAACAAATATTATCTATTACATTACCAATTGCAGCTGCTATTGTAGTGCCTCAATTAAACTTTGTTACTAATAATATTTTTTTAGGTAGATTAGGTGTGCAAGCTCTTTCAGTAGCAGGTATAACAGGCGTATATTATTTAATTTTTGCAGTGGTAGGTATGGGTTTAAACAATGGTTTGCAAATGCTTATTTCTCGTAGGGCTGGCGAAAACAAAATAGATGCCATAGGTAGTTTGTTTGCTCAAGGTATAAGGCTTGCCATCATTTTTGCTATCGTTGGTATTCTTTTTACTTACCTTATTACACCATATATTTTTAGTAAAGTATTAAAAGATTCAAGTAATGTGCAAATGGCAACCAGCTTTTTAAACATTCGTATTTGGGGTTTGTTTTTTTTGTATTTATATCAAATGCGAAATGCATTGTTAATAGGCACTAATCAATCTAAACTGCTTATTTATGGTACAGCAGTAGAAGCTATTGCTAATATTGTTTTAGATTATGGTTTAATTTTTGGAAAACTTGGTTTGCCACAACTTGGCTTTAATGGAGCAGCTTATGCTAGTGTTATTGCAGAGGGTTTGGGTTTATTGGTCATCTATTTTGTTATTCATTACAAAGGTATTGGTAAGCAATTGCAGCTATTTAAAAACTGGCAATGGAGCGAATTAAATACTAGGTTAATAATGAAACAAAGTGCTCCCTTAATTGGACAGTTTTTGCTCAGCATTCTTGCCTGGGAATTTTTTTATATTTTAAACGAACATCACGGTAGTCAGGCAGGTGCTATATCCAATGTAATGCGTAATGTGTTTGGTTTTTTTGGTTGTATTACTTGGGCTTTTGCATCTACAGCCAATACAATGGTTAGCAATATTATTGGTCAAGGATTGCACGATAGGGTAGTGGAATTAGTATATAAAATAATGAAACTATCCTTTTTGTTTGCTTTAATAGTGTGTATCATTATTAATATATTCCCATATTATTTTTTAAGTATTTACGGTTTGGGCGATGATTTTATTAATGCTGCAATACCTGTACTACGTGTAGTTTCTAGTGCTCTGGTGTTAATGAGTATTGCTGTGGTTTGGTTAAATGCTGTTACGGGAACAGGGCAAACCAGAATTAATTTATGGATAGAATTTATGGCAATCGTTCTATATTGTATTTACGTATATATAACATTGGAAAAACTACATTTAAGTATTGCCATTGGTTGGGGTAGTGAGTGGTTGTATTGGGGCAGTATGCTTATTCCATCTTATTTTTACATTACCAAAGGCAATTGGAAGGGTAAAAAATTGTAAATACTTTTACTTTTGTGTATATCTTAAAATTTTTAAATATTTATTACTATGAAAAAATTATTTATCACTGCAATGTTTCTGGCATTATGTGTGTTTCAATTAAAAGCACAAAAATCTGGCAACAATTATTCATCTGCCATTGGTATTAAATTTTATCCGGGTGGTATTAGCTACAAAACTTTTATTAAAAATAATGTAGCTATTGAAGGTGTTGGTTACTTTTGGGAATATGGCTCAAGAGTTACAGCTCTTTATCAGTTTTATGGCGATATTAATGGTGCCAATGGTTTAAAATGGTATGCAGGACCCGGTGCACACATTGGTTTTTGGAATGATAAATGGAAAAGCAATTATCCAACCCGAGAAAATGGAATTGCCATAGGTATAGATGGAGTTTTAGGCTTAGATTATAAGTTTTCTGGTGCACCTATTAATCTTAGTATCGATTGGCAACCATCATTTAATTTAGTAGGGTATAGTTATTTTGAAAGTGGGTGGGGTGGATTAGGTATTAGATATACTTTTTAAAGTGTATAACTTATATTTATTTATTAAAAATAAAAATTTATTTCAGTTATTCCGATCAAAATATTTCACTATTTTAAATTAATAAAGCATAAAAAAACCCTACATTTCTGTAAGGTTTTTTTTATGTATAATGAAGGCTTTAATTAACTTTTTGTTTCTTGACCTTTACTTAATGCCTTACCTTTTGCAAAGTCAACCAATATAGGTGCAGCAACAAATATAGAAGAATAAGTACCTGTAATAACACCCACTAACATTGCAAATGCAAAACCTTTAGTAACTTCTCCACCAAATATGAATAAGATTAATATGGTTAAGAATACAGTTAATGATGTCATAATAGTACGACTTAATGTTTGGTTAATTGCTTTATTAATTGTTTCTTCTTTTGAAAGGTTTGGATATAAACGAGAATCTTCACGTATTCTATCGTAAACAATTACCGTATCATTCATCGAGAATCCAATAACTGTTAACACAGCTGCAATAAAATGTTGGTCAATCTCTAATGGGAAAGGAACAATTTTTCTACAGAAAGAGAAAACAGCTAAAGTTACTAATACGTCGTGCAATAACGCTACAATGGTACCAACACTATATCTCCAATCTCTAAAACGAATAAAGATGTAAAAACATATAATAATGATAGCAATAATACCTGCTTTTAAAGCTCCTGCTTTTAAATCTGCAGAGATACTTGGTAAAACTGTTTGAGAACTTTGTTTATATGCTGTAGAAAATTTAGCAAAAGTTATGTCACTTGGTAAGTGTTTACTTAATCCTGCAAACAAAGCTTGCTCTACTTGTTGGTCTACTTGGTTGCCAGCTTCCTTAATTTTATAGGCAGTGGTAATATTTAATTCTTTACCATCAATACCTAAAGTTTTAATAATTGCTGCCTCGCCACCAAATGCTGCTTTTAAATCGTCCCTTACAGCGTCAGCAGTAATTGTTTTATCAAATCTTACTGTATAGCTTCTACCGCCAGCAAACTCAACACCTTGATCAAATCCATTAAATAATGAACTAATACCTAGAATTAAAACAACAGCGGATATTGCATATGCAAATTTTCTATATTCAATAAACTTGTAAGAAGCGTGCTTGAATATTTTTTTAGATACTGCTGTGAAGTATTGAAAATGTCTGTTCTTTTTATCATCTGCATAGATATCTGTAATCAATCTTGATACTAATATTCCACAAAATAAACTTAAAGCAATACCTAACATTTGTGTAGTAGCAAAGCCTAAAATTGGTCCTAAACTAAATGTAAATAAGATAGCAGCAGTTAAAAAGCTTGTTACGTGAGCATCTAAAATTGGAGGTAATGAACGCTTGTAACCATCATTTACTGCAACAGAGTAACTTTTGCCTAAGTTTAACTCTTCTTTTATTCTTTCAAAAATAATTACGTTGGTATCTACAGCCATACCAATGGTTAATACCAAACCAGCAATACCAGCAGAAGTTAATGAAAAACCACCTGGCAAGCATACTAATACACCTACAGTAAATATTAAGTTTAATACTAAAGCTGCATTAGCTACCCAACCAGCTGTGTTATAATACAACAACATTAATAAAAATATTACAGCAAATGCAATAGCAAAACTTTTCATTCCACCACTAATTGCCTCAGCTCCTAAAGTTGGACCTACTAATTGCTCTTGAACAATTTTAGCAGGAGCAGGTAGTTTACCACTCTCTAATATACCTGCTAAATCTTGAGCATCTTTTTGAGAAAAACTTCCAGTAATTTGAGAACGACCTTCTTTAATTGGATTGATGATATTTGGAGCAGAATAAACTGTATTATCTAGCACAATAGCAATTGGTTTTCCAACGTTTCTTTCTGTCATTTTCCCCCAGATAGTTGTACCAACAGCATCCATTTCCATAGAAACAACAACTTCACCACTTTGACCATAATCAGCTCTTGCACCAGTAATGTGATCTCCCTCTAATTCAGCTTGTTCATTATCTAAAGTTTTGATAGCATATAGAGACAAGAAATTTACATCTTTACCATCCTTATCTTTCTCAAGCTTCCCATACATAAATGAGGCATTACCCGGAAACTTAGATTTAATTACATCCAATTTTAGATATTCGTTTACAGTTGCAGTGTCCTTTATAGCAACGTATCCTAAATTTGATGGCCATTTTTGAACACCTTTGTCATCATAAGGTTGTACAAATTGTATGACTCTATATAAAGGATTCATTTTAGTACTATCTACTTTTTTAGCAACATTTACTGTTGCTTTTGCTGTATCTCCTTTTTTAGTTGTATCAACAACTGCAACAGTATTACCAGCTTGATAATCTTCTAAAGCTTTATCGGCAGCTTTTATTTGCTCAAATACATCTGGCACCCTGTAACACTCAAAAAATTGTAAGTTAGCAGTAGATTGTAAATAATTTCTTACTCTCTCTGGATCTTTTGCACCAGCTAATTCAATAGTTAATCTACTTTTTCTTTCATCTGAATTGATAGAAGGTGAAGAAACCCCAAACTTATCTATACGATTGCGGATAATGTTAGTAACATTTTTAAAAGCATCTTGAGCCTTTTCTTTTAAGTAAGTTCTTACTTCAGCTTCACTAGACGAAAATTTAATTTTGCCATTGCTTTTATTAATAAAAAAATTAGGAAGGTTAGCAATATTGCCACTCTTTTTGTATTCATCAACAAATAATGTTGCTAAGTCGGCATCGCCATTTGCTTTTTGAGAAACGGCATTTTGTAAAGCGTTATTGAATGTTGCATCTTTGGTATAATCTGCCAAAGATTTAATTAATACATCCATACTTACTTCCATAGTAACACTCATACCTCCTTGTAAATCCAAACCTAAAGCAAGTTCTTGATCTTTTGCAGCACGATAAGTTGTAAATCCAAATGGGCCTACTTTTGTGCTTTTAGTACTATCTAACAATTTATTAAGTTTATTTTCATAAACTATTTCTAAACTATCCTTGTATGCCTTTCTAAGATTAGAGTCAGCAGCATTTGGAAATCTTTCCTCGGGCTTAGCAAAAGTTCTGGAAACCCAGTTTTTCGCTTTGCTTTCCATATCTTTCTCGTGATTTCGTGCCCAAAGGGTAAACGATAAGTAATATAAACAAATCAACAAGAATAAAACAGCAATTATTCTCACTAAGCCTTTCAGTTGCATAACAAAATGTTTTTTAATTTTAGGGTGGCAAAGATAGGGGTATAGCATATATGAAATACACCCCTTTTTTAGTCAGCTTTTTTCTAAAAAAATAATACTTAACACACAGATTTTAGCAGAGATGTTAGTTTATTTCCAAATAATTGCAAATAAGTAGTTAACAAAAACTAGAAGAATATTGTTTTTCTCTCAATAAAACAACTATTGCAACGAACCCAACATAGCTCCTTTATATGTTTAATTTAATTAACCACCCACCACTAGCACCCCCAAACATTATTGATGTTGTTATGAGCTAGTTGATTTTAAAGATAATAATTATTACATGGTTAAAAATTATTATTCTATGGTATTATTTACATAAAATGTGTAACTAGTACATATTTTTAACAGTAAGGATACCATATATATATAAATAATTTTAATTTAAAAAATGCTCTCTCTTTTTTTGTAAATTCAAATAATACCATATTTTCGCTTTGGTTTTTCATAGGATATTGGATTTTAAAAACGGGGCATTGTTTCTACAAAGCCCCTTTTTTTATGCTACTATTTTCAAAGCTGTTATCATGAATTACTTTTTTGTTATACAATTCATTACTGAAAACTATCACTCATCAGAAATATTTGCCACTGATAACATTACAAGAATGTATACATTGTAACATTGATTTATTGTTTAATATTACACCTGCTTATGAGGTATTTATTAGTCATATTACTTAGCTTCTGTGCTGTTATTGGTAATGGTCAATTTAAAATTGGTAAAGTGAATGCCAAAAAAATTACTAGTTTGCCTTTTAGAATGCTTACTGGAGGAACAGTAATTGTTAAAGCAACACTTGATGACTTTGGAGATACCTTAAACTTTGTTTTTGATACAGGAAGTGGTGGTATTTCTTTGGACTCAACCACTGCTCATAATTTGAACTTACCATTAGTTAAAACCGAAAGAAATATTCGAGGTATTGCAGGAATGAAGAACCTTGATTTTGTATTTAACAGGGCTTTAAGGTTTAAAAACTTATTAGTGGATAGTTTAGATTTTCACATTAATAATTACGATATTTTAACAAGTGCTTATGGTGTTAAAATTGATGGAGTAATAGGTTTAAGTTTTTTGAAACGATTCATTGTTGCAATAAACTATGATGAGTATATAATGGATATTTATTCGCCTGGGAATTTTAAATATCCTAAAAATGGATATACACTACATCCTAATTTTAATTCATTGCCATCGGTATCATCAATTGTTTCAGATAATAGTGTTTCAAATGCTAGTTTTATTTTTGATACAGGTGCTGGTTTAAATATGTTGTTGAGTGATGAGTATATCAAAGACAGTAGTATCCTTAAAAAGAATAGAAAATTGTTTGTAACTCAAGCTGAAGGATTAGGTGGAAAAAAAGTAATGAATATAACTGTTCTTAAAAAACTAACTCTTGGCCCGTATAAATTTCGATGGGTTCCTGTATATATTTTTAAAGATGATTATAATGTAACTGGCTATCCCAAAATGGGAGGTGTTTTGGGCAATGATATTTTGAGAAGATTTAATTTGGTGATTAATTATCCCGATAAAAAAATTCACATAAAACCTAATACTCATTTTTTTGATGATTTTGATTATTCATACACAGGCTTGGCATTATATCAGGTTGATGATAAAATTATAATTGAAGATGTGGTTGCATCAAGTCCTGCAGACAAAGCAGGTATTAAACCCAATGATATAATTTTTGCAGTTAATAACGATTTTACCCAAAATTTACAAGCCTATAAACAGGCTTTACAAACTGCCGACAACAGTATTAAAATGATTATTATCAGAAATGGAGAGTTATTAAACATAAGTTTAGAAGTGCAGCATTTAATGCATTAATTTGTTTTTTTATCAACAAGCTTTACTTCTGCAATTGGACTAAATGCGTACAACCTTCCGGTGCTAATTTCTAAACATTCATATCTTTTTCTGCGTTGTGAACCTTTTTTAAATACTCTTCCTTTTTCGGTTATAAATAAACTGCCTGTAGGTATTTGTTCAAGTAAAATGTTTCCAAAGGAATTACTGGTATTATAACTTCTTAAAACTTTTAATAAAGAAGTTTCGCCGTTTGCAGTAGCAGCTGGATTATGAATGGTTTGATATAAAGCAATACTAATATCAGTAGGGAAAATATTTTTTTGCAGGTAATTTAGTAATAGCTTTCCGTAAATCAATTTCCACTCTTTTCCGTGTGGTTCTACTTTGTTTGAGAATTGCTCGAACGTAAGTAGATGTGCTATTTCGTGTAAAAGCGTTATTAAAAATTCGTACTTATTTAGATTTCCATTAATAGTAATACGATGATTTTTTCCTGTAACAGCGTGCCTGTAATCGCCCAGAATAGATTGTCTTTTTTGGGTTACGGTTAAATGCACTTTGTATTGATGAATGTAATTAACAGTATCTTCAAAACTACCTTCTGGTAAATAGGTAGCTAAAGTATGCATAGGATGCTCAACTTTTGCCATTGTCATTTCTCATTTTACCTGCAATTCTTACTTCAATAAAAGTATAAATGATGTATAATCCCAAACCGCAAAAAACGCCATAAGAATTTCTTTTTTCTTTTGCAATAAGAACGTAAATCACAATTGAAAATGCTGCTATCATTAGTTTTAATAAAGATGCAGCCATCATTGTTCTTACAATTGCATTGGGATTTTTTTTGTCACAGGCATTTTTGTGCATTGCTATACTAAGTGTGCTTATTAAAAATAAAATACAGTTAGCACCAATAACTACATCTGCATTGATATTTATTTTCTGCAGTTGTATATTAAAAATTAAGGCTAAGCAATTTACTAATATAAATACTAAAAATAAAGGCATTATTTTTTTAGCAAAAGACTGTTTAGCTTGCATAAATTATTTCTTTTTCGAGGTATCTTTTATTACTTTTATAAGCAAGCCTATAGTAGTAAATAATGTAAATAAAAGGGTAAATAAAGGAAATTTTAATGTTGTTTGCCTATCAATCCAATCGCCAATAAAATATGCCAGTATTAAGCTGGTAACCATTGTTGTTCCTAGGGAGAAGTACTGATTATTTTTTTGGGGTAATGGCATTATTAATTTTCTAGTCTTTATAATTTTTGGGATTTAGTGCATTGGGCGACCAATTATCAAAAAACTCTATCACCTTGGATTTATTGTATCCTTTTCCTTCTTCTAAATAAGCAGAGTTTTGAGTATGAAGTCTATTGCCATTGCCATCTAAAATAATGAATACAGGGAATCCAAAACGCTGTGGATATCCATACTTAGCAAGTATATCAGCATTAGTATTTTCCTTGCTGTGATTTAGATGGTAAAAAATGTAATTAGCATTAACAGCAGAATCAAGTTGTTTGTCTTTTACAATCATTTTATTAAAACGTAAACACCAGCTGCACCAATTTCCTCCAGTCATCAGTATAACGTGTTTGCCTGTTTTTTTTGCTTCTTTAATGGCTGCACTTATATCTTCTTTAGCATTGGCGTTTGGATTGTAGGGTTTTAATGTATCACCATAATTTGCTTTTGCAGAAAGGCTAATGGTTATTAGGAATAATATGTTGAATAGGTACTTCATTATTTTTTTTGTAAAAGTAAATGATTTTAATACTAGTACTTGTTAGAGAAAAGATTATTTTGATTTACCATAATCCATTACTAGTTGGCAAAATGCTTTAACCCCCACATCAAGTTTTGAATCATCAATATAGAAGTCTGGGGTGTGATGGCTTGGTGCTTGTTCCATAGCAATGTTGGGGTCTCTAGCTCCTAAATAAAAAAAGAAAGCTGGAATATTTTCTCCATAAAATGAGAAATCTTCGGCACCAGTTTCCCATAACCAAGGAATCAGATTTTCCTTTCCTCCTGCTGCAATCTGTAAAGATGGTAGGGATTTTTCTACTAGTTTAGGGTTGTTATAAGTAACTAGTGTTTTGTTTTCAAAGTTTATATCAACAAGTGCACCACTAGCAGCTGCAATATTTGTTGCTGTGGTTCTTATTTTGTCCAAAACGTCTAATCTCATTTTACTATCCAAAGTTCTTATAGTGCCTTCCATTGTAGCATCTTCTGGAATAATATTAAATCTAATACCGCTGTTAATTTTTCCAACCGTAATAACTACCGGTGCTTTAACAATGTTTGTTTGCCTGCTTACAATATTTTGCAAGGCTTGAATAATTTGAGCACTGATAACAATAGGATCGATACTGTTCCAAGGATATGCACCATGACTTTGCTTTCCTTTAACTTTAATTGTAAATAAATCGGCACTTGCCATAAAAGCCTCTGGTTTATAATATATTTTACCATTATCTCCAAATGATTCTATGTGAATCCCAAAAACCGCATCAGGTTTAGGATTTTGTAAACAACCTTCTTTAATCATTAATTTGGCTCCACCTTCTTCACCATTTGGAGCACCTTCTTCGGCAGGTTGAAATAAGAAAATAACATTGCCAGAAAGTTCACTTTTTAGTTTACATAAAACTGTTGCTGCTCCCATTAACATTGCAATATGAGCATCGTGTCCACAAGCATGCATAACATTTACTTTTTGGCTATTGTATGTAGTGCTTACAATTGATTTAAAAGATAAATTGTTTCTTTCTTCAACTGGCAAAGCATCTATATCTGCACGTAAAGCAATATTAGGTCCGGGTTTGCCAGTTTTTAAAACAGCCATAACTCCAGTTTTGGCAATCTTTTTAGGCTCTAACCCCAAACTTTGTAAATAATTAAAAATCTTTTCTTGGGTTTTAAATTCTCTGTTTGAGAGTTCAGGATTTTGATGAAAATATCTACGCCACTCGATAACTTTTGGCGAAATTGAATTTAAAATATTGCTATAATCTCTAGGTTCATTTTGGGCGATGACATTTTGAAAAATGAATATAAATGAAGCGATAAAAAATTTTTTCATAAGCTAAAATTAAATATAAATGTAAGGCTTTTCAAAACTATAAATCACATTATCTTGATGAGTAATCAATTGAATATTTTGCACAAAATGTTGTGGAAAAATTATATTAGGTATAAACAGCACACCACATACTTTTACACAGTTAATAGTGTACCATATGAAATTTAATCAATCAACATTAGATAAATTGGAAGATATACTTTCACAAGGAGAATATAAAGTAAGATACGAGCGTGGCACTTTTCAAAGTGGTTGGTGTGTTCTTGAAGAGAAAAGAGTAGTAGTGCTTAATAAATTTTTGGATGCTGAGGGTAGAATAAACACTTTACTAGATTTAATTCCTCAGCTTAATATCAATTATGACAAACTTACTTTTGAAAGTCAAAAATTATTTGACAGTGTTATATCTAAATCTATCATCATAGCCTAGTATTGTTACATTGCAACAAACACCTATTCAAATCACATTCCTTGGAACAGGCACTAGCAGTGGTGTTCCTATGATTGGATGCAATTGCAATGTTTGTAAATCAGATAATAAAAAAGATAAACGACTTAGAAGTAGTATTTTAATTTCTTCAAAAACAACTACGATAGTTATTGATACAACTCCCGATTTCAGGTATCAAATGTTAAGAACTAACACCAGCAAATTAGATGCTGTAGTTTTTACACACCCTCATAAAGATCATCTTTCCGGTTTAGATGATGTAAGAGCTTTTAACTTTTTTAGTGGAAACCCAATGCCACTTTACGCAAACGAGCTAACTGCAACAGAAATTAGAAAAGATATGCACTATGCTTTTGCAGAAAAAAAATATCCCGGAGTACCCAATTTAATTATTCATGATATCGATAACGAAAAGTTCATCATTGGTGACATTGAGTTACAACCTATAAAAGTGTGGCATTTTAAAATGCCTGTACTTGGTTTTAGGATTGGAGATTTTACTTACATTACTGATGCCAATAGTATTGATGTTAAAGAAAAAGAAAAGATTGTTGGTAGCAAAATTCTTGTATTAAATGCTTTAAGAAAAGAGAAACATATTTCTCATTTTACATTATCTGAAGCCATAGATTTGGCAACAGAATTAAATGTTCCAGAAGTTTATTTTACGCATATCAGTCATCAATTAGGAAAACATATCGATGTAAATACAGATTTGCCAGAAAATATGAAACTTGCTTTCGATGGTTTGCAGCTAAAAATATAATTTGTAATATATTGTTGTTGAATTAAATAGCTGCTTAAATTCGTTGTCAAAATTTTTGATAATGAAGAAAATACTTCAAGACTATTTTACTTTTTCAAGAAAAGAAACTTTTGCTGCTCTCTTTATTGTAGTTCTAATTATAATTTTTTTAGCACTGCCATACTTTGTTCAGTATCAAAAAAAGGATAAACCTATTAACCCAGAACTTGCCAAAATAATTGTGTCGAACATAAGTAATAAAGACACTAATGAAGTTGACGATTTCACAGAAGCTAAATCTAATTTTTCAAAATATAATAGCAACTATACCAATACTAAAAATTACACCATAACACCCTTTGAATTTGACCCCAACACTTTAAATGAAGATGGGTGGCATAAACTTGGTTTGCCTGAAAAAACGATTAAAACTATTCTTAATTATTTGGGCAAGGGAGGGAGATTTAAAACAGCCAGCGATATAAGAAAAATATGGGGATTAAAGAAAGAGGATGCTGATGTTTTAGTACCCTATATTACTATAAATTCAAAACAAAATGAGAATAAATTCAGCCAAAGTTATAATAATAAAAACTACGCCAAAGCAACCCCAAAAATTATCGATATAAATGCTGCAAGCATCGATGAATTTAAGCAACTACCTGCAGTTGGAAATACTGCTTACAAGATTGTAAAATATCGCGAAAAATTAGGAGGATTTATCAGTATTTCACAAATCAAAGAAACGTATGGATTAACAGATTCTGTATATGATGCAATACTCCCTTTTTTAAATCTTTCAACAACTAATATTCAAAAACTGAACATCAACACTTCGAGCGATTTTGATTTAGCAAAGCATCCATATATATCTAATGATATAGCTAAAGCTATTGCAATCTATAGAAAACAACATGGCAATTTTACTAAGATAGATGATATAAGAAAAATAGTATTCATTAATCAAGTAACCTATCAAAAAATGGCACCATATATTACTGTTGAATAAACAACTTTGCTTCTTGCTTGGTATTGTGTAAACTAAGCGTAGCAGCTATTACAGAATAAGCAGGTGCAAGTAGCCAACCTATTATAGGTACCAAGTGCATTAAATAAAAAATAATGCCATTTCCAATAGCCAAACCTTTATGGTGACTAATAAAAAAAATGCTTTCTGATGTTGTTTTTTTATTTCTTTCCATGCTATAATCGAGCATGCTAAAACCATAATAATAACATTCAACCAAAATAGTTATTAGTGGTGTGGCTAAACCAACAATTGGGATGAACGCAATTAATAAAATAGAGAACATATAAACTGTTTGCCAAATGGAATTTCTGAGTGCAATACGAATACCGCGAATGATATCTGTAAGCAATTGCTTCAGACTAAAAGGGAACTCCCTTTTGGCGATGATAGCTTCGGTTTTTTCACTTAAATATGCAAAAATTGGAGATCCAATAATTAAAAATAAATATTTAAAAAGCGAGAAATAAAGTAACATTTGGATCATCCATAAAATGATACCACCTAGTGTAAAAAAGAATCCTAAAAAACTACTTTGCATTCTTTCTAGCCAATCTTTCAAGCCAACTTTTAGGGTTAACCACTCTATGAATCCATTGGCTGTTTTTGAAAAATAGTAAATGCTAATAGTAAATAAAATGGTGTAAATAATACCTGGAATCAATATCCACTTCCATAATTTATTTTCTTTGATAAATTGGTGTGCTTTAAAATAAGATTGTATTGATATAATGATTTCTTTAAGCAATTGTTGTATGTTGTGCTACAAATGTAAGTTTATTGATTTCTATTTTAAAAATGTTATTAGTCAAATATTTTGCCTGCATTCAAAATATTGTTTGGATCAAAAGCTTTTTTTATGGCTCTCATAATTTGAATATTGGGCGTGTCGCATATTATGTCTATATATGGTTTTTGAATTAATCCAACACCGTGTTCACCAGTAACCACACCACCTAAGTCTTTTACTATATTAAACAATTCTCGTAAAATACCAGTCATTTCATCATTTCCGTGACTATTTTTTATTGTGGGATGATTGATACGAATATGTAAATTCCCGTCGCCAGCGTGGCCATAACAAACAGCATGAAATCCATATCGGGTACCCAATTCTTTAACACCTTTAATTAATTTGGGTAACTCGGCTCTTGGAACTACAGTATCTTCTTCAATCGTGTATCCTACAGATTTTACAGCTTCTGCACATCTTCTTCTCAATTTCCACAATTCCTCTTTTTGGGTTGAGTCATCGGCAAAAAAAACTTCGCCACCTTCATACTTCACCATCAATTCTGCAATTTCTTCTATTTCGTTCATCAACACATCAACATTATTTCCATCTACTTCTATAATCAAGTGTGCAGCAATATCATCATTCACTGGTACTGCAAAGCTATCTACCATTTTACTTACAATTTTTAGTGCATCAATTTCCACTAATTCTAAAGCACTAGGAGTAAAGCCTGCACGAAATATAGCACTCACGGCTTCGCTTGCTTTTTCTAAAGATGCAAATGGAACAAGCATTAATAAGTCAAACTTTGGTAATGGAATTAAACGAAGAACAATTTTTGTAACAATGCCAAGGGTTCCTTCGCTGCCAACCATTAATTGTGTGAGGTTATATCCTGTTACATTTTTCAACACATTTGCACCAGTCCAAATAATTTCTCCAGTTGGTAATACAACTTCTAAATTCAATACATAGTCCTTTACAACACCATATTTAACAGCTTTAGGACCGCCACTATTTTCTGCAATATTACCACCAATAAAGCAAGAGCCTTTACTACTTGGGTCTGGAGGATAAAACAGACCAACTTCTTTAACAGTATTTTGTAAAACCTCAGTAATAACGCCAGGTTCAGTAGTTACTTGTAAGTTTCTTTCATCAAGATGTATAATTTTATTCATTCTTTCGGTGCTGATTAAAACACCTCCTAAGTGTGGTAATGCACCACCGCTTAAACCTGTTCCTGCTCCACGAGGAGTAACAGGCAATACATCTTTATTGCAAATTTTCAGAATAGCCGAAATTTCTTCTGCAGTTTTAGGTTTAACAACAACTTCTGGGGTAAATTGTAGTTTTTCTGTTTCATCTCTGCTAAAAAAATCCAATGTTTCATCATCAACAAAAACATAAGGTTCTCCAATTATATTTTTAAATGCTAGTATGTGTTCGGTTGTAACTTTCATTTGATTGCTTTGGGCAAAAATAAAGGTTCAACGCTATCATAGATTGCTAAATTTATCAATTGCAGCTGCAGGTACTGGAGCTACTTTTCTGGCATTATAGTCAAAACATAAAATGCCTGTTTTAGCTTTGGCAGCTATTTGTTTGCCCGATTCATTAATCTTTTCAACCAAATACAATAAATCAAAACCAACTCTCGATAATCCATTTATAGCAACAGAAATTTCAACAGAATCTCCATAAAACAGCTCTGATTTATATTCAAGTGCAGCATCTATCATAATAACTCCCAAGCCTTCAAAATCAGTTTCGGTGTAGCCGTAGTGTTTAAAAAATTGTAATCTCGCTTCTTGAATTAAAGATAAAAAGCTATCATTACCAACGTGTCCACCATAATTAATATCTGTAATTCTAATTGGAATAATGGTGCTGAATTTAAAAGTTTCTGGTATGTTTATTTTTACTCTTTCCATTGTGTAAAGCTATTGGATAGGAATATAATCGATTAAAAAAAATTTGGTTTATATCATAAACTAATTTACGTTTGTTTTTTCAACCACTACTACAATGAAAAAATTTCTATTACTACTTTCATTTTTTTTTACAACCTCTTTTGTTTTCTCACAAACAAAAATTACTGGAACTGCAAAAGATCAGCGTGGCAGAAAGCTAATAGCTGCAAGTGTTACACTTAAAAATACCTATGATGGTGCAGTTACAGATTCTTTTGGGAATTTTTCATTTAAAACATTTGAAAAAGGAACATTTGTAATTGAAGTAAAAATGACTGACCATAAAACTGTAGAGCAAAATATTTTAATTGGAAAAGAGCCTATAGTGTTAGATTTTATTTTAAAGGAAGAAGTAAGTGAGCTGAAAGCGGTAACAGTAACAGCTGGTTCATTTGAAGCAGGAGATAAAAAAAGAGCCTCAACCGTTTTAAGTTCATTGGATATTGTCACTACTGCAAATGCAAATGCTGATATTACCAGTGCTGTAAAAACCTTGCCTGGAGCACAACAAGTGGGAGAACAGGAAGGGTTATTTGTACGTGGTGGAGCTGGTTACGAAACAAAACAATTTATTGATGGAACGTATGTAAATAATCCTTTCTTTTCTGGAGCACAAGATATTGCTACACGTGGTAGATTTTCTCCATTTTTATTTAAAGGAACGGTATTTAGTACAGGTGGTTATTCTGCATTATATGGTCAAGCATTATCATCTGCTCTAATACTTGAAAGTATTGATTTGCCTGAGCGTTCTGAGGTGGATGCTTCCATTTCATCTGTTTTTGTGGGTCTTGGAACACAGCAATTATCTAAAAACAAAAAATCGTCATATGGCTTTAATTATGGCTACACAAATGTTGGTTTATATTTCAATTTAATTAAGCAAAAACCAGATTATTTTACTGTGCCTGCATTTCATAGTTTGGAAGGAAATTTTAGATTTAAAACTAAGAAAGGAATGGTGAAATTTTATAGCAGTTTTAATTCGCAAGAATTAGGATTAAGAAGACCCAATATTGATGATGATAATTTAAAAAACGCTTTTGGGTTGAAAAATACTAACTGGTATAACAATATTAGTTGGAAAGAAAATTTAGGGAATGGCTGGAAAATGAACTGGGCTGGAAGTTTCAGTACAAATAAGGATGATATTTTTTCACAAATTCAGGATCAAAATAACCAATATTTTGTTACGGGTTTAAGCTATATCGATAACAATAATTTTACATTATTGCAAACGCAAAATGTATCTCAAATTAAATCTGTATTTGAAAAACGATTGCAAGGCATCAGTGTTTTAAGATTTGGAAGTGAATATTGGCATAGCTACACAAAAGCAAAATATTCAAATTATACAAGTACATTAAATGATGATTTTGTTGCAGGTTTTGCAGAAACAGATTTATATATTACCAACGGACTTGCTGCAAAAATTGGAGCTAGAATTGAACATTCTTCAATAATAAATAAATGGAATGTCGCTCCAAGGATTTCGTTTGCATATAAAACAGGAAAAGATGCTCAAATGAGTTTTGCTTATGGCGATTTTTATCAAAAGCCAGAAAATACATATTTATATGTAACGAAAAATTTTGAATATACCAAGGCTACACACTTTATTGCGAATTATTCTAAAATAGATGCAACGCACACTTTTAGAGTTGAAGCTTTTTATAAAAAATATCAAAATTTAGTTAAAACTTATCCAAACTATAATAATGATGGAAATGGCTATGCACAGGGTATTGAGCTGTTTTGGAGAGATAAAAAAACATTTAAAAATGTTGATTATTGGTTTAGCTATTCTTACTTAGATACCAAAAGAAAT
This sequence comes from uncultured Chitinophagaceae bacterium, assembly GCA_964615145.1. Lineage (GTDB taxonomy): Bacteria > Bacteroidota > Bacteroidia > Chitinophagales > Chitinophagaceae > CAIVPM01. The sequence goes on from CAZTOP010000001.1 coordinate 119,277, forward strand.
TTTAATAATTATCCTACAGAATTACAACCAACTTTTGCAGCTAACCATACTGCAAGCCTTGTAGCAAAAAGGTTTGTTATGAAATGGAAGACTGGTTTTAATTTTACTTACAGTTATGCAACAGGGCGACCATATTATAATTTTCAAAATCCAACAGGTACGAAATATGAAATTAAAGATGAAGGAAAAACAATTGATTACAATACACTCAGTTTTAGCATAAATTATTTGCCAAATCTCGGAAAACAAAATACAAAAACTTTTATTGTATGGGTACTAAGTGCAACTAATATTTTAAACCAAAACCAAATATTTGGTTATAACTATTCATACAATGGAAATATTAAACAAGCTATTACACCACCAGCTCAGCAATTTTTTTTCCTTGGATGTTTTATAAGTTGGGGTGTTGATAGAAGCCAAGATGCAATTAATAATAATTTATAATACACACAAATTTTAACCAAAAACAAGTCCCAAATAGGGCAATAAAAAATGAAAAAAATAATCATCCTTTCCTTTCTGTTAGTGAACACAATGTTTGCAGCATTTAGTCAAAATGAAAAATTTACTGCTGCTATGGCAGCAACTTTAGAACAAATGAAAGCTGCAAAAACGAGTGAAGAAACAGCCGAGGTTGCTGCAAAATTTGAACGTATTGCAGATGCAGAAAAAACACAGTGGCTGCCTTATTATTATGCTGCATTAATTAAAGCTAGAGTTGCCTTTGAAGCAAAAGACAAAGATAAAGCTGCAGATGAAGCAACTGCTTTGCTAGATAAAGCTGCAGCACTGGAAAAAGATAATAGTGAAATTTATTGTGTTAGAGCAACTATTTGTTATGCACACATGATGGTTGATCCTATGACACGTTGGATGCAATATGGTGCAGATGCAACAAAGAATTTAGATGCAGCAATAAAAGCAGATGCTACAAATCCAAGACCCATTATTCTAAAAGCTAATTCTTTAAAAAATACACATGAGCAATTTGGTGGCGGTTGTGCTACAGCAAAGCCATTGGCAGAAAAAGCTGCAAAATTGTTAGCTGATTTTAAACCTTTATCACCATTACATCCTACTTGGGGAAAAGAAGCAATTGACCAAATATTAGAAAGTTGTAAATAGCTTATTGTTTCAAAGACACATAAATATACCAAGTATTTTTATGTGTCGTTGTATTTTACCTAGCAAAAACTATCTCAATGCAAGAGTATAAACCAATGACAGAGCAAGAAAGCTTGGATATTATTCACTCTATGATACAAAAAGCTAAAGGCAATTTTCACGAAACTGGTGCAAGTGCAATTTTGTGGGGAAGCATCATTGCATTTTGTGGCATTTTTAATTTCTTAGAATTTCAGTTTAAATTTTCATTCAATGTGGATGTTTGGTTATTGACATTGTTGGGATTTGTTCCTCAAATTTATATTTCTATAAAAGAAAGAAAAAATAAATTGGTTAAAACTGATATTGAAGAAGCAATCAATGCTGTGTGGATTGTTTATGGTATTAGCGTTTTTTGCTTATTTTTTTATTGGAATTTGGCTCCAAATGCTGCTGTAAACATTCTCAAAAGTAATAATATTGAATTACTTGAGAGGAATACAATTACAGGTGTAACTGAAAAATGGCATTTGAAAATTTTTAGTCAAGTTTCGCTTCTAATCTTATTGTATGGTATTCCAACATTGACTACTGGTATTGCAAGAAAATTTAAGCCAATGATTTTTGGTGGTATTCTTTGCTACATTTTTTTCTTTATTTCTCTTTTTACAGAAACCAAGTGGGACTTGCTTTTGAATGGTTTTGCTGGTATTTTTTGTTGGTTAATTCCTGGTATTATACTTCGAAAAAACTATCTAAAATCTAAAACTCAAAATGTTTAAAGATTTAGATCCTATATTACATTCCCAATTGCGATTAGCGGTAGTCAGTTTACTTATTGGTGTGAAAGAGGCTGAATTTACTTTCATAAAGGAAAAAACAAATTCAACAGCAGGTAATTTAAGTGTTCAGGTAAATAAACTAAAGGATGCTGGTTATATTGAAGTCACTAAAAAGTTTAAAGATAATTATCCATTAACAACTTGTAAAATTACAAAGCAAGGCATTATAGCCTTTGAATTATACGTAAAAAATTTGCAGGAATATTTGAAAGTAAAATAAACTAAACATTTTTTTTAAGCAAGGCTGCAAACATAGTATCTGCCCTCATTTCAAAACCTTCAAAGTATTTTTGTTCTATTAGCTTAAGGTTAAACTTCTTAATTAAATATTCAACAATTTTGTTATTTTCTTTTGTAAATACACTACAAGTAATATATAAAAAATAACCATTGCTTTGGAGTTGAGCTAAGGCGTTTTCTGTTATTTTTTTTTGCAAATTGGAAAACTTATCAATTTCTTCTTTTTTAAAAAAATAAAGCTCTTCTGGTGTTCTAGACCAAGTACCACTTCCCGTGCAAGGAGCATCACAGATTATGAAATTGTACTTGTTTTTGTGATGATTGGGCTTAGAAATATCACTTACAAAAGCTTGGTATTTTTTGATGCCTGCATCTTCAAAACGCTTTTTTAAATTGGCAATAATACTGGCTCTAATATCACTTACAGTTAATTGTATTTCTCCAAAAACATCTATTGCTAAAATAGATTTTCCACCACTTGCAGCACAACAATCCCAAACTGAAACTGGCTTGCTCATATCTTTTTTTGCAATGTTCATAAGCTTTTCAACTTGTTGCGAACTGAAATCTTGAATTACGATTTCCTTGTTTAAAATAATAACATTGTCTAGTTTAACTCCATTTTCTAATGACAAACAGCTTGGTGTTATTGGCACAAAAGCAATATGGTTTTTGTGTAATTTTTCTTTTACAGTTAATTCAAAATTGGGTCTTATTCTTATATATAAATTTGGTTGTAATAATTGATTTTTTATGAATGAAATTTTATTATCTATTCCCATTTCATTAGCGAGCATAAAAATATTTTCTAGTTTAAAATCAAGTTGATTTTCCTCTAAAAATTTTATTCTTTTCTCCAAGTTCTCATTCCAATGTTGTAGCCATTTTTCATCAAATAAAAATGAATATTCTTTTGGACTATTGTTACATAAGAAAAATGCAGTTTTTATTCTAGTGTCAAAATTGTCTTTAAATAGGGCATTCCCAAGTCTATAATAACAATAACATAAATGTGCTATTTGTTTTCTATCAGTAGATCCGTGTTTTTTATTTTGCGAAAAATAGTTTTTTAAAAATGTAGCCAATGGCATTTCACCGTTAAAAGATTCAATATTTTTTTTAGCAATTGATATATATGTGTTGTACCTATTTTGCATTAGTTTTCTATAAACGTCAAAAGACTATGTTTGCAAATATTAAATTTAAAAGACGAATTATTTATAATGAATAAGATTAAAGTATTTAAGGTCTTAACGTATATTCTAGCTTTACCTACAGCCTTTATTGGCTTGTTTTCGTTGCTTATGCTGCCACTAGCATTGGTAAATTTGCAAGCAGCGTTAATGGACTTTGTATTTATTTGTGTAGTGGTTTATATTGTAAATTCGTTTATTTTCTTGAATAAAACCCTTATTCTGCAGCAGCAAACAAAGAAAATTATCAAGGACTTATTTAGAATCAATGGCATCATCTCATCTTTATTTGCAATCATTTGTATTGTTGATTTTATTTCACTACTAATAAATCCTTCTATAATTAATACAGGTATCGATACTGCATTTGCCCAAAATCCTAATAGCTTTCCTCCTCAGTTTACTAAAGAAATGATGATTAAATTTTCTTGGTTTTTTTTATCTGCTATTGGTTCTTATGCCATCATACTTGCTTTGCATTTATTTATTGGGTTTAAATTACTAAAAGAATACATTCAATCTTTTTTACCTGAATAGTTATCGAGTTTTTTTTCTAATCAGATAAATTAATTATTAAACTCTATTTTTGCAGCCTTAAACTTAATAGATGAGTAAAATTACTGCTGCAATTACAGCTGTTGGTGGTTATGTTCCTGAACAAAAAATTACCAATTTTGATTTAGAAAAAATGGTTGATACCAATGATGAGTGGATAAGAACAAGAACTGGAATTAGTGAGAGAAGGATTTTACGTGAACCTGGAAAAGGAACAAGTGATTTGGCTGTTCCGGCAATTCAGGAAATTTTAAAAAATAAAAATTTAAATCCAGCAGAAATTGACTGTGTAATATGTGCAACAGTAACGCCCGATATGGTTTTCCCAGCTACTGCAAACATAATTTCTGATAAAATAGGAGCTGTAAATGCGTTCAGTTTCGATTTAAATGCTGCTTGCAGTGGTTTTTTATATGCACTAACTACCGGAGCAAGTTTTATTGAAAGCGGGAGATACAAAAAAGTACTTGTTGTGGGTGCTGATAAAATGAGTGCAATTGTGGATTATACAGATAGAAATACTTGCATTTTATTTGGTGATGGAGCTGGAGCAGTTTTACTTGAACCTAATTCTAATGGCTATGGCGTTCAAGATAGCCTATTAAAAAGTGATGGAAGTGGTGCTAAGTTTTTACACATGAAAGCTGGTGGTTCTGTTAAACCTGCAACTGTTGAAACTGTTTTGGCAAAGGAGCACTATGCTTTTCAGGAAGGGCAAAGCGTTTTTAAATTTGCTGTTAAGGGAATGGCAGATGCAAGTGCAGAATTATTGGAAAGAAATAACCTTACAGGAGATGATATTGCTTGGTTAGTACCACATCAAGCTAATCTCAGAATTATTGATGCAACTGCTAACAGAATGGGTATTTCCAAAGAAAAAGTAATGATTAATATTAGCAAATATGGAAATACTACTGCTGCTACTATTCCACTTTGTTTATGGGAATGGCAAAACCAACTTAACAAAGGTGATAATCTTGTATTTGCTGCATTTGGTGGTGGGTTTACTTGGGGTGCTACATTAGTTAAATGGGGATTTTAAAATACTTAATATAATCTTTGAAAGGCTGTGGTTTTCCATAGCCTTTTTGTTTTAACGAATAATTTCATCTAAACGCTTATTTTTGATTTATGGTAGAACAGAAAATTAGTGTTGCATCCATACAACACCAACAATTTTTTAATAATAGTAGCACCCTAACTGTAGAAATTGGTATCCATCATATTGCATTAATTGTAAAGGATGGAACCTCAATTCAGGCTTTTGAATTGTATGAAATAAAAGATGAGATTAGTGATTGGAATAAAATTTTTACAACACTAAATTTTCAAAGCAAAATCACGAACAAAAAATACGCAACAACAACTGTTTTTCTAAATACAGTTGAGGCACTTATTGTACCTGCTGAAAAATTCAGAGCAGAAAGTATTGAGCCTTATTTGTCTGCAGTTTATGGTAATACTGAAAACGTAAAATGTGAAGCTGAAATAATAAATATTCCTACGAAGCCAGCTACTATTTACAGGATGCCTTTGAACCTAATTGATGTATTAAAAAGAGAATTTACAAACCCTGCTTTCAAACATTCTTATACCAAAATTTTAGAAAGTGTTTTAAGTGAAGACAAGATGTTAATGGAAATGCTTAAGGTTCAATTTTATCCCAAGCATATTACTGTAACTGTAATTTACAGCAATAAATTAATGTTAATGCAAAGCTACCCATACAATAGTCCTGAAGATATTATTTACTACCTTTTAAATATAGTTCAAGAATTTAGCTTAAATGTAAACAGCACACCTGTTGAAATATCAGGTTTAGTTAATACAACATCACGACACTTTGAATTATTGGAAAATGTTTTTGGTCGATTAAGTTTAGAAACAATTTCGAGCGATGGCATTTTTACTGAGCATTTGAATATTGCAAATGCTCACTTATATACTCCTTTTATAAACCTTAGTTTATGAGAATCATTTCTGGAACTTTAGGAGGTAGAAGGGTGCATCCTCCTAGCAATATGCCTTACACACGTCCTACAACAGATATTGCAAAGGAGGGGTTGTTTAATATTTTGCAGCACAGAATCGATTTTGAAAATGTAAAAACTTTAGATTTATTTGGAGGTACAGGATGTATAAGTTATGAACTAGCTTCAAGAGGAGCTACAGATTTAACTATTGTGGAGAAAGACAATGCCATGTTTTCATTTATAAAAAAGAATATCGACGATTTTAAAATTGAAAATGCCAAGCTACTAAAAATGGATGTATTTAGCTACTTGAATACTTGCAATGAAAAATTTGATTTTATTTTTGCTGGTCCTCCTTACGCACTTGGAGCAATTGACGAAATTCCAAAAATGATTGTTGAAAAAAACTTAATTGCAGAAGAAGGTTTTTTTGTGCTTGAACACACGCCACGCAACAATTATGAAAAATTTGATGGATTTAGTTTTGTAAGAAATTATGGAACAACTTTATTCAGTTTTTTTGTTTCAAAAACATAATTTTTAATAAATGTCTCGACCCTTGGATAATGAATATGCAATTTTTTATAAAAATTATATTGCATTAGCAACCGGTAATGATATCAATGAAGTTATCGCTAATCACAGCACTTCAATCATTGATTTTTACATTAATCTGCCAGAAGAAAAAGCTGATTTTGCTTATGCCAAGGGCAAATGGACATTAAAAGATTTATTACAGCATTTGATAGATGCTGAAAGAATTTTTGTTTATAGAGCTACCCGTTTTGCCAGAAAAGACTATAAACCTTTATTAGGATTTGATGAAAATTATTATGCCGATACTGCAAACGCAAATAGTAGAACATTCCAAAACTTAAAGGACGAGTTATATGCATTAAGAATATCCACTAATTTTTTTTTACAAAGCTTAAGTAATGAGCAATTACGAGAGTCTGGCGTTTCAAATAATCATTCTATTTCTGTAAAGGCAATTGCTTTTATAATTTTTGGTCATTTACTTCATCATAAAAATATTATTATAGAAAGATATTTGTAATAATAAACACTTACTTTTAGTTGGTATTTTAAAAAACCAAACAATGGCTTACCTGATTGCAGATAGTGGTTCTACCAAATGTGAGTGGGCATTAATAAACGAAAATGCTACAAAAAAATTCTCAACCATAGGTGTCAATCCGTACTTTTTATCAAAGGAACAAATAATAGATTTACTTAAAAAAAATGTATTGCCCAAAGCCCAAAACAGCACAGTTAATGCTGTTTATTTTTATGGAACTGGGCTTGGAAATGCGGATAATGTAAAAATTATAAAAGCTGCATTAAAAAATGTTTTTTCAAAAGCAATACTTGATATAAATACCGATATTTTAGGTGCTGCAAGATCTCTACTGTTAAAGGAAAAGGGGATTGCTTGCATTTTAGGAACAGGATCCAATGCTGCATATTATAATGGAAGTAAAATATTAAAAAGTAGCCCAGGCTTAGGTTATGTTTTAGGCGATGAAGGGAGTGGTGCTTATCTTGGCAAAAAGGTTTTGCAGCACTTTCTTTACAAAACCTTTGACGAAGAACTTGAAGGTATTTTTAATGCTAGATTTCAAACCAATAAAAATGAAATTTTAAATGCAGTTTATAAACAGCCTTTAGCCAATAAATACTTAGCATCTTATACTATTTTTTTGTCTGAAAATCGTGGGCATTATATGGTTGAAAATATTATTGAAGACGGCTTACACGACTTCTTTTTTCAACACTTGTATAAGTTTAGAGAAAGTTGGCAGTATCCAATTAGTTTTACTGGTAGTGTTTCTTTTGCGTTTAAAGATGTGATAAAAGAAATTTGTAATCTTTACGAATTACAATTAGGCAAAATTTCTAAGCAACCTATGGATGGCTTAATCCTGTTTCATAAACAAAATAACAATTAAAATAATACCATTTGCTTGGGTTTTATCAGTTCCTTTGGAGTAATATTTTTATCATTCGATATCGTAAAAACATCAGTTGCAGCGTACCTGCTAGCTATTATAATTTTTGTTTCTTTAGTGTTAGCTTCAAATAATTCAGTTACTAGCTTTGGTGAATTATTATCTTTCGATAAATGCGATAATAGTAAATGTGAAAGTTGATTTGATTGGTAATTAACAAACAATTCCAGTGCTTGTTTGTTTGATAAATGCCCAACATTACTTTTAATTCTATTTTTCAAATGCTGTGGATATCCACCATTATCAAGCATTTCATCATCATAGTTTGCTTCTAAAAACGCTGCATTACATTGTTTAAAATATTTTTTTAAATTTTCACAAACCACACCTATATCAGTAAAAACACCAACTGTAATATTATTATAGCTTACAATAAAACTATAAGGGTCTGCTGCATCGTGTTGTTTTGAAAATGGTGTTATTGATAGTTCTCCAATATATATTGAAATATGTTCGGTAAACGATTTTGATAAATGTTTAATTAACTTAATTCCTTTTGCTGTTTCATTTGTAATATAAATTGGAATATGATATTTGTGAGCTAGTGTTGCCACCCCTTTTATGTGATCTGTGTGTTCGTGAGATACAAACACAGCTTTAACTTTTTTAATATCTAACCCCATTTTTTTCATTCTAATCTCTGTTTCTCTGCAAGAAATTCCAACATCAATTAAAACTGCCTCGTTATTATTACCCACATAATAACAATTTCCATTGCTACCAGAATTGATTGAAGCTATTTGTAAACTCATACACACAAAGAAAAGTATTTACCCTTAATCATAAATACTTATTTGCTTGTCTAAAATATTTTATCTTTTGCTAATAAATTAAACATTTGCTTTGCATAGTTGATAACAACATAAATCTATATGAACGAGAAATATAAAAAACATACAGCATATCTATCTATTGGATCAAACCTTGAGCATAGAGAAGAAAATTTGAATAGAGCTCTAACATTGATTGAAGAGAATTGTGGCATTATTACAAAAAAATCGTCTTTGTACGAAACTGCACCTTGGGGAAATTTGGAGCAACCAAATTTTTTAAATCAAGCATTGGTTTTAAGAACAGATATGTCAGCAAAAAAACTAATGAAGCAGTTACTTCATATAGAACGCTTGATGGGAAGAATCAGGATTGCTAAAATGGGGCCAAGATTAATTGATTTGGACATTGCATTAATGGATGAAGAAATTATACAATCAGAACAATTGGTGTTGCCTCACCCTCATTTGCAGGATAGAAAGTTTGTTTTATTACCCTTAGTAGAAATTGCACCTAAAGCATTTCATCCTATTTTTAATAAAACTGTTGAACAATTGTTGAAAGAATGTGAGGATGTTTTAGATGTTAAAAAATTTTAATTGTTTGCTAACGCTCAGCCTCTATTTTTGACGACAACGCTATGAAGCATCAGTTTATTACAATAGAAGGAAATATTGGAGCAGGTAAAACAACTTTAACAAAATTGTTAGCCCAGCATTTTAATGCTAAAACCATTTTAGAGGAATTTGCAGATAATCCTTTTTTATCAAAATTCTACGAAAACCCTAAGCAGTATGCTTTTCCTGTTGAACTTTTTTTTATGGCCGAGAGATTTAAGCAATTGAAGGATATGAATCAATCAAAAGATATGTTTCAATCTGTAACAATTTCTGACTATTTATTTACTAAATGTCTCTTATTTGCAAAGGTTACTTTGCCCGAAGAAGAGTTTAGATTGTATCAAAAGCTATTCGATATTATTCACGCACAACTTATGTTTCCTGATGTATTAATTTATTTACACGCACCTGTTAGTAAACTTCAATCTAATATAAAAAAAAGGAATCGCCCTTATGAACAAAATATTCGAGATGAATATTTATTTAGCCTTCAGGAAACCTACACAAGCTATATAAAGCAGCACAACATTAAAACAATTTTTGTAGATGCTAGTAATGCTGATTTTATTAATAATCCAAAACATTTTCAAGTAATATTAGATGCTTTAGAAAAAGATTTTGGAGAGGGTCAACAGTATTTTACCTTGCCTTAATGGATAAATGGATTGTGTTCTTTTTCATGTCCAATAGTTGTGTATTGTCCGTGCCCTGAGTAAACAATTGTATCGTTGGGTAACGTAAATAGCTTTTCTTTAATACTTTTTATTAAATCTTGATGATTACACATTGGCAAATCTGTTCTACCAATACTTTCATAAAAAAGTACATCGCCACCTATAATAAAACTTTGCTTTTGGTTGTATAAACAAATATGACCTGGACTATGCCCTGGTGCTAAAATCACAATCAATTCATCCTCATCCAAGGTAATAATTTCGCCTTCCTCTAAGTATAAAACTTCGCCTTTATAGTTGTCAAATGGCAAACCCCATCGTTCAGCTGCAATTGGAGCTAGTTGTAGCATTTGCAGCTCATTTTTATGAATAATTGGTAATAAATTATAGTTTTTATTAACCCATTTGTTTCCAAAAACATGGTCTAAATGGCAATGTGTATTAATAAGTTTTACAATGGTTAAATTTTTTTCGATTATAAAGTTTTTAAGCGTCTCCTCTTCTGCAGTAAAGTAGCAGCCAGGATCAACAATAATAGCATTTTTATGTTCATTGTATAAAACGTAGGTATTCTCTTGTAATGGGCTAAATGCAAAAACTTGTATTTGTATCATTTGTTTTTCAGCTTTTCTTTTTAACTAAACTGTCAATAGGGTAGTGTGCTTTCATTGAATCCATGGCATTTTTTGCCCATGTTGTTAAAGTGGTTTTTTCATCGTTTGTTAATATTGCCTCTTTATGAATGAGGGTGTACGATGATAGTGGCATTTCTCCTTCCTTAACTTGTTTAATAATTTCTTCGAGTTTATGATACTGCCTTCTTAAACGATAAGTTGCAAATTCGTCAAAATTAATTTCTCTTTTGCCTTCATTGATATGATGATTTAACCAGAAATAAACTGGTTGTATATTGCTATACCAAGGATAAACAGTATTGTTGCTATGGCAGTCGTTACAAGCCTTTTTTAAAATTACTTGTACGTTTTCTGGAACTTGAATTACGGCAGCAATCTCTTTGGTTTTATCTGTAACGCCTGCATTTTTTGCAGGTCTAATAAACTGAATTACTAATAAACAAATTAAAATTCCAATAACTATTTTCTTTTTCATTGTTGTTTTTTCAGATGAAGCAATGATTAGTATTCGAAAACTTGATAACCCCAAGGATTTAATTTAAACGAAGTATTTGACGATAGTTGTTCTTTTTTTTGTGAAAACACTTCCTTACTATTCCCATTAATAATTGTGTTGTTAATAGTTGTGTTTTGAGGTTGATTTGATAAATTAAGAACCACTAAAATTTTGTGGTTATCTTTTTGTCGAACAAACGCAAAAATTGATGCATCGTTATTGGTACTGAGTTTTGTGTAGCTTGCATTAGGCATTAAAGCTGGATTGTTTTTTCTGAGTTCCAATAGTTTTTTATAAAAGGTTGCACGTTGATATTTACCAAAAGTAATTGTATCTTTTACAAAGAATTTTAAACTGTCTAAAAAAGGTTCTTCCTGCCCACCATAAATTAACGGAACAGTATTTTTTATTGTTTGGGTTAACACTGCAAATGGAGCATGAATTTCACCTGGCATTGTTCCAAAATCGGCTTGATTCCAACTATTTTCGTCGTGATTTGATGTGAAATACATTCTAATTTTATTTGCCATAAAAGCGGTATCGTTTTTATTAATAACCGAATCTAAAGCTGTGGCTGTAGTTTTACCTTTGGCTATTTTTACCATTGTTGCAAAGTCTTCCCAAGCATAAGTCATATCAAAGCCATCTTTGTGTAAGCTAGGTTTATCGCCTTCTGCAAGCATTAAAATGTTTTTCATCTTTTTTAATTCAGTAATTGCTTTGCTCCAAAATGCATCTGGCACTTCACCTGCAACATCACATCTAAAACCATCAATATCGCTTTCTTTTATCCAAAACTTCATACAATCAATCATTGAATCTACAAGCTTAGGATTGTTGTAGTTAAGTTTTCTAGTGTCTGTCCAATCATACTGACTAATTGGATTTCCCAAGCTATCTTTAATATAAAAATCAGGCTGAGTGTTTAACCAATAATGATCAGCACCACTATGTGTAGGAACCCAATCGATAATAACTTTGAACCCCATATCATGAGCGTGCTTTACTAATGCTTTCCAATCCTCCATATTGCCATATTCTGGATTTATTTTTCTGTAGTCAGCAACAGCATAGTAGCTTCCTAATTGAGAGCTATCACGTTTTCTGTCTTTTAAACTAATGGGGTTAATAGGCATAAACCAAAGTGTTTGTACCCCCATTTCTTTTAATCTGTCTAAGTGTTTTTCAAATGCTTTAAATGTGCCTTCAGGTGTGTACTGACGTGTGTTTACCTCGTAAATATTACCTTGCATGATCCATGAAGGATGTCCATCTGTTAAGTTAGAGTCACTGCTTGAATTGGATTTGCAAGCAACGAATAATACAAAGAAAATAAAACTGGCAGCAATAAGTTTTTTCATGACAAATAATTTGGCGTGAAATTAAGGAACTATTTAAAATGCTCATTAACTTAATTGTTTTTTGCTATTAAATCTTGTAAGATTAAATTGCACCGCTAATGAGTAAAAGCAATTTTTTATATTGTATAGGATTTATTTTTTTAGGATTGATGAGTTGTAAAACTGTTCATAAAATAACAGATAAAGACAACTCAACAAATTCAAGTAGTAGAAAAAAGGCTACCAGAAAAATTGTTTTTATTGATGGAATTGAAGTTACGCCTGGCTCTGTCGTAAAATCGAAGCACAAGCCTGCAACTACAAAATACAGCAACAACAAGGGTAGTACAGAGCCACCTAAAAACCTGCCCACTAGCACTAAGATCGAACTTGAAAAATCAAATCCAATACAGATAAAGTATGCTATTTTGTTAGATACTTATGTAGAAAATATTACCAATCTCAATTTGTTTAATGATATAGAAGAATGGTGGGGAACAAATTATTGTTTAGGAGGTACAACAAAAAATTGTATTGATTGCAGTGCATTTACAGGCACAATAATAAGAGATGTTTATAAAATAAATTTACCAAGAACCGCATCTGAACAACATGATGCAACATCACGAGTTCAAAAAGATGATTTAAAAGAAGGGGACTTGGTTTTTTTTAGAACGAAAAAAGGATATATAAACCACGTAGGTATTTATTTAACAAACAACAAGTTTGTACATGCATCTACAAGTAACGGTGTTATGATTAGCGACTTAGATGAATCTTACTGGAAATCTAAATTTGCCGGTGGTGGTAGGGTTATAGACTAATCTTCTTTTTTTTCAAAAGTGCTTTTCAGATAATCCACAATTACATTATTGTCTCCCAATTCATGCTCCATATCACTCAATTCGTGTTCTAGAGCTTTTGTGCTTATTTGTATTTCTAATATTGATAATACCATTGAGGCCATTAAAAATATCATACTTATTGCAAAAAGTATGTGTGATAAAGATTGTCTGTTATTAAAAATTAAATACATACAAATTAAACATAATAAGAAACTGCTTACTGCTAATCCTTGCATTAACCTAATCATAGTAAGTCTGGTGCGTAAATTTTTTATTTGATGTATGATATTTGGTCTGCTTTCTTTTTCTTTTGTATATCTCTCGTGTAGTGTTCTTATTAAATTTGAGAGTGCTAAAAAACGATTGCCATACACAAGCATTAAAAAAGTAATTGCTGGGAATAATAAAGCTGGAGTATTGAAAGTTATTTCCATTTTAAAAATATATTATTTAGGTGCTTTTTTATAGAGATATAATACAACAAAGCAAAAAATGAAGTTAGGTATCCAAACAGCTATAGTTGGCGGCAAATTGCCTTTTGTAGAAAAAATTGTTGAAAATTTATCTGTTAAAATATATAAAAGTGCAATTAATACACCAATAGCCAAGTGAGAGCCACTTCCACCACGTACTTTTCTGCCTGCAACTATTGCTCCCATTAAAGTTAAAATAACTACTGAAACAGCTGTTGCATTTCTTCTTCCATACTCAACAACTAATTCATTGATATTTTCGGAACCATTTTTTTGTTCAATTTCAATATATCTTTTTAGTTCAGGAGATGTGAGGATATCTTTTGTGTATTTACCTCTTAATAAATCGCGTGGTGTAGCTGTAAAATTTAAATTTTGTTCAGCAATTTGTGATACTTTTTCCTTTACAGTATCAATCTCTCTTTTTATTATGTTTTGGAGTTTCCATATTTTACTTTTTTCATCCCAAAACATTTTTTCTGCCTTGGTATTTTGAATTAGTTTATTATTAACAATTTTGTAAATGTAACATCCTGAACTACTTTTTGTGGTAGTGTCATAATTGTTAATTACAATGTAGTTAAATGAATCAATTTTTAAATACATACTAGCACCCCTATCATTTACAATACTTATGGTTTTTTCGTAAGAAGAGTTTGCATCAATATATTTGGTTTCAAAAAGAGTTCTTTTTTTATTGGCATTAGGAACGGTGTACATGCTAGCTAATAATAAAATAAAGCCTAAAAAAATACCTCCAATTAAATAAGGCCTAAGCCATCGGTTATAAGATACACCGCTTGCTAAAATAGCAATGATTTCGCTTCTGCCAGCCATTTGAGATGTAAAAAAAATAACTGCAATAAATACGAATAAGGGAAATAACAAAGCTGTCATGTGCGGAATGAAGCCAAGATAATATTGATTGAAAATTTGGTAAGATGATAGGTTGGAGCGAACAAAATCTTCTGCTTTTTCGCTCATATCAATTACTACTGTAATTACAACAAATAGAAATATTGCAAAAATGAAAGTCTTAAAAAAATTTCTGATGATATACCAATCCAGTTTATTCATTTATTAATTACAATATTAATTGCAAATATAAATGCTGAGCATGAGTATCTTTTAAATGATTACTTAATATTATAAAACGTATATACATAAAATGCACTCATAGAAATGAGTGCATTGTTTTAAAATCATCATAGGTAACGGACCAGTAAGTATTGTGAAAATAAACTACCCGTTTGAATAAAATAAAAATAGATTGTGTAAGTGGATAAAATGAAGTTATAAAGTTGTATTATCCACAGCGTTTTTGCCCAAAGCAAAAGGCCAATCATATTAATTAAGATTGGCCCTTTGTTTTGTTATTTTTTTAGTTTATTAGGGTTGTATTGTTGTACCAATATTGCTATCAATAACCTTTCCCATTTCAGTTTTTAACATCCGCGAAGGATACCGATTTATTACAATGAAATCGTGAGTAGCCATTATAATGGTAGTGCCATAATCTTTTGCAATTTGAAAAAGCAATTGCATAATTTCATCACTTGTCTCAGGATCAAGATTGCCTGTGGGTTCGTCTGCTAAAATTAATTTGGGAGAATTAAGTAAAGCTCTCGCTATGTCTACACGTTGCTGCTCTCCACCACTCATTTCATAAGGCATTTTATATGCTTTACTTTTTATACCTACTTTATCCAAAACATCATTAATTTTTTCTTCCATTAACTTCTCATCTTTCCAGCCTGTTGCTTTTAGAACAAACTTTAAATTTTCGTGAATATTCCTATCTGTTAATAATTGAAAATCTTGGAATACAACACCTAAATTTCTTCTTAGAAAAGGTACTTTTTTCCAGTCCATAGTTCTTAAATCAAATCCCACAACAGTTGCAGTACCTTCCGTTAATCTTAATTCGCCATATAATGTTTTTAGTAAGCTACTTTTTCCTGTACCAGTTTTTCCAACCAGATAAACAAATTCTCCCTTTTCAATGGTAAAGTTTACATCTTGCAGAATTAAACTTTTGCCTTGATATATATTAACGCCTCTTAATGAAATTACTATTTCAGCCATAAAAATTATTTGCGGTAAAGATATTTATAAATATAATTAAATTGGTCATGCTACTTTCCACCAAACATAGGCATCGACCACTTGATACCCATACTTCCATTGTCCCTTTCGTTAGGAAAACTCTTAACAAAATCTATTCTAAATACCTTTAAGATATTTTCAACAGAAAACATTACCTCGTAATAGCCTTGTTTAGTATCGTTATTATACATTGCATTGCCACCTACAACAAAAAACCAATTCAATTTTTTAAACCATGGAATTTTATTAGTAAGTAATCCGTTTAAATGGTATTCAAGGTGTGCGGTTGTATAAAGTTTTGAAGTATTACTATATGCATAGTATGGCATCAGTTGAAAACTGTTTAAGTAGACAGATGCTGTTGAAATTTGATTACCCAAAATATGATTCATATCAGGAATAAATACACTGCTGGCGTGTGCAAATCCTGCTGCTGTTATTTTGTAACTGATTCTTCCACCCATTTTTAAATTCAAATTATCGTTTATCGAGAATTGCCATTTGCTATAATCAACATCGCTGCCTAAAATATTTTTTAAGCCTTGTGTAAATAAAAAACTGAAAGTTGGATACTTTGAACCAATCATTATTTTTCTGTCTGGAAACTCAATATACTTGGCTCCAGGTTTCCAAATAATTTCGCCTGTAACGCTGAAAGCTTTGTGTTCAGTTAGATTGGTGCTTGTTAATGCTTGAGGATAGTTGGGTGTAAATTCTCTGCCTTCAATTTTTTTCCAATAATAATCTGTGGTATTTTCAAGTGGTAATCTATGTTGATAGTTGATATTGCCTTTAAGTGTTATGCCTTTGTTTAAAGTTTTGGTAAAATCAAATTTCAGAAATCTGGCTTCATATATTTTCATATAATTATTTGTCCAGCGTAAAGTAGAAAGTGTATTGCTAAATACATCAATAGGATTTCTATTGTCAAATTGAAAAACATTGGTTCCAAGTTTTAAATTTATATCACTAGCATATTTTTTTCCAAACCTAAAATATGTATTAATGTTAGCATTCAAATGTGTATTGCTAAAACCATATCGGATATTTGGATTAATAGCAAGAAAGTGCTTATCCGTATAATTTTTATTATAGTGTACATTCAAATTTGCTACTAAACCCTCAACCGTATTGTATTGTAATAAACTTGTAAGTAATGGCTCAATGTATATGGAGCTTTTCTTTTTTTGATTACTAAAACTTTGTCCTGTTAAAATAATTTTTGTTAAGTTTATTTTATTATCTCGCTTATCAATACTATCTAAATATTTGGGGTCTTTATGTGCTTGTTCCAAACTGTCCTTCTTTTTAAAATCTTTTGCTTCGGATTCCAGCAATGGTAATGGTCTTGTGCTATCCCAGTATAATTTTGATTTTTTGTTACTACTATCTGCATATTTCATAACAATGTTGTCAAAAAAATCTTTTGAAAAATCAGGGTGTGTATTAAACTTGTTGTACACCTGAACAATATTTCCAAAAAAATCAAAGCTAAAAAACTTGCCAGCAGGCGATATTACTTGTTGTTTTATGGTCCAGTGTTTTTCAATTGGAACATATAGTTGTTCAATTTTAAGTGTATCTAAAAATTGTAATTGTTGTTGTTTTAGCAAGTATAAATCTGTACTTTGTATCCTCCATTCATCTTCAATAATATTAATATATCCCGTAAAAAGTGGTTCATAAGTTCTTTTTGGAATCACTTTTATACGATTAATCATTTTGTCGTTTTCTATAAAACTACCAACATACTTATATTTGTAGTAGTGGAGGGCATTGTCTGAAATTGGGGAGATAAAGCCTCTAGGATTTAAACCTCGACCTACGCTTACAATATTTTCATAAAAAGAAATGATTTGTGGACTAGCTAAGCCAAACCCATCACTAGCTCCACTTACACGGGTTGATATAACTTCAATTTTCCTTTTATCTTTCCCATTTACAGAATATTTTGCCACACTTTCAGATAAAAAAATTATTTTTCTTTTACTGGTATCACCGTCTTCAAAATCTACTGTTTCGCCCAAAAACTTTTTAGGATAATTTCTTAATTGAAACTGACCTTTTACATACACTTCGCATTCAAATTTTTTTATTTCGTACAAATGTTCTTCTCTTTTTTTTATGGCATTTCTAATAATTTCATAAGCAGGATCTTCGCCACCTGTTTTAATAACTACTTCGTTTAAATTATACTGTTGCTCTTCCATTTCAAAAACTAGTGCATCGTTTGTTTTGACCACATTCAATTTTTTTTCTATCGATTTGTAACCAATGTGCTGACATACTATGGTATAATTTCCTTCATCTAACCAAATTGTAAATTCCCCTTTAACATTAGCAGTAGTGCCTTTTGTAGTTCCCTTAACTAAGATAGAAGCATACGCCAATTCATTACTTTTTGTGTCTTTCACAACACCTTTAATTTCTCCTGAAAAAGCAAAAAAATGTAGCAACAGAAAGTAAAGTAAAAAATACAGTTTCATTTTGGAATTATTTTGATACGAAAGTAGTAGTTAAAAAATAGCAAAAGTATTTGGTTAACTATTTTAACTTTTTGTTAAAAATCATACTATTTGAAACTTTAATTTAAACTTCAAATTATATAATGAAGTTTCATTAGAGATTTAATTTTTATAAGATTATTTTTGACCAATGTATAATGTGAGTCATTTTAAAGCAACCAATCAGCAAGATGTCATTGCATTTATGCACCAAAATCCTTTTATAGTTTTATGTGGTGTAGATGCAAATTATAAACCTGTGGCTACTCACATTCCTGTTTTAATTGAGGAAAGAGACGATAAGCTTTTTTTGCAAGCACATATAATGCGTAAACAAATGCACACGATAGCATTTGAAAGTAATGTCAACGTGCTTGCCATATTTAGTGCAGCACACAGTTATGTTAGTGCCACCAATTATACTGAGCAAAATACTGCAAGTACCTGGAATTATCAGGCTGTACATGTAAGTGGGACAATCCATTTTTTGAATGAAGAAGCATTGCACCAATTGCTTGTAAAACTTACAGATAAATTTGAAAAAAATCTGCATTCTCCTGCTCTTGTTAAAAATATGGATGCTGCTTATGTAACAGATTTGATGAAAGCTATTATTGCTTTTGAAATTGAAGTCACTAATATTGAACACGTATTTAAACTCAGCCAGAATAAGGATGCAACCACACAAAACAATATTATTCAATCTTTGCAGCAACAAGATGATAATGCAAAAGCTATTGCCAATGCTATGATACAACTGCAAAATCATAAATAATTAAATGTTCAACATACTATTAAAAAAGCTAATAAAAGCAGCAGGTGGCAAAGTAAAAATGCTAATGGCTATTGTGGGCTTATCTGTAGCCATACTATTAATACTTTTTGCTGTGCAATTACAATCTAATTACGACCAATTGCTCAACGAAAAAAGTAATAAAGACAGTATTACTAATTTTCTTGTTATTAATAAAGTACTCAACAATCAAACAATTGGTTCCACATTTATTTCTGACAATGATGTAAAGGAATTTAAAAAGCAAAGTTTTGTACAAGAGGTTAGTGTTATTACACCTAGTCGTTTCAAAGCTTCAATACAAAGTAATAGTTCAAGATTTCCTTTTTATACAGATATTGCTTTTGAAAGTGTTCCTTCATCATTTATAGATGTGGCTACCGATAATTGGAAATGGGATGCAACAGCTAATTATATTCCCATTATCGCTCCAAATATGTTTTTAGATTTTTATAATTTTCAGTTTTCATTTTCTCAAAATATGCCACAGCTAACACCCGATGTGGTTAAGATGATAAGCTTTACTGTAAACGTGCAAACACCTTTAGGCAATATACAATATCCTGGACGAATTGTTGGTTTTAGCAACAGAATAACATCTTTATTAGTACCTGATGAATTTATGAACTGGGGCAATAAATTTTCAGCAGGAAATAATGCACAACCCAGCCGATTAATTATAAAAACTAAAGATCCAGGTAGCCCAGAGTTGGTGAATTATTTAGAGAAAAATGGGTACACCACTGATGCAGATAAAACACGTTTTAGTAAATACAGAAAAATAGTAAACACCATAGCTGCTATTAGCTGGGCAACAGGTGCCATAATGCTTGCCTTTGCGTTGTTAGTATTTACTTTGTTTATACAACTAACCATAACAGCCTGCAAAACAGAAATAGAATTACTGGTAACGCTTGGGGCTTCTCCCAAACAATTAAAAAGATTTTTAATAAAACAATTCTTCCCTCCCAATATCATTATTGTGGTTATCAGTGTTGCCATCATTAGTTTGCTGCAGTATTTTACTGCACAATGGCTTAGTAAATTAAATATGTTTGTTAGTAGTTATGCTTCTATTTATACTTATGCCACAGCTATTTTATTATTACTAGTTTTGTGGTTTGTAAATATTAGAACCATTGGGAAATATGTTTATGTGAAGAAGATTAAACACCCTTGAAGATTATAAAATATTCAAGGGTGTTTAATATAATAATAAAGTGGAGCTATCCCTTTTTAAAAGGATTTAAGTTTTTTAAAATATTTTTTCCTGCTTCTTCTACTTTTTGTTTGGGGTCGGTTTTGGTGCTATCGCCTGTTTTGAAAATTTGCTTAATCGCTTCTTCTTTTGCATCTTTTATTAACTGGTCTTTTACAGCTTTAGCAGTGTCTTTTATGGTAGTTACAGCATTGTTTACAGCAGATGTTACAGCTGCTTTGGTGCTATCAATTTTATGTTGAACAAAATCGGTTGCTTGTTGTTTTAAATCTTGTGCAAGCGATGTGGCAGTTTGTTTTAAATCTGTTTTAATGGTTGGAGATTTTACAGTGCCACCAATTTTTAATTGTACATTAATAATGTCTGAAACCTTAATAGGTAAGCCTTTTGCAGTAGCTTGGGCTGTTAAATTATTAATTAAATTATTGCCATTTGTGCCCATCATAGCCCTTGGTACTTTCATATTAATGGTGTAATCCATATCTTGAGTTAGGCTATGTGAGCCACCAATTTCCATATCAATATCACTTACTTTAGTGCTAAATGGTTTTACAAATACTTTACCATTTGTAAACTCGAAAAATGTTTTAATATCCTTTGTAGAAATATTCTGTAATTGTTGCACACTAAGGGTTTGAGCTATTTTGTTTAATGGTTCAAACTTGCTTA
>CAZTOP010000002.1:0-49470 GCA_964615145.1 uncultured Chitinophagaceae bacterium
GTTGATTTTTAAATGTTGAAATTAAGGGTTTTATGTTATTCAACTATTTTTTTGCGTTTTTTTTATTTTTTTATAATTCATACGTCTTCGTATTTATCCTTAAGATAATGAACTGTTTACCTCGTAATTGGGCTTTATACCTATTGTGGTGGTTATTTACTAAATTAAACAGGTACTGACTTAACACTATTAACTTAAACGAAGAAGGAGTTAAACTTTGCTTTACAATTTCTTGTTGATAGCTGTGATAAAAAAAATGTATAGTTTTAAAAAAATTTATTAAAGTATAACTTACAATTTTTTGAGCAACTAATAAAAAACAAAGCGACTGCCTTACAAGACAGCCGCTTTATTAATATTAACACCATACAAATTTGTAGTGCTGAATTTTATTGTTTTTCATTAACAAATAGCACAGATATTTTTTGATTATTTGCTAATTAAAAAAATCTGATAGTTCAGTATGCTAAGGGCATTTCTCTTAAAATCTAAACCCTAAGTTTAAACCAAGTGCTCTCACTCCAGCCCAGGCTCCAGTAGTTGTAAAAGTGGCAGTTTTATAATCGCTGCTTACTTCGCCTTTAAATTTAAATGGTCCGTAATCTTTATTGTTTACACTTTCTACCTGATCTTTAAAAGCTTGTTTTTGGTTGGCATTTGTAGGGTCGATTGGGGGATTAAAATCAGTTGCATTAATAGTGCCATTACTTGTGCCATAATGCCCTCCAATAATCCAAACATCTAATACAATTTTTTTTGCAATTTGAAATTGTGAGCCTAACAATAACCCTCCTGAAATTGCAGTAAAAGTACCATTGAAGAAAGCTGAGGCATTTACAGTATTTAACCCATTGGTATATGTATAGGCAACGGGTACCTGCAAATCAAAACTAGAGTAGCGTACATAGGGGGCAATATAAAAGCCTTTCATTTTCCCGGCACTTAAATACAATCTAAATTCGGGGGTAATAGCAAAATTTCCCATTTGAAAATCTTTAATCAATACATTTTTATCATCTACCAATTCTGAAACTTTATCTTGCAAAAACTGTGGCATTGTAGATTTTGGCATATACCTTACTCCTAAAGAAATTGAGAATTTTTTTGCCAATGATCTTTCGTAGGTAATATTATAATTACCAATTGCATCGCCAGATAAGTTTGTTTTAATAATATTTTTTCCTCCAAAGATGGATACTTGTGCATTGGATAGTACTGGAATGAATACCAGCATTGTAATTAGTTTTTTCATTTTGCAATATTTTAGTTAATGGTTATGTAAATATAATTTCAATTTTCAGTAAAATCACATTTTAAATTAGTTTTTTTGCAACATGCGTAAATTATCGATGGAAGAATTGGACCGAAAGTCTGTAGAGGATTTTAAACAATCTGAAAAAAAGCAAGTAGTTGTAATACTCGACAATATCAGAAGCATGCACAATGTAGGTAGTGTTTTTAGAACAAGCGATGCTTTTTTAATTAAAGCTATTTGTTTGTGTGGATATACACCACAACCTCCACACCGTGATATCAATAAAACTGCTTTGGGTGCAACAGAAACAGTTGATTGGCTATACTTTGAAAACACCGTTGATGCAGTTATTTCTTTTAAAAAAAATGGCTACACTGTTTATGCTATTGAGCAAGTTGAAAATAGCATTAGTCTGCAAAACTTCCCTAATGACCACACTCCTATCGCTGTTGTGTTTGGCAATGAGGTAGAAGGCGTAAGTAACGAAGTTTTACAACTTGTAGATGGAAGCATAGAAATACCACAATTAGGAATGAAACATAGTTTAAATATTAGCGTAGCAGCTGGAATTGTTTTATGGAAATTAGTTTGGGGTTAAGATAGATATTCCCAAAATACAAAATCATCCATCTTACTTTTGCACCACATATGGTACAAGCTTATAACTTTCTGGCATCTTGGCAATTATTTCCCGAAAAATGTAATTATCAATTTGGTATTGCCCCCAAAAGCGGCAACTGCAAAATTGAAAGTATTAAAAATGGTAAAGAGCTAAGTATTAGTATTAACTGGGTTAGTGTAGAAAACGAAGCTTTTTTCTCTCAGTATCAAGTAGTGCCTAGTGGAGAAAAATACCCTTTCGATAATCAAGAATTTGCCGATACAAGTATTTGTAACATTATTAATTCCTCACAAATTTCTATTCAATTTTTGAAGAATGAAACCTTGGTTGTGGAAGTTACTCACGAAATTTTATCAAACGGATTTTTAAAAGTTACTCAGTGTGGTTGCAATACTAACAATGAAAAGTATGTGAACACAGAAATATATCATAAACAATTGAGTGTTTTACCTTATTCATCATCTGCTGCTGGAGTAGCT
The DNA here is from genome assembly GCA_964615145.1 of uncultured Chitinophagaceae bacterium. GTDB lineage: Bacteria > Bacteroidota > Bacteroidia > Chitinophagales > Chitinophagaceae > CAIVPM01. Next base: position 2,357 of record CAZTOP010000002.1, read on the forward strand.
GTTCGTCCAACCAAAGAAGGTGTTATTAAACACAAAGCTTTGTCGGCTATGGAAGAACAAACGAATATGCAGCTGAACCAAATAAAAGAACAAATTGAATTACTTGCAAGACAGGCACAAGAAATTAGAAAGAGAAAGGAACTTAGCATGCTGATTTATGATGCCAAGCTAAACTTTAAACCACAAATAGGACAAACCTATCACTTATATGAGAAAAAAGATAATACTCATATATTATCGCTAGTAGCACCACAAGAATGGGGAGGAAACGGGCCTTTTAAACAATTTGTTTCAAGTGTGCAGCTTTTGGCAGATCATACCTGGAGAGAGGTATAGAAAGACAATTCTATTAATTTGTTTTATTGGTTTGTAATTGTTGATTTTTTACTGGTGGGTAATCAAAAAAAAGAGGAATATTATTTTCCACGCAAAAAAAGCAACGATTACAACAATCTCAACGCAGTTGTTTTACTGTTTAATTTTGCTTAGCTACTTAGCAATAATTATATATTTAATAAGCTTTAAAAAGCCATTCATAAAATCGTGGCAACTCTAAATGCCAATATTTTTCGCTGTGCTGACCAATTTGTGTAACTGTTCTAAATATTCTCATATTAAGTTTATTGGCAAAAACATCAGCCATTTTGTTCATATCGTTCAGCATTTCCTCGCCTTCTTTTCCACCACAATAAAAATAAATATTTATGGGATTAGGATTTTTAAATATGGCTGCATCTACATATAAATTTTTAGCTGTCCAAAATGATGGAGAAAAAACACCTGCTGTTCCAAATACTTTTGGATATTGCATTACAGCATACAAACTAATTAATCCACCCATACTACTACCTGCTATATAAGTATATTGATATGTTTTTTTTGTACGAAATTTCGAATCTATGTATGGTTTTAAAGTATTAGCTAAAAAATCGACATACTGCTTACCCTCTGCCTTAATTTTTACTTTATTACTTTCAAAATCATAAGGTGCATATTCACTTAGTCTATTATTTCCACCATGATCAATACCTATCACTATACATTCTTTCCCTGTAAGTTGTTGCATACTATCCAGGCATTCATCCACGCCCCACTCACCAAAAGCAGCAGTTTGTTCATTAAACAAATTTTGCCCGTCTTGCATGTACAAAACAGGATAAGATTTATTTGAACTTGCATATCCTTTTGGTAAATACACCCATATTCTTCTCTTCCTATTTAATTGAGGCATATTAAATGCAGTATCTAATATTTTTACTTGTGGAGATGCTGTATATGGCTTGGGTTTATCGGGATAGTTGTCTTTCCAACCTTTAATACTACATTCTAAAACTACATCTGCTTCAACATTTATCATACGGTCATCAATATCACGCCCATCGCCAGTACATTCCACTTTATCAAAACTGCCTCGTGTAAATTTAAAAGCATAGTTACCTGCTGGAATATCTTTTATTACCACTCCTTTTCTACCAGCAGCAAATGGTTTTAACCTATAGTTTATATCTCTTGGATTCCAATTATTAAAATTTCCAGCTACATAAATATCGTCGGTATTTTTTGTAGCAATATCGGTAACAACAAGTCTTATGTTGTATTGGGCATAGTTAATTGTAAAAAAAAAGACAACTGGTATAAAAGCTATTACTTTTTTCATACTGATTTATTTGGATGAAGATACTTTAATTTTTGGCAAAAGAGACATTATCATCAATACAACAGATGAAACAATTAACAAGTATAAACCAAATCTAACTACAGGGCATTCACCACTTCTGCAAGAAACAAAAAGTACTATATTTTTGATAGCCCAAGATAGATTTGCAAAACAGAAGAATATGTTAAATAATTTAGCCCATACTTTATTAATTAGAAATAATGCCAATGATAAAGCACAAAAAAAGCCGTGACCTTTTAACTGTGTTCCAAAAGTAATATTACTGTTTACATATCCATTTAATCCATTAAGAATTTGGTGAGTACCTGGTACTTCAATCCAAGGCAAAAAACAAGAAAAGATAACTAGTAGAGCAGCAATAATGCCAATTTGTTGAGAATATTTCATATTGAAAAAGAGATTTAACTAAAAAACCTACAAGTATAGTCTTGTAGGTTTTATTTTGAGGTTCCGAGCGGATTCGAACCGCTGTAGGAGCTTTTGCAGAGCTCAGCCTAGCCACTCGGCCACAGAACCAAACAGGCTGCAAACATAATGGAAAAGCATATTAAAAAACAAAAAAACTTATTGTTTTATGATATTGCAATTTTTGATTTTATAAGATTCAATTTCTTTATCTCCATCCATAAAACCACTCATCATAAAAACAATTTTATTTGAGTAATATTTATAAAAACTTTTAATGGGTTTAAGTCCTATTTGTGTTTTTTGAATACTGTTGATGGTTTCTAATGCAGCAAGTTTATAATTATTACATAAAATATAATTGTACTGATATACCAGGGATTTGTTGTTAGTGGCAGTAAGTTCTATTTGAAAAACACCCTTGCTATGATTCAATTTTGTTTTGCAAAATAAATTAGACACTACCGTATCCACCTTCATTGCTGCTGGCATATCTACAATATCTTCTACCCATTTATTATTAGCTCTCACTTTTATTTTACCTGTATAATGGTTGAGATAAACAGATTCATTTTGATTAATTAATGAATCGCTTTTTTGGTTAGATACTAATCCCCAAACAAATTCTGCATCTTTTGTGCTTGCTTTATCATTAATAGAAACATCCATAGCCGAAATGAATGCAACTTTTGTATAGCCATTTTTTTTATAGGTAATTTTTAACCACGGCGATGCAATATTGTTCCTCTGTTCGCTAAAGGGTACTTGCATTAATACGCTAATATCATTTCCCAAAAACAAAGTATCGCTTGTGGCAGCGGTGGCACTTGGGGCAATACGCAATATACAGGTATCGGCAAATATTTTTCTATCGCCAGTCATATTATAAAAAAAGGGAAAACTTTGCTGTTGAGCAGCAATACAACCAGTAATAAGCAATAATAAAAAAGTAATAATATTTTTTTGCATTAAGCCTACTTTAAACTATTGATGATGGTGTTAAATTCGGCTGCTATTAGTGATGCTCCTCCTACTAAACCACCATCAACATCGGGCTGAGAAAATATTTCTTTAGCATTAGAACCTTTAACGCTTCCACCGTACAAAATAGAAATATTATTGGCAACTTCTATAGAATAATGGGCTGCTATTTCGGCTCTAATAAATGCTTGTATGTCTTGTGCTTGTTGGCTAGTGGCAGTTTTTCCTGTACCAATTGCCCAAATAGGTTCATAAGCAATAATTACTTTTTGAACATCGCTTTCAGACAAATGAAATAATGATTCTTTTAATTGTTTAGCCACAAAAATATTTTGTTCATTTGCTTCTCTGACACTTAAAGATTCGCCACAACAAAATATGGGTGTTATTGAATTTTGCAAGCAGATATCTACTTTTTGTGCCAGTAATTCATTTGACTCATTGAAATAATCGCGTCTTTCGCTGTGTCCAATAACCACGTGTTGTATATTGATTGATGCTAACATTTCAACACTTGTTTCGCCAGTAAAAGCACCACTTTTTTTTGAATAACAGTTTTGTGCTGCAACAAATACATTTTTCTTTCCTTTAAGTTTGGCTGCAACCATTGTTAAATAAGGAAAAGGAACAGCAAAAATAGCTTGTTGGTGTTCTGCCAAAGTATGTGGCAAGGCTAATATTTCATCTATCAAAGTTTCAGCTTGTTGATAGGTTAAATTCATTTTCCAATTGGCAGCTGCTATTTGTTTACGCATAAGTATTTTTTTTAAAATTTAAACTACTATTTTTTCAAAAATTTGTACTATTTATTTAAAGAATTGTGGTATTTATTCAAAGTATTGTGCTAAACATTTAATGTATTGTACAAAATATTTAAAGCATTGCACTAAACATTTAAAGTATCGTACTAAACTTTTAAAGTATTGTACTAAACATACAGAGTATAGTGCTAAACATTTAAAGAATCGTACTAAACATTCAAAGTAAAATACTAACCATTTAAAGTAATGTGCTAAACTTTCAAAGTATTACAATAAATTTTAAATGTATTTTACCATTTATTTAAAAGAAACTACAATTATTAACCCATTAAATGGTTAATTTATTCATTCAAATATTATTGTTACTTAAAAGTTTTTTCTAAATTATACAAATGTTTCAATACATCTATTTGAACATTAGACAAAGATTGATGTTTCATCTTTTTCCAATTATCAATGTCAATAATTGCTTTTTCTATATCATACTTATCCCCTATTCCCCAACTAAAATTTTTCATTTGTTTTGGCATGAATCCATTACCAAAAACATTACAACAAACACCATAAACCGAACCAGTGTTAATTGAGGTATTAATAGCAGTTTTAGTATAATCGCCAATAATAACTCCACATTTTTGCCCTACTGCAATTTGAGCTTTTGATTCTTCATTCCAAATATGTACAGTTCCTGCTGTATTTTTTACATTGCTATTACTAGTTGCTGCACCCAAATTGCACCACGCTCCTATTACAGCATCTCCCAAATATCCATCGTGAGCTTTATTGCTATTGGCTTGCATTAATACATTTTTTATTTCACCACCACCAACACAATTAGGACCTAAAGATGTAGCACCATAAATTTTGGTACCCATTTTAAGCAAACTATTTTCGCCCAAAGCAAAACTGCCACGTATTAAACAACCTTCCATAATGGTTGCATTTTTTCCAATATATATTGGTCCTGTTGTAGCATTTAAAATACTACAAGTAATGATAGCACCTTCCTCTACAAAAATATTTTCGGGCTGAATAACTGTATTCGATTGGTGAATAGGTTGCGATTTTCTTCCTTCAGTAATTAAGGCAAAATCGTTTTTTATAAATTCATCATTTTGCTGAAAAATTTGCCAGGGATAATCTAATCGAACAACTTCATCTTTCCAGTTTACTAACTTATCAAAAGATAAATTATTTAGTGCGTCGAAATCAAATTTTTCAGTGGTTGTAAATCTTCCTGCAATAAAACCTTTTGAGTAGGAAACATAATAACCAGTTGGAATTTGCAATATTTTTTTTGCTTGTTGCTCATTAAAAATAACTGAAGCATCTATCAATAGTATATCACCCGAAACATAATCGTTATATAGCGGCTGCAAATAATCTTCGGTTAAAACAAAAACTTCTGTTCCAGAAATATATTCCCATCTTTCTTTATTGGTGAGTATGCCTGTTCTAATATCTGCAACAGCCCTGGTTTCGGTTAAAGGATATAATTTTTTTCTGTGTTTATTATCAAATAAAACTATTTGCACAATGTATATTTTTTAGTGTGAACGCAAATGTAAACAAAGCTCATAGAAACAAAAATGATTAGGTTTTGGCAAGTCTATAAACTGTTTTAATCCATTTCCAAAGGTTAGATTTTTTTTCCATATCAATAATTAAATCCTTGCGTGCAAAACTTGTTAAATCAGGCAATTTTTTTTTATTGCCTTGCAAAGAAATCAATTGATCTATAGCTATATAACCCAACGCACAAATACCCATTAATGATATAGTAAAATGTAGTTTTTGTTTTTGGGGAATATTAATTGATTGTATTTCTTGTTTTAAATTCCACACTAAACCATCATAATAGTTTTTAAAACTATATGCATCTGACATTCTGTTGGGAATAGTTTGTAAGCCTGATTGTAAGTCGCGATGTATGTCGAACAAATCATTTACATATTGAATAATATTACCTAATTTGTACCAACAATTTTCTTCGTGTAAAGATGCTTGTGTGTTCAAATAAAAGCTACAAAGCAATACTGCATTGCCCCCTTTTTCTAGAGTAATTTTTTCTATTTCTTCGTTGGTAATATTGGTATTGAACTGCCTGCGAGATGCTACTTGCACATCAAATTCCTTTTTTAGTACATACAAATATTTCTGCTTATCTCTTACATAATTAAGTATTAGTAAGTGTGAGTTTAATGAAATTTTTTCGGTAAAATTGGTTGCAACGTAATTAGCAGAATGGAATGTTATTTTCTCGATATTTTCATCTGACAATTCTTGTCTGTCGAAAAAATTATCAAATACACTACTGCAAATAAAATAATGTAATAGTCTTTCACATTCGTCTCTTTGGGTTTTCTTTTTGTGAAGATGCAGAAAAGCATCGCAAATGGCAGGTACTTTTAAAGAATAGTAAAAGATAATTTTTTTGAAAGTTCTTTCATCAAAATTACCAGAAAATTGTTTTTCTAATTTTTTCAAAAAAGCTGTTCCCCATCTTGCTTCTCTGCGTTGATGCAGTAAAATATAAAATGCCCGATAGATAACAATGTATGTAAACCTTAAAAAAAACATCAACGCAAAGTAAGGTACTTGCCTGAATTAGGTTAGAAATTTATTGAAAAGAATAAAGATATTGCACTTTAAAATTCTGTTTTAATATCTAAATATTTTAAAAATTCTTCTTTTTTATCTTGTTGTTGAAATACACCTCCATAATATGATGTAATCGTTGAACTAGTATCATCTTTAACTCCACGACTAGCAACACACAAATGTTTTGCATCCATTAAAACTGCTACATCGCTTGTGCCTAAAACACTTTCAAGTTCTTTTCCTATTTGCATTGTAAGCCTTTCTTGCACTTGAGGGCGTTTAGCAAAATATTCTACAATTCTGTTTAATTTACTTAAACCTATTACCTGACCATTGTTTAAATAAGCAATATGTGCTTTACCCATTATTGGCACAAAATGGTGCTCGCAATAAGTGTAGAATGAAATATTTTTTTCAACCAGCATTTCGTTGTATTTGTACTTATTGTCAAACATTGAAATACTTGGCTTGTTAGTAGGATTCAATCCTTGAAATACTTCTTTAACGTACATTTTAGCAACACGCAAAGGAGTGCCTTTTAGGCTATCATCGGTTAAATCTAAACCTAAGGTTTCCATAATTGCTTTAAAATGATGAGCAATTGTTTCAATTTTTTCATCATCATTTTTTTCAAAAGCATCTGCACGCATTGGTGTATTGTAGCAAGAACTAATATGATCATTACCTAATTCATCAATTTCGGTATCGCTTAACTCTATTTTTTTATGCTGGATATTTAACATAGTTTCTTTCAGTTTCGTAAAGTTTAATTTTCATTTCCAAATGTTCAGGAATATGTGGTCTTAACAAATTATAAATAACAATGGCAATATTTTCGGCTGTTGGATTTAAAGTTTTAAACTCAACAGTATCTAAATTCAAATTTTTATGATCAAATCGAGCAATCACTTCTCTCTGAATTATTTCGCTCAATTCTTTTAAGTCAATAACATAACCAGTTACAACGTCGGGCACACCAACAATTTTAACAATTAAGTCATAATTATGCCCATGAAAGTTGGTATAACTACACTTTCCAAAAACCTTAAAATTTGTAGCATCATCCCAAGCAGGATTAAATAGCTTGTGTGCTGCATTAAAACTTTCTTTTCTGTATACTGCTACTTTGTTCATTAATGTTGATAGTAATTTAACAAATCAGTACTGAAGCAAAAGTGTGTTGCACAAGTTAACTGACTTTAATGATTTGTTTACTTTGGCAAAAATAACTTGGTGAACAATAGCATTCACACATCACAAATTATATTTCCTTAAAAAGCAAACTGTTATTTTCGCCACTTTAAAAGAACTTTAGCAGCATTTTTAAGTATTTAAACTACTCAATATGAAAAGAATTATGTGCTTTTTTTTGTTATTCCCTCTATTAACAGTTGCACAACAAAAGCAAATAACACTAGAGGATATTTATAAAAAAGGAACTTTCAGAGCCGAAACTGTCCAGGGTTTTAATAGTATGAAAGATGGAAAATATTATGTAGAAACCATTGCACAAGGCATTATTAAAAAAAGCTTTGAGACTGGCGAAACAGTTGATACCATTGTAAAAAGTAAAGATGTAAGAAATGAAAAGGGGGTTCCGCTTGGTTTAAATGATATTACTTGGAGCAATGATGAAAAGAAAATTTTAGTTTTCAGTAGCAGAGAAAGTATTTACAGACGAAGCAGCAAAGCCATTACTTATGTTTATGATATTGCTGCGAAAAAATCTTTTTTAGTGGATGCTGCTAAAATAATGCACGCAACTATTTCGCCAGACGGGAAACAAATTGCTTATGTTAAAAACAATAATCTCTTTGTAAAAAATATTGCTACTAATAAAACAACACAAATTACCAACGATGGTAAATGGAACTACATTATTAATGGAAATTGTGATTGGGTATATGAAGAAGAGTTTGGTTTTTCAAAAGCATTTGAATGGAGCAAGAATAGTAACTATATTGCTTTTTACAGATTTGATGAAAGTAAGGTAAAGTCTTATACTTTTACTCAATATGACAGCCTCTACCCTACTCAATATACATATAAATATCCTAAAGCAGGCGAAGCAAATTCTACTATTAATATCATTATCTACAATACAATATCTGGTAAAAAAACTACCGTAGATATTGGCAAAGAAAGAGACATTTATATACCCAGAATTAAATGGATTTCCAACACCAACAAACTTTGTGTGTATTGGCTAAATCGTTTACAAAACAATTTAAAGCTATTACAGGCAGATGCTACAACTGGCTCCACAGCTACATTCTACGAAGAAAAAAACGACAAATACATTAGTATTAACGATGAAATTTATTTTTTTGAAGATGGTAATAGGTTTTTATTAACGAGCGAGAAAGGTGGATTTAACGATTTGTATTTAGGAGATATAAAAGCAAAGGAAACAAAGCAATTGTTAAAGGAAAAATATGATGTAACTGACTTACTTGGTGTTGATGAAAAAACAAACAGAATATTTTATTTATCGGCTTATGATATTAAAAATAGAATGCCACAAGTTTATGATTTAGCAACTAAAGAAATAAAACCTCTAATTTACAAAGTTGGAACACACAAAATCAATTTCAATAGTGATTTTAGCTATTTTATGGATACATATTCTGATTACTATTTCCCGCCAATCTATAGTTTAAATAAAACTGATTCTTCAATTGGAAATGATACTTACAAGGGAAGATTATTGAAAGATAATCTTGTTTTAAGAAACAAAATTTATAATGAATACCAACTTACTACTCCAACTTTTCAAATGATTAAAAATGCTACTAGTGTTGAGTTATGCAGTTGGATGCTAAAACCAAAAGATTTTGATTCTACAAAAAAATATCCTGTTTTATTTTGTAATTATGGTGGTCCGGGAAGTCAGCAGGTTTCAAATGCTTGGGGGAAAATAAACATGTGGCATCATTACCTAACACAGCAAGGGTATATTGTTGTTTGCGTAGATAATACAGGTACAGGTTTTAGAGGAGAAGCTTTTAAAAAGAAAACTTATTTGCAATTGGGTAAATATGAAATTGAAGACCAGATTGATGCCGCAAAATACTTAGCCACTTTACCTTATGTTGATGCTAAACGCATTGGTCACTGGGGTTGGAGCTTTGGAGGATTTATGAGTAGTTTGGCAATTAGCAAAGGGGCAGATGTGTTTAAAACTGCTGTGGCTGTGGCTCCTGTCACCAACTGGAGATACTATGATAATATTTACACAGAACGTTTTATGCGTACACCACAAGAAAACAAAAAAGGTTATGATGAAAATGCTCCTTTAAACTATGTTGATAAAATAAAAGGTAAGTTCTTAATCATTCATGGCACTGCTGATGACAATGTACATTTTCAAAACAGTGTAATGATGATTGATGAAATGATAAAAAAGAATATTGACTTTGAAAGTGGCTATTACCCCAATAAAAACCATAGCATCAATGGTGGCAACACTAGTTTTCACATTTACAGCAAGATGACTAAATTTATATTGAATAATCTTTAATCGTGAATTTCCATTCGTAAGTTAATCGTAAATCGTGAGTTAAAGTCGCAAACTTTATTGTTACAATTCACAAATAAAACTTACATAAAACTCACGCTTACTCACGACTAACTTACGAAAAAATGAACACAGTAATTTTTGATATGGATGGTTTGCTAATTGATAGCGAACCTTTATGGCAGGAAGCTGCTAATGATATTTTTAGCATTAATAATATTAGTATCACAAAAGAACAATATGAAAATACAACAGGACTAAGAACTGTTGAGTTTTTAGAATATTGGTTTAATTATTTTAAATTAGATAAATCACTAATTCCTGCTTGGGAGGAAATGATTGTTAACGCAGTAATAGAAAAGGTGAAAGCCAAAGGGACTGTAATGTCAGGAGTTGATTACATCTTCAATTTCTTCAAACAACACCAGTTCAAAATTGGTTTAGCCACATCATCACCAATGTCCTTAATTGATGCAGTTGTAGAAATGGCTGGAATAAAACACTACTTGCAAGCTATTGCCTCTGCTCAGGATCTCCCTTATGGCAAGCCTAATCCTCAGGTTTATTTGAATTGTGCAGAACAGTTAAATAGTAATCCTGCCGATTGTATTTGTTTTGAAGATTCTCTCAATGGAATGATTGCGGCAAAAGCTGCCAAAATGAAATGTGTAGTTGTGCCTGCACCAAATCAGGCGAAAGATTTAAGATGGTCTTTAGCCGATTTACAGCTTTCATCACTACAAAATTTTGGTCAATTACATTTTGAAAGATTCCAAGTAAAATAATAAACAGAATATCATAAAAATTGACCCTAATAGATTAATTACGAAAATAAAATTATGGTCGCAAAACTTTTTTGTAAAAGATAGCATTGCTGTTATTGTGAGGAAATTAATTGGCAAAGTAAAAGGTAGTAGTATAAGTCCAAATCCCATTGCACCACCGCTAGTAACAATAGCTTGATAACTTAATTTGAAAAAAACAAAACAGTTTAATAGAATAATAATGATTGATATTATCCAATGAATCTGTTTAATATTCCTCTATTTTCTTTGTTTCATTGCTTCATACAAAATCATTCCTGTTGCTACAGAAACATTCAATGATTCAAATTTACCAACCATTGGAATATGAAATAATTCATCACAAATTTTCATTACTGCAGGATAAACTCCTTGCTCTTCTCCACCCATTACAATACAACAAGGCTCTGAAATGTCTAAATCAAATAATTTTTTTTCAGCTTTCATTTCGCTAGCAAAAACCTTTATTCCATTTAAATGCATCTCATCAATAGCTTTCATTAGGCTATTAACTCTACAAATATGAATGTGCTCTAGTGCACCTGCACTACTCTTCATTGCTTCTTCATTTAATGCACCCACACCTCTATCTGGAATAATGATAGCTTGTGCACCACAGCACAGAGCTGTTCGGGCAATTGCTCCAATATTTCTTACATCAGTAACGCCATCCAACATCAAGAACAAAGGAGTTGTTCCATTACCAACAGTAAAATCTATAATTTGTTGTAAGGGTAAATAGTTAACCAAAGCTGCAAATGCAATAACACCCTGATGATTAGCTTTTGAAAAACTATTCAATTTTTCAATGGGAACATATTGCATTGGAATTTGATGTTCTTTGCACAATGCCTTAATTTGATTAGCAATTTCACCACTTGCATTTTTTTGCAACATTATTTTATCAATTGTTTTTCCTGCTGCAATAGCCTCTAAAAGTGGTTGTCTGCCTATTATTAATCTATTCTTAAATGATGACATTTTTCAAAAGTAAAAGATTAAAATTTAAAGCAGTAATTTTGATTTTTAAGATTAAAAAAATAGATTCAGCTATAATGAAATTCACACAATCAACAGAAACCAAAATATTTGAATTAGCTCATCTTCAAAAACAATTGGCATCGTGGAGAGCCACTGGAAAAACTGTTGCATTTACCAATGGCTGTTTTGATATTTTGCACGAAGGCCACATTTTCTCGTTAACACAAGCTGCTAATGAAGCAGATTATTTAATAGTGGCTGTAAATAGCGACGCTAGTGTAAAACGTTTAGGTAAAGGAGATAACAGACCTATCAATAACGAATCAAGCCGTGCTATTTTATTAGCTGCGTTGTCGGTAGTAGATGCTGTAATTATTTTTAATGAGGACACTCCTCAACAATTAATTTCAACACTATTGCCCGATGTTTTAGTCAAAGGTGGTGATTATACAATTGATCAAATAGCTGGAGCTAAAGAAGTAATAGAAAATGGTGGCAGGGTTGTTATTAATAAAATAATTGATGGATTTTCTACTACTAATATTATTCATAAAATACAAGGCTAAAACCTTGGACATTTTACAGCTTTTTCACCACTACCAAATCCATCATAAACACCATTCCAAATTAGCGAAAATTCATAAGCATTTCTAAATGCACTATAACTTGTAAGTGATGATGTTGTGGCATCATAATTAAACATCAATTGCACATTGCTTAACTGATACCCAATTGCAGGTGCTATGGCATCTTTATTTCTATAATATGCTCCAAATAGTAATTGACTATCTCCACCATAGCCACTTAAATTATACTGACCAATAAATCCAACAACAGCTTCACTTGCAGTACTCATTTGGCTATAATAAATATGAGGGTTTAGTATTAATACATCATTTACTTTAATACTAGCATTAGCAAAATAATTATACCTTCTACTAACCTTAGCATCTACACTAGCTGGATTAAAAAAAGTTTCTGAAGGTGTATTTAAGTGCATCATACTAACCCCAACATTTAAATAAAAATTTTCATTGGCAAACCAAGAATAATTAATACCAGCATTCAAATCAATATATGAAGCATTATTAGTAACAAATGGTTCGTTCGATGGTAGTTCAATATCAAAAAACTTACCGTTCCATTGACCATCAAAAGTAAGTTTTGTATAATCAATTCGCTTTTGAACAAGTCCACCACTCAATCCAAAACTAACTAAATTATTATCGTTTATTTGCTGATGATAAGCTACACTTAAAAAACTTTTTATTGAAGTTAGATTACCAGTTCCAGCAACATCATTTAACAAAATAGCACCAACACCCAACCAACTTGTTTCTAATTTTTTCTTCAGTAATTGAGCATCGCCCCAAGCACTAAAAGTTTTGTAAGGCACATTAGTACCGCCCCATTGTGTTCTATTATTTATTCCAACTCTAAAATCATAATCTGTCGAAAATCCAGTATTAGCAGGGTTTACAAGCAAGGGAGAGTTTGTATACTGAGAAAAATGCAAGTCTTGCGATTGTGCAGTAAAAGTGAAAGCAGAGAAGATAAAAATCAATAAATGGAGAGTACAAACAATAGATTTGTTTTTTTTGATACCAGCATTTGAAGCTGTATTAAACTTAAGTTGCGACGCTCCGTTCAACAGTTGTAGTACTATTGAGCTTTTATTAAATAATATGTGAATATATTTTTTCAACTTAACTTCTTTAATTTTTTCCAATATAATTACTCAATCCCCAATTCATAAGTTATGATTATAAAGGTTATCTTAACAATGTAATATCGCCTGTTCTCGATTCCTTTTTGTCATCAAAAAACTCAACAATTAAAGTATAATGATATACGTCTTGAGGTTGTAATTCTCCTTTATATTTTCCATCCCATCCTTCACTAATATCATTAGAGCTATATACCAAAATCCCCCAACGATTATAGATATTCCAACTAATTTTTTTAATTCCAAATCCCCTTACATAAATCTTATCATTAACACCATTTCCATTAGGAGAAAAAGCACTAGAAACGTCGTACAATGAACTTACTCGTGCTTGTATATCTCTGCAAATAGTATCAGGACAATCAAACAAATTATATACAGTTAAACAGGTTTTAAATAATTTATTCATTTGAAACAAATGACTAATTGGTAAATTAATATCGTTTGTTTTTATAGTATCGCCATCACCAAAAGACCAAATGTATTTTACTGCTCCTGTAGATTTATTAATAAAATTAACTGCAGTATTTACCCTTGGTGGTACTGGGTTGTAAGAGAAATTTGCAGTAGGCGAAATGCTAATTGAAATTGTATGGGAGATTGAATCTACTTTATTGCAGCTAAATAAATTATAGGCATAAAGCTTAACAGTATAGTTTCCTGTTGCACTAAAAAAATGTACAGCTGTATCTGTATTAGATGTGGTCCCATCGCCAAAATCCCATACTACATTTTCACTACCAATGGAATTATGCGTGAATTTAATTCCACTAGATAAGCAACCCGTAGATGGTGGTGTGTATTGAGATTTTACCCTATCAATAACATTAATAGTTACACTAACGGAGTCTGGTTCATTGCAATAGTTGGTATCAACTAAAATCATAATAATTTTATAAATACCTGGCGTTGGATAATTATGATTGATAGTATCAAACCCCATTGAAACTGTTGGCGAGCCATCACCAAAATTAATTTTAAATGAATTATTTTTAAAAGGTTTAGATGGTGGGAAAGTAGAACCTCTGTTATCAAATTGGTATGTATTAGATATACAATCACCAACTTTTTTATAGCTAAGTTTTAGCTGGGCACTATCGCTTCTAATTCTCATTGTTAAATACGAAGTATCTACAATGTTACAAGTTGATGAATCTACAGATATTAGCCTAACCCTATATGTACCTATATTTTGATAATAATGAAAAGTATCAGGTTTTAAAGTTGAACCCTCAGGACTGCCATCACCAAAATTCCAGCTATATTTCACTCCCTCGGCTATGGTATCTTTAAATTTTACCAACAAAGGAACACAGCCAGATGTATCTCCATCTACACCTTTAATAGAAGACCTTACCCCAGCACCAATTCCTGTTAAATTAAATGCAATTTTTACTGCGGCTAAATTGCAATTCGTTGATCCATTATTGGGACTGTAAGCACCAGGAGTAGTAGGAAATGCAGCACCTCCTGAGCAATTAGCACACAAACTTTGATAAATGATTCCTTCCCTATCAAACCTACTTGTTCCACCATCAACATGTTCGCCAACGCCTCCATTTTGACCAAAATAATCTCCGTATAGTTGAGACCTTGCTCCTCTTTCTAAAACAAAGAAATAAAAATCGCTTCCATCAGTTGTTTTTTGAAGTGCATTACTTGTAATAGGCAATCCACTAGTACCACTATTTTGGTATGAATAATCAGAGTTAATTGTACCTCCCCATCCAGATACATATACATTTTCACACCTGTCAACTAAGAAGGCTGTTGGAGAAATATTAGGTGCTGGAGAATTGGTTCCCCAAGTGGTTGAATAAACAAATGCATTTAAGTTAGGTTGCAGTTTAGAAATATATTGCCTGGTAAATGGTTTGTTATAAGGTGAATTTATAATAGGCCATTGACCTGTAGAAGTTCCCATAATATATGGATAACCATTTTTGTCAAACTGAATACCATAAACATTTTCAGCACCAGAAGTACCCATATAACTCGACTTGATTAATGTACTACCATCGGGACTTATAATAGAAACAAATCCATCACAATCGCCGCCCTGAAACATTGGAAATAAAACCCCTGTTGTATCGCCAGGGAAATCAGAACTAGCTGTTCCACCAGCGATATAGATATTTTTGCTAAATGGATGAATTGCTAATACAAATGCTGCATCATCATTACTTCCTCCAAGATATGTGCTGGTTAGAATGTTAGATAAATCGTTTGATAGTTTAATAAAAACTGCATCTTGCTTACGAGCTAAACTAGTATTAGCACCACCATTATTTTTTTGAATGGCATTTGTTGTAACAAAAAAATCGGTTGATTGTGTACAAGATGCTAACAAGATGTTATTAGATTCATCAATAATTACTTCACTTCTTGCATCATCGCCATAATTTCTGTTTAGTGATAAAGTGCCCTTAGGTGTATTAGAATACTTTGGCTTAATATTCATTCCATCGTCATTTGTACCACCAATTTTTTTTGAAGCTAAAATGTTTCCAGCATTATCAAGTTTTGTTATAACAATATCTTTGTTACCACAAGGTCCAGATAATGGCAGTGTTACAGGATAATTACTTGAATTGGTTCTGCCGGCTATTACTAAGTTTCCATTATTATCTACTACCAAACTATGAGGTTGATCATTACCTGTGCTCCCTCCAATATAGGTTGCATAGATTCTTGCAGTTCCGAGTGGGTTGAATTTTATAATACCCATATCATACTGATTTCCGTCATCTGAATTTACACCTCCTTGGTATGTAGACCCATTGCTCACTGGAAACCCTCCCCCAAAAACAATGCCTCCAGCATAAAAAAAGCCAGCTGCATCGTAAGTTGCTGTAAAGCCCCAGTTATCGGCTGTACTTCCTGTAAATGTTGAAAAAACTTTAGTTGGATCAATAATCAGCGGCAGTGATTTATCATAATCACTTACATTAAAGATTACAATATTTTCTTTTATTTTGTAAGTACATTCAATTGTTTTTTTTCCTTGATATGATGGCTGAAAAGTATATGGTTCTAATTCTTTTTCTTCAGCAACAGAGGTTTTAATTATAAGTTTACCTTTCTTTATTTTCAACTTTTCCGTTCCATCAAAAACTAATGTAATCTGCTTTGGGTCGCCTCCAGGATTTACAATAAAATCATACTTTAAAGATCCATTTCCAGTGTAGTATCTAATATCAATATTAGGATAAATGTTTTTGTATGTTACGGCTTGAAAAATTTTACAACCACTTGCCCAATGCTTTGGATCATTACCTATATAGTAATTATTGTAACTTTCTTGCGGCTTTTCTACAAGGGCTTGTGGATTTTTATTAGCACCTAAAAAACTAACCTCATAAACATGAGAGTGTAAGCCTAAATTATTAGTAAAATTAGCTTTCGAATTTGAAGAATTACCGTGTGGATGATAAAAATTATGAATAGCTTCAAGGTCGGTTATATTGTGTTGCAACATTCTATATCCACCATCAGGTTTTAATGCAATAGCTCCAGTTTTTAATTCTCCTTTAAAAGATATATTACTTGCCCATTGTCCTTTGTTTTCAACAAACTCAAGATAACCCTGAGCATTGGTATTTAAAAAACAAATGAGTAAAACAATTGTAGATGTATATTTATTTATTAAGTTCATTATTTGCTAATAATTAATTTATCTGACAAAATTTCGCCTTCCTTGTTTAAAATTGATACAAGATAAACTCCATTGTTAAATAGACCTGTTTGTAATGTTATAAACGTATTAATCATATCAACAGTTTTATCTAGTATCAACTTTCCTTGAATATCAAAAACCTTCAGTTTAGTAGCTTTGAAATCTTTTGGCAAATAAATTTTAGTTTCTGTTTTTGATGGATTTGGAATGATAGCAATTGATGTTTTAACATTATTAAAATTCAATTGTCGTGTTTCCGAAAAAGAAAAAATACCACTAAAATCAACAGCCTTTATTCTATAATAATTAACACCTTCGTACGGATGTTCATCATTATAAAAATAATTCGCCTGATTTGCATCAGTTACTTTACCAATATTTTCCCACATCCTACCATCAATACTTCTTTCAATATGATATTCTTTGATATTAATTTGATCTGCTATTGACCAATTTAATAAAGACAACCTTCCTGATGATTTAGCTGCAAAAGATAAAAATTTTACTGGTAAGGGCTTGGGAGTTACATAAACAGGAACTGAAGATGAATCAAGTAAGTTTCTTGCTGAGTCATATACATAAAATTTTATAAATGCTCCACAACCATTTGTAACTACAATGTCATCCACTACCCAACCATTTAAAATACCAGCTCCACCATTACCCACATCTGTACCAGTTCTAAATCTAAGTTTAGTGTTACTTCCTGCTAGTGAAGTAATATTAACTATTGAATTTTGAAAACTATTTATGGTTCCAGAAAATGCTTTTTGATTTGCAAGAGGAGCAGAAGCATCAATAGTAGTGTTATAACCATTTTGCAAAAAACTAGAACTTACATCTTGCCAACTAGCTCCATTGTTTGTTGAAATCTCCAGTAAGCCTCCATCATAACTACCCTCAAAATCGTACAAATGCCAGAAAGATAATAAAGACAAACCAGTTGGTGTAAATGTACTTGATGTTAATGTTTGTTCAGATTGAACATCCACATCTTTTGCTTGCCAAGCATGTGTAGGGCTGTAAGCAAATTGAGTAGTTACGTTCCAACTATTGTTGCCAGAAATATTTGCATTAGTAAAACTGCCAAGTGTTTTACCATCTTGATTATCATTAATTACACTATCTAAAGCACAACCTTTGGCAGTAGCTGTAATTACTAATTTCAGACTATCGGTTTGAAATGCTTTTTGAAAATTAATATTTGAAAAAATTACACTATCAGCATTACTTATTCCTCCATTACTGCTTGTATAGTTAAATCCTGATGGAATAATAGCTTTAACTTTATATCCATTAGTAGGAGATTTACATTGGCAGGTTGCATTTAAATCAAAGTTTGCAGTGGCACCAGATTGTATAGTTTTAAATGGGGTTTGTTTTGATAAGGTTACTGCCATTGGCACGTCAAAAGCAGGAGTTTGATCTGTTGTACTTGTTGATGCTCCTTGTTTAGCAGAATATCCCATTCCTCTTCTTGCAAATGCTTGCCAAATAGTGCATTTATGTCTGCCATTATAAAGTATATCATCAGCTGCTAGAATGGCATCTCTTGAATCTAAAAAACCGGGAGAACAAGGTTGTAATTTCATGCCTAACATTACCAAGTTTAATGCAATTACATTACCGCCTGCTCCATTGGCTGTATATAAATTGGGGGTAATTATATTTTCTTGCTGAATAATACCCCAAGTCATATCCCACAAAGCAGCACACCATATTTCTCCAATATAATGTACTTCTCCATAGGTAGCCATATTAGCATAAGTATGAGAATTGATGGACATATTTGTTGAATACGGATATGTTCTAATTCCAAAACCAGTTGGAACCTGATTAAAAGCATACACCCCAATTGGCCTTGCAATAACTCCATCATTAATAGTTGCTGTAGACCAGGTTGTAGTCATCATTAAAGCTAAATAATCACTCCAACCTTCACCAGCTTGTTCCGCATTATTTAAGCAGGACGAATTAGCTGCACCCCCAGTTAATCTTATAGAAATTCCATGTGTGTATTCATGAACTACAATGCCATTATCAATATCACCATCAAATTGCACCCCTTGTTGCAAAGTTGCATTTACAGTATTACCAAGTGTTAATTGATTAATAATTTTATTTCCATCATCAATGCCAATCATAACGGCAGGAATAATAATTGTATTATCAGAACCACCCATTGTAATTGGTTTGTTAGTATTGTAAATAATAATAACGCCTATTGCACCAGCATTTTGAGCATTTTTCACTCTTTGCGTATAGGTACAATTAGTTTGCTGAGCATATTTAATTAATGCTATTTTTCCAGATAAATTGTTTACTGCTGTACTACAAGCATTATGACTTGTTCCTGCAGCATTATCATTATAATAAACAACCTGACCAGTTTTGGGTCCCACATTCTTTAATAAATTAGCTGTGCTCATTGCACCTTCTTTAGCAGCATAAGAACCAGCAATATCTGAAGGGGCATTGATTTTTAAATTTAAGGAAGCAGAAAATAAATACATCTGCATTATAGCAGTATCACCATCAGGATTTGCCCAGAAGTTAGCATTGTTTACACCACCTCCATCTTGAGCTTCTGCCAAAACCATATCATTACCAATCCCGCCTCTACCTAAATTATCTTTTTGAAAATTTCCAGCAGGTTCAGTAAATCCATATTGATACGAAACATCGTGCATTAAATTATTCCAATAAAACAAATTAGTTGTTGCAAAATTTCTATTGGCAGTTGATGTTGGTTGCAAACTAAAATCAGGAGTGAAATTAAAGTTCAAACTTGGTAAAGCAGTTGTAGAAGTAGCCCATCTTCCTGGTGCATCTTTATTTAAACTATCATCATAAGCAAATACATTATTACCACGTGTGATGTTATAATTAGTTGTACCATCAAAATGCCAACCATTTGTAATGGCATTATTTCCTGCACCTGCCCTTAACCAAGGATTAGTTTCCAATGCCACACCTGCGGCAAATCTATTTTCATATGGAAATCTAACCACATTATAAACAGCATTTGTTGTAGTAGGTGGTGACAATGGACTTTCTTCTACTTTTGGAATATCAAAATTAGCAGGCTGATACATTTGAAATGTTGAATATTTGATATTAGAATTATCAAAGTTTTCATTAACAGTTTCATTGTACTTTTCAATAATATTTCCCGTATGTGCATCTACAAAAATATTCCAATTATCTGTGGTGTTTAAAGGAGCAATACTAATGCTCCAAGCCAAATGCAAAGTATTGCTAGAATCCGGTTTCCAAAAAAGTGTTGCTTTGATATTTCTTTTTGAAAAATTTGATTTACTAAAAATTATTTTTTTGCTAAGACTAAATTGATTTTGCAATTCTGCTGGGTTTTCAATAGCCGAAATTTGCAGTTCAGAGGCCGCCCTTTTTACAGCATCATTAGCTGAAATTTGAGGATTTGAATTTGGTGTTTTATTAAGTAAATTATTGATAAAATTACCAGATTGATATTGCAAAATATCGTTCTTAAAAACTGCTGTCTTAATTTGATTAAAAACAGAAATACCTAAATAAGTTTGCTGAAAATAAATAAAGGTTAAACCTGTTTGTTCATCTGTATAAGCATTTGTAATAACAGGAAATTCATCTGTATTGATATTTATTTTAAAATACTTTGCATTGATTTTAACAAGGTTCAAAGCTTTTGCTTTGTCTATGTCTTGAGCAAATAAATTACCTACAAAAAACAATCCCAATACAACTAATATTTTATTCATTGTCCTTATTTGAGTTATCAACTAATTTTACTCCAACCGGTTTTTCCTTTTTGGCTTTGAAGGTAATTCTTTAGTGGTAAATTTTTATCTTCTTTTAAATCTATATCGTTTTTCAACAATGTATCAGCTTCAAATTTAGCAAGTTCCAATATCTCTTTGTCATTTATTATAGATGCTAATTTAAAATTCATAGCACCACTTTGTCTAGTACCTTCAATATCTCCAGGCCCCCTTAACTCTAAATCCTTTTCAGCAATTTTAAAACCATCGTTTGTTTGACACATTATATTGATGCGTTCTTTACTTTCAACGCTGCTTTTTGCACCTGTTATTAATATACAATAACTCTTTTCGCTACCTCGTCCTACTCTGCCTCTTAGCTGATGTAATTGAGACAATCCAAACTTTTCGGCACTTTCAATTACCATAACACTAGCATTGGGAACATTAACACCAACTTCGATAACTGTTGTTGACACCATTATTTGACACTCACCACTGACAAAACGTTGCATATTGGCTTCTTTTAAATCAGGTTTTAATTTGCCATGCAGCATACTGATATTATATAAATGCTCAGGGAAAAAAGTTTTTACCTGTTCGTAGCCTTGTGTCAAGTCTTCATAATTTACTTTTTCACTTTCTTCAATTAATGGATAAATAAAATACGCTTGTCTTCCACTATCAATTTCTGACTTTACAAATTCCATTACACTTGCACGCTTCATTTCATTTCTGGCAACTGTAACAATAGGTTTTCTGCCTGGTGGTAATTCATCCATCACGCTATAATCCAAATCTCCATAAGCTGTCATTGCAAGAGTTCTTGGAATGGGCGTTGCCGTCATAACCAAAACGTGTGGTGGCACAACAGCTTTTTTCCATAAGGCTGCACGTTGTGCAACACCAAACCTATGCTGTTCATCTACCACAGCCAAACCTAAATTTTTAAACCGAACTGAATCCTCAATTAGTGCGTGTGTTCCTACAACAAAATGAATAGAATCTTCCAACAACCCTTTTAGTATTCCCTTTCTTTCTTTTGCTCTGGTACTACCAGTCAATAATCGTATTTCTAAGCCAGTATTTTCAAGTAATTGTTTTATACCATTATAATGTTGTTGTGCTAAAATTTCAGTAGGAGCCATTAAGCAACTTTGATATCCATTGTCTGCAGCTATTAACATACTTAGCAAAGCAACAATAGTTTTACCACTACCTACATCACCTTGTAACAAACGATTCATTTGAGCACCTCTTGCTGTATCGGTTCTTATTTCTTTAAGCACTCGTTTTTGAGCATTTGTTAATTCAAATGGCAGATGATACTTGTAAAATTTGTTAAAATAATCTCCAACTTTTTCAAAAACAACACCTTTATTAGCTCTATGACGTTGCATTCTGATAAGGGCTAATCGGATTTGAGCTACAAAAAACTCCTCAAACTTTAATCTTCTTATTGCAGCTAAATGTTCAGCTTCATCTTTTGGAAAATGTGCTGCCCTATATGCAATATTTCTATCCATTAAACCCAATCTTTCCAATACATCTTTGGGCAAATTTTCTTCAATGTCTTTGGGCTGCAATTGCAGTAAAAGTTGGTGCGTAAGTTTAGCAATACTTCTTCCATTTAAACCTTTTACTTTAAGCTTTTCTGTAGTTGGATATACAGGTTCCAAAAATATTTTACCGCCTGCTTTTTGTGGTACAAATATTTCCATTTCGGGATGCACCATTTGAGGCTTACCATTAAAAAAACTCACTTTTCCAAACAATAAATAATCTGTTCCTTCAACCAAAGTTTTTTGTACATAGTTTACACCTTGAAACCAGGCTAATTCTAACTCACCTGTTTTATCTTTTATGGTTGCCACTAATCTTTTAGTGTATTTTTCACCAATAATATCAAAGTGCAATAACCTACCAGCAACTTGTATATATTCTGTTTGATAATTGATATCTGCTATGGCAGATACTTTTGTTTTATCAATATGTCTAAATGGAAAATGATTCAGTAAATCTCCGAAA
Organism: uncultured Chitinophagaceae bacterium; assembly: GCA_964615145.1. Classification (GTDB taxonomy): domain Bacteria; phylum Bacteroidota; class Bacteroidia; order Chitinophagales; family Chitinophagaceae; genus CAIVPM01. The sequence goes on from CAZTOP010000002.1 coordinate 25,272, forward strand.
GTAAAAATCTCTAATTCTTTCTTCAAACTGTCGCCACGCAAAGGGCCTACACCTTTAAGATATTCAATGGGTGAAGATAATATGTGTGTACTTGATATAATATTTTCTGGTTATTAGTGAAAGCCTAGCAAATTTATGAGTGTATTGAATAAGTGTAAAATGAGATTGTTATATAAATACTCTAAGTAAATATTTTCAAAAAAAAATAATGAGTTTTCATTTGGAGAACCAACCTATTTTTTAGACCTTAATTTCATTTTTGCTATTTTTTTTTATAAAGCAAGCAAAACGCAACAAAAAAGACTCTTTAATGTTAAAAGGTGGTTTTTGAATTGTTTAAAAAAGATTATTTTTTATCAATGTATTAGTAAAGATATTATAGAAGTAAAATTAGTTCCCAGATTGGCTGATGATTAAAATAAAAAATGAGGTTAGAAAAATCTAACCTCATTTAATTTTTTGTCGGGAGGACAGGATTCGAACCTGCGACCCCTTGGTCCCAAACCAAGTATTCTACCGGGCTGAACTACCTCCCGCCGACATCAACTATTGTTGAAAGGAGTGCAAAAGTAAGGTTATGAATTTACCAACCAAACATTTTTTAATTTTTTTACAAATAATTTTTAAATGAATAAAACTGCATCTCCATAACTGAAAAATCTATATTTATCCTTTATTGCTTTTTTGTAGGCTTCCATTGTTAAATCGTAGCCCGCGAATGCACAACACAATATCAATAAACTTGTTTTAGGCAAATTAAAATTTGAAACCAATGAATCAGCAATATTAAAATTATAAGGAGGATGAATAAAATTATTGGTCCAACCTTCACTTGGCTTTAATCGTTTTTCGGCAGTAAAACTTGTTTCTAAAGTACGCATTGTTGTAGTTCCAATAGCACATACCCTATGTCCTTTATCTTTAGCCTTATTTACTGTTGCAGCAGCTTCTTCAGGAATGCGATAATATTCTGCATCCATCTTATGCTTACTTAAGTCTTCAACTTCAATGGGTCTAAAAGTTCCCAAACCTGTGTGTAGTGTAACTTCTGCAAATTTAATTCCGTGTATTTCGCAGCGTTTAATTAATTCTTTACTAAAATGTAATCCTGCTGTTGGTGCAGATACAGCACCTTCGTATTTTGCATAAACTGTCTGATAACGCTCTCTGTCCTCTTCATCTGGTTTACGCTTTATATACTTGGGCAGTGGTGTTTCGCCTAAATGTTCTAACATGCCCTTAAAACTTTCTTCACTTCCTTCCCACAAAAATTTTATTGTTCTTCCACGGCTAGTTGTGTTATCAATAACCTCGGCAACTAACTCTTCATTTTCGCCAAAATATAATTTATTACCTACACGAATTTTCCTTGCGGGATCAACAATTACATCCCAAAGTCTGTTAGGTTTATTTAATTCTCTTAGTAAAAAAACTTCAATTTTAGCACCTGTTTTTTCTTTACGTCCATACATACGTGCTGGAAAAACTTTAGTGTTATTTACAACAAAAACATCTTTATCGTTAAAGTACTCTAAAATATCTTTAAAGTGCCTATTTTCCATATTACCAGTCTTCATATTCACAACCATCAAACGACTGTCTTCTCTGCGTTTTGTGGGGTTTTGAGCAATAAGGTTTAAAGGAAGGTCGTAGCGAAATGAGCTAAGTTTCATATTAAGATAATTTGTTTAAATACCTTATGAACTTGCCGCCGCCTTACGGGGCAGCCATCATTTAGTAGATTGTTATTAAAAAGAAAGTTGGCAAAAGTAAGGTTAGTGCGTTGATAAAGCAAATTGAATTTATAGAACACGAGTACAATGAAACACGGATGACACAGATTTATAGCGATAAAGACAGATTTTTTGATTAACAAAAACATAGGTATCACAAAGAATTAAAATTAGTGTTACTAGTTTCAACAGATATATACCTGTTTCAAATTAGTTGCAAAAATCAATCTTTGCTAATGTGTTTAATAAGGTCATCTATATTCCAAGTTTAGCTACAAAAAAATAATCGGTGTAAATCTATTCAATCAGCTTCATTTGTGTTCAAAGTTTCCCCTATTTTCGTTTTTAATATGACACCCGAAAGATCAGAAAAATTATTATCTGTTTTAAGTAAAAGACAGCCGAACCTGACTGTGGTAATGGAGAATGTGCAAGATCCACACAATATTTCTGCGGTAATGAGAACTTGCGATGCTGTTGGCATTCAAGATATTTATATTCTTAATACAGTTATTCCTAGGCATAAAAAATTTGGAACTAAAAGCAGCAGTAGTGCTTTAAAATGGCTTACTATTCATCAGTTTGAAAACAATGAAGAGTGTTTTTCTGCATTAAGAAAAAACTATGAAACCATTTTAACAACACACTTATCTAGCGATGCTATTGGCTTGTATGAGATTGATTTTACAAAAAGTGTTGCTTTGGTTTTTGGCAATGAACATTCTGGCGTTACAGAAGAAGTGAGGGCATTGGCCGATGGAAATTTTATTATTCCACAAATGGGCATTATACAAAGTTTGAATATTTCTGTTGCTTGTGCTGTGAGTATTTATGAAGCTGCTAGACAAAAAACAAATGCAGGACATTATAATCAAGTTGCTTTGCCAAAAGACAGAATGGAAACTTTGATGAATGAATGGGGATTTTTAAGTAATGATGAATTATAAGTAATAAATTATTAATTATGAAAAAGGTAATACTCGGGATTTTACTGTTAACTACAGTATTTGTAAATGCTCAGGAAATTAAAAAAATAAAAGCTAAGGAAGTTGTGGCACTAATGGAGAACGCAACTCACCCCATAATTATTAATTTATGGACAACCTGGTGCGGACCTTGTGTTAATGAACTACGATATTTTGAGAAAGTAGTAGATAAATTCAAAGGCGATGATGTTGAACTAATTTTAATTAGCCTGGATTATCCCGAAGATTATGCAAAAGTTGCCCCCTTTGTAAATAAAAAAGGATACAAAGCAACTGTTTACTGGCTGGATGAACAGGAAACAAGTGTGATTCAAACTGTTATTGACAGGGGATTTGAAGGCTCTATCCCTTTTTCAATTTTTAGCAATAAAGCTACTAATTACCGCTCATCGCACAGTGCACAGCTAACAGAAAATCAACTAAAAAAAGAAATTGAAAAGTTAATTAAACAATAATGAAAATTGCATTAATAGGCTATGGCAAAATGGGCAAAGCCATTGAAGAAATTGCCATTTCAAAAGGTCACGAAATTGTGCTGAAAATAGACTTGAGTAATGTTGATGATTTTAATAAAGACAATCTTTCAAAGGCCGACGTGGCTATTGAATTTACATCTCCACACACAGCGTTTGATAATGTTTCAAAGTGTTTAGAATTTAGTGTTCCTGTTGTTTGTGGCAGCACAGGCTGGCTTGATAAATGGGACGATATTGAAACCCTTTGTCATCGACAAAATGGAACATTATTATATGCAAGTAATTTTAGTATTGGCGTTAATTTATTCTTTGAACTAAATACTTATTTAGCTAAGCTGATGAGCAAGTACAATGATTACAATGTATCATTAACTGAAATTCATCACACCCAAAAGAAAGACGCTCCTAGTGGCACTGCCATTACTTTAGCGGAACAAGTTCTAGCAAATAATGCTATAAAAAAATCTTGGATAAATCAACCAACAAACAATGCTGCTGAATTGGAAATTATTTCTGAAAGAATTGACCCTGCACCTGGCACACATACCATAAAATATTCTTCTGCAATTGATGATATTGAAATTACACATACTGCACACAACCGAATTGGATTTGCAAGTGGTGCTGTATTGGCTGCTGAATTTATTGTTGGCAAAAAAGGAATATTAACAATGAAAGATGCTCTTGGATTGTAGTGTTTGGAGTTTGGGGTTCATTGTTGTATTGTTAAGCTGTTTTATTGTTAGCATAATTACTTTCTACCTTATTGCCTTTGTGGCAAATAAAAACCTGCTTTATGAAAAAAATATTATTACTGCTGTTCTTCTCTCCTATCATTTCTTTCTCACAAAAAAAACCTTTAGACCATAGTGTTTATGATAGCTGGCAAAGCATTGGCGAAAAATTAATTAGTACCAATGGAAAGTTTGTTGCCTATACTATTAATGTACAGGAAGGCGATAATAAGTTGGTAATACAAAAAACAGATGGTAAAATTTTGCAGGAAATAGAACGTGGCTACAATGTAACCATTAGTGATGACGACAAGTTTGTTGTATTTAAAATTAAACCTACATACAAGCAAATACGTGATGCAAAAATCGCCAAAAAGAAAGCTGATGATATGCCTAAAGATAGTTTAGGTATTTATGATGTGGACAATAATAAACTGGAAAAAATAGCCAGAGTAAAAAGCTATAAAATGCCTGAAAAAGCTGGTGGTTGGCTAGCTTACTTAATGGAAAAACCTTTGCCTGAAACCAAAGAAAAAAAAGAGTTGGATAGCCTTGGTAAACTTAATGAACTAAGCAACAAGGCTGCTGCTATGCAAAAGCAGATTGATAGTTTAAACAGCTTAATTGCAAAAGCACAGGAACAAGGTATTAATATTTTAACACTTAAAAAAGATACAACTGCAAAACCCAAAAAAGAAGATGACATTGAAGAAGGAACTGAATTAGTGTTGAGAAATTTGATTGATGGAAAAGAGCAAAAGATTAAGCTGGTGCAGGAGTATTTGTTTAGTAAATATGGGAATGTTTTTCTAATTGAAACAACAAAGAAAAATAATTCTAAAATAAAATCTTTTGTTATTAGTTATAATTTGGATGTAAATAAATTTCATCACAAACAAGACACATTAGCGAATAACTTTATAGATGCTAAGCAATTCGTTTTTGATGAAAAAGGTTATCATAATGCTTTTTTTGTTACTTATGATACATCAAAGTCAGAACAAAAAGAATATAAATTAGTAAAATCTACCGCCGCCTATGAAGGTTTTGACACATTATTAAAATGGGGAATTTATGACTCAGTATGTAATTTTACTTTAGGCTATAATAAAAAACTTAGAGTTAATGAAAACTCAGTTATATCATTTAGTAAAATAAATGATTTTCTTTTCTTTGGTATTTCGCCTATACTCCCAATAAAAGACACAACATTACCCGAATTTGAAAGAGTAAATGTTGATGTTTGGAATTATAAAGATGATGATTTAATGACTGCTCAATTAAAAAATGTTGATATTGAAACTAAAAAAAGTTACCTAGCTAAATACTTCTTTGATGAAGAATCTCAAAAAGATATATCTATTCAACTCGGCTCTCCAAAATTTGAACCTATAAGAGTTACACAAGAAGGTGATGGAAAATATTTTTATGCTGTAAGCGATAGTGGTAAACGTGTAGAGCAGCAATGGCAAGGCTTTACAAAGAAAGATATATTTGTTATTAATAGCAATGATGGCAGCAACAAACAAATAATGACCAATGTTCGTGCAAACATTTATCCATCTTATACTGGTAAATATTTATTGGTGTATGATGAAGATAAAAAGCAATACAGTTGCTACGATGCAGATAGCAACAAAATCAAATCTGTTGCAAAAGATATTCCTTACCCTTTGTATGATGAAGAAAATGATGTGCCTGATGCTCCCAATGCTTATGGCATTGTTAAGTGGGTGGAGAATGATAAATATGTTTTAATATATGATAGATACGACATTTGGCAAGTTGACCCAACAGGAAAAGAGAAATCTGTTTGCATAACCAATGGCAGAAAAGACAAAATCCAATACAGGTATGTAACAGTTGATAATGATGAGAAGTTTATTAAAGAGGGGCAGGAAATGTATTTTAGAACTTTCAATGAGAATGACAAAAATTCATCATATTATATCTTAAATACAAATAATATAACAAGCAATGCCAATATAGACAGTAATCCATTTTCTCTTAGTAATGCTCCTTTCAAAAAAACTAAGAGGTTGCCAACTTTATTTATGACTAAAATTGCAACCTTGAGCAATCTTGTTAAATCAAAAAAATCTCGAGCATTTATTCTTACAAAAGAGAATTATTCATCGTGTGCTAATTTATTTTCAAGTGAAAATAATATGTTTATGGATGTTATTAATTTAGATGGAGAAATTACTCATACAGAATTTGGTTTAGTCAAACCTTTAACTAACATCAACCCACAACAATCCAACTATCTTTGGGGTTCAGCAGAATTGTTTAAATGGAAAGCCTATACAGGCAAGCTTACAGAAGGTGTTTTATACAAACCAGAAAACTTTGATAGTACCAAAAAATATCCAATGATTGTTTATTTCTATGAACGTAATAATCAAACATTGCATCAATATCAGGCACCTGCACCCACCCCATCACGTTTAAATATTCCATACTTTGTAAGCAACGGCTATGTGGTATTTGTACCAGACATTTGGTACACTACTGGCAAGCCTGGCAAAAGTGCTTACGATTATATTGTAAGTGGCACAAGGGCTTTAATTAAAAAAGGATTTATAGACAGCACTCGCATTGGTTTGCAAGGTCAAAGCTGGGGTGGTTATCAAACTGCATATCTCATTACACAAACCAATTTATATAAAGCAGCCTGGGCTGGTGCACCTGTAAGCAATATGTTTAGTGCTTATGGTGGCATTCGTTGGGAAAGTGGTTTAAATCGTCAGTTTCAATACGAGCATCAGCAAAGCAGAATTGGAGCAACCATTTGGGAAAAGCCAAATCTGTACATAGAAAACTCTCCTTTATTTCATTTGCCAAAAGTAAAAACACCTTTGGTTATTATGGCAAACGATGCAGATGGTGCTGTGCCTTGGTATCAGGGCATTGAATTGTTTACTGCACTGAGAAGATTGAACAAACCTGTATGGATGCTCAACTATAATGGCGAGGCACACAACTTAATGGAACGCAAAAACCGTAAAGACATTCAAGTAAAAGAACAACAGTTTTTTGATTGGTTATTGAAAGATGCACCTGCACCAAAATGGATTACTGAAGGTGTGCCTGCTGTAATGAAAGGAAGGTTAACTTCTGGTGAAAGCAACTGAATATTTAATTAACAATATCGTGATACGTCACATTTAGTATAAATTAAAACTTCGACAAGCTAAAGCTAAATACTTTCTTTCAAAGTGTTGTCTTAAGCCTGTCGAAGTTTACGATAAAAAATAAAGATATTCTTTACAATTTAATCTTCAATACCAGTTTTTTAATTTGTCCTTCACCAATCATCGGTGCATGCACATCTTCTGGATAAAAGATTACGAACTGCATATCTGTTAATGAAAAATATGTATCAGGAGCATCATCAAAAAACAAAACATCCTTTTCCGCATTGTATTCACCTTTTTGTGCAACACAGTTTGGACGTGGCTTCCATCCAAATGTCTCATGGCCTTTAATGCAAACCTGTATATCAATATGTTTATTATGGCACTCAAATTTTGCAATGGACTCTGCTGCTGACATTCCATTTTTACTAGACATTATACCACGAATATTATCTCCATCTATATCAAATTTTCCATCTTCTAAAGTGGACAAATCTGTATTGTTCAAATATTCGAATGCTTTTGCAAAGTGAGGATGTAAACTCTTGTATCTAGAAGCTGAGCTTAAACTATCTATTATCATAAATTAATTTAAAAAATATAAAAATTAGCAAATATGAAAATGTAAGAGGAATACAATTTTCAAATTTGCCGATTAAAAAATTATCTCTGCACTCTGCCACTACCATCACCTTTCATTAAGTCTTTAACATCACTTAGTGTAGCATGGTTTAAATCGCCAGGAATAGTGTGTTTAATTGCACTTGCTGCAACACCAAACTCAGCAGCTTCCGCCATTGGCATTCCTGTAACCAAGCCATAAATTAATCCACTAGCAAAGCTATCGCCACTACCTACTCTATCCACTATTCTTACTTCATAATGTTTTGTATGATAAAATTCTGAACCATCATAAACTAAGGCACTCCAGCCATTATCGCTAGCACTATGGCTTTCACGTAATGACGATGCAATAAACTTAAATCCAAATTTTGCTTGCATTTGTTTAAACACATCTTTAAAACCATCAAGGTTTAATTCGCCTTTTGTAACATCGGTATTAGCAGCTTTAAATCCTAAGCACAAATCTGCATCCTCTTCGTTTCCTATACAAACATCTACAAACTCACAAAGCTCAGTCATAACAACTCTTGCTTTTTCTTTAGTCCATAATTTTTTGCGAAAATTTAAATCAATACTTGTAGTAATACCTTTAGCCTTTGCAGCTTTTAAAGCGGCTAATGTTAATGCAGCAGCTTTATCGCTTAATGCAGGCGTAATACCTGTTGTGTGAAACCAGCTTGCTCCTTCAAATATTTTATCCCAATCAAATTCGCTTGCATCAACATCTGCAATTGATGCACCTGCTCTATCGTAAATAACCTGAGATGCACGCATTGATGCACCAGTTTCTAGAAAATAAATTCCCAATCTATCTCCACCACGAGCTACAAATTGTGTATCTACACCATAACGTCGAAGATGATTAATTGCAGACTGGCCAATTGCATTATTTGGCACTTTTGAAACGAAAGTCCCGTTTAAACCATAATTGCACAAAGCAGCAGAAACATTGGCTTCTCCGCCACCATAGGTAACATCGAAACTATCTGACTGTACAAAACGTAAATGACCTGGAGTTGAAAGGCGTAGCATTATTTCGCCTAGTGTAACTACTTTTTTAGACATAGCTAATCGTATTTTTTTATTAATTATTTTGTTTTAGACCTTGGCAAAAGTAGTTGTGATGTATTAGCTAATAATTGAAAACAATGGAAACGTTTGCAGTTTGATAAGGCTAATATGCTACAGGATTTACAGTATATCCTTGCTTTTTAAGTAAATTGATAATTCCATTTTCGCCAGATAAATGCCCTGCTCCAAATGCGAAAAAACTAGCTTGCTTTTTTATATTGGCTATAATTATGGGTAGCCATTTATTATTTCTTTCTGCAAGCATTGCTGTTTCAAAATCATTATCAAGTCCATTTGTTTTCATGAAAGAGTATAATGCTTGTGGGTCTCTTTTTTTATAGATAGTAATCATCTCTTGCATCATTTGTTTTGCACTATCAAAATTATTGACCATTTTAATAATGGTATTAATTTGACTATCCAATGGTATTTTTTTTATAGCTGAAAGTTCGTCATCAACTGATTCTAGTCCATTAACTGGTATATTATTTTTCTTTACTATTTTTATAAATTCGGTTTCTGGCTGAATAGCATCTTTGCAAGAAATCATTTTTTGAGCTAACATACTCGATAGCATAAAAGGTTTGTAACTATTAAAAAAGCTAATTGAAATGCCTGTAATATTTTGAAATTGTTTAGCTAACTTTTTAAAAACAGCACTATCTAATAGGCTTTCTATTGTAGTATCTGACCTAAGTTTAAGCATCATTTGCATTTGCAAATCAGGATCATCAATTTTCATTTCCTCAAACAACATCTCTGTTGCAAGCAATTTTTGTTTCAATAAATCTGAGATTATAAAATCATCTTTACAAATAATATGAAAAGTTCCAAACAAGTAGGATGGTTTAGAAATGCCTTTTCCACTGATTTTCCAAAGCAGAGAAGTTTTATTATTTGCTTGTGCGTTGATGGAATAGCTGAAAAACAAAGCAAATAAAATTAACACTCCTTTTTTCATTGTTTAAAATTTAAGATTTGCAGAGGTGGATGAAAAATTGAATTTTATTTATTTGCTAAATAGACACCACCAAGGATTACTATTAAACCCATAAAATGTAACAATGTTATGTGCTCGTGATTTATCATTCCCCAGGCAATTGCAACAAAAGGAATTCCGTAGGTAACCGTTGAAGCAAAAATTCCACCAGCTCTTTTCATAAGCATATAAAATAAAATAGAAGCAAGTGCGGTTCCTAAAATACCTAAAACACTAGCAGCTGTTGTAGCTATTATAAACTTTGATTCAGTTAATGGCAATGAAAAGTAACCAGTAAAAAATAAAATAACTAAGGAGGGAATAATTAAGCTGGAAAATGCAATTGCTGCTATTTGTGTAGAAGGCACTCCAGTTAATTTTTTAATAACCATATTTACATTTAACCCATATAAAACCGTAGCAATAATTACAAATACTATATACAACGAGTCGTTGATATGCTGTCCCTTAGTATTTGCATAAATTAAAATTGCACTACCAACCAGCCCTATTAAAACTCCAATAATTTTTTGAGTACTTACAACTAGTTGAAAAAAAACAGCTCCAACTAAAATCACAAATAGTGGTGTTAGTGAATTTAAACTTCCTGCAATACCACCTCCAATTTTTGTTTCTGCTATACAAAATAAAAACGCTGGAAAAAAACTACCTAATAAGCCACTAAGTACAACATAAGTTAATACATCTTTAGGCAAATTTTTAATAGCTTTTATAGCAAAAGGAATCATTATAACACCTGCAGATAGCATTCTAATAGCGGCAACTTCATAAGGTGTTAATATTGGCTTTGAGAAGTCGTGATTTTCAAACATTCCTAGCTTCATCAATTCAAAACTACTTCCCCATATTAAGCAAAGCACGATAAAAATAATCCAGTTAATAAATTTATAACTCACTAATAATTGTTTTGGTTAACTATATAAATGTTTGCTTAAAGGGGAATATTATTATTTGATACTTTTAAAAATTCTTTTCCACCTTGGTCCTTTATCCCAACTAAACCAGATTAAAGAAGCTTTTCCAACTATATGAGTTTCGGGTACAAAACCCCAAAATCTACTATCTTGACTATTATGACGATTATCACCCATCATCCAATAGTAATTAAACTTGAATGTATAGGTGGTAGATTTTTTCCCATCAATATAAATTCCATCTAATTTTTTTTCTAAAGAATGTCCTTCATAAACAGTAATAACTCTTTCATACAATGGTAGCGTAATATCATTAATTATTACAGTTTCGCCTTTTTTAGGAATCCAAATTTTTCCATAGTTATCGACATCCCAATTGTAATGTAAAGTATCGTAGGGGAAAACTCTTCCCCGTGAATAATCTACATACAACTGATTATTGCTTCTTTCAATTTTTATATTAGGAATGTTTTTAAATGCTAATGCTTCACTTGCATTTAAAGAAATTTCAGCAACCCCAACTCTAACCAAAGAATCATTAATTGTATTTCTATAATCTTCGTATTTATCGTCATTCCTAACATCTATGTTGAAGTCTTTCTTCAAAGCATCAAAATCCAAGGGAACTTTATTTGTGCTGGTAATTGTGTATGTTGATTGAGCATCGGGAGCTACAAAAGCAGGTTGGTTATTTACAAATAAGTAGCTTTTCTTAATTTCAATTGTATCTCCAGGAATACCAACACAACGTTTTATATAATTATCTGCTTTATCCATTGGATGTACAATAATATGCTGTCCAAACTGATTCCAAACAGCTTCACGCCCATAAGTTCTTACCATATCGTAATAAGGAGTGGCACTGCCAAATTCAGGCAAATTAATAATTGTATCTCCGGCAGGAAAGTTAAAAACAGTTACATCGTTTCTTTCAATATTAGTGTAACCAGGCAATCTTTTATAATCGAGTTGAATCCATTTTAGATAAGAAGGGGTTTGTGAACCTGGTAACAAATTATGTACAAACGGGAAGCTAAGAGGCGTTTTAGGGATTCTTTGTCCATAAGCAATTTTATTTACAAACAAAAAGTCATTTACTTGCAAAGTTTTTTCCATACTACCTGTTGGTATAACATAAGCTTCAAAAACAAAAGTTCGAATAATAGTAGCAGCTACTATTGCAAAAACTGCAGCATCAATCCATTCTCTTGAAGCAGGTTTTTTATAATTATCCAAAACAGATTTTCCTACATATCTGACTTTAGTTGATAATCCTAAATAAGGGAAATATAAAAATGGAAAAAATACAACCAGAGTGTGTGCCACTACATTTACTTTTCCAAACAGCATTGTATAAATAATAGTTATCCAAATTGTAATAAACTGACCAGCAATAGGAATAAGTTGCATCCAAAACCAAAATTTCTTAATTCCTGTTTTTTCAACCATTATCCAAGTATTATAAAAGGGAATCAAGGCTTTCCAAGCTTCTACACCTCCTTTTTTAAACATAAAATATATTCCTAAATGCCAACCAATCGTGCCAATTATTAACAATAAAATACCCATTATTTAGTTTTTGAGTTGCAAATGTATGTTTCTAAATGTTTGTTTTAATAGTATGTGTGCTATTATTACAAAATATTACTTAAAGTTGTAAACTAATATTTTCAGTGCTTCTATTTTGACTAGAATTGTAATAATTATATAAAGTATAAAGATATGAATTGATTAGCTAAATAAAGAAGAGAGGCTTTTCAAAACAAGTTTGAAAAGCCTCTCTTATATTTTTTGAGAAATAAATAATTATTTCACTTCTACTTCAGCACCAGCGTCTTTTAATTTAGCTGCAATATCATCAGCTTCAGCTTTGCTAACACCTTCTTTAACTGCTTTAGGAGCTCCATCAACTAAATCTTTAGCTTCTTTCAATCCTAATCCTGTTAAGTCTTTTACTACTTTAACAACACCTAATTTAGCAGCACCACCGCTAACTAAGATTACATCAAAAGATGTTTTTTCTTCAACTGCTGCTGCTTCTCCACCACCTGCTGCAACTACTACTGCTGCTGCTGCTGGTTCAATACCGTAATCAGCTTTTAATACATCAGCTAATTCTTGAACTTGTTTTACCGTTAAACCTACTAAGGTTTCGGCCAATGCTTTAATGTCTGCCATTTTTTTTACTTTTTTAAACCGCTTTCATTGTTTTTAAAACTCCAGCGGATGTTATTTAATATTATGCCTTTTTTATACCCAATCCGGCCAGGGCTTTAATAAATTTTTATTCTGCTGTTGGAGCTGCATTCTCTGCTACTGCTGAAACTTCAGCAACTTCAACCGCTGCTTCTGCAACTGGAGGAGTAACTACGCCACTTTTTTCGTGATGATGCAACAAAGCAGCTAAAACACGTTTGGCAGGGCTTTGTAATAATCCAATTACTTCACCAATCAACTCATTCTTAGTTTTGATTTGAGTTAATGCTTTTAGCTGATTATCACCACTGTAAACTTCCCCATTGATGAAAGCAGCTTTTAACTCAGGCTTTTCGGCGTTATTATTTGCCTTTCTAAAAGATGATATGATTAAAGCTGGTTCTTTTGGATTTTCACTGAACATCAAAGCTGTTACTTTGTGTAAACTATCGTAAACACCAGCATATTTATCAGCATCTAATTGCTCCAACGCTTTTTTAATCAATGTATTTTTAGCAACTTTCATTTCAACTTGCTTATCAAAGCAAGCTTTACGTAAAGTTCCAACCTGAGCTACTGTTAGCGACTCAGTATCTGTAACGTAGAAGTTACTGTATTGTGAAAATTTCTCTTTAAGAGCAACAATCACTTCGTTTTTTTGTTCTTTAGTCATTACTAAAATTTATTTTGTAAAACCAAGGTCATATTCAAATTAATGAATCACTTGGCTTTTAGTTCATTAATCCTTTTGTTTCAATCATAATACCAGGACTCATACTACTAGCCATAGAAATTGCTTTCAAGTAAGTTCCTTTAGCAGCAGATGGTTTTAATTTTGCAATAGCATTGATTAATTCTGTGCTGTTTTCTGCAATTTTTTCTGGAGAGAAAGAAACTCTTCCGATAGATGCGTGAACAATACCAGTTTTATCAACTTTAAATGCAATTTTACCACCTTTTACTTCATTAACAGCAGCAGCAACATCATTTGTTACAGTTCCTGTTTTAGGATTTGGCATCAAGTTACGAGGTCCTAATACTTTACCTAATTTACCGATTTTAGGCATAACAGCTGGTGTAGCAACAATTACATCGATATCTGTCCAACCGCCTTCAATTTTTGTGATGAATTCATCTAACCCAACAAAATCAGCACCTGCAGCTTTTGCATCGGCTTCTTTATCTGGAGTACAAAGTACTAATACTCTTTTTGTTTTACCTGTTCCGTGAGGTAATGAAACTGTACCACGAACTTGTTGGTCAGCTTTTTTAGGATCTACTCCTAAACGAATGTGTAAGTCAACTGAACTGTCGAATTTTGTACAATTGATTTGTTTTACTAAAGCAGAAGCCTCCTTTAAAGTGTAGGCTTTATTGGAATCCACCTTAGCATTTGCAACTTTTCTTTTTTTAGTTAAAGACATTGTTAAATAATTTTAAGGTGAATAATTAATTTTCCCAAGGTGCATTACCGTCAATAGTTAAACCCATAGAACGTGCAGTTCCTGCAACCATTTTCATTGCAGATTCTTTAGTAAAGCAGTTCATATCTGGCATTTTGTCAACAGCAATTGCCTCGATTTGAGCCCAATTTACCTTTCCAACTTTTGCACGATTGCTTTCTTTACTACCTTTCTGAATTTTTGCTGCTTCCATTAACTGGATTGGAGCTGGTGCAGTTTTAATAACAAAGTCAAAAGACTTGTCAGTATAAACTGTAATTAAAACAGGAACAACTTTTCCTATTTTATCTTGAGTTCTAGCATTAAATTGCTTACAGAACTCCATGATGTTTACACCCTTAGAACCGAGTGCAGGACCAACTGGAGGTGCAGGATTGGCTTGACCGCCTTTTACTTGCAACTTCACATAGCCCGAAATTTCTTTTGCCATTGTGTTGTGATTTAATTGGTGATAACGTTAAAAGTTAAAAGTTAAAAGTCAGAGGCAAAAAGTTGTAAACAACCTTAAACTCTAAACCTTAAACTTGGAACTGAAAACTCCCAAGTTCCATCTTTATAAGAACTTTTTATTTTTGGGATTGCAAAAGTATGGACATTATTTAAATAACCAACTTTTTTTATAAATTCTGTTTTATTTTCTTTTAAAAAATAAAGAGGCTACCCAATTGGATAGCCTCTTTAAAATTAATTATTGAAATAGTTATTCTTTAATAATGCTAACTGAATTGGATTTTTTACCAGTTTCATCAATAACAGAAATCAAATATTGACCCGAAGCTAAAGTATTCACATTAATTTGAATATTATTATCGCCAGTATTAAGAGATTGACCTTTGTTTAATAAGACTTTTCCTAATACATCAGTGATTTGAATTGTAACTTTCTTTGTACCTGATGAAGCTATATTGATATTAACCAAATTTTTCGCTGGATTTGGATATACATTTCCAACTAATATACCAGAGATTTTCAGTCCTTTAATTAAAACAATATTACTGTAAGAGATACTGCCATCTTTTGAAATTTGTTTTAGTCTATAATAAACATCACTAGCAACAATATTGTTATCAATGAATGAGTATTGCAAATTAATGTTATTGTTATTAGATGCCTTAGAACTAACCACAGCAATTGATTCAAAATTATTAGAGATGGAGCTTCTTTGTAGTTCATAAGCCCTGATATCAACTTCATTTACTACAGTCCAAGTCAATTGATTAAAACTGTTTATTTTCTCTCCAGAAAATTTCAATGAAGATATAGGTAAAACATTATCAGAGGCACCTGCAATTGCAAATTCACCTAAAGTTATTAAACCAGTTCTTACTACAACAGGCTTTGTCAAACTTCCAGTATTAACACCAGCAGCTCCTTCAACAGACCAATTGGTTGTACTAACAGCCCTTTTAATAACTCTTAGAGTTGATAAAGTTTGAGCATTTGCAATTCCACTGTCAGTTAAACTAACAGTATAGGCACCACCTGTAATACTATCAGTTTCTAATTTCCAATAACCGTCATTTGCAATGTTAACCAAACTAATACCATCATTAATAGGGAAGCCTCCTAAACCTGGGGCTGTAGCAATAAACTCTGCTGTAATTGCCCCTCCTTTGGTTGGAGCTGTTGTAAATTCAATTCTTGCAGGCTTAATAACACCATTTTTTCCTACAGGAAAATCTCCTGTGGTTGAAGCGTTTGTAGCAGCGTTGAACCATCTTCTCAATTTGCTAGTAAAATAACCAGATGTATAAGTTAAAACGCCTCGTAAAGTAGGACTTGTTCCTAAAATGAAAACTTCATTATCATTATTAATAACGCCAGCAATCATTGTCAAAATACCATTTCCAGCAACAGTACCAGTTTGAGTTGATAAGGAAGTTCCCAGAGAATTAATGGTAATTCCAGATGCACTAATATTATTAAATGTCATGCCAGCAAATTTTGCTGGTGTAACAGCATTACCTAATGAGAAAGTAGCACCAGTTCCTGTTCCACCTGTTACAGCTTGAGCACCTACAGGTGCAACTGAGTAACTACCTGAACTCAACATAACTGAACTAGATATATTTCCTGATGAAGTTACTGCCGATACAAATATTTTCGCTTGAGTTGCAGCAGTTCCTCCTGTTAAAGTTAGGATATCACCAACTGAATAACCAGAACCAACATTAGAAACTGAAGTTGCAGGTACATTATTTCTGTAAACCCCACTACCATTAATACTTTGAGGTGATGAAACAGCCCCTGCAGAACCTGACAAATAAGTTTGGAAATTGATAGCCGCTGAACAAGACATAATTCCATTATTAATCAAATCTCCAGAAATAAAAGTAGCGAAGGTTGAACGTAAATCTGAATTATTATTAATAGTAAGACTACCGTTGATGCCTACATTAGAACCAAAGGATCCAAAACGATTACCTACAGCATTACCTCCATTAACTAACAAATTACCTAAAGATAATCTAGCAGAAGATGCTGTAGTATTTACTAAAAAGCCAGTAGTCCCAGTTGAGGCAGTTTGTGACGAAATTCCATCGCCTAATATTATTGTATTGCCTGATCCAATATTGTTAGGAACGGATCCACGATAAGCTATTGCATTGCCACCAAATCTGTGTGGATCAACAATTGTAATTGTTCCACCAGTAAGATTTATAGTTCCAAAACTAAATGGCTTAATCGATGTACCAAAACCTAATAAGTCAATACCAGTAGTAACAGAATTAGCGTCTAGACCACTATTGCCGTCTATATTTAATATTCCAGAGCTCATTATGAAATTTGAGCTATCATTGAACAATATAAATCCATTTTGATTCAAAGTTCCACCAGAGATATTTAATGTAGCTGCTTTAGCAAATGTCAAAGCCTTTGAACTACCACCAGAAGTACCAATGTTTAAAACTCCAGTACCTATAGTTAAAGTTCCTCCAGTACCAACGCCAAGTGAACTACAGAAATAAGGAGATGATGAACTTCCTCCAAGAGAAACATTATATCCTGTAATATTAACAGTATCTGCAGCAGTAGGTACACTATTGGTTGACCAAGTAGAAACGTCACCCCAATTTCCGTTTGCAATAGCATAAACCACTACACTTGTCGTTACAAAGTTTTGTGAAAATGTAGAGTCATTTGATAAAATTGGATCGCCAGCTATTCCAACACCAGCTTTTATAGTGTATGTTCCAATTGTACCAAAATTGGCAGTATTCGTAATTGTATCAACTCTTGTAGCACCAACTGCTAAAACTCCAGAATTTAAAATCTTAGGTGAAACTGGAACAGGAGAGCCATTAGGATCTGTTATTCTTACACCAATTGTAGCATTATTTGCTGAGAAATCAATTGGTGCAGCCCCAGCATTTTTAATTCTTAAAATAACTTTTCCACTACTTGTAATAGAGAAAGAGCCAGATGGAGATACTAATGAATCAGCCGCTAAATCAACTGCATTAAGTCTTGTAACAGATATATTATCAACTCCAATATCAGTAGTACCAAAGTCAGATGTAGCTTTTAATCGAACAATTGTTGTTGAAGAAGCTGATGTAAATTGTAATAATTTATTTGTCCAAGTAGATGCTGTTTTTGATACTCCTATTTTGGTAAAGTTAATCCCAGCATCTGTTGATAAAAACACTTGTAAAGAGTCATTACCACTTGTATTGATAAAGTCGTAAGAAAGTTGTTTTAGAGAAGATCCACCACTACAATCTAAGAACAAGTCCATACTTCCAGACGTTCCTGAAGTTGCTTGATAACTGTGAAATCTTGCGGAATATGTACCTGTTGATGAAGAAGGGGTATAGGTACCTAAAGTAGGATTGCCCCAATTGGCAGCACTAGCGTCATCATCCCTTCTCCAACTAGAGTCTCCCATCAATGGATAATTTCTCCAACTATTGTTTGGAATAGTTCTTGAATTTGCATCACCACATCCATCAATCCAGGAATTTTCAAAATCTTCAACAAATGGAACTGTTGCATAAGTTACTGCAAGTTGATCTACAAATATGCCAGCAGAATAAGAACTATCGATAGATGAATTACATTTTATTTTTCTTCTGTAATACTTGGCTACGTTTTGCATTGCCGTGTAATTTTTGGAGGTTGCACCAGATATATCATTGAATTTGATGCTTGATCCTGGAATCGAATCTTGCCATTGATATGAGAGATTTACAACGTTTTCTGTAGCACCTGTAACTGTTAGGCTAATTGGAATACCGTTACAAGCCAATGATGTAGATGAAACTGTAACACCACCTAAAGGCTTTCCAGTACAGCTTGTACCTGGCACAATTTTGATGACATAATCTTCAGTTTCGCCACTACCATAATTTTCACATGCATTTGTCGTGAATGTAACAGATCTAACTCTTACACGCATTAGTGTATAACCAAGTAAAGATGTTGCAGGTGGAGTAAAGGTAACAAAAGCACTGGTTGCTCCTGAAGCAAATGGTATCACTTGATACTCAGAAGGTTCAAAACTTCCACTATGATCCCAATCTATCCAAACAGCTGCTTGACCAGGTGTTGCACTGGTAGTGACATTTAAAGTATATGCAGTTTCTTGAGCTAAACTAGGGGCACTAGTAGTATCTGTAAAAGCAACATACCCTAAAGAAGGGGCTGTATTAGCACCAGGATGACTATTGGTATAATTAACAATTCCACCTGAAACATCTACATTTTCGATTGTTGGACCAGTAGAGCTATGTAAAGCAACCCCATTTAGTGGACTGCAATAACAATCAAAAATAGGGTTCATAGTAATACATACAGTAGTAGAGTAACTACTGGAACCACTACAAGTTATTTTCCTTCTGTAACAAGTTGCAGTAGTAATGCCAGATACACTTAAACTGATGCCTTTAGCATTGGCAACTGTATCCCAAGTTGTACCCCCATTAGTGGAGTATTCCCATCTGTAGGTTAATCCAATTACTCCAACAGTAGCATTATCTACAGTTAAATTAAATGGTTTATTGGGACAAATAGATGTTGTTACAGAAGTGGCACTTCCACCGATAGGCGTTCCTGAGCAAGAAGTTCCTGGAACAATTTTCACAACATAGTCCTCAGTTTCTCCACTGCCATAAGATTCGCAAGCATCCGTTGTAAACGTTGCACCTCGGATACGAATTCTAGCCATTGTAAAACCAAGTGTTGCTGAGGCTGGTGGGGTAATTGTAATATCCGCAGTTGTAGCACCTGTTGCAAAAGTAATTAATTGGTACTCGCTTGCTTCAAATGTTCCACTTTGATTCCAATCCACCCAAACTGCGGCCTGAGTTGGTGTAGCACTTGTTGTAACAGTTAAGGTATAAGGAACTTCTTGAGCTAAAACTGGGGCAAGAGAAGTATCTATGAAATTAACATAACCCAAACTTGGTGCAGTATTGGCACCTGGGTGACTATTTGAATACGCAACGGTACCCCCTGCAATTGCTACATTTTCAATTGTGGGAGACGTACTGGAATGCAGCACTGTACCTGTTAGAGGATTACAATAACATTGAAACAATGGATTTAGATATACCATTATTACTGTTGAATAAGATGAATTTGTTCCGCAAGTAATCTTTCTTTTGTAGTAAGTTGTAGTTGTAATGTTGCTGATAAAGAGTCTTGAAGTGTCTGAATTAGCAATAGGAGTAAATGTTGTACCATTTATTGACTGCTCCCATTGATAGTGTAGTGCTGAACCTAATGTTGCTCCAGTTACAGATAAAGAGAATCCAATACTAGGACAAACCGAATCCTTTGAACTAATAGTTGTTCCTCCATTCGGAGTTCCGGAACAAGGTGGCGGAGTTGCAGCATAAAAAATAATATCTGGTCTTGTAGTTAATGTACCACTATTGGTTACTGTGGTAGTACCACAAAGATTTCCAAGATTATCTGCCCTGTATGTGTGCGACCCATTAAATGACAAACCAGTAGTCCAAGGTGTAGTTACATTTTGTGTGTAATCAAGCACTGTATTGTTATTAGGGTCTCCATTGCAAATTTCAACAACAATATTGTCGGTACCATTCCAAAAAAAAGGGGTAGTAAAAGTAAAGGTATTAACACCCAAAGTTGGCACATAGTCCACTGGGTTGGTAACAGGAGTTGCTCCTGACTCCCAAATTGTTTCGTCTAAACTTGAAGTGGAAGTACCAAGCATAGATATAGTATATTGAGGAATTGTTCCTGAAAAAGTATTTAAAGCAGTTACGTTAAAACGCAAAGCAGTAATGTTTCCTGAAACCATTCCAGCTGCCTGTAATTCAGAAGCTAAGTACAAATATTGAGAACGACTGCCTTCATAAAAGTCCTGTAATGCTGCGGGATATGAAGTTCCAGAGTTACCTGTAGTTCCCGAACCAATTACAAAATCGGTTTGTGCTTTTACAGAAAAGGTAGCGAATAATAGAATAAGAAAAGAGTAGATTTTCTTCATAAAGTACATTTTAAATTATCTAAAGGACAAATGTAATAAATAATTGCATTATTCTAGTAAAGGAACAAGTTTTTAATTTTTTTTAATATTAGATTTTGTAATTAACAAAAAAATTGTGCAGTTCAATTATTTGCGGTGTTAGTAGCATTAATTCATCATTAAAAATTATGAAATTGCAAAGTTTCATTTTCATTGATTCCTCAATTTGATTGTTCATTCTTGCTTTAATTTGGCTAATGGTTAAACCATCTCTGCTCATAATTCTATTTATCCTAATAGCTGTAGGTGCAGTAACACCAACAATAAAGTCTAAATCTTTAGTGCTCCCAGCCTCAAAAATCAATGCTGCCTCTTTAATTATGTACGAAGATTTCTGTTCTTTAACCCATTTTTCTCCTGCTTCAATAGCATAGGGATGCACTATTGAATTAAGTAATTCCAATTGATAATTGTTGTTAAAAACTATGTTAGCAATATAACCTCTATCTAGCTTGTCATTTGTGTAAGCTTGATTGCCAAAATGTTTAATAATTTTTCTTTTGAGCTCCTCATTTTCATTCATTATTTTTTTTGCAGCTAAATCTGCATCAAAAACAGGTACTCCTAAAGTATTGAATATTTTAGATACAGTTGATTTCCCCGAACCAATGCCACCAGTTAATCCAATTTTTAGCATACATTTTTTTAAAAAAATTTATGAAATAAAAATCCCAAATTCACTCATGAATTTGGGATTGTATGTTATGGAGTTTCCAATACTATGTAGTTGCGATTTTGTTAATGTTTGCAGTCCACTCCTGACTGATTGCAGATTTTTCAATTTTTAAATAACTTCCGGGATTTACTTCAATTTGAAGTGTTCCATCTTCATTCACTTTGTTAATATTGGCATGAATGCCTGCAATTGTGACTATTTTATCTCCTTTTTTCAAGTTTTCAATAAATAGTTTTTGCTCTTTGGCTTTTTTTGCTTGAGGTCGAATCATAAAAAGCCAGAACACTAATATCATACCTCCTAACATTAAAAAAGTGGGAATAGGGCTTGCATTTGGTTGTGCTTGTAACACATAGAATAATAAATTCATTTCTTGTTTTTTGTATTGTTAAATATTTATTTTTTTTCTTCTTTTGTGAGATGTGGCATTACCACCTTGTCATTGCTTTCACAATTAATAATTGTACCTGTAAATTGCAAATTCCTCTCTGGATCATTTTTTGAGTTAGTTGCCGCCAGCAAAGATTTGTGCACTTCGCCACAAAATTTTTTGCTATCAAAACTAGCTTTTACCCAGCCTTCTTTTCCTGGCAATATTGCTTCTTTAGTATATTC
Source organism: uncultured Chitinophagaceae bacterium (assembly GCA_964615145.1). Classification (GTDB taxonomy): domain Bacteria; phylum Bacteroidota; class Bacteroidia; order Chitinophagales; family Chitinophagaceae; genus CAIVPM01. Next base: position 47,396 of record CAZTOP010000002.1, read on the forward strand.
TGCAATTGTACAACCACAACCAGGACGAACATTAGTTAACACCAGAGGTTTTAATCCTGAGTTCATACACTTAAATTTTAATACAATTTTTTCACCTTGTTTAATGGTACCAAAATTTATTAAGGTATCCATCCATTTAACTATTGTAAAATTAGATGTATCTGCAATCGCTTTTTTTACCAACGAATCGTGGATAAACTTTTCATTCTTGTCATCATTAGAACATGAAAAAAAGATGAGTGAAATTATAATTAGAAAATTTTTTTTCATAAAATGACTTAAAACTTAGTTTTTTTTGAAAGCTATTTTATTTATTTTACCTTTTTTCAAAAGTTCTTTATGCAAATTATCAAGAATACCATTGACAAACTGACCACTTTGAGGCGTACTGTATTCTTTCGCTAAGTCAATATATTCATTGATGGTTACTTTTGTTGGAATAGTTTCAAAATAAAGTAATTCACTCAATCCCATTTGTAACAATATCATATCCAAAGCTGCAATTCTATCAGCATCCCAGTTTTGGAATTTAGGCGTAATCAAATCAAGTAAAAACTCCTTTTTTTCAAGACAGGTAGTTAAGAGTAGTTTAGCAAAATTCCATTTATCCGTATCTAACATTGTTTGCATTGATAAACTAAATTGCTTTTGCAAATAACTAATCATTTGACTTTGGATTAATTCCCCATCATCATCTAGATTATCAAACCTGTCTTCAATTGTTGAAATAAATAGTTCCGATTGCAATAGAATATCATTAAAAATAAAACTCAATATTGCAGACTCATCCTTTCTTTCTCTGCTTTCAATACTAATGTAATGCTTGTATTCAGCAGTATTAGATAATTGTGAATACATTTTTCTTATTACATCTTCATCTGAAAGAGTATTGGTTTTATACATTTCAATAGCTTCAATATAAATACCATCTTCCACAATATTCCACAATATTTGATTACCAGAAATTTTTGTATTCACATTCAAATCTTCTGTGCTTGGAATATTTTTGGCAGCACGATTTCTTGAATCTTTTTCTGCATATTTAGCAACTGCAAGTGTATTATAAAGCAAAAAAATAAATAATTCTCTTGTTTTTTCAAACTTCTTTTCAAGTACAGCAACAGGATTTTTAAAGGCTGCTATTTCATTGGTAGTATCAATTGAATACAACAACTGCATTACTTTCACTCTTATGTTTCTTCTTGTTATCATTTCTTTTAAAGAACTTTTTGGGCTGCGAATATAAGGTCGAGTAATTTTAATTGAATAATAAAATATATTTTATTGATATAAGTGTAGGTGTCATTATTATTTAATGTGATAAAATGGAAATAAAAGAATAAAAAATATTTTGCTGTTTATTATTAGCCTCTATATTTGCAACCCGTTAAGGAAAGGTGAGATGGATGAGTGGCTGAAATCACCAGTTTGCTAAACTGACGTACGGGTTATACTGTACCGGGGGTTCGAATCCCCCTCTCACCGCAAAAACCCACAAATTAAATTTGTGGGTTTTTTGTTTCTGCTGATTATATAATTATTTATTCATCAACCATTCTTTAAAGTGATTGTAGTTTGATGATAGAAGAATAGATTTTTTTGTTTGACTAAATAAGTATTTCACTTCCTCTGGCACTTCGATTTTTTTACCAATTGCCTCTTCTACAACATCAGGAAACTTAACAGGATGTGCGGTTTCAAGAATGTAGCCATTCCCTTTTGTTTTTTCTAAGGCATAATAAGCAACTGCACCATGAGGGTCTAATATGTAGTTATGATTTTCATAAACTTTCGCTATAGTTCGTTTAGTTATTTCATCGCTAACACTAATACTGCTTAACTTATTTTTTAATAATGAAAATTCATTCTTGAATATTTGTTGAATACGAACAAAGTTGCTTGGATTACCAACATCCATTGCATTTGAAACTGTTGCTATGGCTTGCTTTGGTGTGTATTTTTCTGTTTGCAAATAATTTGTAACCACATCATTTGCATTGCAAGCAGCTATAAAATGTTTAACAGGTAACCCACTTGCAAAAGCCATCATTCCTGCACAAAAATTTCCAAAATTT
>CAZTOP010000002.1:49480-67953 GCA_964615145.1 uncultured Chitinophagaceae bacterium
ACAACTGGTGCATCGTTTTGTAGCCATTGCTGATGAGCATAAAAATAATATAATTGTTGTGGCAACCAACGTGCAACATTGATAGAATTGGCAGAAGTTAAAGTTAGCTTAGCATTAATATCTGTATCCATAAATGCTTGTTTAACCATGGCTTGGCAATCATCAAAATTACCTTGAATCTCAAGTGCAGTAATATTTTGACCCAATGTAGTTAATTGCAATTCCTGCACAGGACTAACCTTGCTACTTGGATAGAGTATTATTACTTCCACACCTTCAACACCTAAAAAACCATTGGCAACAGCACCACCAGTATCGCCACTTGTGGCAACCAATACAGTTACTTTTTGATTATTGTTTCTGTTGAAATATCCTAAGCAACGGCTCATAAATCTTGCACCAACGTCTTTAAAAGCAAGTGTTGGTCCGTGAAATAGTTCCAGGCTATAAATGCTATCATTTATTTTAACTAGAGGAAAATTAAAGTTGATGGTTTCTGCTACAATCCTTTTTAGTTCTGCATTTGGCAAAGTATCACCAACATAAGGCTGCATAACAGTTACACCAATTTCTTCTTTGCTATATTGCTTCAAATTTTCTATAAAGCCCTTTGGCAGTTGAGGAATTGTTTCAGGAAAATATAAACCTTTGTCAGGTGCTTGTCCCTTAACAGTAGCTTCTGCAAAATTTACTATAGGTGATTGTTTGTTGAGAGAATAGTATTTCATTTGCCCATAATCCTCGAAGGATTTTTTTTGATTATTATTTTATTTTAAAAAGAGAAATTTCAAAAAAAACTACATTGTAGGCAAAAACTCCTCCAACTCCATTTCTGTTTTAAATCTTACTTCTCTTGCTTTACTGCCAAGGTTGGGTCCTACAACACCTGCCCGTTCTAATTGATCCATCAAACGTCCAGCACGATTATATCCTAGCTTCATCCTACGTTGTATCAATGATGTGCTTCCTATTTGATTTTGCACTATCAATCTTGCTGCATCTTCAAACAAAGGGTCTTTTTCATTAGGGTCTAAACCTCCACCTTTTTCTAGCTCTTTTTCATCCACATATTCTGGTAATAAAAATGCTTCTGGATAGCCTTGTTGACTTTCAATGAACCTACAAACTTCTTCAACTTCTGGTGTATCAACAAAAGCACATTGTACACGAGTAATTTCGCCATTGTAACTAATTAACATATCACCTTTACCAATCAATTGTTCTGCACCACCAGCATCCAAAATAGTTCTACTATCAATTTTACTTGATACTTTAAATGCAATACGTGCAGGAAAATTCGCCTTAATAGTACCAGTAATAATGTTAACTGAAGGGCGTTGTGTGGCAATGATTAGGTGAATACCCACTGCACGTGCAAGCTGTGCCAACCTTGCAATAGGCATTTCAACTTCTTTACCAGCAGTCATAATTAAATCGGCAAATTCATCAACTACTAAAACAATAAATGGTAAAAACTGATGTCCTTTTTGTGGATTCAATTTTCGTGCAATAAACTTTTCGTTGTACTCTTTAATATTTCTGCAACCAGCTTCTTTTAATAAATCGTAACGATTATCCATCTCAATACACAACGCATTTAATGTGTGTACTACTTTCTTTGTATCTGTAATAATACTGTCTTCTTCACCCGGCAATTTGGCTAAAAAGTGCTTCTCAATTGCTTTGTAGAGGCTCAACTCAACTTTTTTGGGATCAACTAAAACCAGCTTTAATTGTGATGGATGTTTTTTATACAACAATGAAACCAACAAAGTATTAATACCAACAGATTTACCTTGTCCAGTTGCACCAGCCATTAACAAGTGAGGCATTGTGGCAAGGTCAACAATGAAGTTTTCATTATCAATTTTTTTACCAATAGCTATTGGTAATGAGAAACTGCTATTTTGAAATTTTTCGCTGGTGATCAGCGATTTCATACTCACAATTGTCTTCTTTAAATTAGGAACTTCTATACCAATTGTTCCCTTTCCAGGAATAGGTGCAATGATACGAATACCAAGTGCAGCAAGACTTAGAGCAATATCATCTTCCAAATTTTTGATTCGAGAAATACGAACACCAGGTGCAGGAACAATTTCATATAAAGTAACAGTTGGCCCTACGGTTGCAGCTATCCTTTGTATTTCAATATCATAGTTTTTAAGTGTTGCTATTATTTGATTTTTATTTGTTTCTAACTCAGTTGGGTCGTGAATAATTTTTTCACTGCCGTGTGTCTCAAGCAAGTCAACACTTGGATATTTATAGTTGGCTAAATCCAATGTAGGTTCGTAGTTTGTGCCAATGCTTCCTACACTTAATTTTTCTAATTCTGTTTCCTCTATTTCACTTTCAAACTCTTCTACAACAAGGCTTTCATCTTCTATAACTTCTTTAATTTCCAATGGCAAATCGCTCAATGTTTCAAATTTTTCATTTCTTGAAGATTCCGGAATAACATCTTCAAATTTCCCATCTGTATCAGAATACAAATCATTAACTATTTTTCCATTTGTGAATACTGATTCATTATCATTTGTCTCAATTTCTTCTTTTTCATTAATTTCAAATGGAATTTTTTCATCTTCTGGAAGTATTACTGATACAAGGTTTGAATCAGATTTTAATTTATTCCCACTTATAGGTTTTCCGTCTTCATCTACATCTACCAGACCCAATTTTACTTCCTCTTGTATTACATCGTCATCAATAAATAATTTACTTTTTTCAAATTCTTCAAATGCATCTTCTTCTGATGTATTCTGGCTTTCAAAAGGTTCAACTATTTCTTTTGATTTTTTTTCAGGGAATTTAAAAGTTGGATTAAATTTCCAAATGAAATAAGAAAAATATATAACTAAAAGCAGGGATGCTGTTCCAAAATTACCAATTAACCCAACCAACCAACCTGAGGCTAAATTTCCTACTGCCCCACCCCAACTTAATTGACTTTTCCCTGCTACAAAAGCTAGACTTGTGCTAATAACCAAACAAGACACTATTATGTATTTTAAATTTTTTACAAGAGAAAATAATTTTTTATCAGTGAGTAAGTTTACACCTAAAACAAAAAAGAATGTAGCAAATAAAATTGTAATAACACCAAAACCATTATATATCAAATTATGAGCAGTATAGGCTCCTAATACACCCAATGTATTATGAACTTTAGGAGCATCCAAAGCAAAAATTTTTAATCCAAACTGATGAACAATATCCTGATCTTCCTGCCACGAAAACAGATATGAAGTAATTGCCACGAAAATAAATACCGCAAACAAAATACTTATAGCACCAAATATTTTTTGGGTTCGCTCGTCTTTTACAACTTCTGCAACTGTAACATTAACCTCTTTATCCTCGTTCAATACTTCAGGATTAGGTGGTGGAGGTGTTTTAGATTTAAGTTTATTTGCCATATCGTCACAAAATAAATTGTAAAGTAAGAGAGTCGTGTTTTAAAATAAATGTTGTGGAATACTTGTTGGGTTTTAATGTAACATTTATTCAAAGTGGATAACTGCAATAAACTAGATTTATGACATAAATACAAAATAAATTTGGCTATCAAATTTATACTCTTACTTTTGCAATCTTATAAATCGCGAGGTAGAGCAGCGGTAGCTCGTCGGGCTCATAACCCGAAGGTCAGAAGTTCGATCCTTCTCCTCGCAACAAAGGTCTTCAAATTTTGAAGACCTTTTTTATTTAAACTATTCTGTGCCCTAGTATTAATTGGTTGTTGGGTTAAAATAGTTTTTTTTATTTAGACTATATTTTGATTTTTATTTGCAACAATTAAATTTTGATTAATAAATAAAGATGAGCACAAACGAAATTAATTCAAAGGATGGGGCAAAAAGAGTACTAATTACTGGTGCTGCAGGTTTTTTGGGTTCACATCTATGCGATAAATTTATAGAAAAAGGATATAATGTTATTGCAATGGACAATTTAATTACAGGTGATTTAAAAAATATTGAACATCTCTTTAAATTAAGCAATTTCGAATTTCATCATCACGATATCACTAAGTTTATTCACATTTCAGGAAAAATTGATTACATACTGCATTTCGCATCTCCGGCAAGCCCAATTGATTACTTAAAAATCCCTATACAAACTTTAAAGGTTGGAGCACTTGGAACTCATAATTGTTTAGGACTTGCAAAAGCAAAGGGAGCAAGAATTTTAGTTGCATCAACAAGTGAAATTTATGGTGACCCACTTGTTCACCCTCAAACAGAAGAATATTGGGGTAATGTAAATCCAATTGGTCCACGTGGTGTATATGACGAGGCAAAACGTTTTCAAGAAGCTATAACAATGGCTTACCACACATTTCATAAGGTTGAAACCAGAATTGTGAGAATTTTTAACACCTATGGTCCTAAAATGAGGTTGAACGATGGTCGTGCGTTACCAGCTTTTATTGGCCAGGCATTGCGTGGCGAAGATTTGACAGTTTTTGGTGATGGTTCTCAAACACGTAGTTTTTGTTATGTTGATGACTTGGTTGAAGGCATTTATAGATTATTATTAAGCGATTACGAAAAGCCAGTAAATATTGGCAATCCAAATGAAATTAGTTTGAAAGATTTTGCAGAAGAAGTTCTTAAACTTACAGGCTCATCTGTTAAAATCATTTACAAAGATTTACCCGTTGATGACCCAAAACAAAGACAACCAGATATTAGCAAAGCAAAAGAGATATTGAACTGGGAACCTAAAGTTGGTAGAGCGGAAGGCTTGAAAGCAACTTACGATTATTTTAAAAATTTACCAAAAGAAGAGTGGTATAAACTTCCAAAAGAGTTTTAATAAATCAACTTTGAAATTAACATTACATTAATGATAGACGAATTAATAAACAAAAAAAAGAAAGTTGCAGTTATTGGTTTAGGCTATGTGGGCTTACCAGTTGCACTAGAAATGGCAAAAAAGGTTTCAGTGATTGGTTTTGATATTAATGCTGATAGAATTGCTTTAATGCAACAAGGAATTGACCCTAGCAAAGAATTAGATAAAGATGCCTTTGAAGGTTGTGATATCACTTTTACCAATAATCTTGATGTTTTGCGTGAAGCTAATTTTTTTATTGTAGCTGTACCAACACCTGTATATGCCAATAATGTTCCTGATTTGACTGCTGTTAAAAAAGCTTCAGAAACAGTTGGTAAGGTTTTAAAAAAGGGAGATTATGTTGTTTTTGAATCTACCGTTTATCCTGGTTGTACCGAGGATGATTGCTTGCCAGTGATGGAATCTATTAGTGGTCTAAAAATGGGCATTGATTTTAAACTTGGTTACTCACCAGAAAGAATTAATCCAGGAGATAAACAACATACTTTAACAAATGTAATTAAAGTTGTTGCCGGCTGTGACGATGAAAGCTTACAGGTTATTGCTGATGTTTATTGCTTAGTAGTTAAAGCAGGTGTTCATAAAGCAACATCAATTAAAGTTGCTGAAGCTTGTAAAATTATTGAAAATACTCAAAGAGATATGAACATTGCATTAATGAATGAACTATCTCAAATTTTTGATAGGATTGGAATTAACACATATGAAGTTTTGGAGGCTGCTGGTACTAAATGGAATTTTTTGAAATTTAGTCCAGGCTTAGTGGGCGGGCATTGTATTGGCGTTGATCCATACTATTTAACCTACAAGGCAAATGATTTAGGATACACATCTAGGCTAATTAATGCTGCTCGTTTTATTAATGATGGTATGGGTAGATATGTTGGAGAAAAAGCGATTCAACATATTATTGCTCATGTTGATAAAGTAAAAGAATCAAAAGTACTAGTCATGGGAAGTACTTTTAAAGAAGATGTTAGCGACATTAGAAACAGTAAGGTTGCCGATATCATTGCTCATATTAAAAGTCATTTTATTAATGTTGATGTTATAGATCCCCACGCAAGCAGCACAGAATTACACGAAGAATATGGATATGAATTATGTGATAGCATTGCTGATGATTACGATGTGATAATTGTTGCTGTTGCTCACAAAGAATATCTTAAGAAAGATGCGTCTTACTTTAACTCAATCACAAAGCAACACGGATTAATTATTGATTTGAAAGGTATTCTAAGAAACAAAATAAGCTCCAGAGCTTATTGGAGTTTATAAGCTTTATAATTATTTGGCGTATAATAATTAAGAATTTCATAAGTTTTTCTTAATTTTTATACGCTTTTCTTTTCTACAACTATTTTCTCTTTATTTTTACCAAGTTCATAATGGAAAAAATAGTTATCATACCAACTTATAACGAGAAAGAAAATATTACGGCTATCATCAAGGCTGTAATAAATCTAAACTTAGGATACCATATTTTAGTTATAGATGATGGCTCCCCTGATGGTACAGCCCAAATTGTAAAAGACTTAATTAAATTATATCCTGATCAATTATTCATTGAAGAAAGAATTGGAAAATTAGGTCTTGGTACTGCTTACATCCATGGTTTTAAATGGTGCATTGAAAAGGGATATAATTACATATTTGAAATGGATGCCGATTTTTCTCATAACCCTAACGACTTAGAAAGATTATACAAAGCTTGCAAAGATAATTGTGGGGACGTTGCAGTTGGAAGCAGGTATGTTCCCGGTGGGAAAACAGACAACTGGCCATTAGACAGACAATTATATTCGAGAGGAGGTTCCTTGTACACTCGTTTAATAACCTGGATGCCTGTTAACGATCCCACAGCTGGGTTCGTATGTTATAAAAGAAAAGTTTTAGAAACAATTAATCTCGATGAAATTATGTTTGTCGGATACGCATTTCAGATTGAGATGAAATTTGCAAGTTGGAAACTTGGTTTTAAAATAGTAGAAGTTCCCATTACTTTTATTGACAGAAAAATTGGCGTTAGTAAAATGAGTAAAGGCATTATTAAAGAAGGTGTTCTAGGTGTATTAAAAATTCAATGGCAAAGCTTATTTAAAAATTACAGAAAAAGGTTAAAAGCTGACTCTCAAATAATTACTACTTAATATAACCAAGTCAATGAAATCTGCTCTTATTAAACTTCATATAGCAGTTTTTTTATGGGGATTTACTGGAGTTTTAGGTAGGCTTATTCAACTAAATGAAGGCTTGCTTGTTTGGTATAGATTACTTATTACAGTGACCACTCTCCTACTTATTAATTTTTGTAGAAAATCTTTATCACTAATAAAATCTTCTACAAAAATAATACTAATGTCTATTGGCATTTTAGTAGCACTGCATTGGGTCTTCTTTTATGGAAGTATTAAGTATGCTAATGTTTCTATATCACTGGTGTGTTTATCTTGTATTTCATTTTTTACATCTATTCTTGAGCCAATCATTGTAAAATCAAAATTTAGTTTCATAGAAATTAGCCTAAGTTTATTGAGCATTTTGGGTATTGCTCTCATTTTTCATTTTGATAATAAATATAGAACAGGTATTTTACTTGGATTAATTTCTGCAATTTTTAGTGCATTATTTTCTACTATCAACAAAAAAAATGTAACTGTTGCAAGTTCAAATTCTATCATGTTTTACGAACTATTAGGCGGATTACTTTTCTTAAGTTTGTTATTACCCATATATTTAAAAATATTTCCAACAAATAAAGTAATTCCATCTGCCATTGATATTATTTATTTAGTTATTCTGAGTTGGGTATGTACGATAATAGCTATGGATTTTAGTTTACAATCTCTACGAAAAGTATCGGCATTTACTTTAAATTTAACGCTAAATCTTGAGCCGGTTTATGGAGTATTATTAGCTTTTTTCATCTACAATGAACAAAAAGAATTGAGTAATAATTTTTATTGGGGATTTTCATTAATCGCTATATCAGTGGTGCTTCAAATGCTTAGAATAGCTAAATATAAAATTAAGTAACTAACTACCAATCATTAAAAATATGAATAAAAAAGCCTTACCATATTTCGCCATTATTGTACTTGCCATCATCGTCTTTTTTGTTAAAAATTGTGATGTAGGATCTAGAAATAAAAATACTACTTCTGAGGTAAAACAACAGAGAGGATTAATCAGAAATCCATCAAACATTAATTATTCTAAACACGCAAAATGCAGGATGGAATGCAGACATATTGATGAATCTGAAGTAAAAGAGGTTATTTCAAATGGTACCATAAATTACAGAAAAAGTGATTTACAAAAAAGTGATTGCTCTAAAAGATATGCTATTGAAGGATACAGTAAAGACAGGCAACATTTAAGAATTATTGCAGTTCCTTGTGCTAATGAACTTACCATTGTTACTTGCATTGACCTTGATAAAGATTGGGAATGTCATTGCGAGGGTGATGAATAACATATAGAATTTTACCCAAAAAACATATAGCTCAATAATATTGCTGTAACTAGGGCCACCACATCAGCTAACAACATTGCTTTAATCGAATATCGAATATTTTTAACAGAAACTGAACCATAGTACAATGCCACTATGTACAAAGTAGTATCACTACATCCTTGAATAATTCCTGACAATCTTGCAGCGAATGAGTTAGCACCATAGGTTTTAATAGTATCTATCATTAAACCTCTACTTCCTTGTCCACTTAATGGACGAACCATTGCAGTGGGCAAAGCATCTACAAATCTTGTATCACAACCTAATAAATGAAAAAAGTATTGCATTCCATTTAACACTACATCAAAAGTACCACTAATACGCAACATTGAAATTGCTACCAACATACCCACTATGTATGGAATAATTTTAATGGCAGTATTAAATCCATCTTTAGCACCATCGACAAAAGCATCAAAAACATCAATTTTTTTATACATTCCTCCTGCAACAATTAGACCTATGATGAGTAATAAGATTCCAGTACCTAAAGCACTACTAAAAATGCCCATTGCATCTTTGTTTAATCTACTTACATAAATAACCAATAACGTTAGAACTCCAGCTATACTTAACACCCAAGCAAGAATAGCTGGCTGCATTAAATTAATTTTTTGTTTAAATGATACAATTAACATGGCTGCTATTGTACCAACAAAAGTTGTAATTAAACAAGGAATAAAAATATCAGTTGGATCGCTAGCTCCCATTTTATTTCTAATAGCAATAATACTAACTGGTATTAGTGTTAAACCAGCAGCATGCAAACACAAAAACATAATTTGTGCATTACTTGCAGTATCTTTTTTTGGATTAATTTCCTGTAAACTTTGCATTGCTTTTAAACCAAATGGGGTTGCTGCACTATCAAGTCCTAATAAATTGGCGGCGTAATTCAACATCATAAAACCCATTGCAGGATGGTCTTTGGGAACATCTGGAAATAATTTTGTAAAAAAAGGAGCAATAATTTTTGATAATAATCTAATGCCTCCTGCTTTCTCTGCAATACTCATTATACCCATAAAAAAAGCAATAATTCCTATTAAACCAATACAAATATTCACAGCATCAGTGCAGGTTTCTAGTACACCATTTGCTTGTTGATTTTTGCAAACAATATATTTTGAATCAGCTATTTTAAAGTACTTGTTATCTCCTAAATCAAATTCTTTATTTTTTTGTAATTCTAATGCAACCCTTGTTGGCAAAGCAATGCTATCAATTGGTTTTGTATATGACGTATCAGTTTTTTTACCAACCACCATTTGGCTAAATATTTTTTGGCTATCGCTGAAGAAAAAATATTTAAAACTTGCAACACTAATTGCAATTACAATAAAGGCACACCAAATTCTACTTAAAGCCATTTTTCTTTTTTAGTTTTAAAGAATAATATTGATAGCAAAGATGCAAATAACTAAATTACAAAAAGAATTGCAACAAAAAAGTCAGCAAATCATTTGATTTACTGACTTAATATTAAAATAATAATTAAAACAATTTAAAACCTAAAACCAACTCCAGCCTGTATTTGCTGGCTTTTCCAAGTATCACTGTTGCTAATATCATTTACATTATTTAGACCAATGTTATATCTGGCATAAAATCTTAAATATTTAAATCCTAATTGTACACCCCCTACCATTGCAAAGTCACCATTCTTGAAGGCATCCTTACTGTTACCTAGTAAAGTATTGTCATTATTTAATAAAATGCTATATTGAGGTCCAAGATTTAGTACAAGAATTTTACCTATTTTATACCTAAGCAATAATGGTATGTTTATATAATTTAATTCGTAGTTTGAATTTGTGGCTGTTAAAATTCCCCCTGCAGCCACAGTAGTACCTTTTGATTGAGAAAATAAAAATTCGGGTTGAATGCCAATTTTCTTGTTAATTGCAATTTCCATAAATGCTCCAGCTTGATAGCTTAAGTTAAATTCATCTTTGAAAGATGTGCCTGTAATTTTTGTAAAATTTGCACCAGCCTTTAATCCAAAACTAAAATCTTGGGACATTGCAGTTTTTGTTGCTATTATAAAAACAGCAAGTGTAATAATTGTTCTTTTCATAATATTTCGTTTTTTTAATGACATAAAAAAATTGTGCCAATTTAATTTTTTTGGAAAATTTTTGTTTCAAGCATAGCCAGAAGAAGAACTAACTAGCACACATTATATACTAATATTGCAAAACAAAAGTTTTTAATGAAATATCATTTTACAAAAAAAATTGTACTGACTACGTTATTTTTTTATTTTACTAGTAATATCCTTAATGCACAACCTCCATTTATTAAAGATAGTATTGACAGTTATGTGCAGCAAGGCATGAATGATTGGGATATCCCTGGACTTGCAATAACCATAGTAAAAGATGGACAAATAGTGCTGATGAAAGGCTATGGTGTTAAAAACAAAAACACTCAAGAACCTGTAGATGAAAATACTTTATTCATCATTGCCAGTAATAGCAAACTATTTACAGGTACAGCTTTGGCTCAATTAGATTACAACAAAAAACTATCCTTAAACGATAAAATAACTAAGTACTTTCCTGATTTTAAACTTTATGATTCCACTACAACCAAACTTGTTACCATTAAAGATATGCTTGGACATCATTTAGGCACAAAAACTTTTCAAGGCGATTTTACTTTTTGGAACAGTGCATTAAGCAGGAATGAAGTAATGAAAAAAATGCGTTACCTAAAACCAAGTAATGATTTCAGAACAACTTATGGGTATTGTAATAGTTGTTTTTTAACTGCCGGAGAAGTTATTCCTAAAGTTACTGGCAAGCCCTGGGAAGTTTATATTTATGATAGCATAGTACTGCCATTGGAAATGAAACGTACACAAACTCTTACTTATGGAATGGAGCAAATGCAAAATATTGCTTATCCATACACCAATTCATTTGTGGGGCATCTTACTCAAATTCCATTTGACAAAATAGATAATATGGCACCAGCTACAAGTATGGTTAGTTGTGTAAACGACTTAAGCCATTGGCTTTTGATGCAATTAGATAGTGGAAGATATAATAATAAGCAAATACTTCCTTGGCAAGTAATTGCAAAAACTAGAGATATGATTACACCAATTTCGAGTAGAAAAAAAGGAACAACACATTTTTCTGGTTATGGCTTAGGCGTTTTTATGAGCGATTATCAAGGCAAACAAATTTTTAATCATACTGGAGGAGCTGATGGATTTGTTACAAATACTTGTTTTGTTCCAGAATTAAATCTTGGTATCAGCATCTTAACAAACAATGACAACCAGAATTTTTTTGAACTATTAAGATTGCAAATTTTAGATGCATACTTGAATGTTCCTTTTACAAACAGAAGTAAACAATTACTAAAAAATCATATCAAGGATAATCAAGAACAACAAGATGAAATTAATGCTTGGAAAAAAAGAATTGTAAATAATAAGCCAACATTTCCATTGAATAAATATACTGGAACTTATGAAAATGAACTTTATGGAACTATTGATATTATTGAAGAAAATGATATTTTAAGAATAAAATTTAATAGCCATAGAAACCTTACTGCAACATTAAAATATATGGATAATGATGAATGGATGATAACATACAATCCAATGATGTATGGAATTTTTTCGACCAAATTTAAAATTGAAAATAACAGCGTAAAAAGTCTTGACATTAAAGTAAGTGACTTTATTGAATACGACCCATACACTTTTATTAAGAAGTAAATTATTGATGTGTCTTGCTTGAGTCCTTAACCATTTCCATAATTTCTGACATTTCAATTGGATTCAAATATCTCCATTTACCAACTGGAATATCAAGCTTGATGTTCATAATTCTGATGCGTTGTAAATTCAAAACTGTATAACCAAACTTATCACACATTTTTCTTATTTGTCTGTTCATTCCTTGTGTTAGAATAATTTTAAAGGTGTTAGTACTTATTTTTTTTACAAAACAAGGATTGGTTAAACCATCTTTAATTCTTACTCCATTAGACATACCCTTAACAAAAAAATCATTAATGGGCTTATCAACTTTAACAATATATTCTTTTTCGTGATTGTTGCCTGCTCGTAAAATTTTGTTTACAATATCACCATCATTGGTTAAAAAAATTAATCCTTCAGAATCTTTATCTAATCTGCCAATTGGGAATATTCTTTTTTTATGACCGATATATGAAATAATGTTGCCCTTTATTTTTTCTTCTGTTGTGGTGGTTATTCCAACTGGTTTATTAAAAGCTATGTAAATTAAATCTTCTCTTTTTTTAAGTTCTTCTTCAGTGGTAATGAGGCTTCCATCCACTTCTACTGCATCGCCAAAACTGTATCTATTACCAAGTTTAGCAGTTTTATTATTTAACAAAACTCTTCCTTCAGTAATTAATTTATCAGCTTCTCTTCTTGAGCAATAGCCAGTATCACTAATAAACTTATTTAAACTAATTGACTCTGTATGCACAATAAAAAATTATAAAATTAATTTAATACAATTACATCAACTACTGCATCAATGTTAATAGAACCATAAATATGAGGAAATTCTTGATTAACCGAAGGAGCCAATTCGTAAACAAGTTTGTGGTTAAGTTTTGATACATCTATAACTAGTTTTACCAACCCGGTGAATCCCTTGTAATAACGTTCTAAAACACCATCAACTTGCTCTGCTTTACTACAATGAATAAAACCTTCAATGGGCAAAGATGCTGCCACGTAAAAACCATCTTTTTTTGCTAATTCCCATTCTTTACTTGTTGTAATATGATATATATTTTCCATACAATATGTTTATTTTATTATTCTAGAAATTCTTTGTTCAAGCATCATTAAATCTGTCAAAACTATTGCTGTTACTGCTTCTACAACAACTGGAACACGCAACGCAATACACAAATCGTGACGACCTTTTACACTAAATTCTTCCATTTCATTTGTTGCAATGTTAAATGATTGTTGTGTTTGTGGTGTTGATGATGTTGGCTTTACAGCTACTCTAAATACCAATTCATTACCATTAGTTAATCCACCAACAATACCACCTGCATAATTTGTTTTTGTTGCTCCATTTGCATTAACTATTGCATCATTATTTTCACTTCCAAACATTTTTGATGCAGCAAAACCACTTCCAAATTCAATACCTTTTATGGCAGGAATTGAGAAAATTATATGACTAATTAAGCTTTCAACACTATTAAAAAAAGGCTCTCCTAAACCTATTGGCAATCCATTAGTTTTACATTCAATAATACCACCAACTGAATCCTTGGCATCTATTGCTTTTTGAATACCTTTTTCAATATCAGACTCTCCTCCTACTTCAATTAAAGTTGCACTAATAGAAATATTTTCTAATAGTTTTTTAGCAATTACTCCAGCAGCAACTAAACACAAAGTTAGTCTTCCACTAAAGTGTCCACTACCTCTGTAATCTTCAAATCCACCAAACTTTTTTGTAGCTACAAAATCTGCATGTCCTGGTCTTGGAATATCTCTTTGTTTCTCATAATCTGTACTTCTTGTATTATTATTTTCAAAGATGATAGTCAGCGGAGCACCTGTAGTTTTGCCGTTAAAAATTCCAGATTTAAAGATGGGTAAATCGTCTTCTTTGCGTGGTGTTGTTGCTTTTTGCAAACCTCCTTTTCTTCGTTCTATATCTATCAAAAAATCATCAACGCACAAAGGCAATCCTGCAGGAATACCATCAATTAAAATACCAACACATTCACCGTGCGATTCTCCAAAAATATCTATTTTAAAAAGTGTTCCAAATGTGTTCATCTTATCTGCGTGAATTGTTTTCGTTAGTGATTTCTTCGTGAGTTTATTTCGTAAGTAGTGGTAAGTAATTCGTTAGTTTTAAATCTTGAATAACTCCCAATTCCTAATTCCTAATCCTCAAAGCCCATCTATTCCATAATTGTTGAGCATCTGGTGTTAAATTTAATGCAAATATTCCAGCAATCATAGATAATGAAAAAACCACTGCTCTAGCTATGATACCAATAAATCCAGTTAAATTAATACATAAGTAATAAGCAACAAAATAGCATACTACAGCCAATATTATGGCAAGAATATTTTTATAATTAAAAGGCTGCATATTAAATTTTTGGCGTAAGTATTCAAAGCGAATTACATTGTAAATGGTAATAGAAATAATATCGGAATAAGCCGAACCTATTAATCCAAACTTTCCAATAAAATATAACGTTGTTGGTATTCTTACTGCTAATAAAATCATTCCAGTTATAAACTCAAACTTCCAAAAAGTAGAAGTGCCAATGATTAAATTATTGATGCCTGTTGATGACTCTATTGTACGTGCCACACAAAAAAAGAACATAGCATTCATACCCATTTTCCAGGTTGGATTTATTTGTAGTGCATCAATTAATGGTACAGAATTTAACCAAATATTTCCAAATAAAAACAAAGCCATTAAAGATAAATTGATGCAACTTCTTCCATAAATTCTATCTATTTCCTTCATATTTTTATCTTTCCAGGCCTGTGTTAAAATCCCAATACTGCCACCCATCATTGCTTTACAAGGTATATATACTAAACTTGCTCCATATTGTGCAATAGTAAAATCTCCAACAGTAGCTTGCCCCTTTTTTGCACCTAAAGTAAATGCGTCAATTACCTGAGTAAGTGTCATTATAATAAAGCCACTGTAAATAAGCATTTGCATAGAAAGCATCTTTTTCCAAAACTTTTTTGTAACCCTACTTATTCCAAAATAAAAATGAACCTCGCCTTTCTTTCTTAAATAAAAAAACAAGATTAGAAACAAGACAAAAAATTGCAAACAATAGAATAAAATAAAACTGTCGAAAGTGGTGATAAGGTATTTATTCAGGAATAACAGTATTAACAAAACTGTTATAAACCTTAGTGCTGTTTCTTTTAAAAAATTACTGATAACAGATTTATGTTTTACATAAGCCAATGTTTCAAATACAGTAAACAACAACATTCCAAAAGCGAAAACAAATAAATATGGGTAATACTTAACAACTAAAGGAGAGTTAGTTTCGTATTTTTTAATTACAATAGGTTTTATAAAATAGCCAACAACACAGAAAATAGTAAAGCCAATAATGGCACCAATAAAAATAATAGTTAAAAGTTCGTTTTTTTTCTTGGGTAAATTATCGTTGTAGTAAGGATAAAATTTGTACAACACAGGAGTTAATCCTAATGTTGAAAACGCTATTGCTAAGCTAGAAAAATCAATAATAGTTTTGGTTAAGCCTACTTGATCTTTTTCTAATGCACCAAATTTGGTGTAAAGCAAAACTGTTAATCCACCAAACACAAAACCTAGTATCATAAAAATGCTAGAAAGAAGTGTTTGTTTTCGTAATGTTTGCATTGATACTAAAATTTTGGCGAATATAATAAGCTCCTACTCAAATTAATTTTTATATGGAATATTATTAAAACAAACAATTTGAAACTGACTTCTATTACCACTTTCAAGCATTTGAGTCATTGTTCCAAGTTCAAATTTCAAATTGCTTGTAACCATATATCCTAATGCTGTGTAAAATCTATTTCTATCGAAGGTTGGCTTTTTTGTGTTTAAAAATATTTCGTTATAAATGGATGCATACAATGTATTTTTTTCCATTATAGCTTTATTTAAAGGGATATTTAACGATAGAAAATATCGAAATCGAAGGTTGATATCATCGTTCATAAAACGCTCTTCTAATCTATATCTATGCAAAATATTGATCCCTTTAAAACTTTGTTTAGTGATGAATTGCTGGTAAATTCTGTGTTCATTTGTTTCAACTATATCACTTGTGTTTGCTAAGTATTTATTAGATTTAATATATGCATAACCCAACAAAATATTGTTATTATTTTCAGATAAATTATAACCAATTCCTGTTCTTAACAACAACTGTTCTAAATCACCTATAGTATTAAAATTTCTATATTGTACTTCGTGATGCCAATTCCATTTTTTATTGATGGCTTTATTACCAAAATATATCATCCAATTACCATAGTCAGTTTTTTGTGCTATTGCATTTGAACACAATGAGAATAAACCCAGAATTATTTTAATACTATTTATTTTCATTTTCAACTTTATTCATCTTTAACAAATACAACCTCTCAATATTCTTAGGCTTAAACCATTCTCTGTTTTTCTTTCTCATTCTTTTATGTTGCCATTCTGTTGTAGGTGTAATAGTTTTATTAGTAGCCACAATGGTTATAGGCATATTAAATCCATCTATACAATTGCTGTATCTATAAAATAGTTTTTTCCCTTTAAAATAATATTCAAGTTGTGGAATTTGTGTTGTGGTTAAATATTGGTCAAATGTTTTTTGCAAATCAAGACCAGTTTCATTAATCAAATATTGTTCAATCTCTCTGCCATCAACAGTTTTATGATAAAACCTTTCATTCATTCCTCTTAATATTTGCCTGAATTTTTTATCATCATTCAAAGCATTTCTTATGCCGTGTATCATGTTAGCAGCTTTATAATACATATCACCACTACCCTCTTTATTCACTCCATAAGTTCCAATAATAGGTTCATCATTTAAAATATTTTTTCTTAATCCATAGCAATAATCATTGCCAGCTTCTTTGCCATAATAATATTCTGTAAATAATACTTCACTATAATTTGTAAAGCCTTCGTGTACCCACATATCAGCAATATCATTGGTGGTGATAGAGTTGGCAAACCACTCGTGACCACTTTCGTGCACAATAATAAAATCCCATTTTAAACCCCAGCCACTGCCACTTAAATCTCTTCCTTTATAGCCATTTTGAAAACCATTGCCATAAGCAATAGCACTTTGATGTTCCATACCCAAATAAGGTGCTTCAACAAGTTTGTATCCATCTTCATAAAAAGGATAGGCACCAAACCAATATTCAAAAGCCTTGAGCATTGGCTTTACTTGTTTAAACTGTTCTTCTGCTTTTTCTTTGTTATAATCCAACACCCAATAACTTAAATCGAGTGTGCCTTTTTCGCCAATAAATGTGTCTGTAAAATTTACATAATTACCAATGTAGGGAACAATGCAGTATGTGTTGATGGGATTAGAAACACCCCAAGTGTACGATGTAAGTTGTACGTTGTACGATGTATCTTTTAGGTTTTCACTTTTTGAATTTGACTTTAATAACCCATTTCCTACAGCTACCAAACTATCAGGCACAATAATCGTTAAACTTGCTCCATTATCAGGTTCATCACTTTGAATATCTTTACAAGGAAACCAACTACTTGCACCTAACCCTTGACAAGCCACACTTACAAAAGGACGACCCAGTTTATCTTTTGCCCAAACCCAACCACCATCCCAAGGAGGTTTAACTGCTTCTTTTGGTTTGCCGTGATAAAAAATTTCAAGTGTATAAGGATATACTTTGCTAATACAATTAAACCCCACAAACTCTATTAAATACACTCCATCTATTTTTTTAAAGTTAATAGACTTACGAATTATTTTTTTAGATTTTGCTCTTCCTTCAATTGGAAGTGGTTTCATAGTAGTATCAATTGTAAAAATGCTATCTATCATCAATCCTTCTTGCAAGTCAATTTGCATTAATTTACCTTTGGTTTCATCGGTTGTAATATTAGATTGTACAGTTTTTCTTCCTTTTTCTGCAATTAATTTATCCATAAATGCATATATAGAATCGTTTAAGGGTACTAAACTTTTATATTGCATTAGCACTTTTCCCTCAATCTCCTTCTTTTCAAAATCAGGTTTCACGGTTATATCATATCTCAACACATCCCACCAATTTCTATTTTCATTATTGCTGCCACGTAAGGTATCGGCTTTAGTAAATGTGAATTTTGGGGCATTTAACTGAGCTTGCAGGCAGTTTGCAAGTAGTAAATAACAAATAGCAAGTAGTATTTTTTTCATAAATAATTATCTAAATTTACCCGAAACCTTCTTTCAACGGTCGTTGAACCTTTCGGGAAAACCCGAAACCTTCTTTCAGCAGTCGTTGAACCTTTCGGGAAAACCCGAAACCTTCTTTCAGCAGTCGTTGAACCTT
>CAZTOP010000002.1:68053-112594 GCA_964615145.1 uncultured Chitinophagaceae bacterium
TCGGGAAAACCCGAAACCTTCTTTCAACAGTCGTTGAACCTTTCGGGGAAGCCTGAAGCTATCTTTTATGAGTTACCATAGCTTTCAGACTATTTTACTATCATCCCACAAATAATTTCAGCAGCTGTTTCACTTGCATTTCCACCAGCAGCCAATTTGTTCCAAAGCAAAGCATAATCATTTTGCAACTGCTTTTTTCTGGCATCATTATGCAATAAATCTTCCAGCTCTGCGATAAGATTTTTGGTTGTTAGTTCATCTTGTATCAATTCCTTCACCACCAGCTTATCCATTATCAAATTCACCAAACTAATAAACTTAATCTTCACCAAACGTTTACCTATGGCATAGCTAATATTACTTGTTTTATAGCAAACTACTTCGGGCACTCCAAACAAAGCAGTTTCCAATGTAGCTGTTCCACTTGTTACAATAGCTGCAGCAGATTTTGCAAGCAATGGATAGGTTTGATTACTTACACTAGAAACATTAGGGTAAGGCTGCAAAAATGGTTCATAAAAACTATCTTCTAATCCCGGTGCTTTTGCAATTACAAATTCATAATTTGGAAATGCTTTAGCAACCTCCAACATTATAGGCAACTTTTTTGTAATTTCTTGCTTTCTACTACCTGGCAGAATGGCAACACAGTCAACAGTCAACGGTCGACTGTCGACTGTTAACTGTTGACTGTTGATAAGCTTCCATTGACCAATGACTTCTGTAAGTGGATGCCCTACATATTCCACATCCCAATTCCATTGAGTTTTGTAATATTCTTTTTCAAATGGAATAATGCAAAGCATTTTATCAATACACAATTTCATTTGTTTAACCCTATTGGCTTTCCAAGCCCAAACTTGTGGCGATATATAATAAGCTACTTTTAAGTTCTGTTCCTTAGCCCATTTAGCTATGCGTAAATTAAAACCAGGATAATCAATCAGCACCAAAACATCTGGCTTAAAGTTCAAAATATCTTGCTTACAAAAAGATAAGTTTTTAAAAATAGTAGGCAAGTTTTTAACCACTTCGGCAAAGCCCATAAATGCCAATTCCCTGTAATGTTTTACCAAATTTGCACCAGCATTTTGCATTAAATCGCCGCCCCAGCATTGAATATTGGCAGCAGCGTCTTTCAATTTAATTTGTTTAATCAAATTGCTGCCGTGCAAATCGCCACTAGCTTCTCCTGCAATGATGTAGTATTTCATTGTGACAAATGTAAAGAGGTTTTCTGTTTATCGTTTATCGTTTGTGGTTTATGGTTTATGGTTTATGGTTTTTAAAATTGCTTCGCAATTTTATTTATTTGTAAGTCAACTTTTGTGCTACTATTTAACAGTGGTTGCGTCGCACACTTGTACATTTGTAACTATATTCACCACAAACGACAAACGACAAACCATAAACGATAAACGATAAAAATTTGTTCAGTTTTTTAAAACATAAATTTATAAATCCTTTAAAGGAAGTTATTAGCGATAGTCGTGCTATTGGAATTATACTTTTATTATGCACTTGTATTTCATTAATCATTACTAACACAAGTTTAGGCTCAAGCTATATTCATTTTTGGCAAAATAATTTTCAAGATAACGGTTCGCATCATTTTCATTTTTCATTCTTATCAATTCCAAATTCAATACTCGTTATCATCAACGATTTATTAATGGCAATTTTCTTTTTTATGGCAGGTATGGAAATAAAAAGAGAAATGCTGCTGGGCGAGTTATCATCCATTAAAAAATCATTGCTTCCAGTATTTGCTGCCATTGGAGGCATGATAATGCCAGCCATTCTTTTTTCAATATTCAATAAAGGCTCTCAATACGAGAGTGGTTGGGCTATACCTACAGCCACAGATATTGCATTTACATTAGGAGCTGCATCATTATTAGGCAAAAGAGTTCCTGCTAATTTAAAAATATTCTTAACAGCATTAGCCATTATTGATGATTTAGGAGCCATTATAATTATTGCATTTTTTTACGGTGGTTCCATACATTTCTGGTATTTACTAGCTATTATCTCACTTATTTTTTTGTTATGGTTTTTAAACTTTAAGAAAATAAAATTTGGTGTATTAAATTTCATAATTGGCATTATACTCTGGTATTGTATGTTTAACTCAGGCATACACGCAACTGTTGCAGGCGTTGTGTTTGCAATGTTTGTACCCACACAATATTTGCAAAAATTTGAAATGAAACTGCACAACCCAGTTTACTTTGTTATACTACCACTTTTTGCATTAGCCAATACAAGTATTTTGCTACCTGAAAATATTACTAATGCCTTATCAAATAATTTAAGTTGGGGTATTATTGCTGGCTTATGTATTGGCAAACCATTAGGCATATTTTTAATGTGCTATTTACTGGTATATAAAAAATGGGCACTATTGCCCGATGGTGTTCAGTGGAAACAACTATTAAGTGGTGGTATGCTTGCTGGCATTGGTTTTACAATGAGTATATTTATTTCAACCTTAGCATTTGATAATAGTGCTTTGCAAGACATTGGTAAAATTTCAACATTAGTAGCATCATTCATTGCTATAGTTTTGGGTTGTATTATGTTTCTTATTCCAACTAAAAATCGACTTTAGCATTGTCAACTTTTAAAAAGTTGACAATGCTTGTAAATAATTTATAATGAAAAAAATATTTTTAATAAGCTTACTAACCACTTGTATATCCAGTTTCTCGCAAGACTCTTCTTTTGCAAGAAAAATAGTTGACACCCTTACCTCAAAAGCCTTTTGGGGCAGAGGTTACACCAATGATGGCATGCACAAAGCAGCTATTTTTTTAGCGGATGAATTTAAACAATTTGGTGTGGAACCAATGAAGGGTAAATCCTATTTTCAGGAGTATAGTTTTACTGTTAATACATTCCCTAATAGAATGAATGTATCTATTAATGGCAAAGAATTAGTTGCTGGAAAAGATTTTATTGTTGCTGCTGATAGCAAAGGATTTGTTGGCGAAGGCAACTTAGAACAAATAGATAGTGTGCAATTTATAGATAGAAAAAACAGGTTTATTATAAAGCTGGAAAATAAGCTAACCATGGACGTTGAGCAAAAAGAGGCAAACTATACTTTAATACAAGTTAATAAAGCATCAATTTCCAATCTTCCTTTAAACTACAAAGTTGCAATCGACAATAAATTCATTAAAAACTTCAAAGCAGCAAATGTTTGTGGCTTGGTAAAAGGTACAGTTTATCCAGATTCTATCATAATGATTACTGCACATTATGACCATTTAGGCGGATTAGGAAAAGATAAATATTTCCCAGGTGCCAATGATAATGCCAGCGGGGTTTCATTATTGTTAAACCTAGCAAGATATTATGCTAAACACCCACAACCCTACACAATTGGTTTTATACTTTTCTCAGGTGAAGAAGCTGGTTTAATGGGCTCAAAATACTTTACAGAGAATCCTTTGGTAAAACTTAAAAATATCCGATTCCTAACAAATACAGATTTAGCTGGTACTGGCATTGATGGTATTACAGTAGTAAATGCAACTGAGTTTCCAAAAGAATTTAAAATAATGCAAGATATCAATGCTGAATATAAATTATTAAAAGCAGTAAATCCTCGTGGTAAAGCTGCCAATAGTGACCATTATTTCTTTACAGAGAAAGGTGTTCCTTCATTCTTTTTTTACACACTTGGAGGCATTACTGCCTATCATGATGTATTTGATATGTCGGCAACATTACCTTTAAATGAACATGAAGATTTATTTAAACTGATAATTAAGTTTAATGAGAAACTGATGGGTTTGTAACACAGTATAAATTTGTCCTTTACATTTGCCAAAATAAAACTATATGAAAAAGTTATTATCATTTACAATCGCAGGTTTATTTTCTTTATCGTTAATGGCACAACCACCCAAAGGAGATGCTAATAAAGGAATGACTTTTGGAGAAAAAATTACTGCTGAAGGAGCTATTAGCTCTGATGAATTAATTAAAAATCTTGAAAAAGAAAATAAATTAGAAGTAAAAGTTGAAGGAGAAGTTGCACAGGTTTGTGCTGCAGAAGGTTGCTGGTTAAAAATGAAAACAGCTACAGGAACAATGATGGTTAAAATGAAAGACCACAAGTTCCTAGTTCCATTATCAATGAATGGCAAAACAATTGTAGTAAAAGGCACAGCAGAAAAAAAAGTAACAAGTATTGAAATGCTGAAACATTACGCCGAAGATGCTGGTAAATCAAAAGCCGAAATTGATGCTATTAAAGAACCTAAACAAGAAGTAGTATTACAAGCTCAAGGTATCATAGTTACAAAATAATTTTTAATAACTTCAGTAATAAAAATTAAAAACGACCTGATAGTACCAATACTTTTAGGTCGTTTTAGTTTACATAGAATCAAGTACAACAATGAAACAATTAATAGCATTTTTTCAAATGGCGAGATGGCAAAATTTGCTATTCATTGCATTAACGCAATGGCTATTTCATTTATGTATTCTAGTGCCTAATTTATCGGCTGTAGGCTTACAGCCACAAGTTACAAATTCATATTTTCTGCTTATTATCATTGCATCTATTTTAATAGCAGGCAGTGGCAATATTATTAATGATTATTTTGATTTAAACATAGACAAAATAAACAAACCAGACAAACTTGTTGTTGACAAATACATATCAAGACGGTGGGTTATATTTTTACATTTGTTGTTAAGCCTATCTGGAATTATTTGTAGTTTTTATGTGGGTATGAAACTAAATTTATTTTGGTTGGGCATTGCAAATTCTTTCTGTGTATTACTACTTTTTATTTATTCTGCTTCTTTAAAAAAACAGTTTTTGATTGGTAATATTGTAGTATCTGCTTTAACATCTTGGGTAGTAATGGTATTAATTTTACCAGAGTATGAAGCACTCAATAAAACATCTGTTCAAACACTTGAAGCTTATTACAAAATATTGCGAATTGGTATTCTTTATGCATCATTCTCATTTATTATTTCTGTTGTAAGAGAAGTAATAAAAGATATGGAAGACATAGATGGCGATCATAAAAATGGTTGCAAAACAATGCCTATTGTTTGGGGATTAAATGCAACCAAAGTGTTTGTTGCTGTGTGGCTAATAGTATTAATAGGAGTAGTTATTATTGCACAACTCTATGTAGTAAGATTTAAATGGTGGATTAGCATTGTATATGCGTTTATTTTTATAGTTGCTCCATTAATTTACATCTTAAAAAGCTTGTTTAAAGCTCAATCTGTAAAAGACTTTCATACATTAAGCAGCCTTGTAAAATGGGTAATGCTCAGTGGTATTTTATCAATGATATTCTTTTGGATTTATGAAAGATAAATCCAACTAGGTCTAAAAATTATTCCATTTATTTATATGATTATTTTAGCATCTCAATCGCCACGTCGTAAACAATTACTTGAGTGGGCAGCAATTCAATTTGAAGTAATGGTAGCTGATACCGATGAAAGCTATCCCAGCGATTTGGCCATTGCGGATGTGCCTGTTTTTATTGCACGTGAAAAAGCAAAAGCAATTGCCAATAAGTTAGAAAACAATACAAAGAAAATACTGGCAGCCGATACCATTGTGGTGATTAATAATGAAATTATTGGCAAGCCACAAAGTCGTGAACAAGCTATTGAGTTTTTGCAAAAATTATCTGGCAACAAACATCAAGTAATTACAGGAGTTGTGATTTTGGATAGTGTAAACGAAATTGCATTTGCAGATATTACTACTGTAACTTTTCATTCATTAACTAAAGAGAAAATTGAGTTTTATGTGGATGAATATAAGCCTTACGACAAAGCAGGTGCTTATGCCATACAAGAATGGATTGGCGTTGTGGGTATTAAAAACATTAATGGAGATTTTTACAATGTAATGGGATTACCTGTTAGTCGTGTGGTGCAGGCATTGGAGGTATTATAAGCAAGTTTGATACTCACAAAAATTTAACAAATCCATAAATCTTATCTACTTATTTTAGTTGCATTAAATCATTAATTATGCATTCCAAAATCAACAACTGCTGCAAAATTCTTTTTCTGTGTTTAGTTCTTGTTTCTTGTGGAAAGAGTAAGGAAGATGAGAAATTATTTGAGGAATTGAATGCAAGTTTGGAGAATTCTAATAGAGTAATTAGAAAGCAAACTGAAGGTTGCTTAAAAAAGCTTGAAGCAGAATATAATAAAGCTTCAACGAAAAGCAAATCTAGTATTTGGCTGCTAAAAGCAAAATCTGTCGAAAAATTATCGGATGAATTAATTACGTATTTAGACTTATTACAACAACAATTAAGAGATGGTAAACATGTTGAAACAACCGAAATAAAAAAATTGTACTTCAACTTGATGTCATACAAACAAAAAGTATTACTTATTGACAATAGGATTGCTTCTGAATTAGGGATTGTTATTAATACAACAAATATTAAAAAAGACTCAACTGAAATTACACCAACAGCATTCAATACAAGTTTTAACACATCCAATTCGTTAGTGAAATTAGCAATATTTAAAAACAGAATTGAAATGATTAAAGAAATGATTATCGAGTATTGCTCGAAACAATATTGTAATTTAAATATCATTTATGATGAGTTTTTTAGAGCTATTGCTTACCAAAATTCAATTCATTTTAAACCAAAAGAAATACTACAAATTACTGCTGGTGTAGGTGCATTTACAAATGATGTTAATGGTAAAGTAAAAATCAATGGTGAAGAAATTAAATTGAATGATGAAGGTGTTGCAGAATTCAGAGAAACTGTTCCATCAAAAAAGGGCGTTTATCATAAAAACATCTTATTACAATTCACAAAGCCTGATGGAACAATTAGCAGTGTTGAAAAAAAAATCATCTACACAGTGGATGAATAGCCACGAATGCACGAATAAAAAACAACAAACTTATTCGTGCATTCGTGGCAATAATCTTCTTTTCTTTGCAATCTAAATTTTAGCTATATGAATTTTGGATATTTCAGTTACCCGCAACCAGCCAATGAGCCTGTTTTAAACTACGCTCCTAACAGTGCTGAAAAAATTAATCTTAAAAAAGCCCTTGCTGAGTTAAAGTCTCAGGAAGTTGATATTCCAATGTACATTGGAAGCAAAGAAATAAGAACCAATAATAAAGTTGCCATTCATCCACCACACGAAACAAAACATACGCTTGGTTATTTTAGTGCAGGCGACGAAAGCCACGTTAAACAAGCCATTGATGCAGCACTTGCTGCTAAAGCATCTTGGGAAAGTATGAGCTGGGAAAACCGAGCTGCTATCTTTTTAAAAGCTGCCGATTTACTGGCTACAAAATATCGTGGCTATATCAATGCTGCAACAATGTTGGGGCAAAGTAAAAATGCTTACCAAGCCGAGATTGATGCAAGTTGCGAGTTGATAGATTTTCTTCGTTTTAATGTTCATTTTTTAAGTGAGATATATAAGCAACAACCAGTTTCAAGTCCTGGTATGCACAACAGAATGGAGTGGCGTGCATTGGAGGGGTTTGTACTAGCTGTTACACCTTTCAACTTTACAGCAATTGGTGGCAACTTGCCAACAAGTGCTGCAATGTGTGGTAATGTGGTGGTATGGAAACCAGCCAATACACAAATTTATTCTGCTCAAATGTTTATGAGAGTGTTGAAAGAAGCAGGTTTACCAGATGGTGTCATCAATTTAATTTATGTTGATGGTCCAACCATTGGTAAAGTTTGCTTTAGCCACAAAGACTTTGCTGGTGTGCATTTCACGGGAAGCACAGGTGTGTTTAATAATATGTGGAAGACAATTGGTGAGAATATGAGCAAGTATAAATCTTATCCAAGAATCGTTGGTGAAACAGGTGGTAAAGATTTTGTAATTGCACATAAAAGTGCAGATGTTGACACAGTTGTAACAGCGTTATTGCGTGGTGCATTTGAATATCAAGGACAAAAATGCAGTGCTGCTTCTCGTGCATACATTCCTTCAAATATTGCTGCCCAAGTAAAAAAGAAATTAGTTGCTGGTGTTGAAAGTATGAAAATGGGAACTACAGAAGACTTCACTAATTTCATTAATGCAGTTATCGATGAAAAAAGTTTCAACAATATCAAGTCATACATCGATAAAGCAAAACGCAGCAAGAGTGCCTCAATTTTAGTTGGTGGTAAATGTGATAGCAAAGAAGGATGGTTTGTGCAACCAACAATTATTGAAACTATCGACCCAAAATTTGTTACAATGTGTGAGGAAATTTTTGGTCCAGTATTAACCATTTATGTTTACCCTGCAAATGAGTTTGAAAAAACTTTAGCATTGGTAGATAGCACATCTCCTTACGCTTTAACAGGTGCTATAATCAGCAATGACAGATATGCTACAGACTTGGCTACTGCAAAACTTCGTCATAGTGCAGGTAATTTTTACATCAACGATAAACCTACAGGTGCAGTAGTGGGTCAACAACCATTTGGTGGAGCAAGAGGTAGTGGAACAAATGATAAAGCTGGTAGTATGATTAATTTGTATCGCTGGTTAAGTGCAAGAACTATTAAAGAAACATTTAATGCTGCAACAGATTACAGATACCCATTCTTGCAGGAAGCATAATATGTTTGCAAAGTACAATTTAAGATTTACAATTCATTCTAATATTATATCAATGAAAAAGATTACACTTTTTTTGGCATTCATTTGTACCACATTATTATCAATTTCTCAAGAAATTGAAAGAGGATTTGACGTTAATAAAATGTTTGCGGGTGGTTCAGTAGTTTTGGGACTAGGCTTTGGCAATAATAGCCAATTAACACTAGGTGCTAATCCAGAAATTGGCTATAGTATTTTTAAAAACTTTGATTTAGGAATTTGTGGAAACTACATATACAGTTCTAGCAGTTATTATGATGGAGCCTACACTGATAAAGTTAACGTTACTCAAACCGGATTAGGTGTTTTTGGAAGAGTACATTTTTCAAACAATTTTTTTATACAAGTTCAACCAGAATTTAATACGATAAAATATCGTGAATTTGTTAAAGAAACTGGTGTAACAATCAATGAAGGAACTTTAAAGTCATCAAGTTTCTTAGGTGGCATTGGCTATGGAACAAGAGATGTTGGTAATATGAATTTCTTCACTTTGATTTTAGTTGATTTTAGAAAAGATTTATACTCGCCATACAGAACCTACACTGGTGATATTTCTCCTATTATCAGGAGTGGCATTAATTTTTATTTTGGACGGAAGAAAAAATGATTTTTTAAATCAATTGGTTGAGATAAACTTCAAATTTCTTTTAATTCCACCATACTTTGTTCTTGTTAATGGAGAGTTTTTAAAAATAATTTTAAATTGTTCTTCTGTTAATTCTTCCCACTGAGATGTAGTGAAATTGAGTATTTCAGGAATGGGTGTAAACTGCATTTCGTTGTGTGATTTAGCAAAACGATTCCAAGGACAAACGTCCTGACAAACATCACATCCAAACATCCAATTATCGAACCTGCCTTGCATTTCAGAAGGTATCAATGCATCTTTTAATTCAATTGTAAAATAAGAAATGCATTTACTACCATCAACAACCTTGTTTGGCAAAATAGCTTCTGTGGGGCAACTATCAATACACTTGGAGCAAGAGCCACAATAGTCTTTAATAAATGGATGATCATATTCCAATTCCACGTCAATTATTAAAGTTGCAATAAAGAAAAATGAACCAGATTTTTTGTTAATCAGATTACCATTTTTACCAACCCAACCTAAACCACTTTTAACAGCCCAGGCACGTTCTAAAACTGGTGCACTATCAACAAAACCTCGTCCATTAAAATCACCAATTTGTTTTTTTAAGATGGAGTAAAAATCCTTAAGCTGTTGCTTAATTACTTCGTGATAATCTTTGCCATAAGCGTATTTTGAAATTTTGGGTTTATCAACTTCCGTTTCTAGTTTCTCTTTTCTCGTTGCTTCTTTAGGGTAATAATTCTTTAAAACAGTAATAACACTTTTTGCATTTGGAACAAGTTTTTGAGGATTAGTTCTTAAGTCAAAATAATTATTCATATAGTTCATAGAACCATTGAAACCCTTTTGCAGCCAGGTTTCTAAACGCTTTGCATCTTCACTTAAAAATTCTGCTTTTGCTATACCACAATAATCAAAGCCAAGTTGGTTTGCAGTTTGTTTGATAAATTGAGAATAATTTTGCTGCATTGTATATTTCTATCGCAGTAAAGTTATGCTACCAGATTTTCTATTATCAATTCCTAACAAGTTTTTGTAGTTAATTATATAATAATAAACTCCCATTGGCAAAACCTCTCCTTTTAATTTACCATCCCAACCTACATTGGGATTAATAGTTTCGAAAAGCAGTTGTCCCCAACGATCAAAAATTTTCATTGAGTATCCAGAAATGCAACTTCCAGAAAAAGGTTTAAATGTTTCGTTAACACCATCGCCATTAGGGCTAAATGCATTAGTTGATTGAATATTCAAACTACCTACATAGTTTACCTTCATCGAATCAGAACCACTACAACCATTGATATCTGTTACTTTCACAGAATATAATGGCAAGGTTGTAAGCGATATTGTTGGCGATATTGCTCCTGTCATCCAATTATAAGAAACATAGCCAGATAAAGTATATTGTTCCCCATCGCAAACAGATAAACTATTTGGGAGAAAGTCTTTAGGCAAAGGGTTTATGGAAATAAGATTAAAAGTATCTCTCGCTTTGCAACCAAAACTATCAGCAACCTGAACCCAATAAGTTCCAACAGATTTTACCGTTATTGTTTTTGAACTAGCATTATTATTCCATAAATAAGAATAAAAAATGCCAGGATTCAACACAATAGAATCCTTCTCGCAAATAGAAGCATCATCCAACAACTTAGGATTTAACTTAGGCTTAACCGACAAGTTAATAGTTCTTATAGTATCACAAGATGTAGTTGATTTTAGAGTATCATAATAAATTCCCGCAAATTGATAAACACCATATTTATCCCCATTGCATATAGAAACATTTATTGAATCCTTAACGTATTTATCAACCAATAATTTCAAGGTAATGATACTATCACAACCACTTGAAAGCCTTACTGAATCAATTTTATGAAAACCAGATGTTGAAAAACCTAAATACGTCTGACCGTTACAAATTGAAGCCTTTATGGTGTCTCTTTTATTTTGCTTAATTATAATTTGGTGGTTTTCTATAACGCTGTCACATCCTAAATAATTTTTTATGCTAGTAGTAACCAAAGTATTAGTTGAATAAACATTACCATTGTATAGTACACTTCCACAACTTGCAGGAATTGTGTCTAATGTTGTTACAGCAGCAGGCAAAACTTTTAGATTCAGTGTTCTGATACTATCGCAATTTGAGGTGTGAAAGGTATCTCGATAAATTCCTGCTGTTGAATGACCAAGGTATGATTGACCTGCACAGATTGTATTATTTACAGAATCTTTTTTAGGAAGCAAAACAACAACCTTTTTACAAAAAGCACTTTGTGTTGCAAGTCCATCATCTATCGTTAAACTAATATTGTAAGTACCAGCAGCATTGTAACTTATGCTTGGTGGTGTTTGTGCTGATGAATTTGCAATACTTGAATTATTACAGCCTTGGAATTTCAGTCTTGTGAAAGTATTGTTATAAGCATTAGTAACAAAAGAATAAACGTCGCTACCTACTCTAAAAAGTCTTGCGAATGAGTGTGGCAAACTAAAATTGCCAATATTGCCAAAGTCTACTCCTGTAGGAACACTTGTTAAGCTAGAAAAATTTAGTCTAACAATTGAATTAGGAACTCCATTGGCCACATAACCAACAACTTCATCACAATACTTGATAATAGAAATATCCCTACTTGCATTTAGAACCCCATTTGGATTCCCAAGATTAATAGCAGTTGGTGTATTTAATAGACTACTTCCAAAATCGAGGCGTATTAAATCTGAATTACCTTTTGCATTTGTAACAAACACCCTCCAAAATCCATTATCATTCAGTGCACATATTCCTGTAGGATAATTAAATTGGTTTCCGATATTTCCTAAATTCACAGCTGTAGGTGTACTAGTTAAATTGTTTGTAAAGTCAAATCTTGTTAATGTATTATTTTCTGAATTCACGGTAAATCCATACCAATTATTTCCATCCTGAAAAGTAAATAAATCTATGGGCTCATTCATATTTCCTATATTTGGATATGCAGTAGCAATGGGGCTTGTGTTTGTAATGTTTGTTCCAAATTCAAATCGCATTAGTTTAGGTGTAGTAGCACTAGCAGTGGAACCTCCTACCACATACATAAAATATTTACCGTTTTGCTTCATTATTTGAATTCCCTCATTGCCCCCACCATTGTTCATTATTCCACCAATATTTCCAAGACTGACAGTTGTTGGTGTATTCAATAAACTATTGCCAAAATCCAATCTGAGTATTCCGCCAGGGTTATGATTTACTACAAAACCATAGTAATTACCGTTATCAAAAACATAATCCATAAATACAGGAACATTAAAACTATTATTAAGATTTCCAAGATTATTTGCAATAGGAGCAAGGTTAATATCTGCGGTACAAAAGTTCCAATTGTAAGTTGTAGCACCAGTAGAAGTATTAATAATATTTACATTAGTATTTATACAAACTGTATCAGGTGCACTGAAAGAAGCAATTGGCGTGATAGTACAATTTTTTAAAGTTAAGTTTAGTGTCCTCAAACTATCACAACCTAGGATATTAACAAAAGTATCGACAAAAGTACCATTGGTGTTGTGTCCCCAAAAAGTTTGACCTTGACAAATTGTTGTATCAAAACTACTTGTTGTAGCCATTAAACAAGGATTTATCACAGGTGCACTAAGAGTTTTATTTAATGTAACAGTTGATGAAAGTGTTGCATTATTTACGTTAGGAGATACATCGTGCAAAATGTTTCCCGTTTTTTCATTTGAATGATAATAAGCTACTAAGCCTGCTTCATTTCCAGTTAAACACTTATTGTAATTAGTTTGAATTTCTGTGGCTGTTCTTGGCTTATCCCAAATTCTAATTTCATCCATTTTTCCTGCAAAACCACTGTCAGTAGAGCCAATACCTGTCCAACTGCCAAAAATAAATCCAGGTAAAAGTGTTGGATTTATAGGACCATGTGTATTTGTTTTAGAGTCTACCAAAGCACCATTAACATAAAGTTTAGAAGTGTTATTGGCATAATCTCTAACTGCAGCAACATGATACCAGGTGTTTGGTTGAAAACCACCAGCAGGAAAATAAGTACAAGGTGTATTATCTCTATCTGTACAACCATTAGGACCATCTGCTACAAAACATAAAGTATTTTTTTGGGCTACTTGTGGCCATCCAAAGCCAAGAACAATATCTTGACATTGTGGAATGTCTAAAGCAGATATTAGTTTGCTTCGCGTGTCAATTGTTGTATTTTCATTTACATAATAACTTCCATTAAACCAGGTTTCCCAAGTAAAACCAGTTGATGCAAAATATTTTTTTATTGGTGCCGGTGGCGTCACTTTATCGTGACCATGAAGTTCAATAACACCTTTACAAATTGGATTTGCAGTGCAATTTGTTACATCTACTTTTACACTATCTGTTTTAATAATTATCGGTGCAAACAAAATATCATCAATAGCAAAATCATTGCCTTGTACAGCTATATTACTATCTAATATTGATAAATTAGCAGATGTAGTATTCCCTGAATTCCAAATTGCAAAAAATTGCTTCCAGCTACAAGCATTTAAATCTGCTTTTGTAGTAGCACCCACCTTATTGCCATTTATTTTCAAAATAATTTGTGCTGGATCTTGAGCAACTATTGATTGCACCCACCCAGAAAACATATAATCAGTATTGGGTTGTACAGCAATAGTTTGTTTCCACATTGCGGTATTTGCATTAGCACTTCCATCAAACATCATCATATTACCACTGTTGCTTGTATGATCTTTACAGGCAACAAATGGATTAAACCATACATTAGGATTTGTACCAATATAATATTGTGATTGTGATGTACGCGGAGGAGTTTTATAAACATAATCGGATGTAAAACCTGTATTTCCACTTTCAAAATCCCCGTTTACTACTAAATTAGTTCCAATATTTTTTGTGTTAAAATAGTAAATGGTATTAGTTGTTGGAGCTACAGTTTGGCTTGCTGCATTGTTATTAATTGAACCACTAGATGCGTTCCAACAGAATCCCAAAGCTGTATCTGTAACATCAAGCTTAAATGAAGCTCCATTGCAAATAGTTGTATCTGTATTTTTTATTAATCCGTCTACATTTTGTGTGGCTGTAGAAATAAATTTACCAACACTATCAATACATCCATTAGTTTGTGTAACTATCAATTGCACCCAATAGCTAGCGTTATTTGCATAGCTTACAGTTGGATTTTGGTTTGTGGTATTTGTTGCGTTGTTTCCAAAGTCCCATTTAAAAGTGCTTGTGTTTGGAGTTACATTTTGAAAAGCAACTTGCTTTGTATTACAAATATTTTGAGTAAATGAGAAGTCAGGTTTTATAGTACAAGGCACTGCAATTTCACAACTATCTGAAACAAAATTACATTGCGGATTTACAGCATTTATGTTTGAGTTCCCCATTAATACACCATTATATATGGAATTTCCCTGCTTGTTTTGGAGATTATCAAAAGTGTAATATGCCACTAATCCAACTTGAGTAGTAGGATTTGGCAACGAGGTGTACATATATGCTCTAATCTCGGTTTGACTTCTAGCAACATTCCATATTCTAACCTCATTAATATTCCCGTTAAAAGTCCACATAAATGGTGCACCATTTGGGTTTCTCGCAATACAAGTTGTGAAATTATTCAAAAATAAATTCCCACTTGCGGGTGTTTCTTTTTGTAAAAAACCATTTCGATAATATTTTAAACTTACACCGTCATAAACCATAGCTACGTGATAAGTCTTATTTCTAATAACAGGACAATTTTGTGTGGCTTCTACATAGCCATTATTAGATGTTGTAATAGCACAACCCTCTGGCCAAAGTGCGTAATTTATATCTAATGCCATTGTATGCTTATCTACTAAAAAACCAAGCCCTGCGGGGGTTGAAACAGGCTCATTTGCATTAAAATTACATTCAACTGTAATTTTGTTTCCTGAAATATCCAAATCTCCAACATCAACATAAGAATTTGCACCAATAGTTCTGAGCCAGTTATTGCAACTAACTTGAGAATATGAAATAATTCCCCCAAAAAAACTTAGAAATAATAGTATGATTGCTTGCTTAATAAACATTTTCAAAAATAAGTATTATGATGTAATTACAAGTTAGTTAGAAAAATAATCTGTAATACATAAAAGCTATGTAATAAAAAAGCTGCTTTAGCAATATAGATATCGAAAAGCAGCTTTAAGGTATTTGATCAAGAATAGACATTTTTAATCGATACCTGCAAAACCTGAACTATACAGAAAAAAAAATTTATTATTAGCCTTATTCATTGTATTTACAAATACAATTTATAGTAAAAAACGAAAAGTTACCCAGCAAGAAAATTCGATTGCCTTTATTGCAAATTTAGTTTAACTCGCTAGGTAACTATTCTACCCTAAATGTTCAAATGAATTTAATGAAAGCTTGAGATAACTTGCATTTGATATTCAACTAAAACTTTGTGAAGCTATTTATAATATCAATACAATTTTCAACAAATGAAGGAACGTGTCGATTTGGAGGAAGAACGTGTCGATTTGGAGGAAGAACGTGTAAATTGTTATTTTAAAAATGGCTGTTTTTTGAATTTTTTTTACCCATTTTTTTTAAAATTTATTGCTCAATTAACTTCAAAAAATCATCTTTTTTTCTTGAAGATACTTCAATATTTATTCCATCTTCCATTATCACTGTTCCACCTCTGCCTTTAAGATATTTTTTTATGTAGTTGATGTTAATAAGATAACATTTGTGTATACGACAAAACAATTTATTTGGCAATAATTCTTCCATCTCGCCAATCGATTTTGAAACAACTTCTTTTCTGCCATTTTTTATATAGATTATGGTGTAATTCTTGTCGCTTTCCAAATACATTATTTCGCTTAGTTCTTCGAAAATATAACCATCCACTGTTGATATACCTATTTTCTTTCTATCTACGGACTCGCTTTTAATATTTTGAAGCAGTAAATCTATTCGCTTATTAATTTGAGTTTTCTCTAATAGAACACTCACTTTATTTACAGCATTTTTTAACTCAATAATACTAACTGGCTTTAGAATATAATCAATAGCAGCGTATTTAAAAGCTTGCAACGCGTAGGCATTAAATGCTGTAACAAATACCACCTCAAAATTTATAGGTGCTATGTTATTTAGTAAATCAAAGCCACTTCCATCTGGCATTTCAATATCTAAAAAAATTAGTTGTGGTTGTAGTTTATGTATAGCTTCTTCGGCTTCTTTTACATTAGTTGCAGTACCAATTAACTCAATATTTGGGCAATAATCTTGCAGTAATTTAGTCAATGTTATTACATTCCCTGGTTCGTCATCAACAATAATTGTTTTTATAATACTCATACTCTCAACTGAGTTTGTTGTTTTATTAAATCTATTTAAAAATATTATACTAGTTTTTACCTAAAGGTAATTTCAAAATAATTTCTGTTCCAATTACAATATTATTGTCATCCTTAATATCCAATACCTTAACAGATGCTTTGTTAGCAACTTCTGTATTTAACAATTGAATTCTTTTTATTGTCAATTCCATTCCCTTACTTTGATATTGAATGTGATTATCAGTTTTTAGCTTTGCCGATGCAGCTCTTCCAATTCCATTATCCCAAACAGAACAAACTAAATAACCATCTGTCTCAAAAAAACTAATTTTAACAATTCCTTTTTTATCTTTTTGGGGTCTAATACCATGCCTTAAACTATTTTCAACCAAAGGTTGTAATAACATAGCAGGCATTTTAGTGAATCCTTTATCAACAGATTTGTCGATTACTATTTCAAATGTAAAACTGTCTCCAAAACGCAACTGTTCCAATTCCAAATACCTTTTTAAGTATAAAACTTCCTCTTCTACTGTAATATTTTTTAAGCTGGAATTATCTAATGTTGACCTAACTAATATAGCAAAATCTGTTAGGTATTTATTTGCATTTTCAATATCGCCAAAAAGAATAAATTGTTGTATGGAGTTTAAACAATTAAAAATAAAATGAGGATTCATTTGTGCTTGCAAAGCCATTTGTTCCATACTTGCTAATTGCTGACTAGCCAAAGCTTTTTCAGATTGAAGTTTTTTGGCTTTGTCGAATCTTCTTTTCAAGAAAAAATAAATAGCGGCAATACATATCATAGCCAATAAAGTATTGAACCACCATGTTTTCCAAAAAGGAGTAGCGATATTAAAGTTTATTTGTATTGTTTTGCTTATTACTCCATACTTATTAGTGGCATAAATAAGAAAAGAATAATTACCTGATTCTAAGGTTGGATAATTCAGCACTCGTTCTTTAGTTTTTCTCCAGGTGTTATCTAATTCTTTTATCTTATAGAAATATGTAATATCGTCTGCCGAGCGAAATGAAATACCTGCAAATTGAAAACGAATATTATTATCAGTATATTTTAATTGAAAATTATTGCTATCGGTTGAAAGGTTATTACCCGACACCGTAATTTTTTGCATTACTAGATTGCAAATAGATTTAGATACTACATCTTTTTCTTTGAAAGAGGTTAAACCCTCAGGACTGCCAACCCAAACTGTGCTATCTGCATCATCAACATAAATTGCATTAATGATATTACTAGGCAACCCATCACTAGTGGAGTACTTGATAATTGCATTTTTTCTTCCTAAATCAATTTTTGTAATTCCGTTAATTGTTCCTACCCAAAGAAAGTTTTTGTTGATGTGTAACGTTTTACAACTGTTACTACTTAATCCGTTTTCATCATTAATTACTCGAAAAACTTTATTGTTTTTTAAAGCAACAATCCCATTATCGGCTGTTGCTATATATAATGTTCCATCATTTGCAGATTTAATACAAACAATTCTTCTTGTTAATGCTGCATTTAGATTTCCCAGAAAGGTTTGTTTTTTATTTTCACCTATTACATATAATCCAGTTAAAGTACCAATATAATTTTGATTGTTTTGGTGAAAGGCATAAGTAGTTCTATCATCCCAAATTGTGTCTACAATTTTCAAATCATTTATTCTTATTTTATAGCAATGATTTCCTGTAGCAACTATAATGTTTTTATCATCAATTTTCTCAACCGATTTCACAGGCATAACATTGTAGTTAAAACTTGGTTTATTGTCCTGAAGCTTTAAGAGATAAGAATCAAAACCAATGATTGTAGTTGATGGATTTACTTTCAAGGAGGAAGTGGCACGATTGATATCTTTTGAGTTCAAAGAGTTTTTTATGTATTTCTGATAATCAAGTATTGATAATTTTGCTGAATCCATTTTCAACAATTTGCCAAATGACATTCCGGCTAACAGGTAATTTTCAGTATTAGAGATACAATACACTTCATTGTTTACAATTGCGGTATTCTTTTTTTTATTGACTTGAGAAAAACTAAACTTAAAAATAAATTTTGAAGGCAATTTGTAAATACCCTCTCCCAAAGTAGTAAACCAATAATTTCCTTCTATGTCCAAAAAAGTATGACCCACTTTTTTACCATTAAGAAAATGATTAATAATTTTATTGTTATTAAAATCGCAAACCCAAACACCATTATCGGTGTTAATAAATTTTATACTATCTTTAAAGCTATCGACTGTTCTTATACTAGAACCCATAAAAGCATTACTATTGTACCCTTTTGTTAAAGTATTAGAAACTAAATTTCTATTAAAGTTACTTTTACCTATAAAAACTAATGAATCGTTTTTATAGGCAAAAGTTGAATCGCTATTTAGTAAAATCCATTGATTCTCGGAATTAGATTTAGTAAATGAAACAAGCTGACTAGCACCATTAGATTTCCAAATATTTGATAAGAAACTTTTATTGATACGGTAGACATTAGAAACACCTATCATAAATAAAGTACTATCTTCAGTTTGAATAAAAGTTTGGCATGGATGCTTAAATGTCAAATTCGTTAACAAAGAATCTTTACTACTGTTGTACAGTATACCTTTATAAATATAACAAACCTTTGAATTGAAAGTAAAAATCCAAAGACGTTCATATTTATCTATGTGTAGCCTAATAACTTCATTGTCGGGCAATCCGTCTTTGACTGTAAAAGTTTTCCAATCTCTTCCATCGAATCTAGTTAAGCCATTTTCAGTTGCAAAAAATAAATAGCCGTTAACATCCTGTGCAATATCATATACTGTATTTGCCGCTACTCCATCGTTTATTGTGTAATGGATATAATGATAATCTTGTGAATAGTCTATTTTGTGAATTAATAATAAAACAATAAACAACAAAAGTTTGTACATAATCAGGTATCAATAAATTTCAATAATAAAGCCTCAATTTATTGAGGCTTTATTATAAATGAATTATAGTTTAACAATTCTGATCCGTTCGCCATTTTCGGTTACTAAAAAATAAGTACCCATTTCTAAATCATTAATTTTTATTGTTTCTTGTTGCTTAACTAATCTTACAGTTCTACAAACTTTACCTAATGCATTAAATATTGAAATTTGCAATGGTTTATTGTTATTTCTACTAACATTAATCTCGGTGGTTGCAGGATTTGGAAAAACAAATATATTCTGTTTAATATCTGTTCTAATTGCAACTATTTTTGAAAACTCTTTGTAGCCATCTTTATCCACTGTCTGCAAACGATAATAAAAAACATTAGAACTTTTACAATCAAAATCATTCATTAAATAATTCCCTTTTCCATCTGCAACTATAGTTCCAATATTAAAGAATTCTACACCATTTGTACTTCTTTGAACATTAAAATAAGAAGTATTAATTTCTGATAAAGTTTGCCAATTTATTACAATTTTATTCTCTAATAAACTTGCTGAAAAGTTATTAAGCTTAACAGGTGTAACAATTGGTTTAATTAAAGTGGATGCATTTGTAATTATTGGGGCAAAATTATTGTAAGATGTGTAAGCTTTATTATAGATAGTAGTACCAGCAACAAGATTAGTCTTTGGTTTTACTGAAAAACTTACAAATCCCAAACTTCTTACTGAATTACTTGTAGCAGTTGGAATATTAATGTCCATCAATTCAAATAAAACTCTATTTCCTTTAATAGTTGCTTTACATTTATGACTACTAGCAATAATTCTAACCGTATTTGCTTGTAATAAACTACTTAATGAATCTTCAATTACTACATCTAAAATATTACTATTTGTTGTATTTTTAAATCCTATTGTATAGACAATTTCTTTGCCGTTTGCCAATTGTGTTGGCGTTATAGTTGTTGTTGCTCTTTGTCCATTTGGACTTGTGCTTCCTTCAAGTATTGAATAAAATTCATCACTATAAAATGCTCCAGTTGCAGCATCAGAAATATTAAAATTTGTTTTTAAAGTGTCGCCGATATTATTACTTGATTTTATTGTAAAAAAACTAACTAAGTTATTTTGTTGCCCTGCTAACATATTATTTTGACCTGTTACAATACCATTCGAAATAGGTTGAGCATTAACATCGGAACAAGAATCGTATGATAACATATAATTTCCATAAGTAAGTGAAGCTAGGGGCGATAATGTAGTCGTTCCAGCATTTTCATAAGTAATCCAATAAGGATAAATACCACCAGGTGTTGGGTTCATAACTAATGGCGTAACAGACATATAAACACTATCTTTAATAATATTGGGTTGTAAAGCAATATCATTATGTACAACAGTTTTATAACTATTAAAGTAATAGCTACTTGATGTTGGAGAAGCAGTAAACAAATTAGGGGGCTGTGCAGTTACAGTGTATGAACCAATACTATCTGCATATAAACTATAATTGCCATTAATATCTGAAAATGTATATTTTCCGTTAGACAAATCAATTCTTACGTTGGGTTTAGGATAATCATTTACATCAAAAATCCCATTTAAATTTTCATCAACAAAAACTTGTCCAGTAATAGTTGGATATGGAGCAGCATGTGTATACAACGAGGTTACCTCAGAATCATTCAGTGGTCTATTATATATTCTAACATCATCAAGAACTCCATTAAACCAGTAAGGATATGAAGGATGATCAAACTTGCCAAAATACAAATCGCCTGAATTTGCAAAAGTGTAGCTAGAATCTAGCACACTAGAAACCAATCTTGAATCGATGTATAATTTCACATTTTTCCCATCACAAGTATATACTACTTGCTGCCATCTACCACTTTGAACATAAGGCAAACTTGATGGAGGACCTCCCGGACCATAAAAATTTTGGTGTAAAGTATCTACTACTTGAGTACACTGATTATAGTTATAGTATGGAGCATCGTCAAATGAAAGTAAATAACCAAAGTAAGTTGAAGTGTTTGCATTAAACTTTGAGATTACATAATTTCCGTGGCAAACACCTTTATAGAAACCATTGATTTTAACCCAAGCAGAAATACTAATTTTTTTCCCCATATTCAAAGAAGGTGAATTTGGAATTCGCATATAAGATGAGCTACCATCAAATTTATAAGCAGAATTTTGATTACCAAACCTATCAACTGTGAGGGTTGCATTGTTAAATACAGGACTATTCCCATTTATTGATGAATCACCTGCATTACCATTAAACGGATAGTAAGCAACTAATCCAGAGTCTAAAGTAGATATAAGTTGTGCCTGACATAAGTTACATACTAATACTAGTAATAAAATTGCTATATTTTTTTTCATAATCAACTATTAATCAAACCAAAAATAACAGTAATTATCAGAATAAAAAAAATAAAAATGTTGAAGTCATTTTTTATGTTTGATAACTTATATATTTGATTCAATTAATACGTAACATTTAGATGGTAATAGGTAATGGGTTGATAGCTAAACAATTTCTACCAAATTATAAGGACTCGAGGGAAGTTTTGATTTTTGCGTCTGGGGTTTCAAATTCAAAATGTGTTGAAATGAAAGAATATGAAAGAGAATTTGACCTTGTTACAGAAAGCTTGAATAAGTATCCTAATCTTCATTTTGTTTATTTTAGCACTTGCAGTATATATGACCCCTCAGAACTTAATTCAAAATATGTACTACACAAAAAAAAAGTAGAGAAATTGATTTCAGATAATTGCAGAAGTTTTCACATTTTCAGAGTTTCTAATTTGGTTGGAAATTCCAATAACTATAATACAGTTTT
The DNA here is from genome assembly GCA_964615145.1 of uncultured Chitinophagaceae bacterium. Taxonomy (GTDB): domain Bacteria; phylum Bacteroidota; class Bacteroidia; order Chitinophagales; family Chitinophagaceae; genus CAIVPM01. Next base: position 90,447 of record CAZTOP010000002.1, read on the forward strand.
AAATTTTTTTTTCCATAAAATAATTAAGCAAGTTCCATTTGTATTATGGGAGAATGCAAGTAGAAACCTTATAGACATTGATGACATGTTTGCAATAACTAATGCAATAATAAAAGATAAATACGAAATAAATAGTTCCATTAATATTGCAAATCCAATTAGTTATTCTGCAAAAACAATAGTTAATAACATTGAATTATATTTAGGTAAGACCGGGATATTTACAATTGAACAAAAGGGGGAGGCCTTTAATATAAACTTGAAAAATATTGAAGCTTATATAAAAAAACTTGAAATACAATTCAATGAAGACTATTTAAAAAAACTATTACTTAAATATTATCCAATAAATGACTTATAAACAATCTGTTATTAAACAAACAATTGAGTTTGTTCTGATATATCCCATTGTTTTGTTAGGAAAGTTATACGGGTTAATTAAACACCCCAAAAAAAAGTATTCTCATTTTCTATTTTTTGCTTCGGCAGATATTGGTGGTTCCATAAAAGTAAATGCTCAAATAGCTGAGTGTATCAAAACAAAAAATCCACTCATCATTTTCTCAAAAACACCAAAAAACAATAAATTCAAACACCTGTTTGAAATAGATGGTATAGATATTTTAGACCTTAGCAAGAGAATTGACAATAAGATGTTTCACTTTGTCAATATTTTTTATAGAGGTGTTTTGGCAAGTTGGATAAACAGAAATCATCAGGCTGTTGTTTTTGGTGGAGAGTCCCTATACTTTTACAAAGTAATCCCACACATAAAATCCAGTTCTAAAATAATTGAGCTTTGCCATCTTAATACTTGGTTTAACTACTCACAAGCTTTCATAAGAATAATTGACTACAGAATAACTAGTACACCGCAAATTAAAAGAGATTTGGAAAGCCTGTATATAAGAAACAATATACCAGGTGAGTACTTAAAAAAAATATTGTTTGTCGATAACAAGGTAGATATCCCTGTTTTACAAAAAATAAAGAACGAAGTTTTACAAATAATTTTCGTTGGCAGAGGTGCTCCTCAAAAGAGAGTTCATTTGTTAGTACAAATTGTAGAAAAATGTCATCAAAAAAAACTACCTGTTCACTTCACTTTTATTGGTGATGTAGAGAACTACTTTGACATAAACACTAAAAAAATGTGTACACTGTTGGGCGAAATCTCAGACAGGAAGAGATTAGAAGATATTTATGACAAATCAGATGCACTTATTCTAACATCTGCATATGAAGGTTTGCCATTGGTGGTTATGGATATGATGGCTAGAGGGAAGATAGTAATCTCAACTGCAGTTAATGGAATACCAGATTACATTAAACATCAAGAAACTGGACTTTTGATTGAAGATAGAAGCGAGCAGCAAATTGTTGAAGATGGTATTAGAATGATTGAGTTATTGATTCTTAATCCTGATTTAAAGACTGCTATTGAAAATAGGGTTTATAATTTTGCTAAAGCCCACTTCAGCGAAGATGTTTTTGATAGTTTTTATAGAAAAATGTTAGAAGCCTAACCTGAGTTTCGCATAAGAAATCAACATTAATATTTTGGAGATATATCCTTTTTTTAGGTAACCCAACGGAAATAGCTGTTGAAATTTTAGCATCTTAGTTATTGAATGGTATTTACATTTTTCTCCTAAATACAACTCTAATTCTTCTACATTTTTTAATCCTAAATTTCTATACAATCTCCAGAAAAAATCATACACAAAAATATTATTCAACATTTCAACACCATACTTATTCAGTAATAGAAAGCTTTCTGGAATTTCAACTGTAGGATTTTGCTTTACTGATGATGTTACCTGAGATGAGTGAATAGCAAAGGAAATTATTGGTTCTTTTATATAAACAAAGTTTTTATTTTTTGAAAAATACCACGTATAAAAGTCAAAATCAATCAACCACTTTATCCTACTGTCATATTCATAAGGTTTCAGTTTGCTGGAAACTAAAGTGCAACTAGGATTTCCAATAAAATTTTTGTAAAGGCACAAATACTTCCACTTGAGTAGAATTATATCAAGCCAACTACATTTGCTTACAACTTTCTTACCTTCTTCTAGATAAACATTCTCAAAAGCACTGAAAATCAAAAAAGCTTTTTCGTTTTTCTTCGTTGCATCTGCAAACTTCTGAAGCGAATTTTCATTAGCATACCAGTCATCGTGGTGTATTAAATTAATCCAATCTCCCGACGATTTTGCAACTGCATTTGTCCAATTACCTGGATTTTTCAAAGGCTGTTCATTCCAATAATATTTAATATTTAGGTCAGCGTATTTTGAGTCTATAATTTGCTTAACACTATTATCTCTAGAATCATCACTTACTATTATTTCATAATCTTTGAACGTTTGAATCCTAACAGAATCTAACAATCGCTCTAACTTCTCTCCACTGTTGTATGTAGGTATGCAAATTGAAATGAACATTGGTATTTTATTTTAGCAATCCTTTATCTTTCATCTCAGTTAAGGATTTTTCGTAATTACTTTTTTGAATAGTTTGCTTGTTTACCCATTTTGTAAATTTTTTAATTCCTTCATCAAAACTTACCTTGGGTTGATAGCCTAATTCATTTTGTATTTTAGTTATATCAGCATAGTTATGACGAATATCACCAATTCTAAAGTTTCCTGTAACAGTATAAGGCACATCTTTTTTATAATGCTTCATCAATGTAGTTGCAACTTCTATGACGGTTGTGGCAATACCTGTTCCTACATTATAAATTTTATTATTTGCTTCATCTTTTTCAATAGCTAAAGTTGTTGCTTGTATCACATCATCTATAAAAACAAAATCTCTACTCTCCTTTCCATCTTCAAAAATGTTTATAGGATTATTGTTTTTAATTAGGGTTGAAAATATGGAAAGAATTCCTGTGTAAGGATTAGTTAACGATTGACCAGGACCATAAACATTTTGATATCTTAAAGCTACTGCGTTTATACCAATACTAGGGCAAACTGTCATAATCATTTGCTCCTGATTTTGCTTGGTAATTCCATACACAGATGATGGATGAATTTTAGATGCTTCATCTGTTGCAACAAGCGTTAATTTGCTTTTACTTACTTCAACTGTCGGCTCAAAAAAACCACTTTTCATCAACTCAACATTTCTTTGAGATGGATAAACAGCCTGCTTTTTATTGTTTAAGTATTTACCTTCGCCATATATCGATCTTGATGAGGCAACTACTACTTTTTTTACTGAGGTTTTAGTATTAGCAAGAATGTCAAGCATTAACGCAGTACCACCAATATTTACCTTGCTGTATTTTTCAATTTGATACATCGATTGTCCAGTACCAGTTTCAGCAGCAAAATGAACAATAATTTCATTATCAGCAATAGCTTTTAACCAATCTTTCTTTGATGTTACATCACCTTTAATAATGGTAACTTTATTAAGTATTGATTGATAGAGTGGAGATGTTTTCTCAGGATTAGCCCCGTGAATTTGTTTTGACAAATTATCTAAAATCGTGACTTTATATTTCTTCTTTAGCAGGTGTAAAGCCAGGTTAGACCCAATAAATCCAGCTCCTCCTGTGATTAATACTTTCTTCATTATTGCAATAAATTTTAAATAAATTTTCCCTCAGCATCTGTTTTAAACCAATCATTTCTATCGAAACAATATCGTTTAATAACTTTTGCTGGCATACCAACAGCAATGCAATAATCGGGAATATTTTTGGTTACCACGGAATTTGCTCCAATTACAGAGTTTTTACCAACACTAGCACCAACAATGCACACATTTTCACCTAGCCAAGCTCCTTCATCAATTAAAACTTCTTGCAACTGTGTAATGGGTTGATCTATTACTGGCAAATTAATATTCTTGTAACCATGACTATTGTCACTAATATAAACTCTATCTGCAATAATTACTTTTTTTGCAATTTCAATTTTTGATGTTGCATAAAAATGGGCATAATTGCCAATGTATGTTCCATCTCCAATAATCAGTTTACAGTTTTTATTCCCTGTTAGTGGATTTGCCGCAAGCCAGGCAAATTTTCTGATTAAAACATTACTTCCAATAAAAATATTTTTGGGAAATTCGATGCTGTTTGGAGCAATAATTTTAGATCTGCTACCAAACTGAGCAAAATAAATTTTGTGAAATGGGTAAATAAAAAATCGATATAAAATCGATTTTAATTTTCTAATAAGTTTATGAATCAAAATAGAACTATAATTTTAAAAGACAAAACTATCTACTTTTGAACCAAAATAAAAAAAGAATTAATGGGGTTTTTAATTGATAAGTTCAAGGAGTACTCTCTTAAAAAAAAAAGAAAGGAATATTTAAATACGATCCAAAATATTTCTGTTAGCCCTTACAAAAAATTGCACTCAACAGAAATTGTAAGTTTTAGCCATATTGGATTAAATGGTGATATTATATACTCCATTCCTGCTATGCTATCTTTAGCAAAAGGTAAAAAAATTCATTTGTTTTTGGATGTGTCACAAAATAGTCTATATACAAGGGAAATGAACCATTACAATAAAGATAAAATATTAACACCAAAAAGTGTTGAATTTATTACACCTTTAATTCTCTCAAATTCCCAATTTGAAGTTTGTAAAATTTGGGAAAATGAAACTATCGATTACGACCTAAATGAATTCCGAAAATATCCTTTCGATTATAGAATGGGGCATATTTGTAGATGGTATTTTCTGGCATTTGGAATCACTTATAACTTGAACAATCCTTGGTTACACGTAAATCCTAATTCAATTTATAAAAATGACGTTATTATTGCACGAAGTTTTAGATACAGAGCTTTAGGTATTAATTATAATTTTTTAAGCAAATATAAAAACATCAAATTTTTGGGATTAAGAGAAGAATTTGAAGATATCAAAAAACAAATACCATCCATAGAATATATTACTGTAAATAATGCATTGGAAATGGCTGAAATTATTGCTGGATGTAAATTTTTTATAGGGAATCAATCATTTCCTTTTTCAGTTGCAGAAGCCTTAAAAGTGAAGCGAGTACTGGAAGTATGTTATGAAAGCCCGAATGTAATTGTTGATGGGAACAATGGCTATGATTTTTGTTTTCAACAACAATTTGAAAAAATTATTAAAGAGTTAGTATAAATATTATGAGAAAAATTATTCGAAATTTATTACAAAAATTTGGTTACGATATTATTAAAATAAATGAACACAGTAGCAATAAAGCTAAAAAATTGGTCAAAGTAAAAGTTGGAAATTACTTTATTACAATGCCCGGAAACAATCCTCAAATTAGCAATTACAAGCGTTTTCCAGATATGAATAATCAATTGGGAAGACTTGCCAAAGTTGTATCAAGCAAGTATCAAAGTTTTACAATGATTGATGTTGGTGCTAATGTTGGAGATACTATTGCAATTGTAAAAACATTTGTAGACATTCCAATAATTGGCATTGAAGGAGACGCAACCACTTATAATTTTCTAGAAGACAATGTAAAGCAGTTTAATAATATTACAATAATCAAACAATTTTTGGGTGAAGAATCTAAAACCATTAAAGCTAACCTAGAAAAGGATGGTTGGAATGGAACAATAATTCCATCCAAAACAGCAACAAATAGCCTTGAACTAAAGACCCTTGATGATACCATTGCAAATAAAGGCCTAAGTAATTCAAATTTAAAGTTATTGAAAGTTGATGTAGAAGGATTTGATACAATAGTTCTTAGGGGCTCTAAAGAAATTATTAAAAAACACAAACCAGTACTTTATTTTGAGTACAACAGAGAGAATATGAATGCGATTAATGAAGATGGAATTTCGACTCTTTTATCACTATCAGAATTTGGGTATAAGAACATCACATTCTTTGACAACAAGAACAGGTATCTATTAAGTACACATTTATCCAATAAAGAATTAATAACACAACTCCACAATTATTCTGATGGTAGTAATGGGATGATTCCTTACTACGACATATGTATTTTCAATGAAAATGATGAGGATATTGCTGAAATATTCTTGAATATTGAAAAAAACATCAACTAGCTTTCACATAAATATCTCCAGCATTATTATCACTAAATTTCTTTTCAGAAACAATCTGTATCATTTCATCAATACTGATCCAGTTTGTAAGTTCTAAAAAAGTATTGTCAAGTACTGCATAATTACAGTAAAGATTATTATGGCTATTTTGAAGTTGTAGTAAGCATTTGATTAGATTATCTAAATTATCGGGCACTGCGAATTCAAATGATAGATATTTAAAAGGTTTTGATAACCCTTTTAAGACTTCTAATTCAAACCCTTCAACATCAATTTTGATGAATGCAGGTATCTTGCTAATTGGTATGATATTATCAAGTGTCGTAATTTCTATTTGTACTTTTTTATTCCACTCTGCATCTTTGAATCTTTCTCGTTTAAGATTGTCAATCCACTCAGTAGAAAAACTTGATACTTGCGAGTAGTTACTAATATAAAAATCTTTCACTTCCTCTTTACTGCCAACCCCTTTTTCTATTAGTGTTATTTTATTTCCAAATCTTTTTTTAAGGTTCTTGCAACAAGATTCTTGTGGTTCAACAGAAAACACATTTGCTCCTAATTCTAAAAAAATTTGAGTTCTATCGCCAACATTTGCACCAATATCAAAACACAAATCTCCTTTATTTATAAATTGTTTATAGAAACTTAATCTCTCCAAATGAAGTTTTCGCTGTTGTTTATCGTGTTTAGTTGGTAAAAACAATTTTTTTACCTTAATAATCCTACTAATTGCATTATTCATTTAACCCTGTTTATGAAGACGGTTCGAAAATAGCGAATCATCTTTATTAATATCTAATTTCCTTAATTCAACACTCCTTCATTCACATCTACCAAACTATAGTCTGTAACCACATTATACAAAGTATCACGTTCAATGGGTTTGCGATTTACTTGTTTAATAAGTGTAACTAATTCCTGTGTATTCATAGCGGGATTTTGCTCTTCGCTTCCCGCCATACTGTAGATTTTTGTGGTATCATCAATAGTGCCATCAATATCATTAACTCCAAATCCTAGCGTTAATTGAGCATTTTTTCTACCTAGCATTGGCCAGTAAGCTTTAACGTGGTTGAAATTATCCAAATACAATCTACCAACTGCATACACTTTCATATCTTCAATTACACTTGATTCTGAAAGATGGCTCATTTCATTATCTTGATTTCTAAATTTGAGTGGGATAAATGTATTAAATCCACCAATCTCATCTTGCAATTGACGCAACCTTTCCATATGATCAATTCGGTGCCAATACTTTTCAATGTGTCCATATAACATTGTTGCATTGCTATGCATTCCTAATTGATGTGCTGCTTTATGAATATGTAACCAACCTTCAGCATCAACTTTATCATCACAAATTTGTGTTCTAATTTCAGGATGAAAAATTTCTGCACCACCGCCTGGCAAAGAATCTAAACCCACGCTGTTAAGATATTTCATTCCATCTTCAATTGAAACTTTTGCTTTTTTGAACATATAATCAAGTTCAACTGGTGTAAACCCTTTAATGTGCAAATCTGGTCTATGTGCTTTAATTGCCTTTAATAAATCGGCAAAAAATTCTAATGTCAATTTTGGATGCACACCACCAACAATATGTACTTCAGTAACAGGTTTGCCATCATATGACTTAACAATATGCATCATTTGTTCTATGCTTAACTCCCACCCTTCTTCACGTTTTGCATAGAGTTTAGAATAAGAACAGAACTTGCAACTAAACACACAAACATTAGTCGGTTCTATATGAAAATTTCTATTGAAATAAGTTATATCCCCGTGCTTTTCTTCTCTAACATAGTTTGCTAAAGCACCTAAAAATGGCAAACTCCCTTTTTCAAATAATAACACCCCGTCATCAAAGCTAAGTCTAGTTTTACTGCCAACTTTTTCAGCAATTAATTTTAATTCAGGATCTTTAGTAATATCTATAATTCTTGAAATGTTGCCCATATTTTTTTTACAAATGTAAATAATGATTGTATGAATGTAGTTAATATGCAAATTGATTCCCAAACAAGGAAATAAGTTAATTAAACAAACTTCATTTTATTGATGTGTATCAAGGCTTTCATCACCAGTGACTGATGCATACTTTGTATAATTTGATTGGTGTTTAAAAGCTCAATAACTTCATCAATACTCATCAGCAATACTTCTAAATCTTCACATTCATCCAAGCTTTGCTGAGAAACTTTTTCACCGCCCATAGCCATGAAAAAATGCATTAAATTATTGTTGGTTGATGGGTTTGCTGATGCAGTTCCTAATGAAATAAATTCTTCAAATTGGTATCCTGTTTCTTCAAGTAATTCTCTTGCAATCGCATCTTCTAAACTAGCATCTGAAGTATCAACACAGCCTCCAGGCATTTCATAGTGTATTTTTCCAAGTGCGTGTCTGTATTGTCTTTCAACTAAAACTTTTCCATCTTTTGTAATAGCAAATGCCGCTACCCAATCGGGAAATTCATACACATAATAAGGCTCAATTATTTTTCCATCTTCTCGTTCACAAACATCAGCTCTAACTGTTGCCCAAGTATCTTGAATGATATATTTCGAGGAGATAGTTTTCCAAGATAAGTCTCTCATTACGCTAGCTCTGTTTTAATTAGTAGTTGTATTTAGTATGTTTTATTCAGATGTATTTTAATGAATAGTATTATTCCCACTTGAAAAATTTATATACCAAAAAATAAACTCCAATCATCCACAAAACAATGACACCCATATTTTGCCAACAGTCTAATAAGCCCAATCCTTCAAAAGAAATTTTACGAATAGCCAAGTTGAAATGTGTTAATGGAAGAAATTTGCAAAATGTTTGCATCCAAGCAGGAAAAACTGATATTGAAAAAAAAGTACCAGATAATAACATTTGAGGTAAGGCAAAAATATTGATAAGCATAGGAATAGTAGAATCTGTTTTAACTATACTTGAAAAAATTAATCCAACTCCCATTAAAACTATTAACATCAATAATGCCATTAAAAGCATATCAATAAATGTTAAAAATCCATGTGCCAATGTAAACCCAAGAAAAAACTTACCCACAACAATTAATACAATAACATTAATTAACTGAAAGAACAATCTACTAAAACCTATTCCAATTAAAATATTTAGCCTATTAACTGGTGAAGCATAAAATCGCTTTAAAACAAGTTGTTCTCTCAAATTATAAAATGTAAATGCAATACCAAAAAGCGTTGCAAACAATATTGAAAATCCGATTTGCCCGGGCAATACAAAATCAATTTGCTTGTATTCTCTAACAGCATAAATATGTTTTGAAAAACTGACTGAATTTTCTTGCTGAGGGTGTATAGTTCTTTCGTATTTATCAATAATATTTTCAATAATTGGGTAAACAGTACTTAATTCCTGCATGCTCGCAGTGGTAGATTTTATTTGAATATCGTAATGAAGATTTTTATTTGAATCTGTATTTGAAACAATATTCATCACAGCAGCAATTCTACCTTTTTCCAAATCGGACCTTTGCAAAACCGTATCTTGATAATGCAACAAGCTAATTAAGGGATGCTGCTGAATATTTTTAAACAATAGTGCGTTGCTGGTATCTGAATTTGCATCTAATGCAATATTTAATTTTCCTAGTCCACCGCTCCCAAAAGATCCAAAAATCCACACAAAAATTAATGGAAAGACTAAGCTAAAAAAAATGGCTCCTGGATTTTTTAAAATAGCAATAAGACTTGCCTTTGTAATTGCCAGTAAGGCTTTGGTTTGATTGTATTTTTTTGACATCATTTTTAGCAAAAATAAATTGATTTAATAAAAAATGAGGCTTTGTTTAAAAGCCTCATTTCAAAATAATTTGATACAATATTATTTATTAGGTTCTGCAGCTTGAGCTGTAGGTTTATTCATTTGCTGATAAAATTGCTCCATTTGCTCTACATTCTTCAAAAACTGTTCAGTCTCTGTTTTTTCTTGAGACATTTGGTCTGCTTTATCACCTTGCAATGAATTGTAATAAGCTTTTTCTTGTGCAAGTTCTTTTTTTAATGCCATACCAATTTTTTGTGCTAGTGCTTTGTCCTCTGCTTTGTAACAAGCATCTAATAACATCAATGTAGTTCTGTTGTGCATATTACCTCTACTAAACAATCCATAAGGAAAGTTTTGTTGTAGCATCATTTTATCTACTTTATTTAATACTTTTCGTGCATCTTCCTTTCTGTTGTGTGTGGCTAAATATCCTGCAAGTTCAGCATAAGCACCTCTTAATCCTAATAAATGGCGTCTGTTTTCTTCATCGAAATATACACCCGGTACATCGCAATTTCCAGATGCAAATTTGTTCATCAACTTATCATACATCCAATCTCCATTAATTTCTGCGTTTGCAAATGGTACTAAACGGTATGTTAATCCATCTCTACGCAAATTTTTTGAGAGCCCAATACCATCTAATCCATAATTTGACGTAAAGCAAATTGGTCTTTTCCATTTGTTGGCTGCTATAATATTTAAAACGGCCAAATCGTTTTTGTATAAAGTTGATTTACCTAAATCGAATAATATCTGACTTGGAATAGAATCGTTAGACTTTAAACTTGGGTCATTTAAAATGGTTTCTCTATCAATAGGTATAGAAAATTTACGAACAGGAATTGTATTGATAAAATCATTCGTTTCTTGGTCAGTTATTTGAATTTTATCCTTATCATCTTTACCTACATAATTTTTCATTATGTCATACAAATCATAATATTTATCTTCGGGATACAGAGGGTTTGCCTGATATCTTACATAATCTCTTTTTCTTCCTTGAATTTGTTCTGCACTATAAATTACATCAATTGGTGCACTCTCATTTACTTTATATCTCATTTGATTTATGTACCAATCAATACCTAATAAACTAAAGTTAATAACCCTAACATCTGGTCTAATATTTTCAACTTCTTGTGCATACCATAATGGATAAGTATCATTATCTCCAAAAGAAAATAAAATAGCATTTTTAGGACAACTTTCTAGGTAATCTTTTGCCAAATCTTTTGCTAAAGTTTTATGACTTCTATCGTGGTCATCCCACTCTTGTTGAGCCATAATAGTTGGTACAGCTAAAAAGCATAATGATGTAGCTAGTATTGCAGACATTGCACCATTCATTTTCTTTTGTAAAAGAGATGCAATTCCCATTACGCCTAATCCAATCCAAACTGCAAAAGCATAAAAACTTCCTACATAGGCATAATCTCGTTCACGAGGTTGAAAACCTGCAGGATTCAGATAAATATTAATAGCGATACCTGTAAAAAAGAATAGTAGAAAATTAACAAATGCATCGCCACCTTTTCTTCTAAAATGGAAAACCATACCGATTAATCCAAGAATTAAAGGAAATGCAAAAAGATTGTTATTGGCTTTATTTGACTTAGTAGTTTCTGGTAAATTATCTTGATTACCGTAAAGTATTGTATCAACAAAAGGAATTCCCGTTTTCCAGTTACCATCTCTAACATTTCCTATAAAAAAACCTTGAAAGTCGTTTTGTTTTCCGGCAAAATTCCACAGAAAATATCTCATATACATCCAGTAAAACTGATAACCACTAAAGAATTTAACATTGTCTTTATAGTTAGGTCTTGTGCCATCTTCATCATCGTATTTTTCTTGCCCACTTTTAGGATCTTTTGTTCTGCCCATTCCTAAAAATGTAGCATAATAATAAGCATGATTTTGGTCATCACTTGCATCCCAAACACGAGGAAAAACCATTTTATCTTTAGGCATATAAATAAGCTTACGGTCTTTACCAGTAACTTCATACTTATCTCCAATTTTTTGATATTTATCCCCTGTTTCCATGTCTTGTATTGGAGCAGCAGTAAATTTCTGTCCGTATAGAAGTGGAAAATCGCCATATTGGTCACGAGCTAAATAACCTACTAAACTTTGAGGATTATCTACATTGTACATATCTATTGCAGGATCTGCACTACTGCGAACCATTGTTGTAAAATAAGTGCTATATCCCATTAAAATAAAAGCAGTACTATATAATCCTAAACGCAAATATTCCAGGTTTTTTTGTTTGGCAATTTTTAGTCCATACCAAATTATAACCCCCAGAAAAATAAAGAAGAAAATAAATCCACTGAAAAATGGAAGGTGGAAATCATTTACAAAAATTCTATCAAAAAATCCAGCACCTTTAATTGAATATTGTATTACTGCTAATTGAACAACGCCAACCAAAACGCAACCCAGTAAGAAGAAGATATACATTCCGCCATAATAATCTTTCTTTTGTTTGTTAATAGATTCTACTAAAAATAAAAATCCAATTGCAACCAAAGTACCTAACAACATTAAACCAACTAAAGTTGTATCGCTTATAACAACATCTTCTCCAAAATATTGACGGAGATTAGGAGCAATTTTTTCTAATTGTGCATTTTCTGCACTTGAAGCAAAATAGGCTCCAATCATAGCTAAAACACCACCAACTACTACAATTTTCAAAAACCAGCTTCTAACAACTTTGTAATTAAATGTATCTTTCTTTTTAAGAAAATATACCATTACTATAGCAGGAATACACAATAGATTCAGTAAATGCACACCAATAGATAAGCCCATCATAAAGAAAATAAAAATAATCCATCTATCTGGATGAACAGATGATTCATTAGCTTCATCTAAAGCTGTCTCCCATTTCAAAATTCCCCAAAAAACAATAGCTGTAAAAAATGAACTTAAAGCATAAACCTCACCTTCAACAGCACTATACCAAAAACTATCGCTAAAAGTATAAGCTAAAGCACCTACAACTCCAGAACCAATAATTGACCAAGATTGAGCAGCAGTTAAAGTATCTGTAGTTTTTAGATTAACTATTTTTCTAGCAAAATATGTGATAGTCCAAAATAAAAATAATATTGTAAAGCCACTAGCAACTGCACTCATAATATTTACTGCGTGAGCTGCTGTTGCAGGATTATCTCCAAAAAGGATAATAAAAAATCTGCCAAGTAATACAAACAAAGGAGCTCCGGGAGGATGGGGCAATTGCACCTTGTAAGCACAACTTACAAATTCGCCACAATCCCATAAACTTCCAGATGCTTCAGCAGTTAGTATATACACTGCACAAGCAATTACACAAATAATCCATCCGCTAATATTGTTTAGCTTTTTAAAATTCATTGGTTCTAGTTTTTAAAAATGTTCGCAAACATAATGAAATGTTACATATTTATTTATTCATACACATTTTATGGAATGTTAAAATTAAGTTATGGTAACAATCTAATCTTCTATTTCAGATTATCCACAAAACGAATCATAGATATTTATTAGTTGAATGAATGAATACATTTATGAACATTTATGTTTTTTTTAAGAAACAATTTAAAATATTTGCCAAAAGGCAACCCCTAATTATTATGACTCGTTATTTTAAAATATTTATTTCATTTTCGTTTGTCATTTGTTTTGGTGTCATTAGCTCTAATGCACAATCTACCAAAGTTTATAATGACCCAGACGGTGCTTTTAAAACTGCCAAAGAGCTTTTTCAAAAGCAGCAATACAGTTTAGCCTTTCCATTTTTTAAAAATTTATATCTGAATGGTATTAATGAATCTAACTTTCCCAATCATCTTAAACTAGATGCAAAATTTTACTACATCATTAATGGTTTAATTTTAGATGATGCCACTATTATAAATACTGCAATAGACTTTATTACAAATTCTATCGATGCATCAAAATCTCAGATTGTAAATTTTCAACTAGGCGAATACTATTTTCGACAACAACAATATCAACAATCCCTAGAATACTATTTAAAATCGGGTATTGATAATTTAACCAACAGTGAAATTGCTCAAATGCAGTTTCACAAAGCCTATTGTTATTTCTCAACACAAAAATTTAAAGAATCGAAAAACCTATTTAATAGCATTCGACAAATTCCATCTGACCCCAACTATGTTGATGCCAATTACTATTATGGCTTTTTAAGCTTTTACGACAAAGAATACAATGAAGCACTAAAAGCTTTTACCATTGCTGAAAAAGACGTTATTTATCAAAATGTTGTTCCTTTTTACATTGCCGAAATTTATTATTTCAATGGAAATAGAGATCATGCACTATCGTATGGTGAGAATGCTTTAAAAAATGGGGGAGCAAAAATGTATGCAATTGAGTTAAATCAATTAGTAGGGCATTTACATTTTGATAAAAAAGAGTACAAGCAAGCACTACCCTATTTAGAGTTTTATGTAAATAAAAGCGATAAAGTAAGAAGGGAAGATTTATATGAACTTTCGTTTTGTTATTATTCTGCAAAAAATATCGATAAAGCCATTGATGGATTTAAACAATTAGGAGGAAAGGAGGATTCGCTAGCACAAAACAGTATGTATCTATTAGCAGATGCATATTTAAAAAAAGATCAAAAAGCAAATGCAAGAAACGCATTTTTATTTTGTGCTAGCAATAGCAGCAATGCAGTTCAAAAAGAAGTTTCTAACTTTAATTATGCAAAACTTAGTTATGAATTGGGATATTTAGACATCGCTATTAAAGAGCTCCAATCTTTTTTAATTAATTACCCGAAATCGGCTTACAACACCGAAACCAAAGAACTGTTGATTAGTGCTTTAGCAAACACAAGCAATTATAAAGATGCCTTGGAGTTGTTTGAAAAATTACCTGCCAAAACAGAGGCTGTAAATAAAATTTATCCAAGAATTTTATATTCAAGAGCTGTTGAATTAATTAATGATAGACAAATTGATAAATCTGAAATTTTACTGGATAAACTCATAAAAGCACCTTACAATAACAATCAAATACAATTAGCTAATTTTTGGAAAGGAGAAATAGCCTACCGCAATGGAGATATTGATAATGCTATGTTTTATTTAAGCAGTTATTTAAAATATCCACAATCAAATGGAGAAGTAAATGTTGATAATGCAAAATATAATTTAGCTTATTGTTTGTTAAAAAAAGAAGACTACAAAGAGTCTTTAAACTATTTTGAGCAAGTTGTTAAGAATGATAATAATATTACTAATACAATGCAACAAGATGCCTATTTAAGAAGTGGCGATTGTTATTATATGTTAAAATCCTATACAACAGCTTTAAAAATTTATGATGAGGTAATAAGAAATAATTATAACAATGCAGATTATGCAATGTATCAAAAAGCAGTAATTGCAGGAGCTACAGGCAAGCAAGCAGATAAAATTGCTTTATTACAAAACCTTCCTGGCAGATACCCCAATTCAAATTTAGCTGGGGAAGCTTTGCTTGAAATTGCCAACACATATATAGCAGCCGAGGATTATGAAAAAGCATTATATCCGTTAAATGAAATCAAAAAAAATAAAAATGCCTCTTTGTTGTACCCACAAGCTTATTTAAAAATGGGAATTGCCAACTTTAATCTAGACAAGAATGATGACGCTTTAAAAGATTTTAGCTACCTGGTAAAACAATATCCAAACTCGCAGGAGGCTAATGAAAGTGTAGATTACATAAAAAATATTTTTATTGAAACGCAACGCCCTAATGAGTTTATTGACTTTATGAAACAAAATGGGCGACCGATTTCTTACAGCGAAGAAGACTCATTGACATACCGCTCAGCAGAAATAAGATTTGAAGCTAAGGATACTTCTAATGCCAGAAAAGGATTTGTTTCATATCTAAAAAATTATCCTGATGGAAAATATGCTTTAGATGCCAATTATTTATTGGCCGAGTTATATTACAATGGAAAAAATAATGTAGCTGCATTACCATACTACCAAAATATTGCTGCAAAAGCACCTAACAAATATGCCGAAAGATGTGCAATTCAATCTGCAAGAATTTTATATTTTGATGTAAAGGATTATGTAAATGCCGAAAAATATTATCAGCAAACAAAATTAATTGCAGCACAACAAGAAAATAAATTAGAAGCAATGCGTGGCTTATTACGATGCCAATATAAACAAGAAAAATGGGTAGATGCTCAGCCCAATGCTAAAGATTTATTAATAGAAAAAAATATTGCTACAGATGATAAAATGATGGCGAACTTAATTATTGCCAAAGTAAATCAAAATAGCAATAATCTAATTGATGCCATCAAGTATTATCAACAAGTGATAATACTTGGTAAATCAGAATTTAGTGCTGAATCAAGTTATAGAATTGCTGAAATTTTATTTACACAAGAAAAATTATCTGATGCTGAAAAAGCTGCATTTGAAACTGTTAAAAAATATGGTTCCTATGAATTTTGGCTAACAAAAAGCTATATTTTACTTGGAGATATTTATTTTAAACAAAAAGACTTTTTTAACGCAGAAGCTACTTACAAAAGCATTGTTGAAAATTCAACAATAGAATTACTAAAAAAAGAAGCTCAAGAAAAATTAGCTGCACTAATAGTTGAAAAAGATAAAGCAAACAAAGTAGAAACTAACTAATAAAATTATGAACAATAGCATTAAAATAGCTGTATTTACCATATTATTTTTTTCTTGTAGCACAGTAATAGCACAAAAAAAGAAAGCCAAAGGCAAAGCAAAAACTCAAGCAGTTATTAAGAAAAAATCTCCTGCAAAAAAGGCAAATAAAAAGAACACTACAAAAACAAGTGCAGTTAATGAACCACAAAAACCAGAATTATTACAGCTTTCAAAAGATACAACTACACCAAATGTTGTAACTATTACATCTGCATTTAAGCCATTTTTGCGTACTGCTGCAAAAATGAATTTTACTGCATCTGCACCTGAATTGGACACTAGCAGATTCCAATTGAGCTATAACATTCCCGCACAAAATTTACTTTTTAGCTATCAACCAGTACCTATCAAGCCATTAGCATTAACTCTAGATTCTACATTTGAATGGCAAAATCATCAATATGTAAAAGTTGGCTTTGGTAACTTCACAACTCCATATTTTGAAACAGGTTTATCGTTTGGGCATCCAACAACTGCACAATATACGGTTAATGGAAAATTTGTAACATCAAAGGGCAGCTTGGATTTTCAGGAATTTACAAAAGCAAATATTAATTTACAAGGAGTTTTTGGTAGCATCCCTAATCATAATTTAGTTGCAGGAATTGGGTATCAACTATCAAACCAATTTAAATATGGTATAAAGCCTGGAAACATTTTTACAAAAGATCAATTGCAACAAAACTTTAATACTGTTGATGCTTCAATTGGTTTGCATACAAAAGATGATAACAGTTACGGTTTAAGCTATCATCCTCAGCTAAAAGCTTCATTATTTTTTGATAATAACACAGGTAAAGAGACAGATATTGTTGCTGAAATTCCTTTTGCAAAAACAGTATCATCTACAATAAAGCTAAACGTATTAATTAAAGCTGATATTACAAATTATAACAACAATACACTTTTGGAAAAAATTTCTAATAATGTTTATAGTGTTTCACCATGTGTTGCATACAAATCGAATGATTTAAGCATAAATATTGGCATATCTCCCACTTGGAATAACAATGAATTTACCTTATTTCCTAACATTTTGGGTGAATATCATCTATCTAGTAACAGACTTGTTGCACTTGCAGGATATAGTGGCTTCTTCAGTAAAAATACTTACAAATCTTTAGCAAGCTTTAATCCATTTATTGAACAACCATCAAGTTTAATAAATACCAAAACAAGTGAAATTTATGCTGGAATTAAGGGCGGTTTTGGCAAGCATTTCACATTTACAAGTAAAGTATCTTTTACTAATTATACCAATCAAGCACTTTTTGTAAATGATGCAATAGACAGCAAAAGTCAAAACTTTAATGTGCTTTACGAACCAAATTTGAAAGCGTTGATAATATGTGGAGAACTTGGATATTCAGTTAAAGAAAATTTTAGTTTTCTCACTTCTGTAAAATATACTCAATTCACTTCACAACAAAGTTTACCAAAAGCTTATGGTATTTTACCATTAGAAATCAATACCACTGCACGATATAAAATA
The DNA here is from genome assembly GCA_964615145.1 of uncultured Chitinophagaceae bacterium. Lineage (GTDB taxonomy): Bacteria > Bacteroidota > Bacteroidia > Chitinophagales > Chitinophagaceae > CAIVPM01. The sequence goes on from CAZTOP010000002.1 coordinate 108,529, forward strand.
CTAAAAGACTTGTATTTAAAGGGCGATATCTATTTTTGGAATGGCTCTTACTACAGGGTTCAAACAATACAGACAGATAAATTGAGTGCAGCATTTGATTGCAACTTGGGTGCGGAATATAAGGTATTAAAGAAATTAAATGTTTATTTAGATTTCAACAATTTATTCAACAACCAATATCAACGTTGGAACCAATACAATGTTTTTGGATTTAATGTTGTTGGAGGTGTTGTATATTCGTTTCACTAAAACCTGTTAAAAAATGTTATACGAGTTATTTTACAAGTATTTAATCTTAAATGGAAGAGCCTCAATGCCAGGAATAGGAACATTTGGAGTAGAACAAATACCTGCAACAATGGACTTTGAGAATAAAAAACTTACCCCTCCCACCCAAAATATTAAATTAGAGACAAACGAAATTGCTACCGACACTTATTCATTATACAATTACCTTGCTAAAGAATTAAATGTTAATGAAAGCGAAGCTGCTAGAAGATTTAAAGATTTTACCCACGATATAGAAAAACAAACTGCAGCCAACGGCACTTTATTATTGCCAGGTATTGGTAAACTAAGAAAAGATTATTCTGGTTATGTTATTGACCCAGAAACTGATTCTAAACAAGTTTTACCTGATTTATGGATTACTAAATCACAAGCAGCAAGCACTGGACTTTTGGATGTTTATGCACAAGTACAGCCATCAATTATTAAACAATCAAAAATTGAAAGTACAACCGATAGACTGGTTGTTACAGAAAAAGAAGATTATTGGTGGGTAATAGCAATTGTACTCGCAATTATGGGCTTAGGTGCACTTTTGTATTATTACATATAGAACATTTCCTTAATTATATCTAAAATAGTTATTGCAGTTTTTTGCTGTAATAGCTATTTTTTTTGTACATACATTTACCCGATTTTTTAATAATAAAAGCATTATGGTTTAATACTATAAACTTAAACTAATATTTTTGCCACTTAACTTTTGATTGAATGCTCGATATTGATACAAAAACTCACGATGAAACTAGACAGGGCGAAGCATTTGCTCCTTTTGTTTTTGACGAAAACCTATATAAAAAATTTTTCTACATAGAAAGCTATGGTTGTGCTATGAACTTTAGCGATAGTGAAGTTGTAGCATCAATATTAAATAAAGATGGTTTTGGAGCTACAAAAGACCTGGAAAAAGCCGACTTAATTTTACTAAATACTTGCAGCATCAGAGACAAAGCTGAGCAAGTAATACGCAAACGATTAACTGAATTTAGACTACTCAAAAGAGAAAAAAAAGGTTTGTTAATTGGCGTTTTAGGCTGTATGGCAGAAAGATTAAAATCTAAATTTTTAGAGGAAGAAAAATTAGTAGACTTGGTTGTTGGACCAGATGCCTATAGGAGTCTTCCTAATTTAATTGAAGAAGCAGAAACAGGACAAAAGGGTGTAAACGTGCTATTAAGCAGAGAAGAAACCTATGGAGACATATCGCCAATCCGTTTAAATAGTAATGGAGTTACGGCATTTATTTCCATTACCAGAGGCTGCAATAATATGTGCAGTTTTTGTGTAGTACCTTTTACAAGAGGAAGAGAAAGAAGCAGAGATGCTTTTTCCATCATTGCAGAAGCACAGGATTTATTTAATAAAGGATACAAAGAAGTTACATTACTAGGGCAAAATGTAGATAGTTATCTTTGGGTGAATGAAGCTGAAAATAATACAGTAACTTTTGCAAATTTGTTAGAAATGGTAGCTTTAGTTTCACCAGAATTAAGAGTGAGATTTAGTACTTCACACCCAAAAGATATTACGGATGAGGTACTTTTTACCATGAAAAAATATGATAATATCTGTAAGTGCATACATCTACCTGTACAAAGCGGCAATACTAGAATACTAGAATTAATGAACAGAACTTATTCACGAGAATGGTATTTATCAAAAGTGAAAAGAATTAAAGAAATTATGCCTGATTGTAGCATAACCAGCGATATGATTGCTGGGTTTTGTACCGAAACAGAAGATGAACATAAAGACACCTTAAGTTTAATGGAGATATGCAAATTCGACTACTCATACATGTATTACTACAGCGAAAGACCGGGTACTTTAGCAGAAAGAAAATATAAAGATGATATTGCCGAAGATGTAAAAAAAAGAAGATTACAGGAAATTATTGATGTACAAAGCAGGTTAAGCAGGGAAAATAATCAGGATGATTTAGGCAAAGTATATCAAGTATTAATCGAAGCTGAAAGTAAAAAAAATACAAATGACTGGAAGGGCAGAAACAGTAACAATAAAGTATTAGTTTTTGCTAAAGAAAACTATAACTATAAAGAAGGAGATTATGTTTTTGTAAAAGTAAACAGAGTAACTCAGGGAACTTTATTGGGTGAAATAGTTTCAACTAATAATCCATAATTTCAAATACACAACTTTTAAAATGGCAGACATACAATCAATCAAAAATAGATTCAACATTATCGGCAATTCGCCAGCTTTAAATCACGCATTAGATACCGCAGTTCAGGTTTCAGCAACTGATTTAACCGTTTTAATAGTTGGAGAAAGTGGGGTTGGTAAAGAAGCATTCAGTCAAATCATTCACGCTCTTTCAACCCGAAAACACAATCCTTTTATTGCAGTAAACTGTGGTGCTATTCCAGAAGGAACTATCGATAGCGAGTTGTTTGGACACGAAAAAGGTGCATTTACAGGTGCCGTAGATAGTAGAAAAGGCTATTTTGAAACCGTTAATGGAGGAACCATTTTTTTAGATGAAATTGGCGAATTACCACTTGGTACTCAAGCCCGACTTTTAAGGGTTTTAGAAAGTGGCGAATTTATTCGTGTAGGCTCATCTAAGGTTCAAAAAACAGATGTGCGAGTTGTGGCTGCAACTAACAGAGAGTTATTGGAATTTGCACATAAAGGAAGGTTTAGAGAAGATTTGTACTATCGCTTAAGCACAGTACCTATAAGAGTTCCAGCCTTAAGAGACAGAAAGGAAGACATACCATTACTGTTCAGAAAATTTGTTGTTGACTTTAGCGAAAGATATAAAACAACATCAATACAACTCGACAATGCAGCCAAAGAATTGTTGATGAATTATCCTTTCCCCGGAAATATTAGAGAATTAAAAAACCTTGCCGAACAAGTTTCTGTTTTAAGCCAATCAACAACATTAGGATTCGATGAATTAAGAAAATTTTTACCCGATAAAAATTTTTCAAGGCTGCCTGTATTATCATCACAAACACCCCAAGGTAATGAGTTTGCCAACGAAAGAGAGATTCTGTATAAACTCTTTTTTGATATGAAAAAAGATGTAACAGAACTTAAAAAAATGTTTCTGGAAATTTTGCAAAACCCTTCTTTGGCAGGCAATGCAGCTCATTTTACCAAAGAGAGTTTAATGAACGATATGACTGTACTTAACAAACCTGATACTCAAAATATACAACCTCAGGTATTACCAGCATATTCCAGCAATAACAGTCATCAAACTGTAATTCTTAACTCCGATTCCATACATCATCACGAGGAAGTAGAAGAATCTTTAAATATTGTTGATAAAGAAAAAGAGTTAATAATAAAAGCTCTAAAAAAACACAAAGGAAGAAGAAAAGATGCTAGTGCCGATTTAGGTATAAGTGAAAGAACTTTATATCGAAAATTAAAGGAATATGATATAGAAGATTTATAAAATACTGTTGTCTTTAGTTTGCAACTAAAACCGCTGTCTTTAGTTTGCAACTAAAGACTTGGCTTTACTGAGTTTGCAACTCAGTATCTTCTAAATTAACTCAACATCTAACAATCCTTTGCCAGTTCCATAATAATCTCTTGCACTGCTATAAACATATTCCTCTGCTTTAGATACAATACCTGCTGTTACAGGATTATTGTGTATGTATGCTAACTTTTGCAGAGCAAAATCCAGACTAAATATTTCTTTGGGATGATTGTCTTGTTGCCAAAACTGATATGTTTTATTTCTGACAATGTGGTAAAAAACAGTTGGTAAAATTGGCTGTAAATTAATACCATAAAG
>CAZTOP010000003.1:0-101924 GCA_964615145.1 uncultured Chitinophagaceae bacterium
CTCTCATATTTTCCCAAAGTGCATAACCATAGGGTTTAATAACCATACAACCACGAACTGCTGTATAATCAGCTAGTCCTCCTTTTAAAATAAGATCATTATACCATTGACTGTAATCTGCTGCTCTTGATGTTAATTCTTTTGCCATTAGTTTTTGTTTGTAAATTTGAGGTTTGATATTCAGGGTTCATTTACTTTAAACCCTCAACTATAAAACCTTAAACTTTTTTTATGTTTTCTTTAACAAATTATTTTGCCAATTAACGTTGTATGGTCGAATATTTGTTATCACTTTGTAGAAGTGAAGTGAAAGCAGCAAATGTAAGAACTTCGTTTTTATCCATTTTAAAACTTGTTTTATGAATTATAAATTTTTACTACCAGCTTTATTAACAATTGTTTTATCATCTTGCTCGTCAAGATATAAAACAACACAAACTCCGGATGATTTATATTATTCTCCAAGTACTCAGACAGAAGATGAAAAAGCAGAAACTAACAATAACACTTCTACAGGAAATAACTATTACGGAAACTACAACTACTATGATAATTATTTTCTTCGCCACAAGGTAAGAAATAGGTATTTATGGAGTAACATTGATGACTATGGATACTGGAATGATACAAGATATTGTCATACCCCAAGCAATTGGAGTTATTATAACAATTATTATGGTTATAATAGTTATTACAATGGCTGGAACAATTGCTACAGTTATGGTTACAATGGTTTCTATGGCGGATATTACAGTCCTTATTTAAACCCATATTTTAACTATGGATATTATGGCAATGGTTGGAACAATAGTTATTGGAACACCAATCATAATAATTATGGCTCTGGTAATACAAAAGCATCGGCTTACAATAACATTAAGACATATTATAACCACAATTATAATAACACAAATTACTCAGCAGGAAGCAATCAAGGTGTTAATATTTCAAATGATCCTAAGGTTAGCAGACCCAAAAAATCTAATAATGGCAGTTCGTGGAGTGCCCCTGTAAGAACTTTTAGCAATCCTTCAACAACACCAAGTAGCAATACAGGAGGAAGTAGTGGTGGATTTAATAGCAGTGGTAGCAATAGTAACAAACCAAGAGCTGGAAGGGGATAATGCCCCCAATTTAAAGGGAGTTTACAATTTTTATTTATCAATTTTAAATCAATTCCTTATTCCCCTTTTGGGGCTAGGGGTCTATTTTTATGAAAAAGATTTTACTTATATCAAACTTATTTGTTTCATTTTTTTTAAATGCTCAGACACCTGACGATGCATTAAGAACTGCCTGGTTTACACAAAACGGAACAGCCAGAACCACTGCAATTGGTGGTGTAATGGGTAGTTTAGGGGGCGATATTACCGCAGCCAACATTAACCCAGCAGGCCTTGGTTTATACAAAACCCAAGAAATGATTTTTACAACCGGAGGAATGAAAAATAATAATCATTTTAACTATAGAGATTCATTAAGCAGTAACGACAAAGGAGTTTTTAGATACGGAACTATAGGAATGGTTTTTGGCTCAGTAAACCCTTATAAGAAAGAAAGCTTAAAAAGTAGTGCTTTTTCATTTTCATTGAACCAATTGGCAAGTTATAATAACAGAATAAACTACAAAGGGTTTAACAATTACAGTAGTTTTAGCGAACAATATCTTGAAGAGTTGGTTAGAGATAATGCCGATACCATTGCTGCTTTAAGCAACTACATTTATGGATCATCACTAGCTTTCAGAACATATTTAATTGATACAGCTACCGATGCTGCAGGCAAGTTTATTGGCTATCAAAGTTTAGTTCCAATTTCAACAGGAGTTTTACAAAATTATAATGCTGTAACTCGTGGTGGATACCATGAATTTGCTTTAGGCTTTGCTGGAAATTATAACGATAAAGTTTATGTAGGTGGCAGCATTACTATTCCGTTTATTAGCTTTAAGAAAGATTTAACCTACAGCGAAACTGATGCTACAAATAATCCTAACAATAATTTTTCTTATTTTAATTATAAAGAATCTTTAAGCTCTTTTGGAATAGGTGTTGGATTAAAGCTGGGAGTAATTTACAAGCCAGCAGATAACCTGCGTTTAGGGCTTGCTTTCCATACACCACAAGTAATTGGTTTTACCGATAAAATTAGAAGTTCACTAATTACCAACACTGAAGCATATGCTGGAACCAAAAGCGAAAGCAGTGATAACCTTAACGATAATAAAGCTGGAGAAAGAAAGTATACAATGACCACTCCTTACAGAGCCATTGCAAGCGTTAGCTATATATTTAGCGAACTCGAAAACACTAAAAAACAAAGAGGTTTTATTAGTGCCGATATTGAATTTGTAAATTATCGAGGTGCCAGATTTAGTAAAACAAATGACAATGGAGAAGTAATAAAAAATTATTATAAAGAGTTAAATAGCTCTACTAAAGATATATATAAGGGTAATGTGAATTTTAAAGTTGGGGGCGAGCTGAAATTCGATCCATTTATGTTCAGACTTGGTGCTGCATATTACGGTAGTCCTTATAATGATGATAATATAAAAGCTGATAGGCTTGTGTTAAGTGGTGGCATTGGTTACAGAAATAAAGGAATGTTTATTGATATTTCACTTGCACAATCTATACTAAACGATGTACAATTTCCTTACAGATTAAATGATAAAGCCAACACCTTTGCAGTACAAACAGGCAATGTTCAAAATGTAATGATGACCGTTGGGTTTAAATTTTAATTATCTCAGTACCTTCATTTTAACCATTTCAATTCTGGTATCGCTAACGTTTAAAATATCAAATTGATAATTGTCTATAACAATAACTTCTTTTGCAGCAGGTATTGCTTCGTGTCTTGTGATTATATATCCACTTAAAGTTTCAGATTCACTATCCTCTGGAAAAGATAAATCATATTGTTCCTTGAGATAATCAAGCTCTAATCTTCCACTAAAAATAAATTCTGATTGGCTAATTTGCTTTTCTACAAACTCCTCAACATCGTGCTCATCTTTAATTTCACCAAAAATTTCTTCTAATAAGTCTTCCATTGTAATAATGCCTGCAGTGCCACCAAACTCATCAACAACCCAAGCAATACTTTTATGTTCTTTAGTAAATTTATTAATTAAATCTGCGGCTCCCATGCTTTCTGGCACTACAGGAATTGGTAATAAAATATCTTGAATGGAAGCAGGTCTTTTATATAAATCTAGTTGATGAACATAACCTTTAATTTCATCAATGCTTTCTTCATAAACAACTAATTTGCTCAGCTTGGTACTAACAAACTGCTTTTTTATTTCATCAATAGAAGCAGTAATGTCTACACCTTCAATTTCTGTTCTGGGTACTAAACACTCCCTTATTTTAATAGATGGCAAGCTCATTGCATTTTTTAACAACTCTTTACTATGTTCAGGATTGTCTTCAGAATGATCTTCATTTTGATTAATGAAATGCTCTAAATCAACGTGTGTAAAAACTTCTGTTTTATTTTTAACATTGATATTAAAAAGATATTTTAATATCCACTCAGAAATATCAACAAATAATGCTGCTAAAGGTTGTAAAATTTTGTAAAACAAATTAGCGACTGGTGCAAAAAATGCAAGCAAAGAATCGTTTTTTGCCTTAAATATTGCCTTTGGTAAAAACTCTCCAAATATTAAAACCACTAATGTAGATAATGAGGCGTCAATTAATAATTGTACAAAATGATTTTTTATTTTAAAAAAACTCTGAATCAGCTCGGTAAAAAGCAAACCGTAAATTACTAAAAAAATATTTAACCCAACTAAACAGGCTCCAATAAACTTGGCTGGACTTTCCATAAACTTTCCAAGTATAATACCACTATTTTTTCCTTGCTTTTTTTTAAGCTCAATGCTTAAACGATTTACACTTACAAAAGCAATTTCGTAACCAGCAAAAAAACCAATAAAGATAAGGGTTAAAACTATCCACCCAAAAGTATAAAGCTCATTCATCAGCACGAAAATAAGGATTTGTATTTATGATACAAGATTATGATAGTTATGTTTAAAACCTTTTCTTTGTAGCTATGTGGTTTAACATTGTTTTTACTATGTCTGTTATTTTAATGTTACCTTATGGCATATTAATAACTTATTACAGAAACTGGCTGATTAAACTCACTCAATTTCAATCATCAGGTCACCATCAACCAAAGACTTTTTTTTCTATTATTATTCCTGCAAGGAACGAAGAAAATAGTATTACCAATTGTATTTCTTCTATCATAAAACAAAATTATCCCAAACATTTATTTGAAATTATTGTTATTGATGATCACTCAATTGATGATACAGCAAAAATTGTCATCAATCTTCAGCAACAAAATCAAAACATCGTTTTAATAAAACTTCAAGATGAGCTCAATGGAAAAAGGTTAAATGCGTATAAAAAAAAGGCAATTGAAATTGCTATTAAAAAAGCAAAAGGAAATTGGATCATTACTACCGATGCAGATTGCACGTTACAACCCAATTGGCTTTCGTTGTACGATGAATATATTTTAAAAAATAACAGTCTTTTAGTAGCGGCACCAGTAATGTTTATTAAAGAAAACACAGTATTATCTATTTTTCAACATATAGATTTTATGGCTTTACAAGCTGTTACTGCTGCTACTGTTAGTGCAGGATTTCATAGTATGTGTAATGGTGCAAATTTAGCTTACAATAAAAAAACATTTATTGAGGTAGATGGCTTTAATGGGATTGATAATATAGCAAGTGGAGACGATATGTTATTAATGAATAAAATAAAAGCAAAATACCCAAACCGAATTGGCTATTTGTTTTCAAAAAAAGCAACTGCAACTACCACTGCTATGCCAACCTGGAAGGCATTTTTGAATCAAAGAATCAGATGGGCAAGTAAAGCAGATAAATATGAAGATAAAAGTTTGCTACCCGTTTTACTGGGTATTTATTTATTAAACTTATTGCTGTTTTTACTCTTTTTTGTCGGCTTGTTTAACTGGAAGTTATTACTTGTAAACTTTATTTTAATATTAGTTAAAACCATCATTGAGTGGAGGTTTATTAAAGTTGCTTCTAAGTTTTTTGGCGAAACAAATTTTATACAATTTGCCGTGTTACAACCTTTACATATCAGCTATATGGTTATTGCAGGATGGCTTGGTAAATTTGGAACTTACCACTGGAAAGGAAGAAGTGTAAAATAATAACTTAATCTTTAAAAATGCCACTATAAACCATTAAGCCCAGCATTGCTATCATTACTAAAGGTAAAAGAAGTATGTTTTTCATGTTTTAATAATTAATCTACTAGACTTTAGTAATTTTTAAAGGTTTATTTAATAAAATAATTTTTTAAGATTATTTAAAAAGTATTAAAGCACACTATTTTTACAGAACATAAAATTAATATGAAAAAAATATTTATTGCATTTGTTACATTGATAACTTTTAATAGTTTACCTGCTCAAAATATTGACACAATACTTGCTAAAATTGAGCTATCTAATGGTGGTAAACAAGCTTTTGGTAATGTAAAAACACTTCAATATAATTCTGTTACCAAATTAAATATGATGGGAATGCCAATTGATATTAGCATGTCTAATATTATTGAAAATGGTAAATTATTTAGAAAAGAAGTTGCAGGAATGATGGGAATGAAAAGTTCTTACACGTTGGTTACAGATACTGCAGGATATACATCTACACCAACTGTACCAGCTTATGGAGATTTTGCAGGGATGGAAGGTGGTATAAAAAAAATGGATGAAGAAACGTTTAAAAAAGCTCAACAAAAATTAGATGCAATGCAAGAGTTTGCTACTTTGATTGACACAAAGACAAAAGGAATTAATGTAGAATTTTTAGGAAATAGCAAAATAGATAAAGTAGACTGTTATAAACTAAAACTTACTCAGAAAAATGGATTAGTTTCCATTTACTTTATTGATACAAATACCTACTTGATAAAACAAGCGGAAATATCTGGAAAGCAAATTATAACTCAGCTAGGAATGGATGGAAGCTCTATGATGGATATGATGGGGGGCAATATAGAAAAACAAAAAATGACAGTTCGTTATGTAGAATATAAAGACATTGCAGGCATAAAATTTCCTACTAAACAAAAACTTCAATTAGGTGCAGTTGATATAGATATTGAGAATACTGATATTCAAATTAACGAGCCCATAGATGCTAAATGGTATAAAGCAAACTAAAGTTTTGTAATACAATATAATGGCCAAAGCAATGATTTAATAACTCCAAAATACCAATATTCTTCGCCAGGAAAAATTACAGTTGCTGCAACCGCACTTGTAACTAAATAAATAACAATTACACCCAAATAGTTGCTGTTATCAACATAATTCTCGTCTCGTTTTCGCATAGATAAATTCATAAAATAATTTTTTAAAACTGGTACGAGGTTAATTCAAGTTCTTACTACAATCATGTACGTACAAACAAGAACTATGGTTGCCTGATTTAAAAAAAAATTAAAAATTTTCTATGCTTTTTACTCAATTATTTTTTCAACATAAGCTAATTTCCCTTCCGAATTAATGCCACAAAGTATAATTTTAAATTTCTTTGTAAAGTCATTATTATAAAAACTGATAATTGCTTTTTTGTTTGTTGCATCGGTTAAAATGTATGGGTTCCAATATAGTGTTGTTCTAGTATCAGGAATAGTTACATCATTTTGAACTTCATAGTTCGGTGAATAAAATTCTTTATGTTGAGTGTATCCCTCTAAAAACTTAAAAGGAATTCCTTTGCCTGGTGTACTTTTAACATCATTCCCTTTTCGAGTATAAATAGCAATTGCCCCACCTGGCGAACCACCTGAACCACCAAAAAAAGGAGGTCGAAATACTTTAATATATGCAATATCATTCATGCTCAAATTGCCTGCAGTTACTGCGTCTGAACTCATTTCATCAATAAAAAAACTTGTTGTACTTTGTCTCCATTTCACTTCAGTTTCCCCATCATTTTCTATAATCTGTAATCCGGGTACCATACCACGTAAATATGTAAATATTGATATTCCACTAGCCGCAGTATTGTCGTTTATTAAGTCAAATTGATAAGCATCGCCTCCATTAAATAGCCCCGAGGTATATTTATCATCTAACATCGACTTTGGATTTTTTGTTCGTGTTCGAACAGTTACTTCTTTTAAAACTCCAGATCCTTTTGTATTAACAAGTCTTTTGTACTCATCGTCAAGCCTTTTTTGCTTGGCAAAAAAAGATGTATCAAGCAACAAATATTTGCTATATGTAGTATCTAAATTAAATTTCGAGGGGGCATTAAATAATCCATTTTTAAATGTCACTTCAGCCGAACGATTGAGTTTATTATTCCCTAAAAAAGTATAATAAAGTTGTAAGGTGTCGTAAAAAAAAATATTAGATTTTCCAAAAGTTCCATCTTTTCTAATGGGTAGTATGTATTGCTTTTTGCTACTATCTTTTGATTGAAGAAAAAGAAAAATATCAGGTTTTTGAATTAAGTCGTTTTTACTAACACCAAAACAATTTCCTAAAATTTCCAGGTATGTACTATCTCTAAATACTTTTTGAACTGGCATTTTTCCTTTAGTAATCTCTTGCCAATTATATCTTCTCCAGCCATTAGTAAGCATTACTAAATCCAATCTTTGTTGTGTAGTTTCATCATTATTATTAAAATAATATGCAGGGTTATTAATACTCCCTTTAATATCGCCACTCAATAATAATTGACTAAAAATATTTGTGTTGGTATCTGTAACAGCATCTACATCTGTAATAGCAACAGACATATTATTCAATAAAGTATCATTAACACTTATCTGTACAGAATTCTTACCTCTTTTTCCCAAGTTTTTTGAAACAATATTTATAGATGGCAAAAAACTATAATTCTCATTTTTTACAAAAACAATTCTTTCAGATAATGGAACATCGTTACCACTAAAAAGCGTAAACTGCAAAATACCAGAAGGAAAACTATCTGTTTCAATTTGTACAGTTTGCTTTGTTTTGTTTAAGAGTTTAATATTTGCTCTATAAACTACTTCATTATTGCTTAATCCATATAGTTTCAAAAATTTCTTATCTTCTGATGCGTCGTTTGTTCTGGTAATAACAATATTTACAAATTTGCCAACATTTTGTACCTGCATGCCTACCCCAATATCTTTAACATTTGGTAAAAGCTTGCTATGTTCTATTCCACTATATTCATCCTTGTAATAAAAAGTATACTGTTGTTGTAATGATGGTTCGGCTATGTAAAAAGTACCCATTCCATCATAATCAGATTTAACCGAATCTATTAATTCGCCAATATTATTCTTAACAACACCTGAAATATTTATTGGCTTACCGTATTGATTAGTTGCTTTAAATGCAATAAAAGTACCAATGCCATTTATAATATCTCCACCTTCAGGGAAGAATTGTACCGTTGATTTTATGTCGGTAAAATTTGTTTGTATAAAACCTGTTTGTATAACATTAAGATATTTATTAAAGAAAAATGCTGTGTCTTCATTTAACATCCATTTTGTGTATGCTTTTACATGAATAGTATTGCCAGAATACTTTTCTGGAATTTGAAACTGCCCTTTTGCTGTTGACTGAAAAATGGGATATGCATCGTGTTTTAGTAACTCACCCTTATCGTTGTACCAATCGGCATAAAAATTTTTACTTTGGTTGGATGGCAAACTACCATCCATTATATAAACTTTAAACCAAATTGTTTCGCTGGCTTTATATACTTGCTTATCGAAGTGCATATAAATTTTCTCTGCGGCAAATTCATTAGAAATTTTATACAAAATACTATCAACCTTTTGTGAGAATGCTATTTGAAATAAACCAACAAATGCCGTAGTTAAAGCAAAAACAAATTTTTTCATATATAATTATTAAAACAAAATTGAAGGTTAAAAGTTTAAGGAGAACTGAAATAATGAATAAAATAAAAAAGCACCAACGTGTAAATTGGTGCTTTAAATATGCTATCAAAAAAATTAAATTAATCTAAGCCTATGGATGTAGCTACAGTTTTTAAGTATTGTCCATAACCACTTTTTGCATAACGCTCAGACAATAAAATTAGTTGCTGCTTATCTATAAAGCCCATTCTGTATGCCACTTCTTCTATACATCCAATTTTTCTATTTTGTCTTTTTTCAATAACTCTAACAAATTCACAAGCATCGCTCAGGCTTTCAAAAGTTCCTGTATCAAGCCAAGCTGTACCTCTGTTCATTACTCCAACGTGCAAATTTCCTTGTTCTAAATAAACCCTATTAACATCGGTAATTTCATATTCACCCCTTGGTGATGGTTGTATATTTTTTGCAATATTTACAACGGTGTTATCATAAAAATAAAGCCCAGGAACTGCATAATTAGATTTAGGATTTATGGGTTTCTCTTCTATCGAAATAGCAGTTTTAGATTCGTTAAATTCAACCACTCCGTATCTTTCAGGATCAGTAACTTCATAAGCAAAAATAGCTGCACCATCTACATTATTGAATGAGTTTACCAATTGACCAAATCCGGCACCATAAAAAATATTATCACCCAGTATTAAGGCAACTTTATCATTTCCTATAAACTCTTCTCCAATTACAAAAGCTTGTGCCAAACCATTAGGAACTTCCTGCACGGCATAACTAAACTTACATCCAACGTCTTCGCCATTGCCCAATAGTTTTTTAAACTGTGCTGAATCTTCAGGTGTTGTTATAATAAGTATCTCATTAATTCCTGCTAACATTAAAACAGACAATGGATAATAAATCATTGGCTTATCATAAATAGGCATTAGCTGTTTACTAATTCCTTTTGTAATAGGATACAATCTAGTGCCAGAACCACCTGCAAGAATAATTCCTTTCATATTACTAAAGATTACTTTGACACGAATGCACGAATAAATGCCTGAAATTTTCTTAAATTATTTGTGTATTCGTGGCTATTGTTTAAAATTTAAATTTAGTTTTTGCCTCTTCAAAACTTGGCAACCCTTTATCTTTTTCCGATAAAACAATATTTGCTTCCTCTATTTGCCAGTCGATATTTAAAGTATTGTCGTTATATATAAACCCACCTTCACTTTCCTTATTATAATAATTATCGCATTTATAAAAAAATGTAGCTGTTGGGCTGGTTACAACAAACCCGTGTGCAAAACCCCGAGGCACAAAAAATTGTTTCCTATTTTCACTTGTTAATTCTATTGAAAAACTTTGTCCAAAACTTGGAGAGTCTATCCTTAAATCAACAACAACGTCTAGTACACTTCCTTCTAAAACCCTTACCAATTTTGCTTGTGCGTGTTCGCCTAATTGATAGTGCATTCCTCGCAAAACGCCTTTTGAAGACTTTGATTGATTGTCTTGAACAAATGCAATGTTTAAGCCTGTTAAACTTTCAAATTTTTGTTGATTAAAGCTCTCAAAAAAGTATCCACGTTCGTCTGCAAAAACAGTATCGTGAATAATGTAGCAATCTTTTAATGGGGTCTGTTCTACTTTCATTTTATTTAAATTCTATATGCCACAAAGGCATAAAGACGCAAAGATTTTATTTATAAATTAGCTCAAAAATTAGCGACCATTGTACATATTTTCATAGTATTTAGCATAATTTCCACTAGTTACATTGTTGAGCCATTCTGTGTTTTGCAAATACCAATCAATAGTTTGAGCTAACCCTTGTTCAAAAGTTACACTTGGTTTCCAACCTAATTCTTTATTGATTTTGGTAGCGTCAATAGCATAGCGTCTATCGTGCCCTGGTCTGTCTTTTATGTATGTAATAAGTTGTTCGCTTTCGCCTGCTGACCTACCCAATTTTTCATCCATTTGTTGACAAAGTAGTTTTACCAAATCAATATTTTTCCATTCGTTAAAACCGCCAATATTGTAGGTGTCATTTATTTTTCCTTGATGAAAAACTAAATCAATTGCCAATGCGTGATCTTTTACAAATAACCAATCACGAGTGTATAAACCATCGCCATAAACTGGTAAAGGTTTTTTGTTGATGATGTTATTAATGAAAAGAGGTATTAATTTTTCTGGAAAATGAAAAGGACCATAGTTGTTGCTACAATTAGAAATTACAGTTTGCAAATGATAGGTTTCGGCATAAGCACGAACAAAATGGTCGCTTGCTGCTTTGCTTGCACTGTAAGGAGAATTGGGGCTGTATGGAGTTGTTTCAGTAAACAGTCCTGTATCGCCCAAAGCACCATAAACTTCATCGGTAGAAACGTGATAGAATAGGTGTTTTGTTAAATCTTCTTTCCAAAATTCTTTCGCGGTATTTAATAAATTTACTGTGCCAACAATATTGGTATAAACAAAGTCCAATGGTGAAAGAATGCTTCTATCAACATGGCTTTCTGCAGCCAAATGAATAACATCGGTAATATTATGTTTTGCAAAAACTTTTTTCAGGGCATCGGCATCCAAAATATTTATTTTCTCAAAATAGTAATTATTTGCTTGGTCAATATCTCTCAAATTCTCGAGATTGCCTGCATAGGTTAGTGCATCTAAATTTACTATTTTGTAATTGGGATATTTGTTTACAAATAACCTAACAACGTGGCTACCTATAAAACCTGCACCACCTGTAATTAAAATATTTTTCATTATTTCTATTTTTTATTGCCACAAAGGCATTAATAAACAACTCGTTTTTAGTTTTATTTTTTTATAATGTCTATTAATTCTTTATCTGCTTTATAATAATCTTCGGGTATTCCAATATCAATAAAATAACCGGCTGCAATATAACCTGTAACTTTTATTTGAGAAATATTGGGCTCTAAAAAGTGTTTTTCGTAAGAGAAGTTTTGAGGTAAATGCTCGGTTTTCTCTAAAAAAACATATTTGTCTAACGCTAAAATTCCTGTGTTAATAAATCCTTGTGTGCAGTATTTTTTTTCGTTGAATTGATGAATAATATTTTTTTCATCAATAGTTACTGAGCCATATCTATCAAAATTTGTCATTGGTGTTAATGCAATAGTGCAGCTTGAATTGGTGTTTTGAAAAAATTCGATAAAATCTTTAATGTTTAGATTAAAAAAAGTATCGCCATTTACAATCATTACATCTTTATTTACAACCTTATTCAAACACAATTTTATTGCACCACCTGTACCAAGTGGTTCAGTTTCTACCACACAATTATACTTTAAATCTGGAAATGCCTCTTTCAAAAAATCTTCAACTTGTTGGTGTAAATAACCCAGCGAAAAGATAAAATCGGTGATTCCTTGTTGCTGTAAATAAGTGATTAGCCAAAATAAAAATGGCTTGCCCGAAATAGGTGCAAGTGGTTTGGGAACTTCTTTAACTACAGTTTGCAGCCTAGTGCCAAAACCTCCTGCTAAAATTATTGCTTGCATTTTATTAATATTGGAACACAGATGAAACTGATTGAGCGGATGAAAGCTGGTTTATTTTAAAACTATCTTACTTGCACTGCAAGCATATTTGTAACCTTGCAGCCAACGCAATTTCATTTGTAGCGGGTGCAAAACTATTTTGCATGCACTGCAAGCCCATTTGCACCTGTGCAAACACCTTTGCAGCCAACGCAATTTTACTTGTAGCAGGTGCAAAACTATTTTGCATGCACTGCAAGCCCATTTGCATCTGTGCAAACACATTTGCAGCCAACGCAATTCTGCTTGTAGCTAGTGCAAAACTATTTTGCACTAGCTACAGACCTATTTGCACGAATGCAAACTATTACATTTAAGGCACTTAAGATAATATAGCCCCATTTTTTAATAGCTGGAACTAGTAGGGTTGTATATGCTCTCTTTCTTTAATTTGCCAAAAATGATTAGGATACAAGGAACAATTAATAAGGGAAATGATACGCTTTCTTTTAACATATTTAATCGAGTAATTTATTTTAACTAGATTCACAAGTTAATAATGTCATTTTTATAACTAAGTGAACTTTCGATTTGCTTAATCATTGTATCGCCGTGTTTTTCCCAAGTATATATGTCTTTAACCAAATCTCTAGCCCTAGAACCAATTCCCATATAATTTTCAGGCGTTTTGCAAATTTGATTTATAAGTAATGCCATTTTTTTTGCATTGTCTTCTACTAATAAGTGTATTCCATTTTCAGCAAACCTTATTGAATTTGCTCCAAGTTTGGTTGTTACATTTACTTTCCCCAAAGCCATACCTTCCAAAATTTTATTTTGGACACCACCGCCAGTTTGCATTGGTGAAATTACAACATTGCAAGAATTAACTATTAAATAAGGGTCTTTCATATAACCTTTAATATGAATATTGGTACAAGCTTTTGCTTTTGCAACAATTTTAGGATTAGTTCTAGCACCTATGATAAAAAACTGAATATCTGAATCTATGTACGGATGCACTTCATCTATAAACCATAAAACCGCATCTACGTTTGGTGGATAATCCATTTTACCCAAGAAAACTATACTTTTTTTATACCAATTTTCAACTTGTTTGTCATAAGAAAAAAGATGATTTTTTATGCCATTTGGTAACCAAATCATTTTGTTGATTTTTAATTTTGAAGACCAATATTGCATTTCATTATGATTAACAACAAAGGATAAATTAAAGGCATTAATAACTTTTTCCTCGTATTTGTATAGTCGTGGAGTTTCGTACCAATAGATGATTTTCCAAAAAAAAGATTTTACATTTTTTTGAGAACGTTTATAATTCAAACTTATTGAATCGATAAAATCTATGAATTTGGGAAGTGGACTTGTTAAAGCATACTTTGATGTTCTTATATTACAACAAAATATAAAATCCATTTCGGAAAGTTGATTATTTATATACGTCTGAATTTTTTTTGAATAAAATAAACTTACTTGAAGCGATTGTAATTTGATAATTCCCGCTAAAGAATTAAAAATCATTTGTAGTTTGGATAATCGAAAAATTTTATACTTAATTGTGTGTTGTTTTAAAAAATTATGTACTTCATCTGTTGGCTCTTCTAAACAAATGATAACTGCAAAAACATTGTAGTAATTTGATAAATTTTTTAAATGGTTATTCACCATTTGCCTATCCCCTGCAAATTCTGGCAAGGGCAACTGTGAAAATATGGCTACAATATTTTTTCGAGAATTTGTCACAAAATTTTACGCTTAATATGCTTTATTTAGTATGAGTTTGATTGAGATATCAAAACCTTTTTTTATATTATTTCTATAGATAATAAATAAATTTGTTATAACAGAAACAAGGGTGATTGGATAAAAGAATGGATAATATAACTTAGAGAATATGAGCTTGCTTCTTGAATTGTGATATTCAATAAATGGGTTTCTATTTTGTTTTTGTTTTAATTGCACATTGGTTGTTCCACCTTCTTTGTGATAAACAATTGCACCTTGAATAATCTTTAGCTTATATCCAAATTTTTTGCTTCTTTGAATAATGTCAATTTCTTCACAGTAAAGAAAATATTTTTCGTTAAAAAGTCCTACATCTGTTAAGAATTTTCTAGAAAAAAGGATTGAAGCACCTATGATATAGTTCATTTTTTTTTCTGTTTCTTCTAACACTTTACTTGATAAATTTTTTAATGGGAAGTTTGGATATATAGCTCTACCTTTTCCAAATATGGGACTGTATTTAGCCCCTAATAATTGCAAAATATTTTTTTCATAATACCTTGCTAATAATGTTCCTAGAATTAGTTTATCGTGTTTGTGTTTCTCGCAGTAGTTTGTAACTGCTTCTAAACAATTACTATCAAGTTCTGTGTCGTTATTTAGTATCCAAAAATTATTTATTGTTTCATCGAGTAGTGCAAGTTTTAAACCCAAGTTATTTCCACTTGCATAACCTTTATTCCTACTTGAATTAATAAAGCATATTTGGTTCAGGCTATTTTCGTGAAGCAAATCATCATCATTGTATTCGTTTAGTGGATATGAAAGTGATTTTAAATAATTAGAAATTTCATTATAGGAATCATCGGTTGAAGCATTGTCTATAACAATTAAACTACAATTATGCTTGGAAATATCATTTGCTAAAATTGATTGAATGCAAGAAATGGTATCTCTATAATTGTTATAGTTTAAAACTATAATTGCTGTTTTATATGGACTCATTGGGCTTCAAAGAAAGTAGTTTTTTTAATAAATTAGCATTGTATTTTACCAAAAGAAACAGTGTAAATCCTTCAGTTAATAAACAAGCTACCGAAGCACCAGTATAGCTATAATTATTTACCAAAAACATCGAACTAATTAAACTAAAAATACAAGTGAATAATAAAATTCTTGCATATTGTTTTTTTTGATTTGTTACTAAAAGCAAGTGGCTTGGAATAATATCTAATGCCGCAAATAAAGGAACTGCTGCCATAATTTTTATTGCAAGAAATGTTTCTGGGTATAAAGAAGTTTTATTTAATAAAATCTTCACCAACAATTCTGGAAAAAAGAAACAGAAAAAGAATATAGGCAAATAGCAAATTATGATTATAATGAATATTTTCTTTATAAAAGACATCAATTCTAATAAAGATGTTTCGTATAAATGAACAATTCTTGGAAATACTGAGTTATAAAGTATAACAGCACTTGTGCGAATAATTTGCATTAATTTATCAGCAATGCTATAATATCCAACAATTTTTTCGCTAGCTACAAAACCAAGTATTGTAAATGGCATTGAAAGACTAACCATTGTATAAAAATTGGTTTTTGCTAAAGAAATGTTTTCAACTAATGTTTCTTTAAACCTAAGGTAATTTATTGCCGAAATTTTAATTTTTCTATGTTTTATTATATTATAAAAACAAAAAATGCTCAATAACAAATCTGCAATGCCCAAGCAAAAATTAACATATATATAATCATTCTCAGTAGTAATAGTTAAATAAATTAATAAAATATAAATTACTCTAGTAATACCACTAAAGATGAGCAATATTTTGGGCTCTTCCATTCCTTGAAAAAACCACACAGGTACTAAGGTTTGTGCAGCAACAACTATAATTGTAAGAAAATATAATAAATAGTGATTACTAATTTTTGGTATAAAAAGCGATATCAAGCAAAATAATATTGTAGTTATTATTATTAAGTAAATTTTAGTATAAAGAATATTAGAAATAACACGTCCTAATTCAACAGTATTATATTTGTTTTTAGCAATATCCTTAACTCCAGATAATCCAAAACCATAATCCCAAAAAACTTTAATTGGCATCAATAACACTAAAGCATAGCTTGATAATCCAAAATTGACAATCCCTATTTTTTTAATTAAGAAAGGAATAATAATAATTGGCAATAAGTAATTTATTGCTTGTATAAGAGTTAAGGATACTACGTTTTTAAATAGTTTTTTTAATTGCATTTATAAATAAGTATCGCAGGTTTTAGAATTAAAAATATATTTACCGCCAATTTTAAAACTTATGGTAAACGTTAATGTAGAAAACGAAAAAGAGTTTCACAACAAAATATTCGAATCGGGTTTAAGGGAAGAAAGTTTAAGTTCTTTATATGCTTTAACTGAAATGATTAACGAAGATTATAATCGCTTTTTATTAAAAAATATCAACCCTTCTGATAAGGTTTTAGAATATGGATGTGGTATGCAATCAAAAATAAATTGGCTGGCAGCTAATTCTCAAAATAGATACAGTTTTGATTTATCTGATTTTGCAATTGCAAAACATAGTAAAGAAGCTATAGAAAAAAATGTTCCAACACAATATACAGTTGCTGATGCTCACAAATTACCTTATGAAGATGATTTTTTTGATATTGTTTTTGGAACAGCCATTTTACACCATTTAGATTTATCTATTGCTATTCCAGAACTAAATAGAATTACAAAAAAAGGTGGATTAGTTGTTTTTGTAGAGCCATTAGGACACAACTATTTCATTAACAAGTTTAGAAATAGAACACCCGAACTTAGAACTGTAGATGAACATCCTTTATTAAAAAGTGATTTGAATACTTTTGAAAAACATTTCTCATTAAACCAAACTAAATATTACTTTTTAATGCCATTGTTTTTGTATGCGATTTTTAAAAAGAATACTCCAAAGTTTTTAGTGAATATTTTTACAAAAATTGATAGCTTAATTTTCTTCTGCTTTCCTTTTATTAGAAAATATGCTTGGACTGTTTTAATTGTTGGGAAGAAGAAGTAATTTAAACAACTCCTTTACTATCAGTCAAGTTATCCGTATCATTATAATGAAGTATTGAAACTGCTATCCAAAAAATTAAAGTTGCCAACAAAGTTTCTAAAGTTGTGCTAACAAAACTGTCCAAAAATAAGAAAATGAATAAATAAGCTGCAAGACTTTTGTTTTTGTTTCGCAGTTCTTTGAATGATTTTTTAAAAAAATGTAATGATATCAAGAAAAAACAAGTACCAAAAAAAATTCCCCCTTCAACAAAGCTTTTTAGAAAGTAACTTTCAGAAACAAACAAATCTTCAACATCTTTCAAATTATCAAAAACATCTTTACCAATAGTTCCAATCCCCCCCATACCAATTCCAAACCAGAAATTATTAATAAAAGTTTGAAATGCCTTAATCCACATCAATATCCGTAAAGCATTTGAAGCATCGTATTTAAAATCAAAAGTTGAAAAAAAACGACTTGCATAATAATTGTCATTTTTAAATTGATATAAAAAAAATATAAAACCAGCTACAGCTATAGCTATAATAATTAAATTTTTTATCAATTTTTTTTTGTTAATTCTTTTATTTGAACTAATTAAAAACATTAATGCTAATACAATTAATATGAATATATAAAATCTTCGTGATTGAGCAATAACCAATGTTAGTAGTGAGATTACAATATTCAAATAGGTTAAAGCATCTCTTTTTTTATTGCACAATAAATCATAAAATGAAAAAATAGTTGAAATTGATGCTATAAATCCAAGCACAAGTGAGCCTCCTGCAAAAGAACCATATCTGTCGTGCAAAACATCATTTGTATAGGTAAATTCTTGTTGTAAGATTGGAGATTCAAAACCTATAGTTTGTAGTATTAAACCAATTAAGTTAATGAAAGTGAAGAGTTGAAATATTCGAACAAATACATTTAAATTAAACTTACTAAAATTTATGCTAAAGAAAACTAAAGGAACTATTACATAGTTTAATGCTGAATAAATAAAAGGTAAATCTATTGTTCTTGTTGCAAGAAAATGTGCTGTTGGAATTAATAAAGTAATAAAATAATATGCCTTGAATTTATTAATTCCTCCCTTATAAAAATTAACAAAAAAAAGAATGAAAGAAAAAAAAGAAAATAATAAGTAATGAACTTTAACTCCTGTAATTACACCTATAGGGTAACCAGCAAGGCAAAGTATAGCACTAAACCAAACCAAATTTATGTTTATTCGAGAAACTCTCACTATTTAGTTGTTCTCTTTTTTTGTAGAAAAAAAATACAAAACATAAAATATAAGCCCTAGGATTAAACTTGATAAACCAAATGCCGCTAACGAAAGTGTCCAAGTCATTTTTTCACTTTTTATTGGTAGTAAGGGTTTATCAATAATTTTAATTAAAGGAGACTCCTTCAACATAATAAGTTTTGCAATTTGCAAATTTTTTTCAAGCTCTTCATATACTGCTGCATTGACTTGGCGATCAATTTCTTTATATTGTCTATTTGTTTGTGGCACTTGCCTAGACAAGTTTAAATTTAAATCTTTGATTTCAGCAATTGTAGCAACATTTCCATACAATAAGTTTCTCACTGAATCTACTTGATGCTGAACAGTTGATACATTATTTTGATTTCGTTTGTTTTTATATTCAGTATAAAAGTCTATTGTTTTTGTTGCCAAAGTTTCAACAAATTTTTTTGCAAAAAATTGATTTCGCATTTCAAATTTTATGTAGACAAAATCAAGCTTTTTATCAAATTTATCTATGCTTAGATGCTTTTTAACAATTCTATCCGAAATAACATTAATCATACTATCTGACAACCAATTTTGATTTTCAGAATTCGCTACAAAATGTAATGGTATTTGTTTTTTATTCAATTTATATTCATTAATAAAAAACTCAATCATCAGTTGTTTATCATCAAACTGGCTTAACAATGTTTTAGCAATTAGGTTTTTACTTTTCATCAATTCTACTAAGTTATCTCCCTCAAAAACACCTCCACTAGCTCCTCCTAAATCAATCCCAAATTGCGAGGCAATTCCAGCATAAGCAGATAGTCCTCCACCAGAACCCCCTTCTGAAACAAAATTTAATTGTGCAACATAGCTATCTTTTTTGAATGTAGTGTATAAAAAACTTAGGCAACATCCCAATGCTGTAATTAAGAATAATCGTTTCCATTTTGAAAAAATAAAGAAAATTAAATCTTTATATGACTTATATACGTCTGATAATGTTTGTTCTGAATCCATATTATTTAATTAATAATTAAACCAACTTTACCTAGCACTAGTATCAATTATTTCTTTAACAAATTTAAAATTGCCACTATTACACCAGCCAATGCTGCAACACCTGTTGCAATTGCAACAGTTTCTGTTGGTGACGCTCTTTTTTTAGTAGCGTATTTAGGCACTAATATCTCACTACCTTCTTCTACTTTAGGATAGGTTTTAAAAAACAAAAAATGTTTTGTTTTTCTTGCAACTCCATTTGCTTGCAGCACATATACTTTACCTTTTTTGGCATCATCTGTAAACCCACCAGCTTTATCAATATAGTAACTCAGATCTTGTCCTTCAATATAAACCACTTCTGTGGGAAATAAAACTTCGCCACTTACTTTAATTTCACGCTTAATCTTGGGTACATTAATTACGTCATCTTCCTGCAAATAAATATTTTCTAAACTATTGGTATCTGCAAGCAGTTTGGCAACATCTAATCCAATTTTTACAGTGGGGTTTATATACTCAGCAGCAAGATTTGATTTAGAAGAAGTATCATTTACCTGCTGTTTTAATTTTTTGAAATATAAATCACTTGTATCTTTTAAAATATTTGTTTTATTAATACGAGTAATGCTGATACCCTTTAAAAAAGCTAAATGTGTTAATCCTCCAGAACGATTTAATAAACTACTTACTTTTTCATCTTTTGATGCTAGAACATAAGTTCCTGGATATAAAACCTCTCCTTCAATTTTTACTTTTGTTTGTGATTTATAGCCTGGTTTTGTTCTGATAGTTACAATATCCCAGGGTTTTAATTTTATATCTTTCCCTTTTAAATCAAGCTCTTTTTCGCTGTTAATATTAATTACTTGTGCTATTTCGTTTGACTTTGAATCGTATTTGTTTAAATCTAATCTGCTGGCAATTTCAATTTTATCTACCGATGAACCATCTGTAAAACCACCTGCTGCAAAAATTAAATCCTTTAAAGTTTGATTTTGGTAAAATGGATAAGTATTGGGTTTTCTCACTTGTCCTTGAATGGTTACAGTATATTCTTCTTTATAGTCTTTTGAAGTACCAATAATTACTTCGTCATTTTTTGCTAACTCTATGTCTTTTTGTTTGCCATTGATAATTTCAATTGGATTAAAAGAAAGCATTTCTTTACTGTAATCATCATTGGTTCTCATAATTACACCACGCTGAACAAATGCTTCTGGTGTTAGTCCATCGGCATTTGAAATAAGTTTGCTCAACGTTAAACCATTTGATAATTCGTACTGCCCTGGTCTATAAACAGCTCCTTTAATATTTATTCTATTTGCAAAACGGTCAAGCACTTTACCAATTTCAATAACATCGCCATTGGTTGGTTGATAGATATTATAGTCTGCTTTTACTACGTCTTTAATTCTTTTTTCTTTATCTGTTGTTTGAATAATGTGTATAGATGCACTATAAGCTCCTGGTGCAAAACCTCCTGCATATTCAAATATTTTTGCAATAGGCTCTCCTTCTATTACTTCAAAAACTGCAGGTTTATTTATTTCGCCACTTAATGTAATTAAGTTTTTTGCCGATGGAATTCTGATAACATCTCTATCGTTTAATCTTACATCACTTGTTTGATCGGCACTGAGCAAAAATTTATATGCATCAAATTTTGTAACTACTTTATTATTTCTTACCAATTCAATGTTACGTAAAGAGCCTGTTTCATTGGGTCCCCCACAAGCATACAAAGCATTAAACAATGTTGCCAAAGAGGATAAAGTAAATGTTCCTACTTTTCTTGCATCGCCAATAACAGTAACTTTAATACTACGAATTTTTCCAATGCTTACTTGTATTTGCGATTGTCCATTGCCAATGCTTGCATAACCACTACGTATCATTTTGTCTTTAATTCTTCGTGCTGCATTTTCAACAGTTAATCCATTTACATTAATGAGACCAACGTTTGGAATTGAGATATTTCCTTCTGGGCTTACTGTTAATTTTTGATTGACTTCCTGATAACCAAAAACATCAATAACCACTTCATCATCTGCACCAATAGTATAATTTTTTGGCGTTGGAATTCTTAGATTTGGTTCAAAAGTTATATTATCATTATTAAATAAATCGCCACCAAAAATGTAAGTTGAAAATGTTTTTTCTTTTAACTTTTTTAAGTCTTTATCAAAGCCTGTAGTATCAGTACTTCTACCTCCTTCAAGTTGTTCTTTTTTTGCTTTAGCGTCAATTTTTTGCTTAATACTTGGTGTAACAGAAGTTGCATCTAAACGTGCTAATCTTGCCCTTAATTTTACAATTTCACTAGCAGGGAAACCACGTTGAATAGCTAATTGCTCGGCTTGACTTTCGCTTAAACCACTTTGCTGAAGCTGTGCTTTGTATTGCAAAATTTCTTCATCTGTTAACATATCTACTTTAATAGTTGATATGTCTTTGCCTTTTAATAAATCTTGTGAATAAGAATTTATCGTAAAAGCTGAAAGCATTACAACAAGAATAAAGACCTTGTTTTTGAAAAAACGAATCATAATGTTTTGAAATGTTTAATTAGCCATTGCTAATTAGTAAAACGTAAAATAGTTGCTTGTGTAGAATTAAACTATATAGTTTTTTATTGATTGGACAGCAAATGTAGGGAATTGATTTTTATTTTTGCATTAGTGGCAAAACTAAAAATTCTTTTCGGGCAAGCCTTTAAACACTTTATAAACTAGTTTGCTTTTCTTAAAAACAATAACCCAAGCCGTTAAAAACAAAATCATAAAGTCTACATAAAAACTTTTGTTGTTGCTATACCAAATTTCTAAAGCTCCTTTATATGGAGAAATGATTGTTTGATAAAACTCTTGTGGTGGTAAAGTAGATTTTGAAACTAATTCTTCCTCATCTCTAAACACAATGCTGCCAATACCTGTAATGCCTGGTTTGCTAGCCATAATTTGGCTTTGCGTTTCTGGTGCATAGTATCCAAATTGTTTTGCAACTAATGGTCGTGGACCTACAAAACTCATATTGCCAATTAATACATTTAATATTTGTGGTAACTCGTTTAGTTTAGTAATTCTTAAAAATTTACCCATAGGCAACACTCTTGGGTCGTTTCTTGTTGTAATGGTTCCACTGCCAATGTTTGGACTGTTCTTTAACATTGTTGCAAACTTAATAATGTTGAACTTTTTTAAATGTTGTCCAATTCTTTCTTGTAAATAAAAAACATAGTGTTCGCCTGTTGCCAATAAACCAATAATGATAGGTAATAATGGAATGAAAAGTATTGCTACTAAAATAAGAGCAAATAATAAATCGAAAAATCTTTTTATAAAGGAATACATAAATTTTTGTTTGGTGTTTTGGGTTTGGTGTTAGTTTAGGGTTTGATAGTTAAATTGTTTATCAGTATAACAAAACAATAAACACCAAACTCCAAACAATGTTTTTTACATCTTACTATCTAAACTTATTCCTGTGCTTATATGGCTAAAAGTTGGAATGGCTTTGTTTAAAATATCAACTACTTGTTGTTTATTGATTTGTTGTGTATTTGCAAATAACGATTTCATTTCAGCAATTACGTTTTGAATATTTTCTGCCTCAGCAGTTTTGCCTTTTTTAATTACACCCAATGAATGATATTTTTCAACATCATAATCTTCATCATCTGTATAAAATTCTTCGTATAGTTTTTCGCCATCACTTTCACTTTTGAAAAAGTACACTGGATATTTATTGCCACTAAAGTTGGCTGCTTTCTCCCTTGCATCATTTTCAGATGCACATTCATCAACTTCTAATCCAAACAAACTTAAAAAGTGTGGTACTGCCGATGCAAAAGTTACCAAATCTTTTCCTTCATCTAATTTTGGAAAAAAGATATTGCCACTATCGCCTAAAATACAAGCCAGCAAACAGATTTGTCCACTTTCTTCTGGGCTAACAAAAAATCGTTTTACATCGCTTGGGCAACTTAATGGTTGTTGTTTAAACATACGTTCTATAAAACCTGCTAATAAACTTCCATTACTAAAAGCTACATTGGCAAAACGTGCAGTTTTAATAGGCAATACATCACTGTAACTCATTATCAAATCTTCCATAAGTTTCTTGCTGGCACCCATTATGTTTACAGGATTTGCAGCCTTATCGGTACTTACACAAAAAAAATGTTTGGGTTTGTTGGCAACTAAAACATCAAGCAATCGTTTTGCATTAACCACATTATTGTTAATCATTGCCTCAATGCAATACACATCTTTTTCGCTGCGAACGTGCTTGTGTGCTGCAAAGTTGGCAACAATATCAAACGGTTTATTACCTTCAAAAAGCTTATAAAAAACTTCATCACTAAAGTTGATAGGATAAGTAATAAACTCTTTGGGAACAGTAATATCGTTTCTGCTACGAACATCCCTTGTTAGTTCTGTTAATCCATTTTCGTTGGTATCAACAACAACTACTTTTGCAGGATTATATCGCATTAATTGTTTTACAAACGATGAACCAATGGTACCTGCACCACCAACAACCAAAGCAGTTTTGCCCTGTATTTCATTGGTTAAAGTTTGATGATGTGTTTGTAAATCTTGTGTAAAAAAACTTTCACTACGCTTAGTGATATATTGTTTAATAAAAGTTTCGATGTTAAAAAATTGAGCCATTTTTAGTCTTTGGGTTTTAGTCTTTGGACTTTAGGTGAAGAAATTATTTAGTTTTTGGATTAAGGGTTGCTTCTCGTAAAGCATTTATTCTTTTTTGCAAAATATTTAATTCAGCAATTATTATTTCTGCTTGTTCGTTTAAAATATAATCTATGTTAGTCGCAATAATTATTTGTGTTTCTAATTCAAAACTTGAGCCTAAAGCAATTTCAATAAATCTTGCAAAATCAATAGAAGTCTTTCTATTACAGCATTCTGCTATATTTGATGGAATTGATACTGCACTTCTATTCATTTGAGAAACTAACCCAAATTTTTCGGTTGCAGGAAATGTGTTTGTAAAACATAAACTTTCTTTACAACTTCCATTGCTTCTTTCCAAACTTCAAGCTCTCTAAAATTTCTCATTTTTACTGGTCTTTGGGTTTGAAGAATTTTTAGCTTTTGGTAAAGAAGAGTTTGCTCTGCTAAAGGCTAAAGACAAACTACCAAAGACTTGCCTTAAGCTAAAGATCTGCCTTAACCATTTTCTCAATACCGAATTCAGTTGAATAAGGTGGAACGAAGTTGAGTTTACCATTAGTTGCTTTAGTATCCATTACAAAACTGCCAAACAACCTTTTGTACAATTCGGGTTTAGCTATTTTAATAATTTTTCGCAGAAAAAAAGGAATCGATATTAAATTATTTGTTTCACCTAAAGATTGTTTAATCATCAATATCAAAGCATCTGTAGAAATTGGTTTTTTGTCGCTAGGAATGAAAATACCCTGAGCTTGTTGATCAATAATTGTGTTTAATAATTCTATCATATTATCAACAAAAACCATTGTTCGTAAGTTGCCAATGTTGCCCAATGGCAATGGATACTTTTTTTTGCAGAGATGAATTAATCTGTCCATATTTCCTTTTACACCTGCACCATAAACCATTGGAGGACGGACAATAGCTACTTTAAAATTTTCATCTTGTATAGATTGCAAAAAATGTTCGGCTAGCAACTTGCTTTTACCATAAGCATCTTCTGGCAAACATTCACTTTTTTCTGTAATCAAGCCTCTATCTTCTTTGCCATATACCTTTACAGAACTGATATAAATGAAATGCTTTACACCATCTGATTTTGCTTTTGTAGCAAGTGTTTTTGTAATATCTGTATTCACATTAAAATACTCACTATCATCTTTACAGTTCATATCGTGTGCTTTACCAGCTAAATGCACAATGCTGTCAAATCCGGTAAAATCAAATGTTTTATAAACATCATCTCTTACAGATAAAGTTGTTATATAAAAACGTTCCTTATTGTATTCAACGAAACGTTTGCCAATAAAACCATTGGCACCTGTAACTAATATTTTTTGTTTGGGCATCATCAAAAACTAACTCTTTGTTATAAAAGAAATCCATTGTTGGTTTAATGTTTCTGCATTGTATTTTTCTCTAACAGAATAAAAAGCGTTCTTCCTTTTTTCCTTTAAACCCTCAATGTTTGTTGAAATACTTTTCAGGGTATTGTAAAACTCATTTTTTATTTCATCTACATTACGTACTTCATTAATACTTTGTAAGTAGTTATTTGCAATGGGTTCTTGGTGTGGAGAGTTTGATACAATCCAACCTGCATCATTATTATTTACAAGTAAAGCTAAATCGCTCCAAGTGGGACAAACTGCTAATATTGAAAGTCCACCAGCCATCATTCCATAGGTTTTACTTGGCAAACAAACAGAAGCTCCTCCGGGTGAAAGTGTTACTAATCCAATATGATAATTTTTGATATCTTGTCTCCAAATATTACTTGGTACTGCCGGAATAATTTTAATTGGTAAACCCTCCAATGATTTTTCTAAAAAATAAGCTTGTGCACCACTTACATAAAAATTGAATTCAAACCTATCTTTTAAATCAGATTGTAGTATATGTTTTATACAAGCGATAATTGATTTTGCATCGTGCAGATGACCAAGCTGACCACCATAATGAATAATAATTTTCTCAAAACTTACTAGCTCTGGAAAAACATTATCATACAAGGATAAATCTGTTGAAATATGGATAGCCTTATTATGTAATGCCTTTCCCCAGCGAGATTCAGCGTGTTTTTGCAAAAAATCACCTAAATAAACTGTTCCATCGCAATATTTAAAATTGCCTTTTGATAACTTTCCAATTGTTTTGGACAAAAACCCATTTTGCTTTATTGAGCCTGCAACTTCAATTGCATCTGGAAACAAGTCGTATAATAAATGAATTACTTTTGTATTCTTCCAAAAGACAGCTAATTTGGTAAGTAATGGTGCATAAAAAGTATTACTACTAACAATAAAAATGCTATTTCTTGGGCTTTTTATTGCTTTAAACATTAGATAAATTGGATAAAAAACATACATCTGTATTCTGAGATATATTTTTTTTAATCCTTTTGTTTTAGCCAATGCTCTATAATCTTTTTCGGTAATCAAAAATATAGGCTCAACTTCTGTTCCATTAAAGCCAATGGTTTTACCAAGAAAAAAGAAATAGTCAATACCAACACTACTTGCTGTGTATATTTTTAATTTTTTCTGGTTAACCACGCTTGATAAATTTCTTCAAAAGTTGTTTGTAAAGATTTTGTAATATCCCAATTTGGAAAATGCTCTTTCATTTTTCGTAAATCACTGTAATAACAAATATGGTCGCCAATTCTATTGGTTTCGTCATATTTATATTTCATTGGCTTTCCACTAATTTTAGAAATAATATCAAATGCTTCTAAAATTGAACAGGTGTTGTCTTTTCCTCCACCCAAATTGTAAACTTCTGCAACGCGTGGTGCTGCAATAAATTCTTCAATAAAGCGAGCTACATCATAAGAGTGAATATTGTCCCTTACTTGTTTTCCTTTATAGCCAAAAACGGTGTATTCTTTTTCTTCTAAATTACACTTTACCAAATAACTTAAAAATCCGTGTAATTCAACACCACTATGGTTTGGTCCGGTTAAACATCCACCACGCAATACACAGCTTGGCATATTAAAATATCGCCCATATTCCTGAACAGAAATATCTGCAGATACTTTTGAAGCTCCAAATAAACTATGCTTGCATTGATCAATTCTGAAAGATTCTGGAATTCCATTTTCATAATTTTTATCAGCATAATCCCACCTTGTATCAAGCTCAACCATTTCAATTTCATTTGGAGCATCGCCATAAACTTTATTAGTTGACATGTGAACAAATGGTGTCTCTGTACTGTATCTTCTAGTGGCTTCAAGCATATTAAAAGTGCCCACTGCATTTGTATCAAAATCTTCAAATGGAATTGCTGCTGCCCTATCGTGGCTTGGTTGTGCTGCAGTGTGTACAATGGCATCTGGCTTTACAGTAGCTATTAAATCTATAACTCCTTGCCTATCTCTAATATCCACTTCGTGATGCACAAAGTTTTGAATAGCATTTTGCAATCGATTTTGATTCCATCTTGTATCACCACTTGGGCCAAAAAAAACTGCACGTTGATTATTATCAACACCATGAACTTGCCATCCTAAATTTCCAAAGTGTATACATACTTCTGAACCAATTAGCCCTGAAGAGCCTGTCACTAAAAGTTTTTTCATTTGAGTTTATATTTGAGATTAATTTTAAAATAAAATTGCAATAATTGCTAACACCAATGCAAGTAATGCAACTAATAAAGTAGTAACACTATAAGTTTTTCCTTCTGCAGTTTCTTTAACTATAGTTGTTGTGTTATTTTCAATCGGCATTGCAACAGCAACTGCTGTTTTTTCTGTATGAGAAATGGAAATATTCATTCCAGCAAACTGTGGCTTACCGCTTGAGTTATGTGTTATTACAAGCTGGTTATACTTTGTATTGTTATATTGATTATTTGCTTTTACAATAGCTTCTTTAGCTGCAAATAATCCTGCAAAACTTGCGTAAGCATTAGGTTGTAAAATACAATAAGCAATTTCTTTTTCGCCAAAATTATCGGTATAAAACCCTTCGTTTCTAAAGTCGTTTGTTTTGGGTAAATTATCAATGTTTTCTATGTCAATTCCAACTTGGGTATTAGGTATTGGGTATTGGGTATTAGTTGATTGGTTGATTGGTGTAACAATTTGTGAATTGCTAGATGGCCGTATAGTTGAACTTCCATTCAAAATATTCTCTAATTCACCAAACGAATTAATGTTAGAATAATCAGCTACAACAAAACCTGCATCAGCTAATTTGCCATACATTCTATGTAAAAAAATGCTGCTCTTTAATGCCTGACGATTGATTGAAGTATTTGCTGTTATTGAGTTTGCATCAACCTGCAAAAACTGTGATATGATATCTTTTGGGGTCATTGTAATTTTATTTTGCCACAAAGGCACTAAGGCACAAATATTTTTCTATGTAGTGAACCTTATAAACCATTCCAACAAGTTTGACAAATATGTTCTCTTTTACCTTGTGGCGTAATCACTGGCAGTAACCCAACTTGTGCTAAATCTTCTTGTAAAGTTTTAAAACATTTGTAGCATTTGATATGGTTGTTAGCTTCAGCATCATTGTATGCATAACTTTCCATTCTTGATTTCAATTCATTTAAAAACTGTGCTACATATTTTCCTTCAGTAATTCTATGGTCGAATGTAATGCTTGTATTAAAACGTTGCAGCTCTTCGTCAATTGCTGAAATTCCCATAATAGCACTGTTATACATATTCACTAAAGGGCGGAAATATGATACACCTTCGCCACTTAAATCAGTTACAGTAAAGCTTATGCCTGTAAGACTTTCAACAGGAATTTTATCTTCCAAATATTGATTGGATAATTCTAAAATTGTTTCCTCAACTTGTGCAATAGTTAGCTCATTTGTTTTTGCAACTTTCACTACTTTCAATCCTTTATCAATATCAATTGCAAAGCCAATGTTTACTTCATTATATGTGTGTATTTGATTGTTATCAAAAAATCCATTTAATAAAGGATACTTTATCAACAACCTTGAAGTTTCATAAACCAATAAAGGCAACAAAGAATTTTTAAAATATTTTAAATGCTTATTCACGCTTCCAAACAAACCATTTGTAGAAATATTTATTGCTAAGGTGCTTGTTAAACCTGTTTCTTGTACAGCAGATAAATATTCAATCTCACGCTTTTTATTATTGCTTAATTTGATTGCAGTTGTTCCTTCGGGTAAAACTGAATTTTGTTTTTTAGTTTGAGGGGCTTTACTGGCAACAGTTTCAGCAATTTTGTCAAACGCATTTGGATTAAGATGCAATTGAATATCTTTTGCAGTTACCATTTCGTAACCTGCAAAAACTTCTGGACTAATATTTTTTTCTTGTAACAAATTTTGAGCTGCCAAAGAAAATAATGTAGTGCCTGTATAATTAAACTCAGCTTTTGGAATATTGGCTATTGTAGGTTTTGCAACAAATACTTCAACAGTTCTTTTCTCTTCAATAACTATTTCTTCAGCACTGCTATAAATTTCTGCAACAATATCATTTACTGCATAATCATTTCCTGCTTCGCACATTAATTTGATAAAGCCATCGGCTTCTGCAATTACTTCATACGTTGTTTTTGATGTTTCGAACACCATTACTATATCACCTTTTTTTACTGCTGCTTTTTGTGCAAAATTAACTTCAACAACTGTTAAAAAAGTATCGTTTACTGCCAACAATGGCACTGCTATTTGTTGTAAAACTGCCATTAGTTAAAAGTTGATTTTATTTCGTTAATAATTCTGTCTTTGCTTGGTAATACCTGATCCTCCAAACTTTTTACAGAAGGTATAGGAACAGGCAAACCTGCAATACGCTTGACTTTGAACGATTCGTTCATCACTTCACTTATAGCTGCAATCAGTTCACTACTGTATGAACTGTAGCTACTGCCTTCTTCGATTACAATTAATTTTTTTGTTGATGATAATTGCTTAGCAATAAACTCAACAGGAATTTCTGATATTAAACTTGGAATAATCAGCTCAGGTTTGATATCACATTCCTTAAATAACTCTTCAATCATTGATGACACATAATCAGCCATTCCACCATAAGCAACTATAGTTACATCTGGCTCAGAAACAATCGGTTTAATGTGAACAATTGGATACGCATCGTTAGAGCGTTTGTATGTAAAGGCTTTTGAAGAATTGGTTAAAATCTTTTTGCCATAATCTGTTTTATTTTCTAAAACAATTACAGGTTGTTTTTCTTGTAAAATGCTTTCAAAAACAATTGCTGGATTAAAGAAAGTATTGATAGCAACAGTTTTAACGTGGTCTATTCCAATCAAAAACTTATCGAGTGTTTGTGAGTGTGTAGGACCATAACCTCTACGTCCACCCATTGGCGTACGCACTACAACAGGACAATCAACTTGTTTATTAAACATATGATGAAACTTGCTGGCGTGATTTACAATTTGGTCGAATGCCAAAGTAATAAAATCGCCAAACATAATTTCGGCAAAAGGCTTAAATCCATTTAATGCCAAACCGTTTGAAATGCCCATTATTGCCGACTCTGATATAGGTGTTGAGTACAGTTGATTAGGCTTCATAACGCTTAAATCCTTCGCAACTTTAAATGCACCACCATAAGGACTTAAACAATCTTCACCAATAAAAATTACTTTATCACTTTGTTCAAATTGTTGTTTGAAAAAAGTATTTAACAAGTCTACTTGGCGTTTGTTGATAGTTTCTAAAGCAATCCACTCTTCTGTTTTTTGATTAACGTGAGGAGTGTAGTAATCTTCAAGTTTTGTATCTACTTCTTCAAAAATTGTTGCCAACATTCTATCAATATCTTCATCAATTTTTTCTTTAAAACGATTAAAATATTCAGGCTCTTCCTTTTCAAATTTTATTAAAAAATCTTTGGCTTTATACTCATTTATTTCATCTGCACTTCTATCATCATCACCTTTTGAGTGAGCGTTTAATCTGTATGTATCACAATGAAAAAATGCAGGTTTTGTTTCAGTTCTTACATAATCCATTGCTTCTTGAGCTTGTGATAAAAGCAATTCAGGATTCCAGGTATCGCCTTTGTAAGCCTTGATACCAAAGGCTTCTGCACGTGCAGTGATAGAACCAGCAAGGTTTACAGATTGTGGTGTGCTTTGAGCGTAAAAATTATTTTCGCAAACAATCAACAATGGAATTTCCCATTTAGAAATAATGTTCATTGTTTCGTACAAAGCACCTTCACCCAAAGTTCCATCACCAATAAACACTACACCAATTGCTCCATTTTTATTGAGTTTATTGCCCAATGCATAACCAGCAGCAACTGGCACAATGCCACCTTGAATACCATTGCTATAAAAATTGCTTCTGCATAAATGTTGGCTACTACCAATGCCACCACTTGTGCCACTTGCTTTGCCTAAAAGCTCTGCCAGTAAGCCTCTCACATCATCTGTAAATGCCATATAATGACCGTGACAGCGATGATTTGAAAAAATAAAATCTCTTTTCTCTAGTTGTGCTGCAAATGCCATTGCACTAAATTCTTGCCCAACACAAGTATGAACTGTTCCATTGAGTTTGCCTTGAGAAAAAAGTTCTAAAAACTTTTCTTCAACACGACGAATTTGAAGTGCTTGTTTTATTATTTTATGATTGATTGCCATTTTCATTTTAGTAGTTTCACGCAAAGGCACAAAGGTGCAAAGACGCAAAGTTTTTATCTAATTGTTCTTTTTAAAACAGGCAATGCAGGATTACCTTTATACATTGTGTAAGGTTCTAAATTTTTATCGCCAACTGAACCTGCACCTAATACTGAATGCGAGCCACAAACAACTCCACTTGTTACAATACTTTTTGCACCTAGCCAAACACCATCTTCTAAAACTATTGGTCCACTTGTGTAATCGAATGTTGATCGCATTGCATCGTGGCTGCCAGTAAGTAATAGTGACCCTTGCGATATACAACAATCATTGCCAATTGTAACTGGTTCTAAGTTATCAATCCAAACTTGCTCCCCAATCCAGCAATCATTCCCAATGCTAAGTTTCCAAGGAAATTTAATATTAATGCAAGGCTTAAATCTTACTCCACTTCCAACTTGGGCTCCAAACAACTTTAATAAATATGTTTTAAGCGATGATGGAAATGGTAAAGATGATTTAAAGAAAATGATATTTATAAAATACCAAACAATTTGTGTTGGTTTTGATGCACCAATTGAAATGGTTACTTTATATGTATTGAGTTTTACTTGATTCATTTTTTATTTTTTGCCACGAAGACGCAAAGGCTCTAAGGTTTTTATTTTGCTATTTAAGATGTATAAATTCTAAGCAGAAAATAATATTGTGTCTCCGTGCCTTTGTGGCTATACTATTCAAACATTGGATAATATTCCGAAACTAGTTTAGGGTTATTGATATAATCATTTGCAACTTGCCAAGCTCCTTTACAATACACCTCAAACTCATTCTGCTGCCAGTTTGCAGCTTCTTCAATAAAAGGCACAAAAGAATTTTCTTTTACAATATCAACATCCCAGCCTGCGGCTTTTTGTTTAAGATTTAACCAGGGAGTTTTATCACTAATTAACACTGGGCGACCGGCCATGAAAGATTCAAATATTGAGTGCCCAAAATTTTCGCCCTGAGTTGGTAAACAATATAGATGATGCTCTTTTATCAAGCTCATTATTTGGTTTGGTGTAATTTCTCCTACATAATTTACTTTAATATTGGATGAGAATGATGTTATGATTGATTTACATTCTTCCCAATAATTTTTATCTTCTGTTGGTCCTGCAATGGTTAAGGAAATATTTGATGAAACATTTTGTAAACTATGCAACAGCAACTTTAAGTTTTTAATATCAACTATTCGTGCTATAAAGACTAGTTTTAATTCTCCTTGTCTTTTTTCAATAGTTGACAAATCAGGTTGCTGCAAATCGGGTAAGTTGTTAGCAATTGAAATTTTTACTTTTCCAAAATACTTTTCTATCGTTTCTTTTTCTTGAATTGTTGTTGCATGAAAGTGAAGTTTTTTATGTATGCCTAAAGTTTTTAAAACTAGCATCACTACTCTCTTTTTTTTATATGTATTTAAGTAGTGTAAAGCACTTTCAAACAATGCCCCCCTTGGGCAAAGAACTACTTTTATTTTTTTAAAATTTAACCAACAAATAAATAAAGGTTGTAGCACAAACCAAAAACTCCATAAATGATTTAAGTAAATACTAGTAGGATTTACCTGTTTAATTATTGATTTTATTGTTGCTCTGTTCAGATTGTTTTTTGAACAATAGAACACCTGTACATTACTACTTTTTATTGGCTTTGTCCATACATTGGGTTGAATATTTGCATAGGGTTTTGCTTCATTCAAATCTGTGTCAGCAGTAAATACATATACATCAATTTTTTGTTGTAAAGCAACAGACAAATTTGTAACACTTTTTATGGGTCCTCCTGCTTTAAAACCAGGGTAAAACCAATCTGAGAAAAGAAGCAATTTCTTGTTTTCCAAATAAAAAAAATTATGCAGTTATGATTTGTTTTTGAACTCTTCTTACAAGTGTAATTCTTTTGATATTATACTTCGTTATTGTTACTATAATACTGTATAAAACTAAAGACTTAAACAAATTACCTAAAAGCGTTTGTGTATCACAGTCTGGTCTAATGGCATAAAACAACACTGGGAATAAGAAAAAAAGAAAGAACGGAGATACTTTAATCCATCTTTCAATAATTTTACATACAATACCCATGAACAGACCTAGTATCAAAGATGCTACTATTGTTCCCCAATACCCATAAGCAATATATCCATCAGCTAAAACTCCCATTCCCATTGATGTACTTCCAATTAGTCGATGCCCTGTAAATCTTGTAAAAAGCTCTTTATCTGATGAATTTAATTTATCTGGTGCTAAAAACCTTGGCAACAAAGCAGACTCAATATATAGATTAATTAATGTAAATTGTTGAAAGTCTTGTGTATAATCAGCTCTATCAATAACTTTTCCCAAAATCCAAGCTTGATTAAATCTTTCTAAAGTTGTAGCTATAGTAGAATTACTCGTTATATCTTTTTCATTATTTTGTGAAGTACTTATTATTGTCTCCACACCTGCTTCTTCTTGTCCATTCCATACTTTGTTTCTATAATCTGCTTTAATTGCCTGAAGTAAAAAAATCAAGACGAAACCAACAGAAATAATTGTGTACTTTACTGCATTGTTTACTTTGTTTATATACAAAAAAAGCATTCCAAAAAAAGCAGACCATTGCACAAACTCTCCAAACATTCCAATTGATAATGCTCTACTAGCGCTGAATAAAAAAACAATAACCAAATAAGGAATACTTTTTCTTTTATCAATTACAAATAAGCCAAATACACCAACATATCTTAATAGCCCAATTAGTGTAGCAATATAGCCCAAAGCCCCAGCTTCTGAGTTAGAGTTGAGGCCAAATACTATACCTACAATTACAAATATCTTCAGCATTCTTTCGTTCACAAATAACTCTAACTCTACTGCCTTAAATTGTGGTTTAAAAATTCTAATTTTCAACATGTATAAACCAGCATGTAAAGCAAGTACAGAGGGAATTGTTAAACTAAAAAAAGTGTCAAGTGGAATATTAATTTTTTCAAATTGCAGTTCGTGCTTATTAGGCAAGTTCATTAAAACAGCAGGAGAAAACAAAAAATTTAAACTATAAATTAGTAAAATGAATTGCCTAAAGGGGATTTCTTCTGATAAGCTTTCAATGAAATCAAAAACGTAATAAAAAAAAATTACAATTGCAGCAGACGACCATATATCCAAAAAATTTTGAAGGATATAGAATAAACTAAGTAATATAATGATTCTTACTTTCACTAAATATACTAATGAGCTATTTTAAATGTAATATTTTGACTTAGAATGATGCCTGTTTTTCCAGACTCGATATAATACAGCAACCTGAAAGGTGCAGTTAAAAACTCCCACATTATTTTTCGTATTAATCCTTTAACTCCTTTAGTAAGTGGCTTGTCTTCAAATACATCAATTTGTTTAAAGCCACAAATTCGAGATAATTGTTCCAAAGATTTACGTGTATAAGCAACCTTGTGGGTTAAATCATTATATTTGATTAACATTCCGAAAATTCCTGAACCATTTGGGGCGTGCCCGATAATAAAGCCATTTTTACAAAGTTTCCGTTTAATAATTTTTAAAAGATTTCCTAATGCGTCTAACTCTATATGTTCAATAATATCTTTAACAATTATTACCATTATGCTATTATCCTCCACACTTTCCAAATATTCAAAAATGTCGCCTTCTCTAACACTTTGAACACCAAGTTTCTTAGATGTTTCTACTAATTCTTTGGAAATTTCAACTCCGACAATGTTATTGTAGCCTTTATTTTCTAAATAAAAAACCATTTCTCCATATCCGCAAGCCAAATCTACTATTAAATCAGATTTTGTTACTTTTCCAAAAAACTTATCAAAAACATACTCACAATAAGGAGTGTTAGTTGAAAGTTTTTCAACAGAATGAACCTGTCCTGTATTTAAATAATTGTCGTAAAGCTCTTTATCCATATAAAATTTTCTTAAAAAAATATTAAGATTTGCAAACTTAACAAACGATGCTTAACTATTGACTATTTAGTTTCGCTTGTACCATAAATTTTATTCAAAACATTTATTAATCTACTTGAATGATCGTGTTTTCCAGAATACATTTTATTAAATCCATTTTTCCGAATTCTGTTTCTGGCTTCTTCATCTTTTAAATAAATCTTACACTTTTCTAGTAACTGTTCCTTGGTATCAAAAAAAACAACATCAACATTTTCTTCAAAAATTTCCTCGTGTACTTGGGTTCTTTGTGCTAACATAAAAGTTCCACAAGCCGGTATTTCAAAGGTTCTACTATCTTGTTGGTCACGATTTGCAACACGTATAAAATGTAATGCTATTTTAAGGGCATTGAGTCTTTTTACATATTCATCTGAATAAACACTTTTTCGTAAAAAATGTGGTTGTATGGTTTCCCAATATTTTTTATTTATCCAACCATCTCCTATTACTTTAACAGGAATATCATTTTTAATAAGGTAAGCAATGTATTCGGCTCTTTCTTCTTCATAAGTGCCAATAAATCCTATGTCGTGAGAAAAATCATTTTTCTCTTGTTCTGATAGTGTTACAATTTTATGAAAATTAGGGTCGAATGACCTTAAACAATAATCAACATTTTGAGCCCCCCATTGTTTATATTCAGTTAAATTTTCTGTTCTTTGTACAAAATGATGATGATAATACTTTGCAGTTGCTCTTGTTAATCTCCAAAATGCTTTTGATTTTCCATTTGCATCATCTGTAACTAAATTAATTATCTTACTGTCAGGCAGTTGCTTAATAATTTTTTTAAGTGTAGAACTTGTTAAATACGGTTTATTATCAACCCAAATTAAATCGGGTTTATGTTGCTTAACAGCCTGTAGTACTTCTTTATTAAGTTTATAAACGCCGTATCCAATATTAAATCTGTAATGAACACTTGCAGTAATATTTTTTACATAAATCGATTTATCTATATCAATTCCAATAACATTATGTCCTAATTCTTTAAGCGTTCTAAATCTTTTTTGAGCATTGCAATTAGGAGAAAGACTACCTATATACAATATCAAATTGGGTTTTGTCATATTATGAAAAAAATAAATTGTGCCAAATAGAAAAACTTAATGTACGCCAATAAAGTATTAAGTTTTCACCAGTATTATAAAAATTATTTGCAAGCTTTATTGCTTCTTTTTGATTGATAAAATCAACGTTCTTAATTGTATCAAAAAACATTTCTTTGCCTTTTTTATCCTTTTGCAAAGCGTGGTCTATGGGTGAGGGAAAACCATACTTCCCTTTTTGATTTACAATTTTTTCTGGTAATATATTTTTTACAGAATTTCTTAAAACAGATTTTGTATTACCACTTAAAAAACTACTATAATCAAATTGTAAAACAAATTCTATTAGTTTGTGATCCAAAAATGGAACCCTTACCTCAACACCGTGTGCCATACAATTTCTATCTTCATAATGTAAATAGGGTGGTACTGTCCAACTATAGAAATTATTTAATAAATTAGCTTGAAAGGGATCTTTATCTCTAAAAGGATATAATTCAATTTTATATTCCTTATTAACAATTGATGACAAGTAAGTAGCTTGACGCTCCTTAATTTTCTTACGAAGCTCAAAAGGCAATAACTCCCAAATTGATTTTTGAATTAACGATGTTTTTGAATATTGAGATGTATGACTTAATTTATTAATCATTTTAAAATATCCACTTACATCTAAGGATTTTAATTTTTGTGCAAGCCCGGCATCGATGTAGCTTTTATATCCAGAAAAAAGCTCATCTCCGCCCGAGCCTGATAAAACTACTTTTATTTTATTCGATGCTGCTATCTCACATAGTTTGTAGTGTGCATACATCGACCCATCCAAAATTGGTTCATCATGATGAAAAATTATTTTTTCAATATCATCAAAAAAAGCACTCCCATCTAATTGAAAATCGTGTCTCTTAATTTTTGGGTAAAAATTATGAAAATCTTCTATTAGTGCATTTTCTTGTTGAAAATAAGGTAAAATTGCTGAAAATGTATGCCAATGTGGAGGGTTTGTATGTTGCAATGATAGTGCTGTTATTGCTGACGAGTCGACGCCACCAGATAAAAAACTACCTACTGGAACATCTGATCTCAAGTGTAAAGCTACAGTTTCATCTAATTTTTGATATATCTCTTCAAAAGTATTTGAAGTAATTTCCTTTTCGCCAAGCTTTGGGAATGTCCAATAAGATTTTTCATCAGTCATATTTCCATCACTATCAACCCATATATAGCATCCTTGTTTTAATTGTTTTACTTCGTTAAATAAAGTATTTGTATCTGTATCTAATCTTCTATGAACAATAAATTCATAGGCTTTTTCTTCATTTAAAGTTTTTGATTCATTTTGTTGGTTTACCAACGATTTTATTTCGGAAGAGAAAGCAATTGCACCCACATGTTTTCGGTAGTATAATGGCTTAATTCCAAATCTATCTCTAGCTACAAAAAGCTTATTTGTTTGATTATCATAAATAATAAAACTAAACATTCCTCTCAATATCTCTACACATCTTTCTTTTAAAATTTGATAGGCGGCTAATATTACTTCAGAATCTGAATCTGTTTTAAAAACATAATTATTAGAAAGTTGTTTTCTAAGTTCTAAATAATTATAAATTTCACCGTTAAATATTAATACATTTCCAAAGTCATCAACCATTGGTTGTGACGCTGCATTTGTTAAATCAATAATACTTAGTCTAGCGTGACCAAAAGCAAAATTTTCATTTTTCCAAGTGCTATTTCCGTCTGGGCCTCTATGCTTAATTGTGGCAAGCATAGTGTTAATAGAATTTAAGCTCTTTCTTCCGGCTATGCATACAATACCACACATATTATTTTATTTAGTCAAGGGTTTAATTAGATATTTTTTTATTTCTTCGAATCCTTTTTCAAAAAAGAAATTGTTATTAAAATCATTTTTTGCACATTTTGATAAATGAGCAAAATTATCATTACAATATTTTATAGCATCAAATAAAGACTCTGGAGTCCCATCAGTAAAAACAGCCCAGTCATAACCAGATAAATGTTTTCTAAATTGCTCATTATCATAAACCAGAGCAGGCAACCCGCAAGCAGCATATTCATATATTTTATTAGAAGCTGTTCCTTGTGGTATGTTTCCTAAATGAATTGCAATTCCTATTTCATGTTGTTTGGTAATCGCTTGCAAATCTCTATAAAAACCTATCCCAATCCAAATTAAATTATGATTAACTTGATGTTTTTCAGCAATTTCTTTAAGCTTTTTTTCATAATCTTCCTTCACTTTACCCTTTAAAGTGAGCTGCAAAGATTTCCCGTTGATTTTCCTGTTAAGAAGTGGGATTATTTCTTCCAAGGAATGATTGGGACCAAGTGTACCTTGATAAATAATTTTAATAACATTATCATCCTTTACATTAAGTGAAGTTGTTATTTGATTATATATTTTTTTAGATGGAAAATTAGGCAATTCAAAATATTGAGTTTTGGAATTTATTCTGGGATAATATTTTAGTCTGTCGTTGGTAGGAAGCGAAAAAATTGTAACTTTTTGTAAAGCATCTAATTCATACTTTGCACCAAACCAACCTATTGAAAATTTTCTTAGTTTATTTTTTATTGGCATATCGTGGCTATGAAACCAAGATGTTTTTTTCTTACTTAAAAAATGTTGAAACAAGTAATATGAAAACAGTGGAATTGAGTCATACATCAATATTAAGCTGGTTTTTGATGATATTGATTGCCAAAAAAATTTTACCGAAAATTTAATAAAAAAAAGCACTTTGTATAATGTTGATTGTTTTTCAAACTCTATTGGGTTTAATAATTTCCCAATTTTTATAAACTTTATATTATTGCCAATAAAAAAATCATCCGTACAATTATTATTTGTTATTACAACTAACTCTTGGCAAATTTCTGCCAAACAATTAATTGCATTTATTGTTGGGGGATAATAATCTGGATGAAGGTAAATTGCAACAACTACTTTCTTCAACATAGGTTTTGTTTTTTGGACTATTTAAAACGACTCCAGTAAAGTTTCTATATTTTTTATTTTATTGGAATACAAGTTGCTTAAAGCAAAAGCTTTTCTAAAATTCATTTTATCGTTACTATTGTAATAATCAAGATTGGTTATTATTTTTACAAACAAGTCGGGAAGTTCAATATTATTTGTTCTACTGTTTGTCATTTCTAATAACCCAGGCAAATTTTTATATGTTGTTATATTGTTTGAAATAACAACTTTTCCGGTACTCAAATACTCCATTACTTTATGATAATTTGTACCTTTAGATTGATCTTTTAAAATATCGTAACAAATTAAAAAAGCATCCATTCTTTGAAACTCTGCTGCGAGTTGTTTTGGATTTATTGGTCCGTGTAGTAATACATTTTTAGCAGCTTTAAGTTCATTAATAAATGGCTTAGTTTCTTCATCGGTTCCACCACCAATATTATTTTGCTTTGCCTGAAAAGAGCCCCAAAATTCAAAAACAATATTTGGATTGTTATTAATAATTTTTATTAAGCAAGCTGTATCAATATCGGTTCGTAACCAGTTTCCAGAAAGTCCGACTCTAATAATATTATCTTCTACGAAATTTATTTTTTCTGGCTCTACAAACTCTTTTGCCAGCCCATGATGCATAAAATGTTTTGAAACATTTAGGTGCTGATATTTTTCTAATATTTCATTGGTAATTGAAAAAATAACATTTGCTCCATTGGCTGAGTTTATTGCAGCTTTGTTTAATGGTTCATCAATTGGGTTGAAAATTTTGAATGATTCGGTTGAAAAATATTTAAAAGGATAATAATTTCCTAAATCAAAACTCCAAACAATATCTATTTTTTTTCCAATGCTTGCTTCTATTTTTTTTATATGAAACTTCATTAAAAAGTGAAACAACCCTATC
The DNA here is from genome assembly GCA_964615145.1 of uncultured Chitinophagaceae bacterium. Classification (GTDB taxonomy): domain Bacteria; phylum Bacteroidota; class Bacteroidia; order Chitinophagales; family Chitinophagaceae; genus CAIVPM01. The sequence continues at coordinate 40,754 of CAZTOP010000003.1, forward strand.
CATTTAAATTTTATTTTATATGAAAATGATAAGGAATGATTTATTAAAAACAACTTGTCAACTATATTGCTGTTTACAATTTCAACATTGTTCTTTATTTTACTACTTTGAGGTGGATTCAAAAAATAAACTTCGTTGCCATATTTTGCCAGCTCAATAGCATAATGATGTTTTGCTAAAAACATATTTCCCCAAGATTGTGGAGATAATATCAGAATGGTTTTATTTTTTAAATTCATTTTAATAGCCAAGCACTAAGGCAGAAAGATATTTAAATGTGCCTTAGTGTATTTGTGGCAATAATTTATTTATAAAAAGTCTTTATACAACTCGACACATAAGCAATTTGCTCATCATTTAATTCTGGATATAAAGGCAAGCTTAAAATTTTGTTTTGCATTGCATTTGCTACTGGAAAATCAGTTGGCTTTGTACCTAAATATTGATAACAAGGCAAACTTGGCAAAATGGTAGGGTAATGTATAGCAGTTTCAATTCCATTTTCTTTTAAATGCTGCATTAATGCTTCTCTATTTTCACATTGAATAACATATAAATGATAACTATGTTTACTATTGGGGCGAACTTTTGGAGTAATAATTTGTTCTATTCCTTTTAATGCCTCATCATATTTTGCAGCATTGGCAATTCTTTGTTCTGTCCATTTTAAAATATATGGTAGTTTAGTATTTAAGATGGCGGCTTGCAAACCATCTAATCTGCTATTAATTCCTTCAATGGTATGATGATGTTTTTTTAAAGCTCCGTGGTTGGCAAACATTTTACATTTTTCGGCAAGTGCATCATCGTTTGTAATAATGCAACCAGCATCTCCATAAGCACCTAAATTTTTTCCAGGATAAAAACTAAAGCTTCCTGCAATGCCTACTGTGCCTGCACGTTTTCCATTTTGTTCGCTAAAATGAGATTGTGCACAATCTTCAATTAAAGCAATATTATGTTTATCACAAATGGTTTTAATGGTTTCGATATCACAAATTTGACCTTGCAGGTGTACTAAAATAACTGCTTTTGTATTTGGTGTTATAGCAGCTTCAAACTTGGTTTCATCCATGCTGTAGTAGGTGGGGTCAACATCAACAAAAACAGGCTTTGCACCCGTTTGAGAAATGGTTTCACTACTTGAAATCCAGCTGTTGGCAACAGTTATCACTTCATCGCCAGCACCAATATTCATCATTTTCATTAAAATATATAATGAATCTGTACCATTAGCCACACTAATACAATGTTTAACTCCATATAATGCTGCAAAGTTTTGTTCAAATTCTTTTACATATTTGCCTCCTATAAAAGCTGTTTCGTTAATAACATTGGCAATAGCTGCGTCCATTTCTATTTTAATGGATTGATATTGGGCTTTTAAATCTACAAAAGGAATATTCATTATTTAATTATTATTTTTAAAAAATTTACTAATTGCTTCGCCAGAAATATGGTATGTGTCGTAAAAATCTGAATTGAGACTATTAAATCTCATAGGAGAAAAGCTTCCTAATATTGAAATATTATTTTGACTTGCTAATTTTTTATAAAACAATTCGTAGCTATCAAAAATATTGGTTTGTTTTTTACTTATTTCTTCATAATAGTTTTTATGAAAAGGAAACATTAAAAAAGTAACTTTAATATTATTTTTTTTGAAATATTGAATTAAGCATTCAAAAAGTTGTTGCTTATTTTCATCTATCTCGGGAATAGCATTTTTTTGTCCCATTGACTTTGCTACATTCGCTACAAGCATTGTATCTGGATGTTTGTATAAATTATTATATGCAACACTTCCATCGCTAAATCTGCCTCCCATTTTAGGCGTTTCATTACCAATATTTACAACATTTTTGTTATGTTTTTTTATTAAAAATTCTAAGGATGTTTTAAAATATTCAAATGTTATCATTGTATAATACTTCTTATACACATTATCCTCTTCATCTATTATATCTGTTTTAACATTACAATTTTTCTTTACAAAAAAGGTGTGAAATTCTTTCAAACTTTGCCATTCTGAAACGCCTTTATCTCCTTTGCAAATTAAAAATGGGTCTACACCTATAATTACTTCTTGTGGCAACAGTTGCAAAGTATCTAACATTCCTGTTAATGCAATTAAGTCATTCACATTAGCATGTGATACACCAATATTTAATAATTTTTTATTTGGGAAAATGGCTGAGTTAACTTCCATTATTCTACTAGACCCCATTACAATTACTTGCATTTTCTGTTTTTGCATTAACAACATTTGCTTTTGCAATAACCTTTCGTTGTAGTTGGAAATATTGTCTGCATTATTTCCACTGATCAATATTGAAGCAATGTTTTTTACATATTTTTCTCCTGAAAAAATATTTGCAGGATCAACAATAAGATTTGTAGTAATTATTAAGAATCCTAAAGGAATAAAAATAATACTCAGCTTAATTAATAGTTTCTTCATCTAAAACTGGAAATAAATAAATTCTGAACGATTGAAAATGCCAAAACAAACAAAGCTAATTACGATAAAATAATAAACTGTCCACCTAAATAGCTTGTTTTTATTAAGCAACCATTTATCGAAACTTGCTTTCTTTTGTGAGAAATGAAATATTGACATTACAACAATAAAAAACAGCGCTGCTAAAAATTCAAAAGAACTTTGATTAATGTATAAAATATGCAACCTTGAGTTGAGATGATTGCTCATTATATCTTTTATCTGTTGGGGTATTCCTACAAAAGCATTTTTAATTAAGTAGTATGCGTCACTAGCATTTCTTGCTCTAAAAAATACCCAGGCTAAACAAGCTAAAAAGAAGACGATTGTACGTTTTATAAAAATTGAAACACTGCTCGTTGTATTCTTTAAAGTTGGAACTTTATCGTACAAAACGTTTTCTATAACCAAATATAAACCGTGCAATGCACCCCAGATTACAAAAGTCCAATTAGCTCCGTGCCAAATTCCACTAACTGTAAAAACGATAAGTAAATTTAAATACCACCTTGTTTTGTTTACTCTATTTCCACCAAGTGGAATATAAACATAATCCCTAAACCAAGTTGATAATGAAATGTGCCATCTTCTCCAAAACTCGCTAATGCTTGTTGATAAATAGGGCCTATCAAAATTCATCATTAAGTCATACCCCATACATCTAGCACTACCAATAGCTATATCTGAATATCCAGAAAAATCACAAAAGATTTGCAGTGCAAAAAAAGCAGTTGAAATTATTATTGGAATGCCGTGATAACTATGGGAGTTTCCATAAACATCATTTACAAAAAGAGCTAGCCTATCTGCAATAACACATTTTTTAAAAAAACCCCAAGCCATTAATATTAGTCCGCTTCTAAAATTTTCGTAGCTAAACTTTTTTACTTCGTGAAATTGATGCAAAACATTTTGAGGACGTTCAATTGGACCAGCAACCAACTGAGGATAGAACATTACATACAAAGCATATATACCAAAATGTTTCTCGGGTTTTTGATTTCCGCGATACACTTCTATAGTATAACTCATTGCTTGAAAAGTATGAAAAGAAAGACCAATGGGTAATAATATGTTTAGCATTGGAATATGTCCTGTGGATTTTACTGAGTTAAGGACTATATTAATATTATCTGCTAAAAAATTATAGTATTTAAAAACCACCAATACACCAACATTTGCAACAATGCTGAGCATCAACAATCTCTTTTTCTTTTTTTTATCTTCCTCTTGTGCTATCCATATTCCTGCAAAATAATCAATAACTATAGTTAAAATTAAAATGAGAATATAAATTGGCTTGAAGAACATATAAAAAAAACAACTAGCCAACAACAATAACAACCATCTAAATTTATGTGGCAACATAAAAAATAGTATAGTAACTATTGGAAAAAATAAAGCAAACTCCAGAGAATTAAAGAGCATACGTTAGTTTATAGATTTAATAAATTTTGCAGGATTACCTGCATATACACCTGGCATAGTGATATTTTTTGTAACCACAGCACCGGCTCCAACAACTACATTATCGCAAATTTCGACTGGCAAAATAGTAGCATTAGAACCTAAAGAAACGTTGTTGCCAATTTTAGTAGATTTCCATTTTGATTTATCACCACGTGCAGGACCGCCCCCACTAAATAAATCATTAATAAACATGACTCCATGCCCTATAAAACAATCATTACCTATAGTTACTAGTTCACAAATAAATGTATGAGATTGAACTTTGGTATTATTGCCAATGATTACATCTTTTTGCACTTCCACAAAGGGACCTATAAAACAATTATTACCAATACGGCAACCATACATATTTAGTGGTTCAACAATTTTTACATTTTCACCAAATTGTACATCTAATATTTTACTTTGAAATTTAATAGGCTCGTTCATTACACGGATTTTGCTTTATAATAAATTTTATCGATGATTTCAACTGTCTTTAATCCTTCAAATGCACTGGTACTAATACTGGCATTATTAGTTAGTACATCAACCAGATTTGCATAAATTTTATCATGATTACTCATTGAACCTTGATAATTTCCATAATTATTTGCTGTGTTTCCGGTAGCCAAATTTTCAATTTTATGCCCTTCGATATTTTGATATTCTAGTTCATTTAAATATTGACCACCAATTTTTACAGTTCCTTTTTCACCAAAAATTGTTAATGAGCCTTCCATATTTTTACCATAACTATTTACTGTGTAGTTGATAGTGCCTATTGCTCCATTTTGAAACTTTAAAATAACAACTCCAGTATCTTCAAACTCAATAATACCCTGATGAGCATAATTAGCTGTATATGCTTCAACATCTTTAATGTCGCCAATCATCCAATACAATAAATCTACAAAATGACTGAATTGTGTATATAAAGTTCCTCCATCTAAATCTTTGGTTCCTTTCCAACTATTATAATAATAATCTTCATTTCTATTCCAAAAACAGCTTAATTGAACACTAAAAATTTTGCCCAATTTACCTTCATCAATTACTTTTTTTACTGCTTCGACCGGCGGATTAAATCTGTTTTGTTTTATAGCAAAAAGTCGTTTATTAACTTGCTCGGCAGTTTTAATCATTTCTCCACAATCGCTTACATTTATTGCCATAGGTTTTTCACATAAAACATGAAAACCAGCTTTTAAACTTTGAATTGAATGTTGAGCGTGTAAACCATTAGGGCTGCATATAGAAACCACATCAATATTTTTTTCATTTGCAAGCAGGTCAGCAATATCATAATAGGCAGTAGCATTATATTGTTTTGCTAATCCATCTGCTTTTTCTTTCACCGTATCACAAACAGCTGAAAGTTTGCCAAACTTATTTATATGTTCGGCGTGTCGTTGTGCTATTCTACCACAACCGATTAGTGCAAATTGTATCATATTATTTTCCTAATAATTTTTTAAATGGTTTTAGTGCAGGTATTTCATCAAACAATGAAATACTCATTGCAAATTTTGAATGTGGTACAGGGGGTGTTTTTAAATACTCCTGAAACTCATCATTTGAAAAGCCAAGTTTTTTTATTGCAAACTCATAATCCGTTGAAAATAACTCAGCCGGATAAATGGGCTGTTTTAACTCTTCTAAAGCTTCTTGTTTTGTTATTTGCCCTGAGAAAATGATGTTTGAAAGATGGGCTTTTCTTTTATCAACCTTAAATTTCTCTGGTAGAATATAACCTTGATAAAATCTTGTAAATACAGACTCATAGTGTTTTCCACCATAATCTCGCCACTCTAACTTTTCTATAATTGTTTTTTTGGCTTCTTTTTTATCGTAAGGTATATAGTTTAAAATTGGCCACGATTGAAACGGTTTTTGCTTAGCCACAATTCTTCGTCTGATAGGACTCATTAATGGATATGACTTTAATGGTATTGTGCCAAACTTGCTGTGAATATCTCTTAAGTTAGATGTGTTTTTACAAATCCAAGATGGTGGCAATGTAACTTCTGTAACAACATTTCTTCCATCGATAATATGCTTAATTTTAAATTGTTTGCACAAAATATCAAGTGCCGAAAAAATTGCAATATCCGTAACAGCTTCTATATCTATAACGTTTGCTTTAAAATAACTGCGTTGAATATCTTTAAACTCATTCCAATCTATTACATAAGTATATAGCTGAAAGCCACATTTACTTACAATATTTTCAATATTCATTACTGCCAATTCGCTGTTCCAACCATTATCAAAATGAACACACAAAACTCTCAAACCTTTTTGAGCTGCAATGTGTGCAAGATATGTACTATCAACACCACCACTCACTCCTAAAATACAATCATACTCTTTTCCTTTTCCGTCTTCTTTAATTTGAGCAATAATTTTATTAAATTCTTTTTCGCCCTCTGCTCCTTTTTTTACTTGCTCTTTTTCGGCTTTTAAATATTCGTAGTAATAATTACAAATACCTTTTTCATCAAATGAAATATCTGGGTCAGCAATATTATCCATTACAGATAAACTGCATTGCTGGTAATTGGGGTCTTGAGTTGAGAGAACCATTTTTTTATTTACGATTTTGGGATTTGGGATTTACGATTTTTTCATTAGCATATCAGCACATTAGCTAACTAGCACATTATTTAAACAACTTTTCCTTTAACTCTTTTTGAGTTGGATAACTAATTAATACTGCTTGGTGTGGGCGTTGAAATACAAACATACTACCAGCAGAAACTGCACTTGCACCAGCTTGTTTTGCTTTTGCAAAATCTTCTACACTCCCTGCACCACCAATAGCAATTACTGGAATGTTTACAACAGATGCTATGGATTGAATGAGATTTGTATCAAAACCTTTATAGGTACCATCTGCATCAATATTATTAATTAATATTTCACCTGCTCCTGCAGCTTCTACATTTTTCGCAAATTGTTCTGGCTTTATATTGATGCTATTTTTACCATTATCAGTATAAATTTTATAGCCTCCAAACAGGCTTTTTTTTATGTCTAAAGAAGCAACAACACTTTGACTGCCAACTAAGTTTGCAGCTTGAGTAACTAAGTTTAAATTGGTGTGCAATGCTTTATTAATAATCACTTTTTCAAAGCCACTTAACAAAATTCTTTTTATTTCATCAAGCTTTGTAATGCCACCTCCATAAGCCATTGGCATAAATGCTTCACTTGCAATTTCGGCAATTGCATCAAAATTTGGTGGTCTATTGTCTCTTGTGGCATCAATATCTATCACAGCAATTTCATCTACTTCTTTTTCATTAAAAATTTTTACTGCGTTGATAGGGTCGCCAACATATTTATAGTTCTTAAATTGAACAGATTTTATCAATCCGCCTTTATGAAGTAATAATGATGGTATAACTCTAATTCGCATTAATAATTTTTTGCAAAATTTTCTAATAATTTCATTCCATATTTATGACTTTTTTCTGGATGAAACTGAACGCCTAAAATATTTTCGTGTTCAATTCCAGCTGCAAAATCATAGCCGTATTTAGCAGTTACCAAACAATCGCTTTTATTTTCTAATTCCAAATGAAATGAGTGTACAAAATAAAACCTTGGCTCTTGGTGCATATTTTCAAATAGTTTGGATTGGCTGTAATTAGTAACATCTGTCCAACCCATATTAGGAATTTTTTGATTGGTCGCTAATTTAGTTTTATCAAATGCTATTGTTTTTCCTTTAATCCAACCTAGACCTTTAGCAGTGCCTTCTTCACTACTTTCTGTTAATAATTGCACTCCCAAGCAAATCCCTAAAATAGGTATTTTGTGTTCTAACACTTTTTTATTTAATAAAGGAATTAAACCAGAATTATTCAACTGCTGCATTCCATAATCAAAATGTCCAACTCCTGGCAAAATTAACTTTTCAGCCTTTTCAATAGCAGTTGTATCGTTGGTTATTTGTGATGGAATGCCCAAACGCTTTAGCATATTTTTTATGCTTCCAAGATTGCCTGTATTATAATCTATGATTGTTATCATTTAAACGTTTAGATTTTTTCCCTTTTTTTAAAGAGAGATATGGTTTTAAGATTATAAATTTCAACGAATAAAAGTAAAAGTGTTTATCAAATAAAAAACGAAAATGGAAACTAGTGTCAGAGTATAAAAAAGAATTAATCAAATCTTTTTTAAAATTGTTATTCAAGACTTTTAACAATTCATTGGAAAGTTTTAGTATTTTATTATCTATTAAAATTTGGTTGTACAATGCAATTCGATTTTTAGACTCTCTTCCTACCATAAGCTTATAGTTTTTGTAGTCATCCGTATTGTGACTATAAGAAATGGATGCAGAGTGCTCTCGATACTTTAACAACTTTTCGTTTATGTGAATTATCTTTCCGTAATGTTTAGAGCGATAAGCCAATACAACATCTTCATTTACAATACTTGGTAGGAAAGGTTCAAATGTTCGTAACATTTTTGTATTAATACACATTGTTGCACCTCTTACCCACACCTTTTTTTTAATAATATTTTCAATACTTTCATTCTCCAATATATCTGTAATCCTGCCATAAGTATCAACGTAACCATTGGGTATGGTATTTTCATCAACAACAAGGTTTGCATGATGTATCAATCCAACATCATCAGCAGCAAACTCCATTAATTTTTCCACTCTAATTGGCAAACTAACATCGTCTCCTGCAGATACTACAATCCAATCTCCTTTTGCAATTTCCCACCACAACTTATTTAAGTGTGCACCAATGCCCAGGTTTTTTTCGTTTCTATAAACACTAATTTTACCTTTATGTTTTCCTGTATAGTTCTTTACATTTTCTTCAATAATTTCAAAAGTTCTATCAGGCGATGCGTCATCAGAAAAAATAATTTCTAAATTATCATAGGTTTGTGCCAAAGCTCCATCAATAGCTTCTTTAATAAACTTTTCTGCTTTGTAACTCATTACAATAAAACTTACAAAAGGCTTACTCATTAACGTTTTTTAAATATTGATTGAAACATAAATCCGTATTCTTTTCTAGACATATAAAAAAATGAAGCTATTAATACAGAGCCAATAATATATGTTATAGTTTCAGAAACATTTTTTTTAGCTATAACAATTGCCGTTACAATAATTGCATTTGTTAAAAATAGTTTTATATTTTCCTTTGTAATATATCCATTAAATTTTTTATAAAAAATATAGGTTATTACAACCAAATAAATAACATAGTGAAGCACATAAGCCAAACCTAAAAAAGGAAATTGATGTAAACTTATAGCTAAGAGTATTAATAATAAATGACTCAAATTGCCAATTAACTCTGTTGTCATATATGTTTTTGTGGCTCTGTGTGCAACAAATACATAAGCTATAGGCCAACAAACTACAAGTAAAAGTGTTCCTGCTACGCTGTAACTAATTAAATTGTTTGACTCTAAAAATTTTGTAGAAAATAATAAAATAATGAACAGTTTTGAAAACGTTAACATTATTAATAAAATGGGCATTATTAAGTTAATGGAGATAGTTATTTGCTGATTTACAAATTTTGCTACCTCATCTGCTCCTTTTGAAACAGTAGTTACTAACCTTGGATAATAGTCACTAGTGATAGATGCTGTAATAAAACCAATATATTGAAAAGTAAAACCAATGGCTACTTGATAATAACCTAAATGGTCTGCATCAAATGCCTTAGTAATACTACTTTTTGCAACAATATTTACTGTGTTTTCTAACAAACTTGCCCAAATAGTTGCAACACCTAAAAGTAGTATTGGTTTTATGTCTTGTGTTGAAATTTTTGTGTTAGTGCTTGGGAGTTCTGCTAACACTTTTCGGCTTTGTAAAAAACTAATACACCAACTTACTAATGCAATTGTTATTACTAAATAGGGTACTGATTTTTCGTGTAAAACCAATACCAATAAAATACTTACTATGGTTACAAAAAAGCCATTGTACATATTTCCCTTAGCAAGTAAGCCCACTCTTTGCATTCCTGTTATCAAAGAGTTTTGAACTAAGGATCGTAATTTAATAATGATAGTTACAGATGCAATTCTTACAAACCAAGTTAATCCATCGTTATGAAGCAACATAAGTGATACTTGCTTAGCTAGTATAATAACACTTAAACAAACAATTATTGAAACAAAAGTAAAAATTTGAATTAACCTATTATACGTTTGTCTTACACGCTCATTACTTTCTGTTGATGCTTTTGAAATAGCTTGAACACCACTATTTGAAACCCCTAGAGACGACATTGAGCTTGTGAACGAAATAAAATCGTTCAAAATAGCAAACCTCCCCAAGCCAGCAGGACCAAGTATTACAGCTAATACCTTATTTTTTATTACAGAAAAAACTATATTAACTACTGAGCTAATAGCAATTAAAGCAGTATTTCTGTAACTTTTTGCTTTATCGTTCATTAAGCAAAAAATTGTTTTATGGCATTAGAAACTTGTTGTGTTTGTTCTTGTGTCATTCCAGGATAAAGAGGAATACTTAACATTGTATTTGCTAATTCTTCAGCAATTGGGAAATCTCCTTTTTTATGTTCAAGAAAATTATATGCTTCTTGCAAATGTGGAGGCATTGGATAATGAATCATTGTACCGATGCCTTGTTGTGTTAAATATTGTTGTAATTCGTCTCTTTTTGTTGTACGAATAATATATAAATGATAAACGTGTGTTGCATTTTGGTGAATCTTTGGTAAAATGATTTCTGACACATCTTTCAACGCTTCATTGTACCAATTTGCAATTTGTTGTCTTTGCAAAGTCCAATTGGGCAAGTGTTGTAGCTTGACAGAAAGCAATGCTGCTTGCAATTCATCCAATCGCATGTTATGACCAATTACTTCGTTATAATATTTTTTTGATGAACCATAATTGCGAAGCGATTTTATTTGAGTTGCATAATTTGCATCGTTAGTTGTAACTGCTCCTGCATCTCCAATTGCTCCTAAATTTTTGCCAGGATAAAAACTGGTGCCATTCACGTGTCCCCAAGCTCCCGCCAATTTATTATTAAAAGATGAACCTTGGCTTTGAGCATTATCTTCTATTACAAATAAATGATGCTTTTTTGCAATTGCCATTATTTCTTCCATTTCGCAACATTGACCATACAAATGCACAGGCATTATGGCTTTTGTTTTTGAAGTAATGGCTGCTTCAATATTTTTTGGACTAATGTTATAAGTATCAATATCTGGCTCTACAAAAATGGGTGTTGCACCAATGTATGTAACTGCTAAAGCTGTTGCTATATAAGTGTTTGATGGAACTATCACTTCATCTCCTGCTTTTACACCAACTGTTTTTAAAGCTAAAAACAAAGCATCTAAACCATTACTAACACCAATAACATTTTCTACTTGGTTAAAAGTTGCATATTCTTTTTCAAAGTTGGTAACACTTTCTCCATTAACATACCAATAACTGTCATATACTTTTTCAAAAGCATTCATCATCTCTGTTTTGATAGATGAGTGCATTGGAACAAAAGATAAAAAAGGGATATTCATTAATTATTATTTATTTCAGTTACAAATAGCTTTTCTATTTGAACATAATTTTTTGTTTCTATTTCGTAAAATCTATGTGCATAAGCCCTTGCACCAAATCCTTCTTTCCAATCTAACAAACCCATATTTATTCTTCTTCCTTCCTCTTCATTTACAATACCAAAATCGAAGATTTTTTTATGGGCAAAAGTTTGTGCAATAAGATGATGAAACAATAAGTCTATGGCTCCATTTTTCCTTCCTTCATCACTTGCAGAAATGTATTGAGCATGAGCAACAGTAGGCGTTTCAAATATTGTTGTTCCGGCCATTAACACTCCATTTTGCCAAGCTTCGAACTGACGAATTTTATTTGGATTGTTTATAGAAAGTAATTCTATCTCTGCTAAAGAATGAACAGGGTTTACACCAAACCGACTTTGCAAATTGGGCGTTAAAATATCGTTCCAAAATGTTGAGAAATCTGTTGTTTCTTTTATTTCAACACCATTTTTTTCTGCTTTTTTGATGGCTCTTCTTCTGCGTTCTTGATATTGAATTTTGTTTTCTAATTGTTGATTAATAGCATAAGCAATATCAACCCTGTACATTTTTGCATCTACCAAAAACATTGCATAATCAATTTCATCTTGACTTACAGAACTATAAAAAGATGGGCTTTGTTTAAAGATAATTTTTTCAATATTCCTCTCATTTACAAATTTTAAGAGCTGTGCAAAATATTGAATGGAATTTTTTGTGGCTTCTTCTTTGGCAACTATAAAACCTCCAAATGTTAAACCACTGTGGCTAACCACAATATTGTTTTTTATATTAGCTGGAAATATTGCTACTAAAGCTTTTTCATCAAATACCATTAAAGAATAATCTTCAAATCTATCTTTATGGTATTCCATGAAGTTACGAGAAAGAAGAAACTGATTGGTTCTGCTATTCTCTAAAAAACTATTCCAAAGATTTTTATCTGTATCTGTATATCTTCTTACTGAAATCATTTACTTTTTTAATTTGGCAATCCCAAAACCCGTTGCTCCATTGCTATTGCCATTATAAAACATATATCGTTCTCCTTTAATATCTATTACTGATGGATAACAAATCATTTCACTATCCCATCCTTCTTCAGAAACATCAATACCTACTTCTTCATCTTTTCTTGTCCAGCTAAAACCATCAAAACTTTCAGCATAGCCAATTCGATACATTTTTCCAACAATTCTAATGCTATACCACATTTTAAAAATACCATCTTCAAAAATTACACTAGGACGAGCCACAGCAAACTCACCTTTGTTTTCATCTGGTGCAAGGCAAGTAATGTTGTGCATAGTCCAGTTAATTGCATCTGTGCTTTCGGCATATCCAATTTTGTAATCTAAGAACGGTTTTCCCTCAACAGTTATCCATTTTGTAGAAAACCAATGCCACATTTTATACACTCCATTATGAAACAAAACTGTTGGTGCACCTTGTGATGTTGGTCGAAAATTATTGCGAGGAAGAATGGGTGCAACGCTTGTTCTTCTAAAACTTAAGCCATTGTCTTCACTTTCAATCAAGCCAGCAAAAAGCATATATGGCACACGCCCACAGCGTTGATAGCCTACAGTATAAACGTATAACTTATCCTTTTTTTTGATAAGACAGCTTGGCACAACACCACTATCATCAAAGGTTCCCAAAGCACCAATATCTAAAATTGGTTCATTGCTTTCGCCAACAATTTGTGTTAAATCATCAGCGTTTAAATCAACATAACAAATTCTACAAAATATTTCTGTGTCGGCAGAACCAAAAAAAACACGAACAATATTTTGCTCTTCAATAAACAATGGCACAGGCAATTGCCCATATTTATAATTCCACCACTTGTCAGCTTTTGGAGCCCAAATTAATCCAAGTTTTTCCCAGTTCATTTTTTGTTTTTTGTTTCACGCAAAGTAGCAAAGGCACAAAGTTTTTTATAACTAATACCTAATTACCAATTCCTATTTACTAAGCTTCTGGTTCTATACCAAATGCCTCGTAGCTTGATTTAATTCTTTTTGCAGGACTGCCAACATAAATACTTCCTGGTTCTGTATCTCTTACTATAATGGTTCCATTGCCAATGATACTGTCTTTTCCAAATTTTACACCATCGTTAAACGATGAGTTTACACCTAAAAAGGAGCTGCTTCCTATTACACAAAATCCAGAAATTACAACGTGAGATGAAATGAAACAGTTGTCTTCTATAATAGTTTGATGACCAATGTGATTACCACTCCAAAGAATAACATTGTTACCAATTTTTACTTTATATTGAATAACATTTTCCTCGAAAATGAAAGTATTTTCACCAATTTCAACATTATGCCAAACAAAAGCATGGCTGTTTACATAGCTTGCAAACTTGTAGCCTAATGCTTTTCCTTTTTGATACATTGAAGTACGAATGCGATTAATTTTTCCGAACGATGCTGCTGCAAACATTTCATATTCACTTGGCGGATATTTTACCACAACTTCATCAAAAGGAACAATTGGCAAACCAAGCAAACTGTCTGCCGTCATATATTCTTTATCCACAGTAAACGCCACTACTTCGTATTTTGAATCCTGAATAAAATAATCAGCAATCATTTCTGCTGTTTCGCCAATGCCATAAACGATTAATTTTTTTTCTTTAGTCATTGTTAGTGTAGTTTAAAAATGTTTGATAATCTCTGATATAATCATTTTCTTGGTAAGGGTGTGAAGCCAAAACCAAGCAAATTGAACCCGATGAAAAATTTAATTCAGCAGCCCAAATACCAGGTGGTACGTGCAAACCAATGTTTGGCTGATTTAGTGAAAAAGTCAATTTGTTTGTACCATCATCTACTTCAACATCAAACGCACCAGACGCTGCAACCAAGAATTGATGACACTCTTTATGAGCATGAGCACCTCTATCTTCTCCTGCTGGAATATCATATAAATAAAAAACTCTATTTACATTAAATGGAATTTCCAGGCTATTGTTTACAGCTGTAATTTGACCATTTCTATCTCCAATTTTGGGCAATTGGATAATCTTACAGTCGTATATTGTTGTCTTAGTTTTCATTATTTATTTTAATGAAAGAATCAAAATCGTATAAATAATCTTCTCTCGAATACATCTCGCTTGATAAATGCAAGCTTAAAGCATTTGTAGAAAAGTTCTCTGTATGTCGCCAAGTTTGTGCGGGTAAATACAAACCGTAATAACTTCTGTTTAACGAAAATTTTTGAGTTTGATTATTAGCATCAGTAATTACAACATCAAAACTTCCACTTAATGCAACAATAATTTCTTGTTGAGATTTATAAGCATGTCCTCCTCTAATTTCGCCACCAGGCACACTATAAGTCCAAAATACTCTCTTAATTTCAAAAGGAATATGATTTGGGTATTGAAGAAAAGTTAGGTTTCCTCTATCATCAATTATTTTAGGAAGTTGAATGATTTGGGGTAGCATTATTTATTTTTATAAGTTTAAGATTCTAAACTTCTGTACAATTGATAGTATTCATTAGCTATTTTTTCTTTATCGAAACGTTTAGCATTTTCAAACCCATTTTTTATCAAATGCTCTCTGTATTTATCGTCATTTATCACTCTGAGAAACCCATTTCTTATTGATTTAATATCAAAGGGATTAACTAATTCTGCTGCATCAGATGCAATTTCGGGCATAGATGACACGTTGCTTGTTACTACCACCCTGCCTGTAATATTTGCTTCGACTATAGGCATTCCAAAGCCTTCTACAGTAGATACAAATGAAACTATATCACATTTTTGATACAAAAGAGCCACTTCCTCATCTGAAATTTTTTTATCAATATTTTCATATTCAATACCAGATTCTACTAATAAATTTTTAGTGGCGGTATCTAAATGACCTAAGATTAAAAACTTGCAACTAATGCCATTTAAGGCTTGAGCTACTCGTGAAATATTTTTATTTTGAGCTGTGCCAATTTGTAAAATAACAGGTTTTGTACTGTTAAATGATTTTAAAAATTGCTTGTGTATCGATGGAACAAAAATGTAAATTACTTTAATTCTCGTTTCGTCAAAATTGATATAGCTCAGTAAGTCTTGCTTTGTGGCATTAGAGTTTACAGTAATAATAGCAGCTTTTTTTACAGGCAATGTGTACCAAAAAAAGGTAACTATTTTTAGTTTAATACCATTTATTCTTTTTAAAAAACCACAGTCATGTATAGTTAAAATGGTTTTTTTTTTCGTTAAAAAACTTGCTACAAAATGAATGTCGCCGGTTATATGATTAATTTGTTGTTGACAAAAAAAAGCTTCTATAGTGTTATAAAGTCTTTTAAAAAAGCCACTGCTCTCAAATTTTGATATTTTTAGTGAAATATTAATATCAGAGGGTTGTAACTCTCTAATAGCAGAAAAGTAACTTTCAATGCTATGATTACCGTATTTTCTTCTTTTTCTTTGAAAATGTACTACTTTAATCATTGGAAATTATATACACAATAATCTAGGATATCGATTTTTGTGGTTTTATTAAAAAAATAGACCACAATCTGGCAAAATTCATTTTTTTTAACAAAAACTTATTAAAAGCCCATAAAGGTATTACAGCTTCATTTTTAAAAACATTCATTGTTTTAAACCAATTTTCAAATGGAAAAGTAAACCCTTTTTTGGGTCTATTCCAAATAGCTTCTGGCAATTCATCTATAAAAGCATCTACCAATAAAGGTTTGGGCTTATTTTGATTTTTTAGAAACTTTATTTCTGGAGTTATATTATTAACAAAATCCATTAAATCCTTATCTAAAAATGGTACTCTTAGCTCCAAACCATACCACATACTTTGAACATCGCTATCTTTTAAAAGTTGGCTCTGCATGTAAATTGCAGTTTCGTAATATGTAGCTCTATTTTGCGGATTTAATTGTTGAATATTTTCTTGAAAATTTAGTTTAGATAATTCTTTCCAAACTTCACTTTCACTAATACCTAAAATATTGGCTGTATCGCTTGGAGCAAACATACCTCTGTATAATAAATATTCGGAGGTATTAATTTTTTTATTTAAAAATTCAATTTTCTTTTTGGGGTAGGATGCTCCAAATAGTTTACCATTTAAAAGCTTGTTTATAATTGCCAATCGTTGATAGGAGCTTAATTTATTTACCCTGTCAATTGAAGGGTATCCGCCAAAAATTTCATCGGCTCCTAAGCCACTTAAAACAACTTTAAGTCCATTTTGCTTGGCATACTTGCAAATAAAATGTGTATTAATCGCATCGACAGATGGTTGATCAATACTTTCGTAAATTTCATCCCAAGCCAAAATAAAGTCTTCCTTAGTTATTTTGTGTGTATGATGCTTAACCCCTGTTTTTTTTATGATAATATCTTGAAACTCCTTCTCTGAAAATTTTTCATCATCGAAATAAATACTAATTGTTTCAATTGGAGTGCTGATTTGTTTTTGAGCAATAATGGTTAGCAAACTACTATCAATACCACCACTTAAAAAAATACCAACTGGTACATCTGAAACCAGATGTCTTTTAACTGCACCAATTAATAGCTCCTTGGTTTTAGTTTTAGCTTCATCATAAGATAAGTGTAGATTATTATAATCATACTTATAGTAACTTTCTATTTTTTCAACCTTAGTTAATAGGTTAATAGTAATAAAATGTCCTCGTTCTAGTGGTCTTACATTTTCTAAGGTTGTAATTGGTTCTGGTAAAAAACCAAAAGTTAAAAACCAAATTGGCCAGTTTTTGTTTTCTGTCCAATTTTCATTCAAAGCCTTGATGCCCCTTATCTCTGATGAAAAAATAATGCTTTCATTGTTTCGTGCAATATAAAGAGGCTTAATTCCTGCGTGGTCTCGTGCAGCGAAAAGAATACTTTTCTTTTTGTCAATCATCACAAAGGCAAACATTCCTCTTAGTTTATTCAATAGAATTGTTGTTCCCCAAGCATCGTAACCTTTAATTAAAACCTCTGTATCAGATTCTGAAAAAAAAGTATATCCAAGTATTTCAAGTTCTTCTTTTAAAGATTGATAATTATAAATTTCGCCGTTGTATGTAATTTCAATTTGCAGTAAATCATCAATCATGGGTTGATGCCCCAAAGGTGATAAATCAATTATTGAAAGTCTTCGATGCCCTAAAGCATAGCCATCAATATTATTAATTAGAATCCCTGCGTCATCAGGACCACCTCTATGCATAGCATTAGTCATAGCAGATATTCCTTTTTCCAAAAGAATATTATTTCTAGAAATAATTGCTGCTACTCTACACATTATTAGTAGGCTTTTTTATCTCCTCCTGAAGATTTTGAACCAAATAAAGCTGTGTATATTTTTTTAAAAAACTTTTTAATAGGACTTGCTTGAGACAAATCATCAAAATAGTGTCCAGAAGTTTTATTTACATAACCATAACCATAACCTTTTCCATAACCATAACCATAGCCATAACCATAACCATAGCCATAGCCATAACCATAACCGTAATATCCATATCTAGCACCAACTTTAACATCATTTATAATTAATCCCATATTAGGAAGCTTATTCCCAATGTAAATATCATTAACAAAATCTACTTGTTTTTTAAGCGTATATCTCTGACGAATTACGTATAATGCAGCGTCTGCATATTCTGCAATTGTGAATGTATCACTTACTAAGCCAACAGGTGCTGAGTCAATGATAACATAATCGTAATTTGCTTTTAGTAATTCAAAAAGCTCTTTCATATGTTGTCCTAGCATTAATTCGGACGGATTTGGTGGGATTGGACCACAACCATAAATATGTAGTGTTGGATACTGTTCAAACGTATAATACAAATCATCTAAAGTTTTTGTTTGACCAATTAAGAAATTACTAATTCCCATTTCCTTTTTCTCAATTCCTATACTTTTAATGATTCTTGGTTTTCTAAGGTCAAATTCTAGAACTGCTACTTTTTTTCCTGAAATTGCAAGTACAGCTCCTAAATTTAATGTTACAAATGATTTTCCTTCTCCGCTTATTGAAGATGTTACTAAAACAGTTTTTTTACCGTTGGTTAATAAAAACTGCAAATTAGTTCTTATAATTCTGAACTGTTCCGAGATAATACTTCTGCTTTTATGGGCAACAACAAAGGCTTTTGTATTGTTGTAGTGCCCAACCTCTCCAATAAAAGGAGAACTGGTTTTCTTTGTAATATCTTCTCTACTAGTTACTTTATCATTAAGCAATGATTTTAAATAAATAAATCCAATAGGAATAATTACACCTAAAATTATTCCATACAAACGCCACTTACTTTGGTCGGGTTCGAATGGTCCATCTGGAATAGCCACTTCATCATATTGTTGATAGTTTGATGCAGTTGCTGCAGATGTAACCAATGTTTCTTCGCGACGTTGCATTAAATAAATATAAATTGCCTCTTTAATGTTCTGATCTCTTAAAATTCCTCTTGTTGTTTTTTCGTAGTCTGCAGCACCACCAAATATTTTTTTCAAACTTTCATCAGAAGTTAATAATTGCTTTCGTTTTTTATCCAAATCAGCGTATAAATCACTCAACCTTTTTAAAATGTTACTTTTAGTTTCATCTAAAGTAACCTTAGCTCTTTGAATTAACTCACTATTTTTTCCTAGCGATTTTTCCTCACTTGCTAACAGTAGCTTGCTTTGATTAAATGTACTAACTAAAAAAGCAATTGTAGGATCATCGATACCCAAGTAAGAAGGAACCACATCGAGTTCATTTGTATTTATTAGTCTTTTTTGCAACTGAGAAATAACATCCAACCTCCCTAAAATATCTACATAGGTTTTTGTAGTTTCATCAAATTCTTTCGACTTGTTGTCTAATAAAG
This sequence comes from uncultured Chitinophagaceae bacterium, assembly GCA_964615145.1. Taxonomy (GTDB): domain Bacteria; phylum Bacteroidota; class Bacteroidia; order Chitinophagales; family Chitinophagaceae; genus CAIVPM01. Next base: position 60,152 of record CAZTOP010000003.1, read on the forward strand.
CCTTTTGATAATAATATGGATTTGCTTTTTTAATTTCTAAAGACTTATCCTCGACACCTTCTAATTCATTTTTAACAATATCAAGCCTATTATTGATAAAATTTACCGTGTTTTTTGAAATTTTATTTTTGTCTTCAATATTTTGATTAATGTATTCATCTATCAATTCTGATAAAATAGCCCCACCCCTTTGTGGGTTTTCTGATACTAAAATCAAATTTATGATAGTAGTTTTTGTACCCAATGGTGATACAGTTAACCCTTTAGATATTTCATTAACAGTTGTTTTAATGGGTTTGTAAACAATTTCATATTTCAAATCATTCCTTTCAATATTACCCTTTTTAACTATTAAGAGTTTGGCTCCTAAAAATTCTAAAGTATCATTCCATTTAAAATTTACTTTCTGGCTTTCTTTCTCAGATTTTTTATGGTAAAGTGTACCTCCTAGATTGGTAAAATTTGTTATGTTAAAAGAATATTTTTTGTTAGAATCAGGTATACTAATAAAAAAAGCTTGAATTGACATTGAGCCAACATGTACTTCTGATTTTTTTACACTTCCTTCAAGATAATATTGAACATTAAAACTATTTTTTAAAACAACATTTTTTAAAAATGTTTTGGATTTCATTAACTCTATTTCATTATCAAGGTTTATCTTTTTAGCTCCGAACATTGCTGCATCAATTAAATCGCTTCCTCCTCCACTCGATCTCATAGAGCCTCCATTTTTATCATCGTTTTTAACTAATACTGTTGCATAGTTCTTATACTTTGGAGTTAAATATCGAACATAAACATAAGAAGCTGTTATAAACAATGCCAAACTAACAATAAAAAGAGGCAGATACGAAAGATACATAAATAGTATTTCCGTTGGCGTGGTTTTTTTGTCAGATTCTATTGCTAGTATATTGTCGTTTTTTGTCATAATATTATACTATTATATTAATTTATAATACTTTATTGAGGAGTTTTATCTTCTTAAGTTACTAATTGTATTTAGTAATACAGCCAAAGCAGTTATTGAACCGATGATTATTTGTATATCTGCCCTTCCTGTTAAATCATTAGTTAAGGCTTTAAGTTTTAAATTATTTGCACCTACATAAATTACATCATTTTGTTGTAAATAAAATGCAGGGCTATTCATAAATGTTGTATTTGTCAAATCAATTTTATAATTTTCATACTTATCTCCATTTTGTCTCATTAAAACTATATCTTCTCTTTTGCCGGCATCTGTTAAATCGCCTGCCTCAGCAAGTGCATCCAATATGTTTACTTTTTCTGTTTTAAAAGTAATTGCACCAGGTTTTTTTACTTCGCCTAAAACGTTTATTTTAAATTGAACATACTTCACAACAACTAATGGATCTTTTACTTCGTCTTGTAGCTTGAGCCTTATTTTCTCTGCAAGTTCTTGCTTTGTTAATCCGGCTGCTGCAATTTTTCCAATTTTTGGAAGTTCTATATTACCCTTTAAATCTATTTGATACCCAGAGTTAGAAGTTTGTGATAAAGGTGCCGAGCTTGATGATGCTGAAAGACTACTTGACCCAGAAGATGATGGCAAATTAAACAACGCTGCGTCCTCTTGCCTTATAGAGCCTGCTATTACTTGTATAGTTATTAAATCATTTGGTTGAAGTTTTGGTTCAACATATGCCGATTGTTGCATACTGTCCAATCCTCTTTGGAAATAATTGAAATCCTTGTTCATTTTCTTTTGACTATTACAAGAACATAGCAATAGTGCGATAAAGATAATCGATGAAAGTTGTAATAACTTGTGTTGAATCCTCATTATTAGTGGTTTTAATTAAATACAGCTCCGCCAAGTCAGTCACAGAAATTAGCTTTGGACTGTTTAAAATATTAAAAAAGCATCCGTCTAAAACAATATTATAGAGTGGATGCAGAGCGAATAAAATTCGTATTTATTATCAATTTATTTTTCAAAAGCTAAATATGTATTTTAAATAATTAGTCAGAAAAAATAAAATTTTAATTAAAAACGAGTTGCGAAGTTAATGATAATTTTTTAAAAAAATATTAATAAGACTTAACATTGCTTTTATTTGCTATTGTATAACACAATACGTATTTTTAAGTTTTGGGGTTGCCTATGAATCAAAGATTTTTTTCACTAGACGTTTTTAGAGGTGCAACTGTAGCCCTTATGATTCTTGTAAACAACCCGGGAAGCTGGAGTTATATTTTCTCTCCGCTAGATCACGCTGAATGGCAAGGGTGCACACCAACAGATTTAGTTTTTCCATTTTTTTTATTTGCCGTTGGAAATGCCATGGCATTCGTAATGCCTAAATTTCAAGAAAATGGTAAAGCATTCTTTTACAAGAAAATAATTAAAAGGAGCCTTTTAATATTTGTAATTGGTTTGTTTTTAAACTGGTGTCCTTTTTTTATTTGGGATAACAATCAATTAATTTTTAAAAAATGGGCATTCATAAATACAGATTCAGCTGGCAATATTTACGAAGATGGAGTTAGAGTGTTGGGAGTACTGCAAAGAATTGCCATTTGTTATTTTGTTGCTTCGATTATTGCATATTACTTAAACCCGAAAAAAGTGATAGTAGTAAGTATCGTTATCTTGTTAGTTTATTGGGTATTTTGCTTTTTATTGGGCGAAAAAGGGGTTGAATATACTTTGACTGGTTTTTTTGGAACTCAAATAGATGCTGCTATTTTAGGCAAATCTCACCTATTACACGCAGACAAGGTTAATGGCAAAGTTTTTCATTTCGATTACGAAGGACTAATAAGTTCTACTGCTGCCATTGTTCAAGTTTTATTTGGATATTTAATTGGATATTATATTCAACTGAAAGGTAAAACATACGAAATGCTAACAAATTTATTTGTAATCGGCTGTTCATTTATGCTTATTGGATATTGGTGGGATATGGTTTTTCCTATTAGTAAAAAAATGTGGACCAGCAGTTACACTGTGTACACAACAGGTTTAGCAATAGTTACACTAGCTATCTTGATATACATAATTGAATTTAAAAATTTTAAAGGTAGTTGGTCAAAGTTTTTTGATGTGTTTGGCAAAAACCCTCTCTTTATTTTTGTTTTGAGTGGTTTTTTACCAAGGATTTTTAAACTAATTCGAATTAACGATGTTGATGAAGCCGGAAAAGCTATTTATCTCAACCCATTTTCGTGGTTTTATGAACATATTTGCAAACACATCAATTCCGATTTAAGAGTTGGTTCATTATTATACGCCATCCTTTTAATTTTCTTTTACTGGTCCATATGCTATTTACTTGACAAAAAAAAGATTTATATTAAAGTTTAATCATGCTACTTTCTTTAAAAAATAAATACCCCGAATATTTTTTTTTGCTGAAACTAATATTCTTCTTTTCAATATTCTATTATGGGACTGAATTTTGGATTGGCTTAACTGCAAAAGGAGGGATGTATTCGGTTTTTTGCGATGAATACTTAAACTATATAAAATGGTTAAGGGTTTTTATTTTAAAAGGTTCAGGTATTATTTGTAATGCCTTTGGATACAACACAACTTTAGAAAAAACCACATCGCTAAGAATTATTGGAGGCATAAAAGTAAATATGGTCTATAGTTGTATTGGTTTTGGGGTTTTAAGCAGTTGGGCCGCTTATGTATTAGCCTTTCCTTCAAATTTTAAACGAAAAATAGTTTGGCTTTTTTCTGGCACAGCTATCATTCTTTTTATTAATATGATACGAGTTGCAGGTTTGCTTATGCTTATAAATAAAACTAAAAACATACATAGCTTCCCAAACCATCACACAGTTTTTAATGTTGTAGCTTATGCAATAGTCGTTTTACTAATTTATTTTTACTCAAAAGATAACAAACTAAAAACTACCTAATTTAAAATAAAAGTTGAGCAACTAGTAATAAAACTTTTTAATACCACCTTCATTCGCATACCTTTGCGAGTTCCACTTTTAAAAATGATGAATATACCTTTTATCATTCTGTATTAATAATTTTTCTTATACTAATGGCTTTACCTTATCTCATTAAACGTATTTACAATAATAGCTCTGAAGAAGTTGTGCGTCGTGGAAAACGAATTCATAACGCAGGTAATGCTATTGAGATGTTGGAGTTTGATGAATTAATGGGAAACATTGTTTTTAGAGTTAAGGATGATGGCTATAATACCTACTATAAAGTTCACATTAATCAATTCAGACTAGAAAAATCATTATCCCTAAGATGCAGTTGTCCTTATAATCTAACAGAAATTTGCAGACATAAAGCAGCTGCACTTTTTCATTTACAAGAGTTACTAGACAAAAATTTATTAGGAAATAATGAAGTAGAGTACAATCAAAAGCATACAGTTATTAAAATGAAGCAAATTGAATTAAAAATGCTTCGCATGTTTAGCAGTATTGAAACTTTTACAGCTGCTGAAGAATTTTCAAGAACCAATAAACCCAAAATTATTGACGCAAAAGACGAAACTGTTTGGGCTCAAGTAAATGAAAGTGGTATAGAATATAAACTACTTATTAGAAAAAATGAAGAAAGAAATTTTGACACTAGTTGTACTTGTAACACTGAAACCAAGCATCCGCTTTGCATTCATAAAAACATTGTTTTACTACACTTATTAACCAAGCACGGTGCAAATTATTTTGATAGTATTAGAAACTGGGATACAGTAAAAAATAAATTATTGGCAATATATGGCTATTCGCTGAAAGACGATTTAACAGATAAGTTCGAATTTAGCTACCAAGATGGACGTCCTTTTTTAAGGGTTTTAGATAATACCATAAAAAGAGTTGCTGCTCCCATAGAAACAGCTGCAAAACCTAGTTATTTTGAACAACCTATCATTCAAAAAGCCCCAGTAATATATAATGATTTTATAGAACCAAAAGAAAAACAGGCTGAGTTTAAAGTTGGAATTGTATTTGTAATTAATCCAAATCAATATCCTTTTTTACAAGTTGAGTGCATACAAGGTGTGCCTAATGAAACAAATACTGCATTTGTTTCAAAAGTTGAAAAATTAGATTTAAATAAATATATAAATCTCGATTTGTTTGATGATGATGACATACAACTCATTCAGCAACTACGAAAATTACTACCAGCGGAAATTAGTAAATACATTAACAGAAACTCCCCTTTTGGTGGTATTTGGGAAAATATTATTCAGCAGCAAGATGAAGAATTGCCAGAGGAAACAAGGGTTTTAATTGCTGAATATCTTCACCCCAAACTTAAAAAAATCTGTATAGAACAAAGCAATAGTTGCTACTTATTTTTGTTACCTCAAGGCAAAGTATTCACTTCTGCAAATCTTGAAAATATTGGCGTTTCACAACAACCCATTAGTCCTTATTTTATCATCAATCAAAAAAATGACGCATATAATATTGAGTGCAGGGTAAAACTTCCTTTGCTTGATTTAAACATCAACGAATCGGAAAGCATTACACCTTTTTTCTTTCAATCGCACGAAACTTTTTTTCTTTGGGACAAAGCAGAAGATATTAATATTATTGAAAAATATTTGCCATTAGGTAATATAACTATTGCAAAATCTGAATGGAACGAGCGGCTTGAAAATTATATATTGCCTTTGTCCAAAGAATATGAAGTACAATTTGGTAATCTTCAAAAAGAGGAAATAAAAAATATAAAGCCCGAGATGAAAATTATGCTAAAAGAAAAGGGAGAGTATTTGATATTTGAACCCATATTTAGCTATAATAACTACACCATTAACCAAAGCGACAAGGATAAAATTATTGTTCCATTTGAAGACAGATTACTTATTATTCAAAGAAATTTAACTGCCGAAAATGAACAAATAGAAAAAATTCAGGCTCTACACTCCTTGTTCTTAAAACCCAATAATAGTAACACTTTAGCCTTAAAAGGTGCCGAGGTTTTAAAAAACAATTGGTTCTTTTTATTTATTGATGCAGCCAAAGAGCTAAGTATTCCTGTGTATGGATTTGATAGCTTAAAAAATTACCGCTTTAACACATCTCGACCATCTACAAAAATTTTTATTAGTAGTAATACCGATTGGTTTGATGCAAAGGTTGAAATAGATTTTGGCGGACAAAAAATTACTGTTGCCGATGTAAAAAAAGCCCTAGCCAATAAACAACAATTTGTTCCTTTAGCCGATGGAACTTTGGGTATTTTACCCGAAGATTGGATTAGAAAATACAGCTTGTTATTTAAAGTTGGAGAAGGCAAACAACATAATATGAAACTTAGTAAGTTTCAATTTAGCGTTATTGAAGACTTGTACAGCCAGAGAGATGAAGAAGAATTATTTGTACAACTTGAAGAAAAATATGATAAGCTTCGCTATAACTATGAAATAAAAAAAATACCAACCCCCGAGCATTTAGAGCCCATATTAAGACCCTATCAAGCAAGTGGATTTCAGTGGTTGAATTATTTGCGTGAGGTACAATGGGGTGGCATTTTAGCAGATGATATGGGTTTAGGTAAAACCATTCAAGCACTTAGTTTTCTACATCATCTAAAAGTAGAAAACGGCAAACTAAAAGCATTAGTTGTTTGCCCAACAACGCTAATGTTTAACTGGCAAAATGAAATTAAAAAATTTACCCCCGATTTAAGTTTCTATGTTCATCACGGTGGAGGAAGAATGAGAGATGATTTAAGTGAAAAAAAAGCAGATGTAATTATTACAACTTATGGAACTTTAAGAAGCGATGTAAAAGAGTTTATTGAATTGAATTTAGATTATGTTATTCTTGATGAAAGCCAAGCTATCAAAAACCCGGGAAGTAAAGTAACCAAAGCTGCTTGTTTACTAAAATCAAAAGGTCGTTTATGTTTAAGTGGTACACCTTTACAAAATAACACTTTCGACATTTTTGCTCAAATGAATTTCCTAAATCCAGGAATGCTGGGCAGTCAGGAGTTTTTTAAATCAGAATTTGCTGTGCCTATTGATAGATTTGGAGAGAAAGAACAAAAAGATCATCTGCGTAAACTTTTATATCCATTCATTCTAAGAAGAACAAAAGAGCAAGTTGCTAAGGACTTGCCCGAAAAACAAGAAATGGTTTTGTTTTGTGAAATGGGCGATGAGCAACGCAAAATTTACGATGCATACCGTAACGATTTTAGAGATAAAATTATGGGTGTGGTGCAAGACCAAGGTATTCAAAAAAGTCAGCTAACCATTTTGCAAGGCTTAATGAAACTAAGACAAATTTGTGATAGCCCAGCTATAATGAAAGAAACTGATGGAGAAAAATATCCTAATGTTTCGGTAAAACTAGAGGAAATTGGAAGAGAGATTAGCGAAAATATTAGCAACCACAAAGCTTTGGTGTTTTCTCAGTTTTTAGGAATGCTGGCATTAATTAAACAAAGACTAAAAGAGTTGGAAGTTGACTTTGAATATTTTGATGGAAGTTCCACTGCTGTTGAAAGAGAGAGAGCCATTAACCGTTTTCAGAATGATGAAAATTGTAGGGTATTTTTAATTTCGCTCAAAGCAGGAGGTGTTGGCTTAAACCTTACTGCTGCCGATTATGTATATATTGTTGACCCTTGGTGGAACCCAGCTGTTGAACAACAAGCTATTGACCGAACCCATCGTATCGGACAAACTAAAAATATTTTTGCATATCGTATGATTTGTACCGATACAGTTGAAGATAAAATACTAAAACTGCAAGAGAAAAAACGCAAATTAGCAAGTGATTTAATTACCGACGACGAAGGATTTGTAAAAAGCCTTACTAAAGAAGATGTAGAATATTTGTTTAGTTAAAACATAATAAATATCAACTAAACAAATCTCCAGCAATTGCATCGGCAAATAATTTACCTTGTTGGGTTAATTGTAGCTTGTTTAAATGTTGTATAATGTGATTTGATGCCATCCATTTTTCGGCGTCTTGCAATACTTGTTGGGCTGCTTTGTTTCCAAATTTATTTATTAGTATATTGGTGTCAATTCCATTTGCAGTTCTCAAGGCAATCATTATATATTCGTTTAGTTGTTGTGTAGGGGTTAATATTTCGGTTTCTAAAACTGAGGCATTGTTGTTAATTCCAGCTATATACAATGCATTGTTAGCAATATTCCAACTACGAGAAAAACTGTTAAATGAGTGAGCAGATGGACCTAAGCCTAAATAATGCTTTCCTTGCCAATAACTACTATTGTGCTTGCTTTCAAAACCAGCTTTTGCATAATTACTAATTTCATAATGTTTGTATCCGGCCAGCTGCAAGGTATCCATTAACATTTCAAATTGTTGTGCCTGTTTTTCATTGTTGATAGCAGAGGTGGCTTGCTGTTGCACCTTCTTGCCTAAAACCGTTTTTTCCTCTACAGTTAATGCATAGCAAGAAAGATGTGGAGGATTAAATGCAAGTGCTGTTTGTATGTTATATAACCAATCTTCATTGGTTAGTAACTGACTGCCAAAAATTAAATCTATAGAATAGTTATTGAAGTGTTTTTCAAGCATTGTTATACATTCTTTAGCCTGATGTGCAGTGTGGCTTCGATTCATCCATTGTAACTCTGTATCAATAAAGCTTTGAATGCCCAAACTAAAGCGGTTAATTCCAACTGCTTTCCATTTTAATAACTTATTTTCAGTTATATCATCTGGATTTGCTTCTAAAGTAACTTCTGCGTTGGGGTTTATTTTAAAATATTGTTGACATTTTTGTAATAACCAATTTATTTTTTCTGTGGGTAAAATTGATGGTGTGCCACCACCAAAATAAATAGTATCGACAGTTTCAGTTAAATAATTTTTTCGCTGCTGCATTTCCATTGCAATAGCCTCTACCATTTCATTCATTAATTTTTTTGTGGTAGAAAAATGAAAATTACAATAGTGACAAGCTTTTTTACAAAAAGGTATATGTATGTAAATGCCTGCCATTTTATTTTTTTGGAATAATAATTTACTAGATATTCTCGATTACTTGCCATACATCGGCAGCAATTTCCACCTCTGTCCTTTCGCCATTTAAGGATACAATTTTCTCAACCCCGTTTAGTTTTTCAAAAGCTGTTTCGTATAAGTTTTTAACCAGTTTCAAGTTATCTAAGGTCTCGTACAATTCTGTCGAAGTCCTTCCTTTGGCTATGCGATGCATACTTTCCTGTGCCGAAATGTCTATGTAAATATTAATATCGGGTCTTAATAACTCGGCACTCAACCTATTGGCTTCAATTACCCATTCCATTGACATATAAGGACTGTGATAAGCATAAGAAGAAAAATAATATCTGTCTGTTATCACAGTATATCCCTCGTCAAGCATTTTTAAAACACCATTGGTTTTGTTAAGCAAATGGTCTAATCTGTCTGCCACAAAAAGACCAGCAATTACTTTGTGGTCTGCATCCATTCTGCCACTGAAAATATCCCTGATCATTTTACCTATTGGGCTATCGGTGGGCTCGAAAGTTGCATAAACTTTATGGCCAACTGCTTCAAGTTTTTGAGTAAGCAATTTCACCTGAGTGCTTTTACCACTTCCATCTATTCCTTCAAATGCTATAAATAGGTTTTTTCTCATTAATTGTAATTGATAGTCGTTATTTCCCAGTGAAGATTGCTTTTCTTTTTTCTAAAAATGCTGTTGTGCCTTCTTTCATATCCTGTGTTTCAAAGCACTCACCAAAGGCATTCACTTCTTCATCAAAACCATTTTTTGTTTCATCATAAACAGCATTTGCAGTTTGAATACATTTTGCAATAGCAATAGGTGCTTTGGTATTTATATTGGTAAGAATGGCAATGGCTTTTGGCAACAGTTCTTCTTGTGTGGTAACATAGTTTACCAAACCATATTGCAATGCTTTAGCAGCGTCAATCATATTAGCTGAAATCAGTAATTCTATAGCCCTGCCTTTGCCAATTAATTGTGCTAATCTTTGTGTGCCACCATAGCCTGGGATTAAACCAAGATTTACTTCGGGCTGGCCAAATTTTGCGTTGTCGCTTGCTAGTCTAAAATGGCAACTCATTGCTAATTCACAACCTCCACCCAATGCAAAACCATTTACGCAAGCGATGATAGGTTTACTACAGTTTTCTATTTTAAAAAAAATATCCTGACCTCGTTTTGATAAAGCTTTGGCTTCTGCTAAAGTTAAACTATTAAACTCTGTAATATCGGCACCTGCAACAAATGCTTTTGTACCTGAACCTATTATAATGGCAGATTTAATTTCGCTGTTACTTTCAATTTCATCTACCATATTACTTAAATCGGTGAACACATCCCGGTTTAAAGCATTCAATTTATCTGGACGGTTAATAGTAACTATGAGAATATTGTTTGCAAGTTGCGTGAGTAATGTTGTATATGACATATCAAAAAGTTTTGGCGAAGATGAGGGATTTTAGCGACTAGATAAAACCTTATGAATATACAAGCTGTTGCATATTATCACTGCTGCTTAAACAGTTGTTTCATTATTTTTCTGGTATAAAATATTTTCTATTATATTTTACTGGGGAAGGAGGGTAATAGGGTTTTATATGACTTCAATATGGACTATTTGTATAGATTACAACACAAATAAAGATACTTATATTTATTTTATATAGAACTAATGAAAAAAATCATGATGTTGTAAATCCAAATACCAAAAAAGTATTATTGCTTTTACATAGTCGGCAAATACAACGTTTAAATTTCAATTACTTTTGAACAATATCGAAATTAAAATGACACTTAATAACATATTTTCACTTGCTTGGGCTACCGTAAAAAGCAATAGATTGAGAACAGGAATAACTGTTGCTATTATTGCTTTTGGCATTATGGCATTAATTGGCATTATTACTGCAATTCAAGCAATGAATCAAAGTGTAACAGAAAGTTTTTCATCCATGGGTGCTAATGCTTTTAGTATTCGCTATAAGGAAACGAATGTAAGGTTTGGGCATAGAAGTAGTAATGATGCTACAGTTTCAAAGCGAGGATTAATTCAAAAAAAATCAAACCTTGATAAATCTATTAACAGAGAGCAAGCAGAATTTTTTAAAAGCAATTTCAATTTTCCTGCTAAAGTAAGTATATACTTACGCGGAGGAAGAAATATTGAATGTGTATTTGAAAATAAAAAAACGAATCCTGTATGTGCTGTTTGGGGAGGCGATGAAAACTATTTGGAAGTGAATGGCTACAAGGTAGATTATGGTAGAAACTTAAACAGTTTAGACGTTCAAAGTGGAAGAAATGTTTGCCTTATTGGAAGCAATATTGCCAATAAACTTTTTGGAGATGAAACAAGTGTTTGTATCGATAAAATTATTCGAGTTAGTGGAATGCCATACAGAATAATAGGCGTTTTAAAAAGTAAAGGAGCTACTATGGGAAGAGCCGATGACATTGTTTTTACATCTTATAATAATTCTAGAAAATATAAAGACGCAGCATCATCTTTTTTAATTGGCGTAATGGTAAATAAAGTAATGGATTTAGATGGAGCAACAAGTGAAGCCACAAGCGTTTTTAGAGCGATTCGACAACTTCAGCCAAAAGACGCAGATAATTTTGTGATAGAGAAAAGCGACAAGTTTGCTGAGATGTTTATTGGTTTTTTAAGTGGCATTTCTGGTGCTGCTGCTGTAATAGGATTAATTACTTTAATAGGTGCTGCAATAGGGTTAATGAATATAATGCTAGTGGCAGTAAATGAAAGAACTCGAGAAGTTGGATTAATAAAATCATTGGGTGGAACAAAAAAAGACATTCAATACCAATTTTTATTTGAGAGTATGATTATTAGTGTTATGGGTGCGATAGTTGGAATTATATTAGGAATATTGATAGGTAATACAGTTGCTATTTTATTAAAAACCGGATTTGTTATTCCTTGGCTTTGGGTATTTGGAGGTGTTGTAATATGTACAGGCGTTGGATTATTGGCTGGAGTATATCCAGCAAAAAAAGCTTCAAAACTTGACCCAATTGTTGCTCTTAGATATGATTAATTCATTTATTATCATTTGTTTCAGAATTAGTTTGTACTGTTGATTTTCTTTATTAATTACCGTAAATTTACTTTTAAATATTACACCATTTTTTGCATACCGTGAAAAACACCCCCCAAAAAAAGGGTGTTTTTCACGGTATGTTGTATTCATACAGGCGTCAATTTTGTATTATCATTCTTTGATACATCTAGGGAAATTCAACAAGGCAGGTGTTACTTATTTAAGTAGTGCCTGCTAAGTTGAAATTTTTTGTTTTAAAGTTGTTGATAATATTTTATTTACAATATTTAAAATAATTCAAAATACACTATATCTATTTGAAAAATTCATTCGAAACTTTTTAGCTTTGATTTTAAAATCCAATGTTATGAGAAAACTAAAATTCTTTACTAAAGTTTTGCTTTTGATTATTATTACACTAATAATTGCATACATCTGGTATAGAGGCTGGGGTAAAGATTATAATTTCGAATAGTTTATAATTGATATTTTAGAAATATTTATAAACTCATTAAAGTAGCAATATCAAATTTTTTCATTTTTAAAAAAGCTTGCATAACTGCCTGAGATTTTTCTGGATTACTCATTAGTTTTCCTAAAACAGTTGGAACTATTTGCCATGATACCCCATATTTATCCTTTAACCATCCACACATACTTTCCTCTCCATCTTTAGTTAAACTATTCCAATAAAAATCAATTTGTTCCTGAGTATCACAATGAACTACAAAAGATGTTCCTTCGCAAAAAGTAAAATTATGAGCCATTGAACTATCCATTGCCATTAGTCCAAAGTTATTAATAGTAAATTGAGCATGTTTTACATTATCAATAGTATCGCCCTCGCCCTCTCTGTATCTTGCAATGCTATTAATTGATGAATTTGGAAAAATGGAAGTATAAAAATTTATAGCTTCTAAAGCTTTTCCATTTTGTTGTTGAGTAAACATTAATGCAGGGGTAAACTTCTGATGTACTTCTTTCATTAGTCCAAAGCTCAATTGCCAATTAACACCAAACTTATCTTCCACCCATCCATATCGTTCGCTCCAAGGATATTTATTTAATGGCATTAAAATTTTTCCATTTTTAGATAGTTTATTCCAGTAATCATTGATTTCTTCAATAGTTTCACAAGTAATAAAAAAAGAGATGGAAGGATTTATAGAAAACCTAGGACCACCATTTAAAAGCATAAGACTTTGTCGTTGTATCTCTAACATTACAACGATACTATTTTCTGAAACAATATTTGTATTTGAAAAAACACCAGCATAATAGTTTGCAACTTCTTTTGCGTTATTATTCAGCCATAAACAAGGATATATGTTGTTATTCATAATCAAGTTAATTTTTAAAAAAATTAATGTGCCGAATTTGGTTATTTAAAACTTCTAACACCACATTCCAACCAAGTCAGATATTTTTTTGTATCAAATGTAGCACCAACTGGAAATGCTAATAGTTTTTCGTTGTTATCAAGCATTGCATACAGTGGCTGAGAAACTTGATTGAAATTTTCAGATTCAAAAGTTGCATATCTGTCGCCAATAGTAATGATATCTTTTACATTGCCATCTATGGTTTTATAATTCATTATTCTTTTTTCAACAGGCAGTTTGGCTTTATCATCAACGTATAAACTAACTAAAATAAAACGTTCGCTAATAATTTTTGCCACTTCGTCATTTGTCCACACCTGTTCTTCCATTCTCCTGCAATTGGCACAAGCCCAACCTGTAAAATCTATCAATAAAGGTTTGTGCTGAGCTTTAGCCAATGCTAAGGCTTTTTCGTAGTCGTTTATTACATTAGGTTCTAACCCTTTGAATCTTACTTCATCTGCATAAATACTATAACTTAAAGGTGGCACGATTCCACTTAATAAAGTAAGGTTGGCATATTTGGTTTTGGTTAATCCTGGTGCTAAATACATTGCAAATAAAATTGCAATAACACCAATTAATTTTCTACCTGTACTAATTTTTTGCCCTTTATAATCGTGTGGTAAACGCAGTATTCCAAAAGCATATAAAGCCAAGCCAATGCATACTATAATCCATAAAGCAATAAACACCTCACGTTTTAATAATCCCCAATGGCTTACTAGATCTGCATTTGAAAGAAATTTAAGAGCTAAAGCTACTTCAACAAACGCTAATACTTTTTTAACAGTATCAAGCCATCCACCACTTTTAGGTAGGTTTTCTAACCAATTAGGAAATATTGCAAATAATGCAAAAGGCAAACCTAATGCAATACCAAAACCGCTCATACCAACAGTTAAAGCCCAAGCTCCTCCACTTGATGTGCCAACTAAAAGTGTTCCCAAAATAACACCAGTGCAAGAAAAAGAAACAATCACCAAAGTGAGAGCCATAAAGAAAATTCCAATGCTGCTTCCTAAGTTACTTTTACTATCGGCTTTGCCTGCAATGCTGTGTGGTAGCGTGATTTCGAAGTATCCAAAAAATGCAATAGCAAAAATGATGAAGATAATAAAGAAAATAATATTAAGCGTTGGGCTGGTAGAAATGCTATTGAATATTTCGCTGTTAAGATTCAACAAATGAAAAGGGGTACTTGCTAATGCATAAATAGCAAAAATGAAAAAGCCATATAACAACCCGTTTTGAATTCCTTTTTTTCGTGATGGTGAACGCTTTGTAAAAAAAGAAACAGTTACTGGAATCATTGGAAACATGCAAGGGGTAAACAACGCAATAAATCCACCAACAAGACCCAATAAAAAAACTGTCCACAAACTGCCTTTTTCTATTTTATCGCCACATTGACTTGCAGGATTTTTAACATCAATTGTTGTTTTTTTTATTTGTGTGTCCGAAGCTGTATAAGCTGAACCTCCTTCAAGTGTAATTTCATATTGGGTTTCAGCAAGTGGCGTTAGTTCTGTTTCTTTTGCAATAAAACCACTAACATTAACTTTTATAGTTGCAGGAATAAATCCATTCACTTTAAAGTTTTGCTTCATTTCAATTTCACCTTCATAAACATTTACTTCTTTATTATCAAATAAAACATCTTTTATAGTTGCTGCTTTATGATTAAAAATAATAGCATCTGTGGGTTTAATGCTCTCAAGTTGAAAAACAAATTTTACATTCGACTCTTCCAAACCTTCTATATTTGGATTTGTTCCATACAGATGCCAACCTTGTGGAATATTGGTATTTGCAGTAATTTGATATGTTGAATCTGCTACTTTTTTTGCAACAATTTTCCAAACTAAACTATCTTGAGAAAATGTAAAAATCGAAAATGTAACAGCAAAAAACAGCAAGAATATTTTTTTCATTTGAAGAAGATTTTGCCACGAAGGCACAAATAAATTGCGATGTACGATTTGCTAAAACAACTAAATCGTAATTATAAAATCGCACATCATAAATAGAATTATAACTTAATTGTAAAAGCTTTTGTAGTTGGTGGCAAACATTTTTCATCATCACAAACCATAAATTCAACCTTACCTGTAACAACAGTTTTTGCTTTTGTTTTTAATTTAATACCTTGTGTAAATACTACTTTATCGCTGTAATACAAAACGTTTGTATTAAAATTTTTGTCAAAAAATTTCACCAGTTTCCCTGTTTCAACAACCTTGCCTTCTTTAACAATTAAAGGATTGGTATTAAATGTTATGGTTGTAGGAATTGGACCATCAGCACCAGAATTTTGAGAATAAATATGCCAAGGCTTTGGTAATGATGCTGTAATTACTAAATCATAAGTATTATCAGTTTTCTTTTTTGCTGCATAAGTCCAACTAACAGGATCTTTAACTTGAGCTTTAACAAACGAAATTGCTACGATGCTTAAAACTAGTAAAAGGTATTTTTTCATTTTATATAATTGTGTTTGCAAATAAATTACTCAATAATAAAATTAAGAAGTTAAAATTTGTGAAATAGATACGACGTGGTTTTTAAATACTTACATGAACCATACAAATCATTCTATTTTTTTCTTTTTACATTGTTTATCAAATCTACCTTCAACGAAAAAACGTGAGTGTATAAAGGGTTTGATTGATTAGCAAGGTTTGTAAAAGCATAATCTATGCCAACATTACTTAGCTTAAATCCTGCACCCAAGCTTGGTTGATAAATCCATACTTTTTTTTGATTGGTAGTATCTCCATCGCTTAAAGCTTGTTGAAAGTTAGATATTCCTGCTCTTACAAAAAGCACTTTATTGTACTGTGCTTCTATGCCAACATTAGGATCTATATTTAAAATGTTAGAGCTGATAACTGAATTTCTTTTTCCATCAAACGTTAAATGCAAATTAGCTTCTGCATATAAATTCAATTTATCATTTATTTTAAAGTCTCTGCCAGCACCCAATATTAATCGTGGTGCTGTATTTTCAGTGCTTTTAACGGGTATATCGTTATTGGTTAAATACAAAACCTCTTTTTCACGTTCTGTGAAAGTAAAGCTCCAAGCATTAAAAGTTGTTGTGGCGTCTCTTAATACAGCTGCAAGTTTCCACTTGTCTTTTTTATACATTGCACCAAGATCAATACCAAAACCCCAAGCATTGGCAAAACTGCCCACTTGCCTGCGAATAATTTTTACGTTGCCTCCAACACTCAAAAAATCTTTTTCTGTTTTTTTAATTATTTGAGAGTAGGAAAGCAAAACAGCATAATCGGCAGATGAAAAAGTTGATATGTTATTATAATCAATCGAGCCATCTGGATTTACCAAATACAAAGTATTTGGAATATCATCTACAGCAAAACGCATAAAACTAATTCCTAAGGTTTTATTGCCATTTTTAGATGGCAAAGCCAAGCCCACAAAGTCATATTTTCCAATCCCAGCAAAATAATCAGCGTGCATTAAAGCTAAATTTGGATTGTCTTTTACAAAAACTAATCCCGCTGGATTCCAATATCCTGCAGTACCGTCATCAACCGAAACAACTTGTGCTCCACCCATTCCTAAACCTCTTGCCCCAGCACCAATGTTTAAAAACTCATTCGAATATTTTCTAAACTGAGCATAATTTTTTGCACAAACAAAAACTAACATTAAGCCCAAAATCCATCTCAATAACTTCATAAAAATAATTACTATGTAAATTTATAGGATGATAAGCAAACAGATTAAAATTTTGAAATCTTTAACAATTTATGTATCCAAATTTGTTTTTGAGATAAGAAAAAATAATACCCATTAATACTATTAATAGCTTAAGCATTTACTTTCACATTAAATAAAAAAGCATGAAAAAAATAGCATTAATAACATTTGCTGCATTTGTATCAGCTGCATTATTCAGTTATACTTTTAAGAAAGACGCTCCTAAACCATTGACGCCAGAATGTTATATAAGTTGCTTTAATATTGAGACAAAAGAAATGATTCAATTAGATGCTTTAAAACCTGGTTTTGCAATGTTACATCCAAAGCCAAAAGATTTTAAACTAGAAGCTCCTTTGGGGAATAACATTCAATTTACAGCTACAGACGGAACTAAAGTGAATGGATATTTTATTAAAAGTAAAAAGAAAAGTAATAGATGGCTATTTGTAATTCAAGAGTGGTGGGGTTTAAATGACTACATTAAAAAAGAAGCAGATAAGTATTATTCAGATTTAGAGAATGTGAATGCTTTAGCAATAGACATGTACGACGGAAAAGTTGCTACAACACCAGATAGTGCTATGGCATTTATGAGTGGTGCAAAAAAAGAAAGATTAGAAGCTATTGTGAATGCTGCGATTGCTTATGCCGGTAAAAAAGCGAACATTTATACTGTTGGCTGGTGCTTTGGCGGAGGCTGGAGCTTGCAATCAACTATTCTGGCTGGTAATCAAGCAAAAGGTTGTATAATGTATTATGGCAGACCTGAAAAAGACATTGAAAGATTAAAAACTATTAATTGCGATGTGATAGGGTTTTTTGGAAATCAAGACAAAGGCATTTCCCAAGAAGTTGTAAACACATTTGAAACAAATATGAAAACTGCTGGAAAGAAAATATCTTTATATCGTTATGATGCAGGGCACGGGTTTGCCAACCCATCTAACCCAAGCTTTAATAAGGAATATACACAAGATGCTTTTTCAAAAGCCATTGCTTTTTTGAAAGAGAGAATGTAAATTTTAGTCGAAAAAAACTATTTTATTTCACACTTAATTTTTGAACAGTTTTTACCAACTTCACATTTACTGCAAACTACAAAAATGTTTTCGGCAAATTTTTGACTTACAACAGATGTTTTTCCTTTTATTTCTATTGAAATTAAATCGTCATACTCTTGTTTCGAAACCACTTTTATTTTATTGTTCAAGCCCAAGCCAACCTTTACAACATATTGTAAAAAAGCAGCAGAATTATCTTTAACTGCTACCATTTTACAGGTGGTTCCCGCTTCTACTTGTGATAGTGTTTTTTTGTAATAAGTTTTAAATTCGCCTTTGACATTTGGAATTGGGTCGCCGTGTGGGTCAAATTCGGGATAGCCTAATAATTTATCTAATTTATCAATAAGCTTAGCACTGTGAATATGTTCTAATTGTTCAGCAACTTCGTGAACTTCATCCCAACTAAATTCTAATTTTTCGAATAAAAAAGTTTCCCAAAGTCTATGTTTTCTTAATATATCAATTGCGAGTTGCTTTCCTAAAATTGTGAGTGAAATTTTGCCATATTTTTCATAGTCAACCAACTTCTTTTCTTTTAGTTTTTTAAGCATATCGTTTACCGTTGCAGGCTTTACGCATAAATGATTTGCTAATTCGTTAGTTCCTACAGCACCGTTTTCATTCAATGGTAACTGAACTAGTGCTTTTAAATAGTTTTCCTCGGTAAATGATAACATGAAGCAAATGTAAACAAAATACATAACTTAATTTGTTAGACTAGCCTAACAAATGTATGTTTGTTCGTCAAACTATAATTTAATGAGGCGATTGTTTACTTTTTTTTTAACAATTTTTTTTAATTACTGTGCTTATTCGCAAACTAGTACAATTTGCGGAAATATTGTGTCTGAAAAAGATACAATCAAAGCTGCAACTATTAGTTTGATTGGCAGTACTATAAATGAAATGATAGATAGCACTGGAAAATTTTGTTTTGAACATTTAAGAGCAGGAAATTATAAAATTGCTATAAATGCTCTTGGATATGAAAAATATCTGCAAACAATCTCTTTAAAGAATAATGAAGATTATGTGGTAATAATTAACTTATATAAGACTGAAAAAATTTTGAATGATATTGTTGTTACCGGAACTTTGAAAGAAGTAAAAAGAGTTGAAAGCTCAGTTCCGGTGGAAGTGTACAGCCCATCCTATTTTAAAAAAAATCCAACCCCTTCAATATATGATGCACTGCAAAATATAAACGGCGTAAGACCTCAATTAAATTGCAATGTTTGTAACACTGGAGACATTCACATTAATGGACTAGAAGGTCCCTATACAATGGTGTTAATAGATGGAATGCCCATTGTTAGCAGTTTAGCAACTGTTTATGGTTTATCTGGAATTCCGAATAGTATTGTTGAAAGAATTGAAATAGTCAAAGGTCCTGCGTCATCCTTATATGGAAGCGAAGCAGTAGGGGGTTTAATAAATGTAATTACAAAAAAAACATCCTCGACATCAAAAATAGCAGCAGATGTTATGGTTACATCTTGGCAGGAGTTTAATGGAGATTTTGCTATTAAATCTAATGTGTTAAAAAAGGCTGCATTGCTTACTGGTATTAACTTTTACAAGTTCAATAATGTTGTAGATAATAACAACGATAATTTTACTGACGTTACTTTACAAAATAGAATTTCTGTTTTTCAAAAATGGAATTTTCAGAGAAAAAATAATAAACTGTTAAGTGCAGCTGTCAGGTATTTTAATGAAGACAGATGGGGGGGCGATATAAGATGGACAAAAGCTTTCAGAGGTAGCGATAGTATTTATGGGGAAAGTATTTATACAAAACGATTTGAGTTGCTAGGAAATTATCAATTGCCAACAGCAGAAAAAATACTTTTGAGTTTTAGTTACAATAGTCATTTACAAGATAGCAGATATGGCAAAACAATTTATGATGCTCAACAAAATATTGCTTTCTCGCAAATAACGTGGGATAAAACTATAAAGAAACACGATTTATTATTGGGAGCTGCATTACGTTATACATTTTATGATGACAACACTTCAGCAACAGCTAGTATAGATTTTCAAAATCAACCCAGCAAAACATGGTTACCAGGAATTTTTATACAAGATGAAATTAGCATATCTACCAAGCAAAAAATACTGTTAGGTTTCAGGTATGACTATAACAACTATCACGGTAATATTTATACTCCAAGAATTGCCTACAAATGGAGTATTGATGATAGAAGTATTTTAAGAATAAATGCTGGCACTGGTTTCAGAGTTGTAAATTTATTTACCGAAGATCACGCTGCATTAACGGGTGCAAGAATTGTTGAAATAAAAAACGAATTGAAGCCGGAAAAAAGTTACAATGTCAATATTAATTTTCTAAAAAAAATATACACCAACAATGGCAGTTTTATTAGTGCTGATTTTACTAGTTGGTACACTTATTTTAATAATAGAATTGTTGGTGATTATAATGAGGATCCTAACAAAATTATTTATGATAATTTGAATGGTTTTGCAGAAAGCAAAGGCATGAGTATAAACGTTGATTTGGATTTTGTAAATGGGCTTAAAGTTATTACAGGTGCTACTTTTATGGATGTAGCTATCACAAGTAATGGTATAAGGCAGGAACAGCTATTAACCGAAAAATTTACAGGTACATGGTCCATATCGTATAAATTTAAAAAACTACATTTAGGAATAGATTATACAGGAAATATTTATGGACCGATGGCACTTCCATTGCTGGGCAAATTAGATCCAAGACTCCCCAAATCCCCTACCTGGAGTATTCAAAATATTCAGTTTGTTTACAGTGGACTTAAAAATGTTGAAGTATATGCAGGTGTAAAGAATTTGTTGGATTTTTTGCCTACAAAAAATAACCCGTTTATTATTGCAAGAAGCAATGATCCATTTGATAAAAATGTGCAATATGATGCCACTGGAAAAGTAGTAGCAACTGCAGACAATCCTTTTGCACTTACATTTGATACATCTTATGTATATGCACCCAACCAAGGCATACGAGGATTTTTGGGTGTGCGATACAGTTTAAAATAATGCAACATAAAAACATTATATCATTTATCTTATTGCTTATTTGTATTGTTTTTTCAAATACAGGAGAAGCACAACTTGTAAATTTCAAATTTGAGCAAATAGATAGCTTGCAGCGTATAAAATACAAGCCTGTATTGGTTTTTATACACACTAATTGGTGTAAGTATTGCAAGGCTATGGAAAGTGTTACTTTTAAGAATGAAGAAATTATTGCACAAATTAATAAAGACTATTATTGTGTGTTATTAAATGCAGAAACAAAAAACGATATCTATTTCAATAATAAATTATACCACTATCAACCTACAGGAGTAAACACAGGAATTAATGAATTGGCGGAATATTTAGCTTCTATTAACAAAGAAATCAGTTACCCTACTACTTGTGTTTTGAATTTTAAAAATGAGATAATATTCCAGCAAAATGGTTTTTTATCAATAAAAGCTATGAGATATTTATTGGAGTTGTTCAAAATTAAAGTTGATCAATAGTATTTTAATAAATAAAGCTGCCCTTTTGAGACAGCCTTATTTATTTTTATATTAGTTACTACCAAGTTCTATTAGCTGTTAACGTAACTGTACTATTATTGCCATCTACAAAATTGCCTGTAATAACATCTCCATTTAAAGTCGCCATTACAGTACCATTTGAATTATCCTTTAGTCCATTAGTGCTAGTAATTATACCATCAAAATTATTTGATGTTGTACTTCCTAATTTTCTTGAGCTGCCACCATATATTTTTGCAGTTCTTGAAAGCAGTAAATTAAATGTTCCATCTTCTGGTCTAGTGGAATGATAAGAGCCCTCAAAACACTCTACAAGGTTTTGGGATGTTTCTTTAACTACTGTAAAACTTGCATTGGGATGGCCAGGGATATTGAAAGCTGTTACTGTTGGGTTTGTGCCATCTGAACCTACTGAAAAAGTAATACTGATTGCAGCACCATTTAAAGTTCCCGTAAAAGCTCCAATGTAAGATACTCCTGCTACCCAAGTAACATTTGATGTTAGTGTAGTTGTAACTCCATCTAACACAAACGTTGCAGTAATGTTTGTGCCTGCATTTAAAATGTCGAACATAATTGTTCCTGATGAGCCAATAACTATGCCTTTGTAAATACCTTTGCTACTAGTATTGTTAACAGCCAAGGCATCGGGAGTGGTTTTACAAGTTTGACAAGTGTAGGGCTTTGTTTCTTCGCCTTTTTTACAACTCAAAGAGAAAATTGAAATGGTAGCAACGAAGGCTGGGATAATAATTTTTTTCATTTTTGTTAGTTTTTATTTATTTAAAATTGATGATGTAAAAATCTTTAGTTAAGACGATATTAAAAATGTGAAAAAAGTAGTACCAAGGTCATAACCATTAAACAAGCCTAACATTATTTGCTTTTAATTTTGAACTTTATTAATTAAACTGATACTTGGCTATCCAAAGTTTTTCATAATCCTCATCGTGTCCTAAATAGTAGGTTGTTTTGCCATCTTTACTAGTTAAAAAAGTATGATATTTATACATTAAAAATTTGCCCCCATTGGCAAGAACTGTAAAGTCAGAAACTGTTGCATCATTTGCATTTATTTTAGCAATTCTTGGGAAATAGTTGGCTCTAAATGTGGCATTGCCATTGTAAGCATCCACCCAAGAATCATAACCTTTAGACCCTTTAACTTCTAGTATTTCCCAAAAAATTGTTTTACCATCGCTACTAACATTAAAATTGTGTCTGTTCCTAAATACTTCGCTTTTTCTATCATCATTAACTTTTTCCACAGCATACTGTGCTTTCAATTCTCCGGTTGCAGTTAAGTGCAAGCAAACATTATCGCCATATCTATTTTCAATGCTATTACCACCATTCACAATTTTTGTATCATATAATTGTCCTGCAATTAAAAACTCTTTTTGAGGCGTTATTTTAAACCCTTCTAGCCAAAACTTGTTGCCATCAAAAGCTTCTCCTTTCTTTTGCGATGGAGGTGTTTTTACTTTGTCTTTTATAGATTTTGTTGGAATGCCACTTAAGAATTGAATTTTATTATCAGCTATTTTAATGAAATGAATATTTGCAAAATCGTTGCTTTTAATTTCCTTTTCATATTTTGACATTTGAAGGTTTTTTGATGTTGAAAAACCAGGATTATCTATTGGTGCATAACTTGCAAAAACTTTGTTGTAAGGATCATTATTTTTTGTTGAGCCACCTAATAAATATAATGCTCCATCTTCATATTGAAAATCTGTAATAGCAGTGTTGGGAGATGGGGGTGCAAATTCAAAAGATGAAATAAGATTTGCAGTGTTACTAAACTCGGCATATACATAATTTGTGTTTGAGTTGCCTTTGTTTGGTGCAAGCAATACAAATACATTGTTATTGGGTAGTTGACCACAAAAAGCTAACGAATAACTGCCTGTTGCTGGCACTTTGGTTTCTTTAATATTTAAGTCGTTGGTTGCATATAAGCAAAGGAACTGGTCATTATCTCCTTTTCCATCATAGGTTGCAATTACTAATTGACTTCCATCATCATCATTCGGATAGTTTGCAAATCCTTTGTATCGACCATCAGCATCTTTCATTTTGATAGTTTCTTTAGATAAGCGTTTTCCCCATTCGTATTTTTGTTTTTTTAAATTCCATTTTTTCTCCCAAACTTCTTTTTCAAACTTCAATGTCATACTTAATACATTGAAAGAATTGCTACCACCAACATAAGCAGAAAGTGTAGTTAAATTGTAATCGGGTTTAATTTGTTTATCATCTTTGGGCTCATTGTATGGTTGAATGCCTTTATAATTTAAATCAGCATCGAACACATAATCTTCAAAGTTGACTACATCGCTTTTTTTATCAACTTTCATTTTATATGTAATTCTTATGTTGCCATCTTTATCTAAAATGGCATCATCCAGCATTCCCTTTTTTGCAGGCTTTGATAGTTCTTGTGAAACTTCTTTTACTTGTGCAATTCCATTGATAGTGATAGTGGAGAAAGTGAGCCCCAAAATGGCGACTCCAAATTTTTGAGTTGTTTTGAATACGTTTTGCATAATTAAAAATTTTACACAAAACTCAAATAATAAAAGAGCAGTAAAAATGTGATAAAAGTAGTATTAAAGAAATCCGGTTTTTTTTAATGCTTCTGCTCTATTATTAACGTGCAATTTTTCATAAATATTTCTAATATGAGTTCTAACAGTTTCAATACTTACGAATAATTTATCTGCAATTTCTTTATATCGATAGCCTTTACTTAATTGTTCTAGTATCTCTTGTTCTCTTCGACTTAAATCTTGAAAATAGTTATTAGTTTTTTCTTTTACAGCAAAAGCCTCAATTACTTTTCGTGCAATTTGACTACTAATTGGTGAGCCGCCTTTAAATACTTCTTCAATAGCTTCAATTACTTTTTCGGGAGGCGTACTTTTTAATAAATAACTTACAGCCCCTGCTTTTAAAGCACTAAATACATTATCATTATTGTCATAGACAGTTAACACCATCATTTGCATTTTTGGATGCAACATTTTTAAACGTTGAATACAATCTATACCACTCATTCCTGGTAAATTCACATCAAATAAAGCAATTTCAACAGGCTCGGCAGTCAGCTCTATTAATGCCGCTTCGGCATTACCAAAAAGTCTCAACTCTTTTACATCAATATGTAATTGAATTTGCTCGGCCAAGTAATTTCTCACTTTCTCATCATCTTCAATAATTGCAATAGAGTCTATTTTCATAATACAAATTTGTGATAATTGAAATAATTGTAAAATGTGAAATAAGTAGTATTAGTGAATTGGAATTTCTATGTTGTAAATGGTTCCATTTTTATTTGAAACTAGTTGAAGATTGCCATCAATTTCTTTAATTCTTGTTTCAATATTACTAAGCCCATTACCTTTGTTTTTTTGTATGCTATCAAAGCCAATACCATTGTCAGATATTTGTAAAATAATAGTGTTATTTTTAATAATAGCCTCATATATGAGTTGATGACAACTGCTATATTTTACAGCGTTGTTCACTATCTCTTTACTAACCATAACAATATTCCTAGCCAAAGTGCTGCTAATTTTTTGATTTATTTCAGTATTTTGAAATGAGATTCCATACTCAATATTCGTGTATTCAAGCAGTTCGTTTAACTGTTCTCTGATATATGAAAAAAGTTGTTCTAAATTATTATTATCAGGCTGCATACTCCAGATAATTTCACTAAGGTTGCCTACAATTTTACGCCCTGTAATAGCAATTTCATTCAACTCGTTGGCATTATCTTGTTTGTTTTTTGCAGCCTCGCTCATTAATGTAATTCTTGTTAAACCTGCACCAATGTCATCATGCATTTCCCTGCTAATTCTTTTTCGTTCTTGCTCCTGTGCATTAATAATGGTTGCATTGATTGATTTTTCTTGAGCTATGTAATCAATCAGCATTTTTTCTTTATCAAGTTTATATTGATTAAATTGATAAGCCAAACCGAGTGTCATAAAAACAACATCAATGATCATTCCTATGCCAACTAAGGTAGATGATGATACACTTAAATTGACATATCCTAAATTGTATAATACTACAAATACTGAAAATACAATGGTATTGCCAACTGCAAATAAATAAAATACAATAGGCTTGCCATTGGTTTTTACCAAATTAATTAAATAGCAAAATGCAACCAAAGCCCCAATAATATTTGTTAAAAAAAATAAGTAAAGAAAGATTGGGGTTGATGGGTTGTAATCGATAGAAATAAATGGAAATAAAGGAATGATGCCCCAAAAAAAGAAAAAATACATGAGTAGTTTTAGTGTATTTCTTAATACTGATTTTCCAGATTGATATTGTTTTGTAAACTGCAATGCATAAGCAGCAAAAATGCCTGAATACAAAACACCAAATGAAGCTTCTAGTCTGTTATTTATTTGAGGATACCATTGCCACATATATTGAAATCCATAACCATCGGTGCTCCAAAGCCAAGTAGCAGATATA
Organism: uncultured Chitinophagaceae bacterium; assembly: GCA_964615145.1. Taxonomy (GTDB): domain Bacteria; phylum Bacteroidota; class Bacteroidia; order Chitinophagales; family Chitinophagaceae; genus CAIVPM01. The sequence continues at coordinate 86,405 of CAZTOP010000003.1, forward strand.
AAAACATAAGTAGCGTATAAAAGATAAATTTTATTCCTTGTAGAGGAAAAAAGAAAAATTCCAAAGAAAAAAGGAATAATAAAAATGCCCATTTTTAACCCAACAAATATTAATACATCTCTATCGTTATGGGCAAAATTATTTTTGGACTGTAATTGAATGGGTAATTGTAAAGTACTACCTCTGTGGTCTACATAAAAGTAAGCATCAATAATTGAGTCATTGTTTTTTGGAAGCAGAAATCGAAAATTTGGGTACAGTAATCTTCTTGTTTCGAAATTATAATAATCGCCAGTAATTACTGAATCTAATATGGTTTGCGAGGCTACAAAATAGGCTTTTATTTTATTTAACCTTGAATTATCTAAAATTAAGCAGTAATCATTTTTGTCATTCGGCAATTGAATTTTGTAATGAATCCAGAGATACTTAGTTACTAAACCTGCATTAATAAAATTGTCATTAATTGATTTAGTATTTTGAGTATTGAAATAATTTACTACCTGAGATAAACGAAAGTTTTCGCTTGTTTGAAAATAAGACGCCGTTAAAATTTTACATTGTATTGGCTGACAAAAAACAACATATTTAAGCAGCACTAAACAAGTTAAGAGAATCGTTTTTCTAATAAGCATTTTATCAATAAACTATTTAGTAAAACTAACAATAAAACGTGTTAGTCTATACTAATAATCTACAACCTGCTCTTTAATTTCTTTTGGTAAGGTTCTAAACTCATATTGTTGTGTTCTTAGCTGTGGTTCAAACCCAGCTTCTTTAATAGCTTCCTGAATACTTTTATAAGTAAATCTATGCGGTGCACCTGCAGCACTTACAACATTTTCTTCAAGCATAATACTTCCAAAATCATTTGCTCCACTGTGCAAACAAATTTGAGCAGTTTGTTTACCAACAGTTAACCAGCTTGCTTGAATATTTTTAATATTAGGTAGCATAATTCTGCTAATGGCAATCATTCTTATGTACTCGTCGGGGGTGGTTAGGTTTTGTACTCCTCTAATTCTGGTAAGCAAGGTATCAACATCTTGAAAGGTCCAAGGAATAAAAGCTAAAAACCCCTTAGCGTTGGCAGGTTTTTTTGCTTGCACTTCTCTTATTTTAATTAAATGAATAAATCTTTCTTCAAGTGTTTCAACATGTCCAAACATCATTGTAGCACTTGTTGTAATATTTAAGTTATGGCATTGGTGCATTATCTCAAGCCACTCATCGGCACCGCATTTTCCCTTACTAATAAGCCTTCTTACTCTGTCAACTAAAATTTCAGCACCAGCACCTGGTAATGAATCCATACCAGCCTCTTTCAATGCTTTTAATACTTCTATATGAGTAGATTTTTCTAGCTTGGTTATATGAGCAATTTCTGGGGGCCCTAATGTGTGTAGTTTTATATTAGGATATTCTGCCTTAATCTGTTTAAAGGTATCTACATAAAACTGTAACCCTAATTGTGGATGATGCCCACCTTGAAGCAATAACTGATCTCCACCCCAAGCGATGGTCTCTTCAATTTTTTTTCTGTAGGTTGGCATATCTGTAATATAGGCTTCGGCATGTCCCGGTATTCTATAAAAATTACAAAACTTGCAGTTAGCAATACACACATTTGTTGTGTTTACATTTCTATCAATTTGCCAGGTTACTTTTCCATGTGGTACTTGCTTTTTTCTTAGCTCATCTGCGACAAACATTAATTCTGTTAAAGGGGCATTATTAAATAAGTACATTCCCTCTTCCAAAGATAAAAAATCTAAGTTCAAAGCCTTTTGATATAAATTAGCTAAATCCATTGCTGTTAAATTTAAAGATGCAAAGAACGTTAAGTACAATGAAATAAACTTGCGAAAGTGGGTTTTCGTTTTAAATGTTTAAATGTGTAACCTAGTCTTTCCTTCACTAGTGATGGAGCTTAAAAAGTATATTCCGTAGATAAGGTTACTGATATCAAGTTTATTTATGCCCATGCAAAATCTATGTATTTTGGAAGTTTCGACTTTTTTTGATTTCTTTTCAAACCAAATTATTGGCATTAGCATCCAATTATAAGAGAATAAAATATTTTTCCATACCATCATCGTCATATTTTTACAAAAAGCTATACAATGCCCAAACTACAGATGTTTATTGCAATTTTTAAAAAGCACAAATGGCAACTTGGCTTAACTTATGTATTGTTTTCTATTGAAATGCTGGCATTGCTGATGCAGCCTTATTTTCTGGGCAGAGCTATTGATGGATTGATTTATGGGCATAATACTGGATTGTATGAGCTGATTGGTGTTTACTTATTATGGATTGTTGTTGGAACTATCAGACACAGGGTAGACACGAGAACCTACACAGGTATTTATACATCGTTTGTAAGCAGATTATTAAGCAGAAAATACGACGAAAAAGATATTTCTAAACTAAGTGCCCATAGCAATCTGGCAAGAGAGTTTGTTGATTTTTTAGAATATGATTTGGTGTATGTGATAGAAGCTGCCTATAATATTATTGGCTCTTTAATACTGCTATGTTTTTACGATACTAAGGTAGTGATGATTTGTTTGAGTGTTTTAGTTCCAGTTAGTATCATTAGTTTTTTTTATGGTAAAAAAATGAAGTACCTCACCAAAAGAAGAAACGACGAACTAGAAAATCAGGTAGATGTAATTGGTATCGGAGACCCTGTATCTACAAAAAAACACTATGCTGCTTTGCGTTACTGGCAAATAAAAATCAGCGACCAAGAGGCATGGAATTTTGGAGCAATGGGAATATTAGTGTTATTTATTGTAGCGGTGTCGTTATATGTTACCAGCTGGATTACCCACGCCGATGAAATTGCAGCCAGCAACTTAGTGGGCATTTTTATGTATGTTAAAAAATATGGTGATGGGCTTGATACTATTCCATACACAGTGCAGCGTATTAGTAACTTAACAGATATTGCCAAACGTATGCAGCTAAGTGAGGAGGATTTATTTGAGCATCATACCATTGAAATTAATGATAGTATGGACTAATCATTAAATAAACAATGGGGCCTGTAACCGCTACATAGAACCATAAAGGCCAGGTAATTTTAGCTAGCTTTTTATGAGCAGGAAATTCAGCAATCATTGCCCTGTATGTAGTAAATAAAATAAAAGGAAGAATAACCGCTGCAAGCATTATATGTGTTGACAGAATAATGAGATAGATTATTCGTATCATTCCTTCGCCACCAAATTTTGTATCTCCCGCTAATAAATGATGAGCAATATAACTTACTAAAAAAAGAATTGAAAGTACCAAAGCCCCTACCATTAACTTTTTGTGCAGTAAATATTTGCCTTGTTTTACTGCCATTAAAGCAGCTACTAAAAGCACAGCCACTAAAGAATTGATGATGGCATTTGCCACTGCAAAAATGTGAACATCAAAATCTACTTTAATGCCTAGTTTGATTTTGCCAAGTGTCACCACCACTGCAAATACCACAAACGAAAAAATTCCAATTAACCATTTTGCCTTGATGTCATTCTTTTTTAAAGTTGCCTGTAACATTTGTTTATTTTAAGATTGCAAATGTAAAAGGCTAAACCATAGTGGGGTTTTATTATTTAAGTAAAATGTTAAAACTTTATTGCAACCTAATAAGGTTTAGGGTTGGGGCAACATTCTCCTTTTCTTTGCATATAAGCAATTGCAACAAATATGTGGTATAGCCTTGGAAAAAAAATAATTCAATACAGAGTTCCCTCTCTTGTGGCACTTTTACTGATTACCGTTTTTATGGGCTGGAAGGCCAGTAAAATTCAGTTAAGTTATGATAGTAATAAGGCTGTCCCCGAGGACAATGCTAAATATGCTGAATACCAGAAATTCCTGAAACAATTTGGTGCCGATAATAATCTTGTGGTTATTGGTATTGAGACTGACAAGCTATTTACTGAAAAAATTTTTACGCATTATGCTGCCTTGCACAAATCATTAGAGAAAATATCTGCCGTTAAAAGTGTGATGTCGATACCCGAAGCTGTAACACTTGTAAAGGATACTATCAATTCAAAATTTGTATCTAAAAAAATATTCAGTAATATCAATAAGCTTGATAGTGAAACGGCTGTTTTTAAAAGTTTACCTATTTACAAATCGCTTTTATACAATGCAGAAACGAATGCTTATGTGATGGGTGTTACTGTGAATAAAGACACAGCTATGAGTAAAAGCCGTACAAAACTTATTAATGCCATAGTTGCTGCAACTGATGAATTTAAAAAAGCTACAGGCATTGAGCCCCATATTAGTGGATTGCCTTTTATAAGAACCAAGGTTTCGGATCGAATTAAAAATGAAATGAACTATTTTTTATTTGGTTCTCTGGCTTTATCCGCATTGGTACTTTTTCTTTTCTTCAGGTCATTTGCTGCTACGACAATGAGTTTAGTTGTAGTGGCAATGGGCGTTATATGGAGTTTTGGAACGATGGTTTTATTTGGCTATAAAATCACTTTGTTAACTGCACTGATTCCACCATTGGTTGTTGTGATTGGTGTACCCAATTGTATTTACTTTTTAAACAAATATCATAGCTGCTATAAAGAAACCAATGATAAACAGGCATCGTTATTTACAATGGTTGGAAAAATGGGTGTAGTAACACTGTTTTGCAATATTGCTGCTGCTATTGGGTTTGCTGTTTTTGCACTTACCAAAAGTGCTTTGCTGAAAGAGTTTGGTTATGTTTCGGGTATTAATATAATGGCTTTATTTTTTATCTCGCTTTTATTAATTCCATCAGTGCTTAGTTATTTGCCTGCACCCAGCAGTAAGCAAATGCAATACCTGAATAATAAAATTCTGGAAAAGGTTCTGGTTAAGATTGAACGATGGGCTATGCATCATTCTAAATGGGTGTATGCAGTGTCAATAATCGTATTGCTAGTTTCAATTGGCGGTATTTTTAAACTTAAAAGAGAAGGATTTATTGTTGATGATTTACCGAAGAAAGATGTTATTTACACAGACTTAAAATGGTTTGAAAATAACTTCAAAGGCATTATGCCTCTAGAAATAGTAATTGATACCAAAAAGAAAAAAGGATTGCAACGTAATATGCAACCTATAGAAAAAATAGAAGAGTTTAGTAATTACATTGACTCTAACCCCAACACTGCAAAACCATTAAGCTTTGTCGAAGGATTAAAGTTCTCGAAACAGGCATACTTTGATGGTGATAGCAACAGCTACAGCATTCCTAATGGAATGGCAGAAATGGCTTTGATGAGCCAATATATGCAACCAGAAAATAGTAGTGCGACAGCAAATAAAAAAGGTATTGGAGCATTGATGAATAATTTCATTGACAGTAACAGACAGCTAGCAAGAATTTCAGTTAATATGAAAGACATTGGAAGTAAACAATTGCCTTTACTCATCAATGACTTTGATAAGAAAGGAAAGGAGATTTTTGATACAACTAAGTACAATATTACATTTACAGGAAGCAGTGTAACCTTTCTCGAAGGATCTTCTTTCATCATCAATGGTTTAAAAGAGAGCATTATTTATGCATTTATTTTAATTGCCATTTGTATGCTGTATTTATTTCGTTCGTTGCGAGTATTATTCTGCTCCCTCATCCCTAACATTATTCCACTAATCATTACCGCTGGTGTTATGGGTTGGGTTGGCATTGCACTAAAACCATCTACAGTATTAGTTTTTAGCGTTGCATTAGGAATTGTGATTGATGTGACTATCAGGTTTCTGGTTAATTACAGACAAGAGTTGCAACACTATAACAATAATGTTCAGGCAACGTTAGTACAAACAATAAAACACACAGGCATTAGTATTATTTATACATCATTAGTGTTAATTACAGGGTTTATTATTTTCTGTTTTAGTAGTTTTGGAGGCACACAGGCTCTTGGATGGCTAACATCACTTACACTTGTTGTTGGAACCATTACCAATTTAGTTTTGCTGCCTGTGCTGATGTTAGGAATTATGAAAAAGAAAACAAATTAATTATGATTTTAGTTACTGGTGCTACTGGTTTGGTTGGCTCTCATCTAATTAAAGAATTATCTGGAAAAGGAGAGACCATTATTGCACTATATAATAAAACAAAACCATCATCAGCATTAGAACAACTTGCTATCTGGAAACAGGTAGATATATTAGATATTACAGCATTGGAAGATGCAATGCACGGTGTAAAGAATGTCTATCACTGTGCAGCAATTGTGTCGTTTAGCCCAAAAGAAAAAGAGCTTTTGCATCAATTTAATATCCAAGGCACAGCCAATATTGTGAACGCCTGCCTTAATGCAAATGTTGACAAACTTGTACACGTTAGTTCTGTTGCATCATTAGGAAGAATCAGAAATGGGCAAATGGTGAACGAAGCAATGAACTGGACAGAAGAAACCAGCAACAGTGAATATGGCAAATCGAAATTTCTTTCTGAAATGGAAGTATGGCGTGGCATTGGCGAAGGTTTGAATGCAGTTATTGTTAACCCCAGTATTATTTTAGGTGCAGGTAATTGGGAGTCGGGCTCAACGGGGATTTTTAAAAATGCTTATGATGAATTTCCTTGGTTCACCAATGGAACCAGTGGATTTGTAGATGTTGCAGATGTTGCAAAAGCAATGGTGATGCTGATGAATTCTAGTGTAACTAATGAACGGTTTGTTTTGAGTGGCTGGAATCTCTCATATAGAAAAGTTTTTGACGAAATTGCTACTAGTTTTAATAAAAAGAAACCAACAAAAAAAGTTACTCCTCTATTAGCTGCAATTGTATGGAGGATTGAAAAAATGAAAAGTATCTTCTCTGGAAAAACTCCATTGCTTACGAAAGAAACTGCAGCCACCGCTCAAACAACAATTGAATATGATTCGAGTAAATTGCTGAAACATTTGCCCGATTTTGCTTATTCAAATTTTGAACATTCCGTTCAAAGAATATGTGGCGAGTTGAAAGTGAAATATCAGCTTCAATAACTTAACCCATCATTTTTTTCCATAGTTCAGGAATGCGTTTTACCCAAACCATTTCACGCTTTTTATCTCCAAAATTTATTGCTGGCGTTCCCCAATAAACTGCATTGCCATCAATATTTCCAACCACCCCAGACTGCCCCATTACAACAGCTCCACTACCAATAGTAATTGTTTTGTTAACACCAACCTGTCCCCAAAGTGTAACACCATCTTCTATAACAGTTGCACCAGCAATGCCAACCTGTGCAGCAAACAAACAGTTTTTACCAATAGATACATCGTGCCCAATGTGAACCTGATTGTCCATTATAGTTCCTTTTCCAATTCTTGTTTCAGCAGTAACACCCCGGTCAATGGTACAGCCAGAGCCAATTTCAACATTATCTTCAATTACTACATTACCACAACTTTTCATTCTTTTATACCAAACATCTCGGTTCTTTTTTGTGTTGTAGTAAAACGCATCACTACCAATTACAGTTCCACTTTGTACCACCACATTATCACCAATTACTGTATAATCTAATATTGAAACATTGGGATGAATCACACAATTTTTTCCAATCACAACTTCGTTACCTATAAAACTATTTGGCATAATTACTGAGCCTTCGCCAATAACAGCTGTATCACTTATTGATTTTGTTGATGGATTAAATGGTCGAAATGTTTCAACAATTTTAAGATATGCTTCAAATGGTTCATTGGTTAGTAAAAGTGTTTTACCTTCTGGTATCACAACATCGCTGTTGTTTATTATTATTACGGTTGCTGCACTGTTCAAGCATTTATCGTAGTACTTTGGATGATCAACAAAACATATATCACCACTTTCAACTTTATGTATTTCATTAATACCTTTAGCTATATTATTTTCATTACCAATCACAGTAGCATTAATTAAACTTGCTAAAGATGACATTGAAAGAGGAGAAGAAAATTTCATATTTAAAATTGAGATGACAAAAATAAAAGAAGATTGATTTATGAAATTATTTTATTTGATTTCATAATATCCTAAAACATACAACACGATGAAATCCTTTATTCATAGGCATTACAGGCTTATAGATAAGAAAAATATTTACTTCGTAATTATATAAATGAATCAATATGTGAATAATAATGCAATAACTATTCACATATTTTTTTTATATGTGAATAAAATTATTACAACATTTTTTTGTTGTAGTAATAAACTGTTTTAATATTGTGTTGGGAATAAATAATTCCCGTACTTACTAACCCATCCATATATAAAGTCTCGCATTTTTGCGAGGCTTTTTTATTGCAGTTATGCAATAATGTTATTCCTTTGTAATACTCATCAATAAAGCGTTTGAAGACATATAATTATTATATTATTTACAAACCATTTCAAGTACTATCTCAATTTTCAAAAGAAGGAGATAAGAAAACACTTGCTGATTTTTTCAATGTTGAAAAAGATGTTTATCCTGTTGGAAGATTAGATTATGATAGCGAAGGATTGTTGATATTGACAAACGATAAACAATTAAATCATCGATTACTTAATCCAACATTTAAACATAAAAAAGAATATTGGGTGCAAGTAGATGGAGCTATTACAATTGACGCAATAAAACAAATAGAAAAAGGTGTTTCAATAAATGTTGATGGAAAAGAATATCAAACAAAACCTGCAATAGCAAAGCTTTTGATTGAACCAATTGTATGTGAAAGAAATCCTCCTATCAGGTTTAGAAAAGATATTCCAACTTCTTGGATTAGCATAACAATCACCGAAGGAAAAAACAGACAAGTACGTAAAATGACTGCTGCTGTTGGATTTCCAACGCTTCGTTTAATTAGAAATAAAATTGAGAACATACATCTAGACATAATGAACCCTGGCGAAATAATCAGGCTTTCAAAATCTGTTATTTATAAAAAATTATTTAATGAATAAAGAATTTTTTCAACAAATATTTGGTGACGTACTTGTAAGCTCAGACAAAGATTTGTTGAATATTAATTTCATTCATCAGTATCTATCTGAAGAATCTTATTGGGCAAAGAATATTCCATTTTCTGTTGTTCGGCAGGCTATTGATAATTCTGTTTGTTTTGGAGTTTATAAAAACAATTTACAAATAGGTTTCGCTAGAGTTATTACAGACAAAGCAACCTTTGCATATTTAGCAGATGTGTTTATCATCACAGAACATCGGGGCAATGATTATTCAAAGTATTTAATGAGCTTTATTCATTTGCATCCGGAATTATTAGGATTAAGAAGATGGTATTTAACAACAAGAGATGCACATAGTTTGTATAAACAATTTGGTTGGCAACCTATTGGTGAAGAATTAGTGCCAAGGATTATGACCATTAGCAAACCCAATATTTATAAAGAGAATCTTAAATAAATCCACACACTTATCTTCGCAGCCTTTAAGCAAACAATATGAGTCAACATTTAAGCGAACAAGAATTAATACGCAGGGAAAAATTACAAAAACTTACTGAGCAAGGCATTGATGCTTATCCTGCTCCATTATTTCCTGTTAGTCATTATTCAACAGATATTAAAGAACAGTTTACAGAAGAAACTAAAGAACAATTTGCTAAGGTTTGTGTGGCTGGTCGTGTAATGAGTATTAACGATAAAGGCAAAGTTTTTTTTATAAAGATTCAGGATAGCAAAGGCTTGTTTCAATTATATGTAAAACGCGATGAAGTTTGTCCTGATGAAAATGATAAATCACTTTGGGATAATGTAATAAAGCCACTGGATTTAGGAGATTTTGTTGGTGCAACTGGTTATGCTTTTGTTACTAAAACTGGCGAAACTAGTTTGCATACACAAACATTTACTTTGTTGGCTAAATGCTTGAAACCATTGCCTGTTGTAAAACGCGATGAAGATGGAAATGTATTTGATGAAGTTACTGACCCAGAATTTAAATATCGTCAGCGTTATGCAGATTTAGTAGTAAACCCAGATTTGAAAAAAGTATTCATTAGCAGAACAACTATTATGAATACTATTCGTCAGTTTTTAAATGAACAAGGAGCTATTGAGGTTGATACACCTGTTTTACAAAATATTCCTGGTGGTGCAGCTGCTCGTCCTTTTATAACACATCACAATGCTTTAGATGTTCCTTTTTATTTAAGAATTGCCAATGAGCTTTACCTTAAAAGACTTATTGTTGGTGGGTTTGATTGGGTGTATGAGTTTAGCAGAAACTTTAGAAATGAAGGAATGGATAGAACCCATAATCCAGAATTTACAGTACTTGAATGGTACACTGCATACAAAGATTATTTCTGGATGATGGAAATTACGGAGCAGCTTTTTGAAAAAATTGCTTTGGCTTTGCATGGCACAACTGATGTAAAAATTGGTGATAAAACCGTAAGCTTTAAAGCACCATTTAAACGTGTAACCATTTTTGATGCTATTAAGGAAAATACAAATATTGATATTAGCGAAATGGATGAAACAGGTTTAAGAGAAGTTTGCAAACAATTAAATATTCACGCTGATCCAAATTTTGGCAAAGGCAAATTAATAGATGAAATTTTTGGTGCAACCAGTGAACATACTTACGTGCAACCAACTTTCATTATGGATTATCCAGTTGAGATGAGCCCATTAACTAAAAAACATAGAAGTAAAAAAGGGTTGGTTGAGCGTTTTGAATTAATGGTTAATGGTAAAGAACTAGCCAATGCTTATAGCGAGTTGAATGACCCAATAGACCAAAGAGAAAGGTTTGAAGAACAAGTGAAATTAATGGAGCGTGGCGATGATGAAGCAATGTTTATTGACCACGATTTTTTACGTGCTTTAGAATATGGTATGCCACCTACAAGTGGTATTGGAATTGGTATTGACAGATTGTGTATGATGATGTTGAATCAACCAAGCATACAAGATGTGTTGTTATTTCCACAAATGAGACCAGAGAAAGTTGATTAAACTTTTTTTCTTCCCTAATAAAAAAAGCCGCCCAATCATGGGCGGCCTTTTTTTATTAGAAGAATCCCTATCTATGTTCTTCGCTCTATTTCTTATTCACCATCAACTTAGCAGGAGCGTATTTTGAATTATCCCCTTCTAGTGTTACAATGTATAAACCACTTGTTGAACTGATGTTTTCTAATGTTACCGATGTCTGATTCGTGCCTTTAGCTGCTGTAATGAACTGTGTTTTTACTGTTCTACCTGTTGATGGTTCTATTACTTTCAATACTAAAGATTCTGATGTCTCACTCTTGAAACTTACACTGAACTTGCCATTGCTTGGGTTAGGATACACATTCATTGCTTGTGCTAATACATCTGCTGCTACACTGGCTGTTGTGAATCTTGCTTTGCTTAAATTAATGCTCATTGAAGTACTGGTGCCTCGGCTATTGATAAAGCTGAAGTTTACTGCTATTATATCACTTGCATCTATTGCAGTGCTATTGGCTTTTGATGTGAACTGGTTTAAATTAATACCATAGTCTTTATTGCCATCTAATGCCAGTGTGTATGTGTATTGGTTCTTCCAATCTACGATTGATTTCTTAACCAAGGTTACTGTTACACTGCCTGCTCCCACTGCATTGGCTGTAAACATTAGCGATTTGTAACCACTTACATTTTGCTCTAAACCGCCTCCCATCATCGTTTTGTACACTGTAATGTAGTCTTTGCTCGTTCCTGTTACTGATACATTTCTAAACAATCTGTGTTCTGTGCTGTTTGATGTTACATTGCTTTCGTTGCTTACATCAAACTTGCTGATAGTGGTGGTGGCTTTGTTATAGTCTAATGCCCAGGTACCATCTGCTAAGTAAACTAAGTCGGTTAATTTGTTGTTTAAATAAACATAAATATTGCCTTCGTAGTTGTCTTTAACTGGTATGGTAACTTCACTGGTGCCATTGGCTTTTGCTGTAAATGGAACCTGGCGTGTTGTTACTTGTGCATTTTCATTGGCTTTTTCTCTTAACTCAAAATAGCCTGTGGTATTTGATGTGTTGTTTTGTATAGTAACTTTTAAATCGGTATTGCTTCTGTTGCCTTTGCTGATATAGGCTTTTGGTAAATCGGTTGTTGTTACTGCAGTTAATGCTCCATTGGCTTGTAGCTTGGTAATGATGTCTGTTGCCATTGATTTTACCATATCGTAGCTTACTGCCCATAGCTGGAAGTTGTATAAATTCTCATCTTGTACATAGCTATCGGTAAACCAGTTGCTTTGAAGGCTGATGTTGTTTCTGCCTGTGGCTGTACCGGCACTTAGGTTCATTGCGTATTCATACTCGCCTGTTCTTTGTCTTACTTTGTATGCCATCAGACTGAAGCCATTTACATTAATGGTTTTTACTTCTAATAACTCTGCACCTTTTAATCTGTCGCAGATTGGTTTGGTATGACTGTAAACATCGCCTAAGGTTTTGGTTCCAAAGGCTACCGCTTTGGTTGTATTGCCTTTAGTATAATCTACAGCTAGTACCTCTACTGCATTGGTAAAGGTGGTTAAGTCTGTTGGTGTTGATACATATGGTGTCTCTGCTCCTGATACTGTAGTTGGTAACAAACTGTTTAATGTAATATCATTGATGCCATTTAATACTAATCCACTGTTGTTGAACTTAACACCATTTGATATACCATCTAATTGGGTAATGCTATTAAACGAATTGCCATATAATCTTACAGCTATTAAATCTCCTAAAGTCTTGCTCTCTACTCCTCCGCCCGTGCCCGATGTAACGCTGCTATTACAAGCTGTATCAATAATTACAAATACTGCTGTAGATTGTAGTGACCAACATCCAGCACCATTTTGTGCTGCTAAAGTATAACTACCACCTGTTGTTGGATATAAACAAGATGAAGTTCCTTCTGGTGCAGGTATTAAAACACCCTCCTTATACCATTGATAATTACTCCATCCCCAAACTGCAGGACAAATTTTATCACTCTTAGCTATACATATCAATGCTGTATCTGCCGGAGTGATGATTGGTGCCGCAATAGTTGGCATTACAGTAATAGATATAGGTGTTGATGTTGTGGATGAACAACCATTGTTTGTAACTATAGTAGTATAGTCTCCACTCACTGTAGCCACATAATTTTGGTTGGTTGCTCCAGCAATCAATACTCCATCTTTGTACCATTGATTGCCACTAACACTACTACTTGCTAAATTCATTGAACCTCCTGCACAAGCAGTTGTAGCTGTTGAAGTAACTGTTGGCATAGCTGGTAAAGCATTTACAACTACTATTTGTGGTATCGATGCTGTACTAGTACAACCTGTTGCATTGGTTGTAATCACTGTATAACTGCCACTTGTAGTGGCTGCATACGTTTGATTTGTAGCTCCACTGATAAGTGTTCCATTATTGTACCATTGGTAGGTTGTGGCTAATGAACTTGTTAATATTACACTTCCTCCCGAGCAAAAAGTCAAAGGACCTCCTGCTGTTACTGTTGCTGCTGGTATACTGCAGTTGAATATTGTAATATAAACCGTTGCTGTATCACAAGCTGTTGGTGTTCCATTATCACAAACACTATACACAAATCTATCATTACCAACAAATCCAGGATTTGGTGTATAAGTATAAGTACCATTGCTATTTAAGATTAATACTCCATTTAATGGTGCTACTACTGGTGTGGTATTCACTGTTTGAACATCACCTTGTGGATCTGTATCATTTGATAATACATTACCATTGATAGACTGATTGATTAAAGCACTTGCTGCATCATCATTTGCATAAGTTTGATTGGTTCCCATTGCTGGTGGTGCTGTAATAGTCACAGTTACTGTTGCAGTATCACAAGCTGTTGGTGTACCATTATCACATATTTTATATTGGAAGATTGATGTTCCTATATAACCTGATATTGGTGTAAATGTAATCGTTCCATCTAAGTTTACAATTGCTGTACCATTTGGAACCGTTCCTATGATTACTGGCGTACCTAATACATTTCCTTCAGGATCACTATCGTTTGATTTTACATTGATAATTACTGGTGTTGTATTTGGTGTGGCAGCCTCATCATTTTGAGCAATAGTTGTATTTACTAACGGAGATGGATTAGGTCTAACTTCTATCACCAATATTGCTGTATCACAAACTACACCGCTACATACTTTATATTTTACACTATCCGTTCCTGCAAATCCTGTTGGTGGTGTGTAAGTATAAGTGCCATTAGGATTCATTGTTATTGACCCTCCATTAGCTGGTGTGCCTATTGGTGTAAATACACTTCCCATTGGATAAAAATCATTAGTAGATACATCGCCACTTACTGGTGTATTCACTATTGTTTGATTGATATCATTCTTTGCATCAATTGGTGGAGTCGTCACTTTAACTGTATCTACTACTGTAGCACAGTTTACTGGACTTAACTTATCGCATAACTGATAGGTTACTGGATAGTTGCCTGGAGTTGTTCCTGTTACTACACTGATAGCTCCTGTTGTTGTATTTAATGTAATACCAGTTGGCCATACACCACTTTGACTGATGGTTGAGTTGGTCGTGGTACTTGGTTGACCATTGGTCATATCATTAGTTAATACATTAGCTATTGCTGTTCCTCCTGTTGAAGAACTTACAGTACCATTTTCTGTTACTGGTTGTATGCTTGGAGTCACTTTAACTGTATCTACTACTGTAGCACAATTTACTGGACTTAATTTATCACATAACTGATACGTTACAGGATAGTTTCCAGGAGTTGTTCCTGCTACTACACTTACAGCACCTGTTGTTGTATTTAAAGTAATACCTGTTGGCCATACACCACTTTGACTGATGGTTGAGTTTACACTTGTAGCTGCAACTCCATTTACTAAATCATTACTTCTTATGTTGCTGATGGCTGTGCCTCCTGTTGCACTGCTCACTGTACCATTCTCTGTTACTGGATTGATGCTAGGAGTTACTTTTACCGTATCTACTACTGTAGCACAATTTACAGGACTTAATTTATCACATAATTGATAGGTTACTGGATAGTTGCCAGGCGTTGTTCCTGCTACGACACTTACTGCTCCTGTTGATGTGTTTAATGTAATCCCTGTTGGCCATACACCACTTTGACTGATGGTTGAGTTGGTCGTTGTACTTGGTTGACCATTGGTTATATCATTCGTCAATACATTCGTAATCGCTGTGCCTCCTGTTGCACTGCTCACAGTTCCATTTTCTGTTACTGGATTGATGCTAGGCGTCACTTTAACAGTATCTACTACTGTAGCACAATTTACTGGACTTAATTTATCACATAATTGATACGTTACAGGGTAGTTGCCAGGCGTTGTTCCTGCTACTACTGTTACTGCTCCTGTTGATGTGTTTAATGTAATGCCTGTTGGCCATACACCACTTTGACTGATGGTTGAGTTGGTCGTTGTACTTGGTTGACCATTGGTTATATCATTCGTCAATACATTCGTAATCGCTGTGCCTCCTGTTGCACTGCTCACAGTTCCATTTTCTGTTACTGGATTGATGCTAGG
>CAZTOP010000004.1:0-101750 GCA_964615145.1 uncultured Chitinophagaceae bacterium
CGTTGTAATGATAACCACTACAACCTTCCCAGCTGCCATCAATTCTGGTATCAGGACTTAGTTGCACCATTGCAAAAGGTGTGGTTGCTCCAGGAAAAGTATGTCCTGTGCCACCTGTGCCAATAAATGGATTAACATATTTGGTGAGTTGGGCTTGCGATAAGTTAAAAGTGAAAAGGCAACAACAAAAAAATAGAAATTTCATAGACTTTAATTGACATTCAAAGAAACTATTTAAAATGATAATTATTTGAAATTAATTTTTAAGTTCGCTACATTAAAATTAATCATATGCGTAAAATTATTCTTTGTTTTCTATTCGTAGCAATTTGCTTATTTGTTAAAGCACAAAAAGAAAACCCTAGTTACAATAAAGCATTAGCTGATTCTCTAGGTGCAGATGATTATGGAATGAAAAAATATGTATTTATAATACTTAAAACTGGCAGCAATAAAGCAACTGACAAACATTTTGTTGATAGTATGTTCGATGGTCACATGAAAAATATTGGCAGACTTGCAGAACTTGGTAAACTTGTAGTTGCAGGCCCAATGCTGGCTAAAAATGACAAGGAATATCGCGGCATTTTTGTTTTAAATACTTCAAGTTTGGATGAAGCAAAACAGCTATTACAAAGCGATCCTGCTATACACTCCAATTTATTAGAACCAGAAATGTATAGTTGGTATTGCTCGGCTGCATTACCAATGTTTTTGCCTTTCCACGATAAATTGAAGAAGAAGAGTTTTTAGTTATTAAAATAATATTAATATTGCCCAACCCAAAAAACAACTTAATATGAAAAAAATTATTTCTACACCACTACTCCTGCTCTGTTTTTTTGGATCTTTTGCACAATTTTCTCCAGGGAAAAGTTTAAATTTTAATGGAACTAATGCCTATGTTCTTACAAATTTTTCTGGCATTAAAGGCAAAGCATCTAGAACTATTGAGGCCTGGGTAAAAGCAGGGCCTTATAATAGTGCCAATGGTAGTGGAAATGACCAAAGAGTTATTTTTGACTATGGCACCACAACTGGCAGCGGAGGTAGATTTACAACTGCCATTCAGTGGGCACAAAGAAACTTTAGAACAGAAATTGGTGGCAATGGGAACCAGGGTGCTACATCTTTTTTAGATGGATATTGGCATCACGTTGCTGTGGTATACGATTCTGCTGCTTCAAGCGGAAAAACTACTACTTACGTTGATGGAATTCAGGACTGGAATGGAGATTATTCTGTAACACTAAACACTGGAACTACTACTACATTTAGAATAGGCGTAAGAATTGATGGAGTAAATTATTTTTTAGGCGAAATTGATGAGGTAAGGTTTTGGAAAACTGTTAGAACAGCAACAGAAATTGCAGACAATATGTTTAAAAGAGTCGATCCCTCTAACCCTAACCTTGTAGCTTATTATGACTTTGATGCTTCTAATGCTGGCACTGGTGGTGTTCCTGATTTAGTTACTGCAAATACTAGCCATAATGGAACACTTACTAACATGACTGCCTCTGACGTAATAACATCAACAGCTCCTATACATGCCCAAAATAACATAACAAATACACGAGGTATTTGGAATGCTTACCCTGGAAGTACTGCATCTGGGGGATTAACTATCAATGCAGCAAGTGTTTTAACCGATGGCAATACTGCAACTTATGGTCAAACTAATTCAAGCACTGCAACAGTAAGTACAGATTTACCCATTACACTTTCTCAGAGATTTGAAAGAGTATGGGCTGTAGATATTAATGGCAGTGTTACTGCAAATATGTACTTTAATGTACCAACTATTCTAGCTTCTAGTGTTAGTTTAGGTGCTCCTAGTAATTATCATTTGTTGTACAGAAATACAACAAGTGGCACATTCACAGATTTAGGCTCAGCTACTACAATTATTGGTACCACCCAAGTTCAATTTTCAAATATTATCTTGCAAGATGGCTATTATACAATGGCGTCGGATAATTTATTGCCTTTGAACTTACTAAAATTTACAGCTAATAAACAAAATAAAAATGTACTGATTCAATGGCAAACTGGCAATGAAAAAAACCTAAACAAATATATTGTTGAAAAGAAAACAGGGACTGAGAATTGGAATATCTTAGGCACTGTATTAGCTCAAAACTTTCTAATTGATAAAAACACTTATCAACTAGTTGATGAAAGTCCAGGTTCTGGTGAAAATTTTTATAAATTAATTGCTATCGATAATGATGGCAAAACAACTGTTTCAAATATAATTTCAGTTAATATGGCTAATAATGTCAGCATACGTTTATTTCCAAATCCCGCAAAAAACTATATCAATATTAAAGGGATAGCTTATAGCGAAATATCTATAAAAAATGTAATAGGTCAAACAATGAAATGTAATATACCTACAAGTTCAAACAGTAATTTCACAATTGATGTATCCAACTTTACCAATGGTGTATACTTTATTATTACTCCTTTACAACAAATTAGTTTTATAAAGGAATAATAAAACTTTTTTCTCCATAAAAAAACCTTAGCCAATAGCTGAGGTTTTTTTATGGAGCTTATTATCATTTTTCCACATTACCTATTTTGTGTCTTAGAACAATTACTTTGCATTAGTCATTTTTGTAAATCTTAATTATTTAAAAGAGCAATTAAACAAAATTGACTTCAACTCAACAACATTTTTAACAAAAAACTTCTACTATAATGAAAAAAGTAACAGGCATTGGCGGTGTTTTTTTTAAATGCCAAGACAATGAAAAAATGAAAGAATGGTACAACAAACATTTAGGAATTGGTGCAGGAAAATATGGAGCAACCTTTGAATGGTATCAGGATGGAGATTCAAGTAAAAAAGGTTCAACAGCTTGGAATGCATTTTCTGATACAACAAAATATTTTGAGCCTTCCACAAAAGACTTTATGATTAATTATAGAGTTGAGAACTTAGAAGCTTTGGTTGAGGAACTAAAAAAAGAAGGGGTAACCATTTGCGACAATATAGAAAGCTACGACTATGGCAAATTTGTTCATATAATGGATATTGAAGGCAATAAAATTGAATTGTGGGAACCCATAGATTAATTAGCAATGACAATTAGCAATTGACAATTAACAATTGGCAAAACACTAAAGACCAATACCCAAAGACCAAATCGTAAATCTAAAATCTATAAATCGAATAAAGAATGGCATCAAATTATAACGAAGAAGATATTAAAAGCCTCGATTGGAAAGAACATATTAGGCTTCGCCCAGGAATGTATATTGGTAAATTAGGTGATGGCTCTGCATCTGATGATGGTATTTATGTGTTAGTAAAAGAGGTAATTGATAATTGTATAGATGAACATACAATGGGCTTTGGGAGGCACGTTGATGTTACCCTTTCTCAAAAAGTTGTAACTATTAGAGATTATGGTCGTGGTATTCCTTTAGGTAAAGTAGTTGATGTAGTAAGCAAGATTAATACTGGTGCCAAATATGATAGTAAAGCCTTTCAAAAAAGTGTGGGATTAAATGGTGTGGGTACAAAAGCTGTAAATGCATTGAGTAGTTATTTTAAAGTAGAAAGCTTTAGAGAAGGTAAAACAAAAGTGGCCGAATTTGAACGTGGCGTTTTAACAAAAGAACATAAAGAAACTGCAACTACTGAGGAAAATGGAACACTTGTAACTTTTATTCCTGATGAAAATATTTTTCATAACTATAAATTCCTGCACGAGTACTTAGACAATCAATTCTGGAACTATTGCTATTTGAATGCTGGTCTTGTTATTAACTTCAATAGCAAACGTTATGTTAGTAAAAATGGATTACTTGATTTACTTACAAGAAAAACAAATGCAGATGAGTTAAGATATCCCATCATTCATTTAAAAGGAGATGATATTGAAATTGCTGTAAGCCATAACAATGATTATGGCGAAGATATTTTTTCATTTGTTAATGGTCAATATACTACTCAAGGTGGTACACACCACCAAGCATTCAGGGAAGCTTATGTAAAAACTATTCGTGAATTTTATAAAAAGGATTACGATGTGGCAGATATTCGCCAAAGCATTGTTGCAGCTGTATCTGTGCGTGTTCAAGAGCCAGTATTTGAAAGTCAAACCAAAACCAAATTAGGTTCAAGTGTAGTTAGTGAAGGCGGACCATCAATGAAAAAATTTGTAGAAGATTTTTTGGCAAAAGAACTTAATAATTATTTACACCGAAACACACAAATTGCCGATGCTTTAAAACGCAGAATTGAACAAAGCGAGAAAGAAAGAAAAGAACTAAGTGGCATTAGAAAATTAGCAAATGAAAGAGCCAAGAAAGCTAATTTGCATAATAAAAAATTACGTGATTGTCGTGTACATTTAAACGAAGAACCACCCGTAAAAAATAGAGATGAGTTTGTTGCCAATCAACAAAACAGTACCATTTTTATTACAGAGGGCGATAGTGCAAGTGGCTCCATTACCAAAGCTCGAAATGTTAATACCCAAGCCGTTTTTAGCTTGCGTGGTAAGCCATTGAATTGTTTTGGTATGACAAAAAAGGTTGTTTATGAGAATGAAGAGTTCAACCTATTACAACACGCATTAAACATTGAAAACGGATTAGAAGAACTGCGTTATAAGAACATTGTAATTGCTACCGATGCCGATGTGGATGGTATGCACATTCGTTTATTATTAATGACTTTCTTTTTACAATTCTTCCCTGACCTTGTAAAACAAAACCACGTATTTATTTTAGAAACTCCTTTGTTTAGGGCACGCAATAAACAAGAAACTATTTATTGCTACGATGAAAACGAAAAACAAGCAGCAGTAAAAAAACTTGGCAACAAACCAGAAATTACACGCTTTAAAGGTTTGGGAGAAATTAGTCCCGAAGAGTTTGAAAGATTTATTGCTGCCGATATGCGTTTGCAACCTGTATTGCTAGAAGAGGGTCAACATATTCAGCAATTGCTGGAGTATTATATGGGCAAAAACACCCCACAACGTCAAGAGTTTATTATTCGCAATTTAAAGGTGGAATTGGATTTGGTGGAAGGCTAAAGAAATACACATTGTATGAAAAAAATCTTGCCAATATTGTTATTGCTGCTTTCACTAAAACTGAATGCACAGAACAAATACTTATTAAAAGGTTTTATTGGCAAGCATCCTGTGGTTATGTGTATTACCCAAGATGATGATACAACTTTTAGTGCTAGATATTTTTATAACAACAATCTGCAGGATATTTTTCTTGAAGGCAAACCGAATAGCAATGGCACGAAAGTCATTTTCACCAAAACAGCTTGGAACTATAAGTTACAGAGAGATACTTTTTGCGAAAGAATGTCTTTATCAACTCAAAACTACAAAAGCTGGGTTGGCAACTGGACGAATGGACGATATAATTTAGTAGTAAGACTTACAAATATTGATACCAATAAAATTAAATTAACTACTCCAAGACAAAATTTTCTTGATGAAGGACTTGATATTTATTATTCCTTTATTAGAGAGAATAAAATAATCCTTAACAAAGATTCTGTTTCAAAAGCAAATCAACTAACGCTGCAATGGTATAGTGAAAAGCAAGCCGTATAAAACTGTTTAGAGTAATTGCAGGCATTAGCGACACAGCCATTTTAAACAAAGTAAACAATACTTTGCACGAATTTCAAATGAATCAAATTGTTGCTTTTTTTGATTGCTCTAACAATGATATAAAGAGAGGTGAGTATTATTTTCATTTAGATTCTATTTATGCTACAAATAATTTTTTAAGTATTGATGCAGGAACTTATTATGATTGTGGTGGTGTGCATCCAAACTCCAGTGATGATTATCTTAACATCAATTTACATACAGGAAATAAGATTGAAAAAATAACAGATGTATTTAATTTGTATGATAGTAGTTTGTATAGTGAATTTGAGTTAGATGCAAATGATTCTACAAATGAATACGCAATAGACATTTCAGAAAGTAAGGATAGTATTGGCTATTGTATTTGTAAATTTATGCAGCAATTACATAAAAAAGAAATGCAATTTGATGATAGTCTTCACGATAATGAATGCAGCTATAATAGTTTTTACAGATGGCAATTTTTTAATTTCGTATTCAGATATGATGGTGTTTATTTCAACCCTCATTTTGCCCACGACATACAAAGTTGTAGTTACCCCGAATGGTCAGTAATTCCCTATTCAGTTTTAAAGAAATATTTAAAGAAAGAATCGCAGTTTGTATTTTAAAATCATTTATTTCTCAGAATATTCATTATTTTAAATAAATATATTACTATTTTATAATAATTATTAAATATAATATTGAAAAATAATAATATTTTTTAATATTACTTCTAAATTTTATAATATAAATACTAAATATTATAAAATAATTTTACTTTTATAAAATAAAATATTACTACTATATCAAATATTATAATGATATTTGATATAAATTCTACTATTTATGTCAAATATTACCTATTTAAAAAAGATAATAGACAAATTAAAAGCACAAAAAATAGGGCTTGAGAACAACAATGCGGCTTGGGTTGGTCAGCCTGAAACGCCTGCTGCCATTCAATTACATATTGATGAGTTGCAAACATTAAACGATGACATTGCTGCATTAAAAATTCAACTAAAACAAAAACTTTCAGCGGCAAGGCAACTTGCAAAAACTAAAACTACGGTTGCTAATGCACAAGAATTAAAAATAAAGGGTATCCACGCTAGTGAAACTGAAAAATGGAGAGAGTACGGTGTATCAAAACCTGCATTACGTACAAAAGGTAAACGGCCAGTGCCAACAAAAGGCATTATTGAAAACATTATGAATGATAAAGATGGAGCGGGTTTTATTATAAAGTGTCAAAGATTAAAAGATGCTTATAGCTACGAATTTGAAAAAGCAGTGTCGGAAAATGCAAGCGATGACAAACATATCCCTGCTTTCAGCCATTTTAAATCATCAACCAAAACAAAATTAGTGGATGATGATGTTGAAAAAGGCAAACGCTATTTTTATAGGTATCGTGGCGTCAATAGCAAAGGATTTGGAGAATGGAGTACGAGTATCAGTGCTGTGCAGTAGATTAAATTGAATACGGATATTATTTTTTTACGTCTTTTCAACGATAGGAGAAATCTAATCGTATTCGCTTAGCAGATTTTTCAAACAAAAAACAACAACCAAAAAACAAGAAACCCTGAATGGAATTATTTTATAAAAAAATAGAGCTGCCTTTCGAGTATCCTTTCACCATTTCTGGTGGAAGAACCAAAACCCATCAACCATCTTTAATGGTATGTTTACAATTGGGCAGGTATGTTGGTTTTGGCGAAGCCCCAGCTATTGCATATTACAATATCACAGTAGAAAAAATGATAGCAGATATTGAGGCAAAGAAAAGAATGATAGAAAAATTTGCCTTCACCGAACCTGAAAGATATTGGCATTATCTGCATCACCTTATTCCCAATAATCCTTTTTTGGTAAGTGCATTAGATATGGCAGGCTGGGATTTATTTGGCAAACTCAAAGGCAAATTATTGTATCAGTTGTGGAATACTGAGTTTGTAAATACACCGCCCACCGATTACACCATTGGAATTGACACTACAGAAGTAATGATTGCTAAAATAAAAGCCAACCCCTACCCCATTTATAAAATAAAAGTGGGGTTTGATGGAGATGTTGAAGTGATTTCTGAACTGAGAAAGCACACCAACGCCATTTTTAGGGTAGATGCCAATGCAGGTTGGTCGCTAGATGAAGCAATGCAAAAGATTCCATTTTTAAAAGGTTTAGGTGTGGAATTGGTGGAACAACCTTTGGCAAAAAACAATTGGGATGAGATGAAAATATTGTATAGTCACTCCCCAATTCCATTAATTGCCGATGAATCTTGTGTGTTTGAAAAAGATGTGGAGCAATGTGTGGGGCATTTTCACGGCATTAATATCAAGCTCACCAAATGCAGTGGAATCACCCCCGCCATCAGAATGATTGCAAGGGCAAAAGAACTGAATTTAAAAGTAATGATGGGCAGTATGAACGAATGCAGTATTGGTGCTGCAGCTAATGCCAATTTTTTACCACAACTAGATTATGTAGATATGGATGGTCCTTTATTGTTGGCAGAGGATGCTGCCGAAGGTTTACAATTTATCAATGGTAATGTGCAAATAATGGGCACTGTTGGGCTTGGAATTAAATTGAAATGATGCTAAAAAAAGTATGTTTGCCTTACGTTGTTGGCGATAACAATAGTACAATACCTTATTGTAACTATGGGCTTGGGATATAATAAAAAAAGCAACCTAATAAAGTTGCTTTTTTATTTGTGCCCAGAACAGGAATCGAACCTGCACATCCTTGCGAACGGCAGATTTTGAGTCTGCTGCGTCTACCAATTCCGCCATCTGGGCAATTTCAAAAATTGATTAACTCACTAATCAACTTGCAAGGGTTGCAAATATGCAACCTCAATGAATACCATCCAAAATACGTGCAAGATATTTTTTCTTAAAGTAATATTCTTTTACTTTCAAAAGTTCCAAACTGCTTATATTTTCAATAGTTTCGGCTGTAATAATATTTTTTACAAGACTAAATATTGAATGTTGAATATTAGATATTGATTGCTTAATACTTTCTACCTTGTTGGCATCTTGTTCCATTGTTGCGTCTAACAATTCTTCATTCAATTCCATCATTTGCATTAAAAAATCGTTAGGTAACATAAATTTTTCTTCATCTTCTAGCAAGCCTTTTAATTGTAAAACATACTTAATTGTTTCATCTTGATTATTAAAAATTTTGTAAGCTTTATTTACTTGAGATGATTTTTCCAAAACATCATCTTTTTCTTCGGCAGTTGCATTTCCAAAAAAATCGGGATGATACTTTCTACTAAGTTGAAAATATTGTTGTTTTACTTTAGCCTTATCTGGACTAAAAGAAACAGGTAGTTCGTATAGTTGAAATAAGTTGATGGTTATTTTGTTTATTAGTTAATGGGTTTAGGTTAAGGAATATTTGGATATTGAAGCCCACACATCCAACAGCAAAATACATTATCCTACAGCCTTTGCAAGTTCGGTAAATAATGTTGTTAGCTTAGGTTCAGCTTCTTTGGCTGCCTGCAAAACTTCTTCGTGTGTTATTACATTATTTTCATCTCTAATTCCTAAATCTGTAACAACGCTTACTGCGAATACTTTCATTCCACAGTGTATGGCTGCAATATTCTCCTGCACTGTGCTCATGCCAACTACATCGCTACCAATCACTTTTATTAATCTATATTCAGCGTGTGTTTCAAATGTTGGTCCTGTTACAGCTGTGTAAACTCCTTGATGTACTTGAATTTGATGTGCGTTGGCAATTGAAAGTGCTTTAGCAATTAAATCTTTACTGTATGGCTCGCTCATATCAGGAAAACGTGTGCCTAATGCTTCAACATTTTTTCCTATCAATGGATTTTCTGTAAAAAAACTTATATGGTCATTAATAATCATTAAATCGCCAACTTTATAGTTTGGATTTACACCACCTGCAGCATTTGATAAAAGCAAAGTTTCCACACCCAACATTTTCATTACCCTTACAGGAAAAACAACCTGATGAGATGAGTAACCCTCATAAAAATGAAAACGCCCACTCATACAAATTACATTAGCCCCACCAAGTTTGCCAAATAGCAATTTTCCTCCGTGTCCTTTAACTGTACTTACCGGGAAATGTGGAATTTCGGCATATGGAATAGCCGTTTCTACCTCTATCACTTCAGATAAATTTCCTAATCCACTACCTAGCACAACACCCACTTTAGCTGTTGTATTTACTTTACTTTTAATATAGTTTACAGTTTCAGTGAGTTGGTTCATTAAATCGCTCATAAAAATTATTTAGTCTGTAAAAATAGTGTCAACAGAGTTTATTAACAATAAAATGTGAATAACTATAGCATTTAGTTTTCAACATACATCGCAAAATGATTTTTTTTGAAAAAACAAATTATTGATAGAGTATTGTAAAAGAAAGCAAATAAAATGTCGCAAATAAAAATACAGACCAACCTAAATATTGAATTAGAGTTTGAAACAGCTCCATTTCATAAACGATTACTTGCTTGGATGGTAGATGTAGTTATTTTTATTTTATATTTTTTTTTAGTTAGTAAAATTATTGAATCAACACATATCAATGATAGTTATGAAACAGCCAATAAAGAGTGGCTTTTTTTAATACTAATGCTGCCGATTGCAATGTATCCTTTGGTGTTAGAATACACAATGCAAGGGCAAACAATTGGCAAAAAATTATTACACTTAAAAATTATTAATGAAACTGGAGGCAATGCAACCATTAGCCAATACTTATTAAGATGGCTTTTAAGAATTGCAGATTTTATTATGATTATTATGATATTGATTATTGCTACATTTCAGTATCAATATATGGCAATGGTTTTGTTTACTTTTTTACTTGCTGCCACTGATGTGTTATGCATGGCAATGACAAAAAATGGACAAAGAATTGGAGATATAGCGGCTGGCACTATTCTTATCAATACTAAAAGGAAGAACTTATTGAACGAAACTGTTTTTATGGAGGTAGAAGAAACTTATCTTGTAAAATATCCAGAGGTAATGAGATTAAGTGATAAAGATTTAAATACAGTCAGAAATATTTATAATATTTTGTCAAAAAAGCAAGATCATCAACTTGCAAATAATACAGCACATAAAATTACATCTGTACTAAAAATTAATACAAATCAAGAACCAATAGATTTTTTAGAAACACTTTTAAAAGACTATAATTTTTTAAGTACCAGATAATGCAATGATTGTTGCAACTTTTTCCCCATCCATAGCTGCACTAACAATACCTCCTGCATAACCTGCCCCTTCTGCACAAGGATATAAATTTGAAATTTGAGGATGCTGTAAATTACCATCATTTCTAGGAATACGAACAGGAGATGATGTTCTGCTCTCTGTAGCAACTACAAGAGCATCATTAGTATAATAGCCTTTCATTCTTTTACCAAAAGCTTTTATACCTCCCTTTAAAGCATCATTGATAAAACCTGGTAAAACTTTGCTTAACTCAATGCTTTTGGTACCTGGTAAATAAGAACAATCTGGCAAAGAATTAGAATATTTACCTTCACAAAAATCAACTACTCTTTGTGCTGGTGCTACAAAATTTCCTCCGCCTAATTCAAATGCTTTTTTTTCTATTTGTTGTTGGAAATGCATTAACGCAAGTGGATTGGTGAACGAACGTTGACTACTAAACTTTGACTGCGGAGTAAGAACATCTCGTAACTCAACTGTAACAACCATTCCACTATTGGCGTAAGGATTATTTCTTTTACTAGGACTCCAACCGTTCACCACAAGTTCATTTGCATTGGTTGCTGCTGGAGCAATAATTCCACCAGGGCACATACAAAAACTAAATACACCTCTTCCATTTACTTGTTCAACTAAACTGTAAGAAGCTGGAGGCAAATCATCTGGTCGATTATTTATTGATGGTTTTAAATGATATTG
Organism: uncultured Chitinophagaceae bacterium; assembly: GCA_964615145.1. Taxonomy (GTDB): domain Bacteria; phylum Bacteroidota; class Bacteroidia; order Chitinophagales; family Chitinophagaceae; genus CAIVPM01. The sequence goes on from CAZTOP010000004.1 coordinate 11,573, forward strand.
ACAGCTATCAATTATATTTTGTGGGTGCTCGATTCTAACGCCCAAAGCAAATGGTTTAGGCTCAATTAAGATATTTTTATTATGCAATAACTCAAAAATATCTCTGGCACTATGCCCTGTTGCTAGTATTACAGATGAAGCTGTAAAGCAATCCCCATCTGACGTTATAACAGATTTAATACTTCCATTTTCAATTATAAAATCAGTTAACTTTTTGTTGAAATGGATTTCGCCACCGTGAGCAATTATACACTCACGCATTGCAGTTATAATATGAGGTAATTTATTGGTACCGATATGTGGATGTGCTTGATATAGTATTTTTTCATCGGCTCCAAACTGTACAAACAAATTTAAAATTCTGTCAATACTACCACGTTTGCTGCTTCTTGTATAAAGCTTTCCATCGCTATAAGTTCCTGCACCACCCTCACCAAAGCAATAATTACTTTCTGGATTTACTATGCCCTTCTTATTTAAAATTGCCAAATCTCGCCTTCTTTCTCTTACGCTTTTTCCACGTTCTATTATAACTGGTTTTATCCCTGATTCTAATAGTTTCAAAGCAGCAAAAATTCCTGCCGGACCAGCACCAACAACAATTACCGATTTAGAATGATTAGTAACGTTTTTAAAAATAATTTTTTCATATTGCCTGTTTAAGTAAGGCTCGTTTATGAAAACAAGAAATGTAATGTTGAACCAAATTTGATGCTTACTTCTTGCATCAATGGATTCCTTTATTTTGTAAAAACCAGTGATATTGTCTTTTGAAACAGATAATGTTTGTGCTAATATTGTTGTGATACTTGTGTCATCACTCGCTTGATTTGGTGTAAGCTTTAAAATTACTTTTTGTTGCATTTGTGTTAGGTTTTTATCCTAAAAAATAAATTTCAACTTGTTTTAATTTGTGTTGAGTGATCAATCAAAATAAGCATATATGATTCTATACACAATAGATCAACGATTACAATGTATATATTTTTATGTAAATTTTACTTAACTGTAAATATCATCAATTAAAGTGGCTACTACTTCCCCACTAATTAAACTAGGTGGAACACCCGGACCTGGAACAGTTAATTGTCCTGCATAAAAAAGGTTGTTTACCTTTTTACTTCTGCAACTTGGTTTTAATAAACTTGTTTGTAATAAGGTATTAGCTAGTCCATAGGCATTGCCTTTATAAGAATGATAATCTTCAATAAAATTAGTTGTAGCATAGGATTTATAATACACTATATCATCAGATATCGGCTCTCCTATCCTATTTTCAAACCTTTTAATTATTAAATCAAAGTATTTTTTCCTAAGCTTTTCGGTATCTCCCTTTAAACCCGATGCAATAGGTATTAAGAAAAATAAATTTTCATGTCCATCTGGAGCAACTGTTTTATCTGTAACAGAGGGGACACAAACATAAAAGAGAGGGTTGCTAGGGTATTCCTTTGTTGTATAAATTTCCTTTCCATGAATATCAAACGATGTATCAAAAAATAAAGTATGATGGGGAATATTATTTAATTTCTTTTTTATACCAACATAGTATAGCAAGCAACTTGGAGCCATTACTCTTTTATTCCAATATTCCTCACTGTAAGAACGATAGTCCTCTTCCAATAACTTCATTTCAATATGGTGATAATCGGCAGAAGAAATTATGACATCGGCAAACTCAAGTTTTAAATTTTGAGTAATTGAATTTTGTGTTTCGAGAGATTGAACTACACTTTGTTGAACGTGTATTTTTTTTACTTCTTCATTAAAAGAAAATTCGACACCTAGCTCTAATGCTAAATTGTACATTGCATCTACAATGCTGTACATTCCATTTTGAGGGTACCATGTGCCTCCAACTAAATCGGCATAATTCATTAAACTATATAATGCAGGAATATTTTCTGCTAATGCTCCTAAAAATAACACAGGAAACTCCATTAGTTGCTGCAGTTTTTTATTGGAAAAATGCTTAGCAACGTGTTTTTTCATGTTAGTAAAAATATCCAGTCTTAACAATCCTTTAATTACATCCATATCTAAAAATTCTAATATGGATTGACCTGGTTTAAACACTAATTTGTTAATACCAACTTTATATTTATATGCAGCTTCCTTAATAAATTTTTCAAGCTTATCAGCCCCATTTTCTTCAAGAGAGTCGAATAATTTTCTCAGTTCTTCCCAGTTTGCAGGAATGTTGGTTTCACCATCTTCCCAAATAACTTTGTAACTTGGGTCTAATCTTTTAAGAGAGTAATAATCGGAGACTTTTTTATCAAATTGATTAAAAAATCTTTCAAAAACATCAGGCATCCAATACCAGCTTGGTCCCATATCAAATACAAAACCTTCTTCTTTTAATTGTCTTGCCCTGCCACCGGGTGTTGCATTTTTCTCAATCACTTTTACAGCCCATCCTTTTTTTGCTAAAAAGCAAGCTGTTGAAAGACCCGAAAATCCTGAACCTATGACTATTGCTGATTTATCCACTTAATTTTTAATTTCAATTTTGTTATTACAGCGTTCAATATCTGCTTTGTATTCAGCAATTTTTTCGTTATTAAATGAATTTAAAATAGCTTTTTTATAACAAACAATTGCTTCATGGTAGTTTGTAAGTGTTTCTTCTATCATTCCAAAGCGGTAATAAATCCAAGCTTTTTCAACGGTAGCTACGTGAAGACATTTTTCCAGATGAGACTTTAATAAATCGAATTTGTCTAAATCAAAATAAATTGTAGACAAATGAAAATATGGATGTGGGTATTGAGCGTCTGCTTGCATTGCAGCTTTAAAATGATTTTCTGCTTTTGCATAGTTATCAAATTGAGTTTTATAAATCCATCCCATACTGTTGTGAGCTGGGGCAAATCCTGGCTCTTCGTACAATATGGTTTCATATTTTTCAAACGCTTCGTGATAATTATTATTCCTAATATCCGCCTCTGCTTCTAAATATAATTGCTCAACTTTTGTAGTCATTTTTTTGTCTTTAGTTGTTAGTCTTTGGTTTTTAGAATATTGATTAAAAGTCTTGTACCCAAAGACAAAATTTTAATTTACCATCCTAAAACCCATGCAAATATTAAAGGAGCAACTATGGTTGCATCGCTTTCAACAATAAATTTTGGTGTATTAATATCTAATTTACCCCAGGTAATTTTTTCGTTTGGAACAGCACCAGAATAAGAGCCATAGCTTGTTGTCGAATCGGATATTTGACAGAAATAGCTCCAAAAAGGAACATCGTGCCATTCTAAATCTTGATACATCATGGGCACTACACAAATAGGAAAATCTCCAGCAATACCACCACCAATTTGAAAGAATCCAACTCCTTTTCCACCACTGTTTGCCCTGTACCACTCTGTTAACCAAACCATATATTCAATACCACTTTTCACCAAATCAGCTTTTAATTCGCCTTTGATAACGTAGCTTGCAAAAATGTTTCCAGTTGTACTATCTTCCCAACCTGGGCAAACAATTGGAATATTTTTTTCGGCAGCAGCTACAATCCAACTATCTTTTTTATCAATCTCATAATACTGCTCAAGTTCGCCACTTAAAACAGTTTTATACAAAAATTCGTGAGGGAAATATCTTTCGCCCTTTGCTGCAGCATCTTTCCATTGTTTTACTAAATGTTGTTGTAATCGACGAAAAGCTTCTTCTTCTGGAATACAAGTATCGGTTACTCGATTGTAATGATTTTCCAATAAATCCCACTCATCCTGTGGTGTTAAATCCCTGTAATTAGGAACTCTTTTATAGTGTGAATGTGCAACTAAATTCATCACATCTTCTTCCAAATTTGCACCAGTGCAACTGATGATATCTACTTTTCCCTGACGAATCATTTCGGCAAAAGAAATTCCAAGTTCTGCAGTACTCATTGCACCTGCAAGGGTTACCATCATTTTGCCACCTTCTAATAAGTGTGTTTCATAACCTTTAGCTGCATCTACCAAAGCTGCTGCATTAAAATGGCGATAATGATGTTCAACAAATTGAGATATAGGTCCTTTATTCATATATGTAAATTAAGTGGGCAAATGTATGTGTTGATTGTAAGAATGCAGTATCAAAAATGCTAAATATATTCATATTATTAAACCTTTCTTACTTTCGTAACTCTATTTGTTTAATTAATAAATAAAATAAATTAAAAATGAAAAAATTACTGCTGTTATCAAGTATTGCAATTTTTTGCACAATATCAAATGTAAATGCACAAGAAGGAAGAGGTTTTAACCCTTCCAACATGAAAGAAAATCAAAAGAATAAACTGAAAGAGGATTTAAAATTAACTGAAGCACAAGCCGACAGTGTTGCAACAATACAGTTAGAATATATGCCAAAATTAAGAGGATTGAGAGGTATGCAGGGTGAGGAAAGAATAGCAAAAATGAAAGAAATCAATGATGCTTATAAAGAACGATTAAATGCTGCTTTAGGCGATGCTAAGATTACTGAAAAAGTGTTGGCTTACCTGGAAGAGCAACGTAAACAAAAAATAGAAAAAATGAGAGGAAATTAATAATTCACCTATTGAATTTAAAATAAAAAAGCCAGTTAAAACAAATGTTTTAACTGGCTTTTTTATTGAATAATTTTTGATTAATCAAAATTCTTTACAGAGCCCACTGTGGCATATTGAACATTGTAAATTCCTTTTTTTGAAGCAGAGCCATCTAAAACATATGCAACTATTGCACTATTAGCTGCAACCGCTGTATATGAACCTGATGAAGTACTTCCTGCTAGAGGGATAGAAAATGGCAATTCATAAACGCCATTTTTCACTTGTGATGTAGTTGGAATTGCATCTCCAAAAATATCAGTAGCAGCTCTTCTTAAAACATTGTTGTGTACAAAGCCCGAAATTGGATTTGCACCTCCGTATAAATATGGCGAAGCTCCACCACTTGGGGAGTAATAATTAGTTTGATTAGCCACTAGTCCATTTTCGACCAATGCAACTACAATTTTCATAGACTGATCTGTGGTAACATTAAATTTTACTTTTACTTTACCAGTAACAGCTGTGCCATTGTCTGAACTTTCAATTGATAATCCCAATGGAGCCCATTTATTAAATTGAGCAGTTAAATCAGAAGTCGACTCTGACCATTTAAATGCTCGATTTACAATCGCAGTTGGATAACCACTAACAGCGAATGCTGAATTGATACTTGTATAATATTGATATTTGAATGGATCTGTTCCACCACCACCATGTATTGCTAAAACAATTGCATTAGGATGAGTTGATTTATAATTGTCTAAACTATTTGCTAATCTTGGGCAATAGCCACACCAAGCACCAGTACAATCTTCAACCAATATTTTTTGAGAGAAAGGAGATGCAGAAGGACTTGTAGCATTTAATGTTTTAGAGTCGGATGGAATTGTGCCCTTTTTTGCAGTAATAATATACGTACCTGTTCCAGAAGGAACAAACTTGCTTCCAGTGTAATTACCATTTGCGTACAATTCGGAGCTAGATGTAATATCATTACCATTTTGATCTTTTACGGAAATGTTTACATAATCGAAACCATTGTTCTCAACTGTTGAAGATGATAACACAACATGAAGACTGTCTGTGGTGTTTGCACTGCCACTTCCAGATGTGTCATTTTTTTTACAAGAAGTAATAACAGATGTTGCCATTAAAAACAAAAAGCCAAAGCCAAAGATTTTTTTCATTTAAATTAATTTTAGGCAATAAAAATAAGGGCAGAAAATCAAATGAACCATTTATTTCAAAAAACACGTAATTCGCCGAAAATTATTTATAATGATACACAAGATTTTTGCTTTTTTAAGTCTATTATTTTTTGTTACTAACATGAATGCTCAAGAAAATTTTGGCAACTCTAAGTTAAAAGCAATGACAGGAAAGGAAATTGACTTTGCTGATATTATTTCCAATTCAAATGATACAATGATTGTTGTTTCTTTTTGGGCTACTTGGTGCATCCCTTGCATTGCAGAACTTGATAATATTAATGATGAGTATAAAGAAAAACAATCAGTAAAGCCTTTTAAGTTTATTGGTATTGCAATTGATGACTCTAGAACCGCACAAAGGGTAAAATCTTTTGTAAAAGGTAAAGGTTGGCAATTTGATGTATATCAGGACATCAATAGTGAACTAAAGCGAAATTTAAATGTTACTGATGTTCCGCACGTACTCATCATCAAAAACCACAAAATTGTATATCGCCATACAGGTTACATTGCAGGTGAAGAAGACAATTTATTTGAAAAAATAAAAACCCTTTAAACAATCATTTTACAATAAAATCATGAAAAAAATCATACTTGTTTCTTTACTCCCATTCTTTTCAGTTTGGTCTAATGCTCAAAATTTAAACGATGTTCTGAAAGGTCATCTAAATGGCAGCTTTGAAAATTTAACACAAAATTATCAAAACGACCCCAAGATTGGAGCTTTTTCACCACAAGACAAAATAGGCTCCAACAACTTTTTAAAACTAGATTATACATATGGTAAAATTTCAGCTGGAATTCAATATGAAAGTAATTTACCATCAATTTTAGGATATTATGCCTTGCCAATAAACAATAGTGGTATTGTAAATAAATACTTCAAGTATAGCGAAAAAAATTTTACAATTCAAGTAGGTGACTTTTATGAACAATTTGGTAGCGGTTTAATTTTTAGGTCATTTGAAAACAGACAAATTGGAATTAACAATGCATTGCAAGGAGTAAATATTTATGTAGAACCAACAAATTTTTCCAAAATAAAAGTCATTTATGGCAGAACCAGAAAATTATATGAATACTCAAATTCTGTGGTAAGAGGCTTAGATGCTGATGTTGATTTAACAAAAGCATTGAGTGCTAAAAACAAAACGCATAACACCAATATTTCAATTGGAGGCAGTTATGTTGGAAGATATCAAGAATATACTGGACCCATTGACAACTATCCATCAACAGTTAATTCTTATGCTGCAAGATTAGATATTAATGGTTCAAATTTTTCATTGAATGCAGAGTATGTAAATAAATCTAAAGATCCACACGTATTAAATAATAATAGCTTTAATAATGGTAAAGCATTACTTATAAACACAAGTTTTACTAAAAATAATTTTGGATTTACCTTAACGGCAAGGTCTATTTCAAACATGGATTTTAGAAGTGAACGTGAAGTAGAATTTGCAACATATTTACCAGTAAACTATGTACCAGCATTAACAAAACAACACGACTATTTAACTAGTAATATTTATGTTTACAATACACAAACAATGGGCGAAACAGGGTTTCAAACAGACTTGTATTATTCATTTAAACCAGGAACAAAAATTGGTGGCAAATATGGTACTAAAATATCTGCAAACTTTTCTTATTACTCCTCTTTAAAAGACAATGCAGATTTATTAGCAATAGGAAATAACAAATATTACAGTGATGCTAATATTGAAATAAAGAAAAAATGGAGCAAAAAATTAGAAACGACACTTGGATTACAAAATATTTTTTACAATGCAAGTGTAATACAAGTTGCATCACATCCAGATGTTGTGAGCAATGTTATTGCATTAAGCACTTTGTATAAATATGGTCATCAAAAATCTGTAAGATTAAAGCTAGAACACCTTTCTACAAAAGAAGATCAAGGTAATTGGGCATCGGCAATTGGCGAGTTTTCTTTTGCGTCGCCTTACACTTTTTATTTTAGTGATTTGTATAATTATGGAACTACTGGAATTCACTATTACAATTTTGGAACAAGCTTCACTAAAAATGCAACAAGATTTAGTTTAGCTTATGGAAAGCAACGTGCAGGATTGTTTTGTGTTGGTGGAGTTTGTCGTTTTGTACCTGCAGCGTATGGTTTTACTGCAACTCTTACGACATCGTTTGGATATTAGTATTAATATGAATCATCAATCAGAAGAAAATTATTCGATTCCAGCCAAGTACAGAAAAATGGAAAACCTCCATATTGTATTTTGGCTTTTTAAAGATTTAGCGTGGTGTTTAGGATTAAAATCATTGGGTATTACAATGATTTTTCCTACGCTCATTATATCGCTTATTATTACCTACAGAACAAAAGAATTGATGAGTGAGTGGTGTCATAACCTAGCTGTTACTTTATGGATTATCGCAAATAGTTTTTGGATGATTTCTGAATTTTTCAACTTCGATACTAAAATTGTTTACGGCATTCAATACAAAAATTTTGCAATAATTCCTTTTGGAATAGGCATTATTGTTTTACTGTACTACTATTTATTTCAAAATAAAAAAAGCAAGAAATAAAAAAAGGATTGTAATTGCTTACAACCCCTTTCACCTTTTAATTGAAAAACTAAACTATAACCCATCCAAAAAAATATTTAAATTACTTAATGTTATTGGAGTTAAACTAGGCTTTAAGGAATATTGGTTTGAATTTGTGATATTAATATCCTGACTTCCTAAGTAAAATTGATTATCTATCAGTGATATTGATATCAATTTCATGTTTGCCCCAACAGGAATTTTTTTAGCAATAAAAGTCTTTGTATTATAGTCAGGGCTAAACGTAATTACTACATTTTTATCATTAAATACAGCAAATACAAAAGTTGTTTTATTAGTAAAATTTTGAGGCATTACAACACTTGCACTTGTATAATTTGTAAAGGAAAGTGGTTGTGCAATATTTATCCAATTTAAATTTTTACTTGTAACCTCTAAAGCATTTTTATATGTTCCTTGATAAAAAAATTGACTCGTTTGCAAACTTCCTGTAGCAATACTATCTGCAACATTCCAATGAACATTTCCCTCGCTGTACGAAGAGGCTAATCCATAATAAAATTGATAGTTTTGAGATAGAACAGAATCAAATAATCTTAAATTAAAAGCTGCATTTTGTTTAAGAGATAAATTGTTTCCGTTATCATCTGTCAACTTCAGTAAAAATGCACCTTTTGCTTCTTGCAATGCATCGCTACTGTTCGTTGACATTAAGTTTCTGATAAAATCACCTTTCGATAATATTTGTTTCAACGAAACTTTGATATTCCCATTTGTGTAATTATTACCATTTAACAAATATGAACCTACGGGCATTATTAGTTGAATATTGTTATTTACATCTAACTCTGCTCCATTATTAACATTAAAGTTTGCTGTAAAATTTGCCTTAGAAAGTAAGCCAACTATTTGAGCTGCTTTTGCTTCAGCTACTCCAGTATTTGACCAATTTACATCATTCAATTCATTCTCTGAATATGGAGTAAATTTATCCGTATTTTTTGAGCAGGCAACTAAGCTCAAAATGATTAATGATATTAGTATAATTCTCTTCATAAAACTATTCTACTTTAATGATGCGATTAAAATGAAAAACGCTGCTTACTATTACAAATGTTTATTTGAATTTATTTTCAGCCTTGCTCCTAACTGCAAGCCAATAACATTAAATTTTTGCGTAAAACCACCTGCCGATTGTACATTATTTAACCCGAATCTAAAGTATGGTTCTGCAAAAACATCGAGTGTAGGGTTAATATTTCTAATGATACTGACACCGCCATATAAACTTACCCCAAATTGATGCTTATAAAAACCATTATTTGACTTACTCCCTATATTAATAACATTATAACCAGCATCAATAGTTTTTCCATCGTACCACGATGTAACATTCAAAATGGCACCACCATTGATTGCAATTCGCCATTTGTCTTCAGGCTGCCCCAATTCGTAGGATAATAAAATTGGAATTTCTAAATTTCGGTAATAATTCATATTCGATCTTACTCGATACCCAATTTGTACAAATACAGAAGTGTCGCTTATTGTTGTATCGGGTAGCCCTGCCCTAACAATGGTGTGGGTGTTTATTACAATGGTCTGCCTTCTGTCGTTCTCTGTTCTTAAAGTAAATTTTTCATTCATTTGTGAATATTGCAGACCCGCTTTTATCAATAAATTATTAGTAATTGATTTACTAAATCTGGCTCCTATAGTATATCCTAATTGCATAGATTCGCTGCTGTCTTTTTTTTGCAAATAATCTGCATTTCCATTCATTGTACTTGCAACAGTTTTATAGGCAATATCTGGAGAAATATATCCTTCAAAATAAATATCATTTCTAATTTTACCTCTTGTAGTAGGACAATCATCTGTACCACTGAAAAGACTCCTTAAATCAAGGCTTTTGTGTTCTTTAAACTGGTATTTTAATGCTAAATTTTTTGCATCTGCAAACATTAATTTGCCCCTTAAACCACTTAATGCTAGTGTGTTCAAACTTTTTTCATTGATTTTTTTTGTGTCCGTATAATCCACATCATTTGCCATTAAATCTTTTTCAATTATTTTATGTTTCCCTAATTTTAAAAAATTGGTGGCTACTATCTCCTTCTTATCAATTATGCTTTTAATTTTATTTGGTGGCAAATAAAAGTTTGTTATACTTTTTCTTTTATTGTCATTAGTAAATTTTCTTTCGATAGCAGCATTACTATACTTTAAAACTGCATTTTTATCTGCCTCATTTTTTATAATTGTATTATCATACTCAATACTTTTTGTAGAACTATTTTTAGTGATGCTTTTTGTTGAGTTGATGTTTAATTCGCTGTTAACAGCTTTTGTAGTATTTACATCATTTTTTACAGTTGTATTTGATGAGTATTCGAAAGGTAAAACTTTAGTTGAATTTGATTTTTTTGATGCGTTTTTTATACTAAAATAACCAATTGTTGATGCACTTAATAACAATGCAAATACTAGTAACAGTATTTTATTATTCCACCAAAAAATAATTTTGGGTTTTTCATCTTCTTGTGCAATAATTTTCTCCCAAAGCCCATCAGGTACAGGACTTTCATAATTGCTTAGCTTATCGCTTACAAAACTGTCAAATAATTTATTTGTCATTACACAGCAATTTTTTCTAAGTGAATAATTTGTTGTTGCAACATTTTTCTTGCCTTTACCAACTGGCTTCTGCTTGTTGCTGGTTGAATGTCTAACATTTTTCCAATTTCTTCGTGGCTAAATCCTTCAATAATACTTAGGTTAAAAACTACTTTATAACCACTTGGCAAAGCGTTAATTAATTTCATTAAATCTTCTTCACCCAAATTAGAATAAGTGTATGTATCTGCAGATTTTTGATATGCATCCGATTGTTCAATATCTACAAACTGAAATTTCTTTTTTCTTAAAATACTTAAAGCTGCATTCACCATAATTTTTCTCATCCAGGCACCCAAAGGTCCATCACTTTTATATTGATGAATATTTTTAAAAATTGATATAAAACCATCTTGCATCATCTCCTCAGCTTCTACCTGATTGTTGGCATATCTTAAACATAAGGTCATAAACCTACCAGCATACTGCTGAAACAGTAAGTGCTGACACTGTCTATTTTGTCTGATGCAACCTAATATAATTTCCTGCTCAGTCAATCGATATTATGTTTTGGATTGTTTAATGATGCTTTTTAATAAAGTTTCGCTGCCTAACGTTAAAAAATTTTACTAAAAATAGCATTTAAATATGATTTTATTAATTTTATAAAACCCATTTTACAAATCAGTAAAAAAATTTAACAAATCCGAAACATTTCGTAATATAAAAAAATCCCTACTTTTGTTCTACGAAAAAATTAGTACATCAAAAAAAATACATTTATGAAAAAGAAAATGATTGTTTCCAGTTTAATTTTATTAGCACTAACATCAAAATTGTTTGCTCAGGAAAATGAAGATGCTCCTAAAGTAAAAAAAGAAGAAAAAGTAATTATTAAAAAATCGGGTAAAGGTCAAAAATCTGAAAAAACTACTGTAATTGTAGATAACGATAAAGTAATAGTAAATGGCGAGCCTATTGAAAAATTATCTGACGAAAAATCTACATCTAAAAACAAAAGAATTACTGTAATGGTTGATGGAGACAATATTACCATTAATGGAAAACCAGTTGATAAAATGACTGATGAAGATATTAAAGTTTTAAAAGGCAGTGCAGACCATTTGGGCCTTGTGGCACCTTATATGAAAAAACTAAGAAGATTTAATGCACCAACTCCACCAAATGCACCAGAATTTTTAGAAGATTTTGAAGGTAATTTTGATATGGAAGATATGCCAATGAACAAAGCTTTATTAGGCGTTGTTACAACTAAAGATGATAAAGGTGCAAAAATTTCAACAGTATCTAAAGAAAGTGCTGCTGAAAAAGCTGGGTTACAAAAAAATGATATCATTACAAAAATTAATGATTATAAAATTGCCTCAAGTGATGATTTAATTCAAGCAATTAGTAAGTTAAATCCTGAAGATAAAGTAACTGTAACATATTTAAGAGATGGCAAAACACAAACCACTACAGCTATATTAGGCAAAAATGAAATGCAGAGAGAAAGAGTTTTTAAGTTTGACAACATAGAAAATATGCCAATGGAAATGTTTCCTTTTGGGCAAGGAAAATCAAATGGAGATTTTAAAATGATGCTTAGAAATCATAAACCTAAAATGGGCATTAAAATTCAGGATGTAGAAGAAGGGAGTGGTGTAAAGGTTTTAGAAGTTGATGAAAACACACCTGCATCAAAAGCTGGGTTACAAAAAGATGATATTATTAGTGAGATTAATGGAGAAGCTATTAAAACTGTAGATGATTTAAAAGAAAAAACTAAAAATTTGAAAGAAGGTGAAACTTACAAAATTAAGTTTACAAGAAATGGTGTTACTCAAACTGCAGATGTTAAGTTCCCTAAAAAACTTAAAACAGCCGATTTATAATAGTAGTTTAGTTTTGTGTAAACAAGTGTCATTAAAGCAATTTAATGACACTTGTTATTTTATGTATGGTGAAAGCAATTTGGGAAATTGCCACCCCCCCACTTGCCAAGTACCCCCTGCCACTTCAATTGTTAGCTGTGTATCAAAAAAGATGCACTAACTAACAAAAAAGATAAATCAACCCACTTCCATTGCAAGTTGGCTTGTGTTTTTTCTGGGCTAGGTAGTAAAAACACTTGATTCACTGCCAAAAAATATAAACCAACCCACTGTAATCACAATTACGCTAGCAAAAAAGAACACTTAGTTTATGTTTTAGATAACCCAGTTTAAGTTTTAAGTGGTAAGATTAAACCATTTCGAAAATTAACGCTTCGACAAGCTCAGCGTAACATTGCATATAACTATTTAGCTCTACAGTTGTCATCCTGAGCTTGTCGAAGGATATATTAAAAGAAATTTCCGAAGAAGTCTATTGTTGAAAACAAAATGGAGTTTGGCAAATTTGCCAAACTCCATTTTGTTAACTTTTATTACAACAGAAACTATCTATTTAGGTTCGTTATTTTTTGCAGCAGATTCAGAACTACCTTGGTTCGCAAATCGTTGACGCAAACTATTATACACAGCAGTTGTACCATCTACCCCTGCATTAGATGCACTTTCAAACAAGCGATAGGCAGTTAAACTGCTAACATAGGCTTCGCTGCCTGCAAGCATTTGAGTATCGGACATTTTTTGATGTATTTGATTTACCACAGATATTACATCATCTAATTGCTGAAAAAGGGTTAAATCATTTTTTACGTTGGCAAGATTTAAATAGCTAGGTATAATGGCAGCATTATTTTGCATACCTGTAATAGCATCTTCTACAAAAATTTTGTTGGCTTCATTAATCTTAGGCAAATTCTTGCGTTCATCGGGTGTAAGACTAATTAAAAATGGTAGGGCTGCATTAATTTCACTAAGTTTAGTTTTAATAGTGGCTAAAACAGCAGCATCAATTGTTGTGTTAATACGATTGTTTGTAACTGACATAATAGTGTTTTTTAGTTAAAAATTTTGATTGGGATATAAAAATAAGTGGTCGTTTCTATCTGACAAACTGCTTGTTAAACATTTTGCAAAAAATTAACAAATGGCAGATGAAAATGATTATAGAGTTTGTTTTGTAGGCTTCACAAAACAAATTGTTGGTAGACTTTGCCATACCAGCAACTGCGAAACGTAATAAATTACTTTGCTTTTTTAAGCAATTTTTCATAGTCGGGTTCTACAAAGCCATCAAACTCATTTTCTTTTTCATAACAATTATGTACTATACTTCTGAACTTATATGCTTTATCGGCATCTACTAATAAACTTCGGGAAAGTTTAAACTTACCACCAACTTTATAGTAATTGCTATAAACCGCCAATCCTTTTTTTACATCAATAATTTTTATTATTGTACTATCTTCTTGTTTAGCTAAGTAATCCTTACAAACGAATGCAAATTCTTTAGCTTCATTTTTTATTATTTTAGTATAAGCAGAACCCATAGCACCATCGTAACCGTATTGTATTATGCAAGTATCAGTAAGTAAAACACTGTAATTTTCGCCTGGCTCACAAGGTACATAAGTAAAATATTCGTTTTTATATTCATTTAATGCTATCCACTTTTTCGGAATTTTTAGATTATGTAGCTTGATAGGCTTTTTTATTTTTATTTCTTTGAAATTTTCATTATAAGCAAGTGTATCGAACTGAAAAAGTAGGAACGTAAGATTTTTATCAAAATTTGTTAAACCACTATCAATATAAATTGTGCTGTAAATACTATGAATGCTATCAACAAGCTTTTTTTGTAAAAAAATAGTATCTTTTGATTGGGCAAACAAAAATTGATTAGCTAATAGAAATGTTATTGTCAGTAGTTTGTTTTTCATAAAATTATTTTTTCTTAGCACATTTTCTAATTTGAGTTACTTGATAATTTTCATCATAATTTGGGTTGCCATTTTTCACTCCCCAACCAGCAACCAATCCTTTACCTTGTACATATACCAATGTCAATTCGTCTTTAGTTCCTTCTTGTAATTTTGCTATGTTGATTGTAAAAAAAAGTGGCGTGTAAAAAATACACGCCACCAGAGAAAGATTATTTACATCCGCTATTATAATTGTAATTATGCTGTATTTCTTTTGGAAAATCACCGTTAATTTTATCAATTAGCCATTTGCCATTATGCTTTGTAAATTCAAAGGTTAAAAAATCAATTTCAGTAAATTGTAATTTTAAAAAAACAGCCTTGCCTTTTTGCTTACGCTCAACAATTTTGAAATTATTTATATTTTCCTTAATACCAGTATCATCCATATATCTAAGAAGTACCCCACCATCAGAGCCCATAGGTTCGCCACAGTATTGTTTATGTTTTACAAAATTCGAATCCTGTCTGATGAAATAATTATTCATAGACTGGAGAAATTTTTGGGAAAACAAACCTGTTTTTTGCAACCTATTAAAGTACTTGGCAGATGCTTTAAAGTCAATTCTATATGGGTTCGTTGTATCATAATCACCTCCAGATACTAAATGGAAATTAAATGTTGTATCGTTTACGTTCGAATAAACATTAAAATACCAGTTTAAAAATTGTTTTGCTGCTAATTTTATGCTTGTGTCTTTTGTAGTAATTTTAGAGTTATGAACATTAGCTTTTAAAATAATGTTGCAAAAAATACAGATTATTACTATAATTATTTTTTTCATGCTATTTTATTTTTTCTTGCTTTTTCTAACTTGTGATACTATTTTTCCAGGGACACAACCTACGGCTGATGTGCAATCGGTAACTAAGCCTTTACCAGCTATATATCTTAGTTTGAAACTGCTTTGGAATGCTTTCAAAGGATGTTCAGTATCGGTTTGTGCAAAAGTAAAAAACGAACCATATGCATCTGTTCCTGAGCCTGTTACTACCAACCAATGGTCTGTTGTACCATCTGTTCTATTACCCCCCGTTCTGCCATCGTGAACACCTACCATAACTGGTATTCCTTTACTAAGAGCATCTAACAAATAACTGATAGCCTTTTTGGTTTCACTTTCATTAAGTGGCGGTGAATTGCCTTCTTTATATGTTTGAAATGTTTGATTTGGTGCTTCGTATTTTGAGGTTGTATAGCCTTTTTTACTTATCATAGCCAAACCAACATCATAGCAATTTGATATGCCCCTATAGTATGGAACAAATTCAGTTTGTGTTAAAACAGGTCCATATGGTGGAAATGGGATTTTGCCCTTGTTGGTGTTATCCTCACCAACAAGTTAACCTACAGTTGTTGGTGAAACCCAGAACACCAACAACGGCGGGAAAGCTAGTTATGCAGATGGGAGTAGAGATTTGCTGTTGTTGGTGAGGAAAACACCAACAACAGCGGAAATAATGTGAAGTTGCGGTTTATTTTGTTGACGTTTTTAGCAACTTCTCATAATCTGGTACTGTAAAGCCATCAAACTCATTTTCTTTATTGTAACAATTATGCACAATACTTCTAAATTTATAAGCTTTATCAGCATCCACCAATAAACGTCTACTAATATAAACTTTACCTTTTACAATATGATAATTCGTTAATACTGCCATACCTTTTTTTGAGTCCACAATTTTAATGCTTACGCTATCTTCATCTAAATAGTCTTTGACTTTGAAAACAAATTCTTGTGTATTATTTTTAATAATTTTAGTGTAGGCAGCAGCGATGGCATTTTCCATGCCATATAGAACTTTGCAACTGTCTGTAAGCTGTATGCTATAGTTTTCCCCTGGTTCACAAGGCACATAAGTAAAATACTCATTTTTATATTCGTGTAATCGAATCCATTTTTTTGGAACTTTAAGATTGTGCACCTTAACTAGTTTTTTTACTTTTATTTCTTTAAAGTTCTCGTTGTAGGCTAGGGTATCAAATTCAAAAAGAAGGTATGTATGATTTTTATCAAAATCAATTAAACCACTATCTATATAAATGGTACTGTAGATATTATTAGCTGCATCAACAAGTTTTTTTTGTAAAAAAATAGTGTCCTTTGTTTGGGCAAAAGAAAACTGTACAATTGGAAAAAATATTAGTATCAGCAATTTATTTTTCATAGATATTATTTTTTTGCACATTTTCTAATTTGGGTTATTTGATAATGTTCATCGTAGTTTGGATTAGATGATGTACCCCAACCAGCAACTATCCCTTTGCCTGATATAAATACTAGTGTTAATTCATCCTTAGTTCCTTCTGAGTTATTTGCAGTACCGTTATCATAAAAGCGGAAACATTCTCTCCCTTTACTATCAATTCCATAGCCCACTATTACAATAAAGTGATTTGTCACATTGTCTTTATTATCATCTGGCTTTTCCCCGCCCCTTGTATTGACACCTGCAATTACAGGAATTCCTTTTTTTAAAGACTCTTTTATGTATGTAAAAGCTTTTTTGGCTTCGGTTTCATCGTATTGCTCTCCAGGGTTATTTTGTTCGTCATCTTTACTTGGTTTGTATGTTGGGTTCCATCTTATTCTAAATGTTTCGCCACCAGGGTCATAACCTTTTGTTAAAATGCAACCAGCTTTTGCAATTTGTTCTTTGCATAAAGTCATACAATTTACGTCTACCATTTTATTTTTACTCGGACTCCAAACCTTTCTATGTGGTACAAATTGAGTTTTAGGAATTACATTAGGGATTGGTGGAGTAGGAGGTTGAGTAAAATCATAAGGGGCATAAACTGTATTATCAAAATATGAAGGATCGTAAGGGGCTGTTGGAATAGCTTCGGTAGCATCATAAAAGTACATTTGATTTGTATTCATAAATGCTTGAGCAAATAATAAAACATCTGACATAGATGGGTTTGCAAAGCTTAGTATATCTTTTTGATGAATAAAGTCTGCATTATATGCTGTTGCAGATGTTTTGCTTTCAACTTCGCTTGATAAAAACAGCTTCACATTGTCATCAAAAAATTGTTGGTTATAAGAGCCGTTTATGCTATTGCTAATCAGAGCTTTTGTGGTTGCTCTTGAGGCAATTACACTTTCGGGTGAGTAATCATAATTATCTATTTTACTAGTCATGAAATAGTCAATCTCGTCTTTTATACTAGGGTGGCTTAATAAATACGACATTTCAATTTTATTAAATAATTCCCAAGGCGATTGGTGCCATAAATGGCTTAACCAACGGTTTGTCATAAACGTGCTATAAAAATAAGATTTTGCATCGCTCCACCCTGTGTTGTATGAGTTATATATTGCTTTTTCACTATTAAATTTGTCAAAATAAGCAGTAGCACCAGCAGCAATTGAAGTGCTTGGCATATCATAGACCAAATCATTAAAGTGGTTTATATCGTAAGGGCCATTTATTTTATTGTTCATATACGCATTTAAAACAGCTTTTGCTGCAGTAATAGCCTCACTACTAAAACTTTCATCTTGCATAAAACCAGCAATCTCGTTTAAGAAAGGCTTGTTATTAAAATCATTTGTAAAGCTCTTTTGGGTTGGAGTAAGTCCAATATTTTGCCAAATATTATTAACTGTCATTGGAGCTGGCGGAGAGGGCGACCAACCGGCACCACCAAATACTCCCCCACCACCACCTGTATCACCACCACCAATTCCGCCTCCACCGCCCCAATCTTGGGGGCTATCAAAAAAAAGAACAATATAATTAAATAAACCACACCAATCACACTCGTCACAATCACCGCCGGCATGTCCATTGGGCCCAATGATATTCGCATCATGATGTATACAATGATTGTATTTCACCAATATTACGCGGGAATTTGTTTGTGATGTTGGCTGTGTTTCGGACAAAGATATTTCAAAAATTTTCTTTATTGTAGAACTGCCATCTTGTGCATTGAACAATTTATTATCTAAAACTATAAATTTAGCATTACCAAAAACTTCCTTTTGTAAAATTAGAATTTGCATAGCAACATCCTCAGCATCTTTTTCTGTGTCTGGTTTATTAAAGCCCTATGAATAATAGTTAAACTTGTCATATTCACTTACACTTTTTACATCTCCATTCGCATCTATTATTGCAGCTATAAATCCATCGACTTCACTACTACTTGCTACAGATAACGGAATTAATACAGTTTGTTCACCTTCTAGCATTTCACGAGCTGCGGCATTGTTAGTGTGTTTTAATTTAAACTGTGCTTTGCTCCAAAGTGGTACACCTGCCCTGCTGCCCACTTTTACAATAAAAGGAGTTTGTGAATCTTTTTCTTTTAGTTTATTGGCTATTTTTTGGAGTTCTGGGTTTAAACCTTTTGGAACTTTTGTAAACTGTTCAATCATTTGCTTGTTTGTTGTTTGATTGGGGTTTACTATCGTATCACTTTTTTTGCATCCATTTAAGCACAAGCTAATTGCTAATAAGGCTATTAATAATTTTGTTAATGACTTCATTTTTAAAAATTGAGGTTAATAATTAATTTTTTGTCTTTTACTTAATAGGAGTACGAAAGACATAATTCCTTTATGTTGTTATTTAAGTTGTATTCTTCATTAAATGTTTTGAGGTTTGGTTACTTGTATTAATGTTATATCTCTACATAACTTTCATCATATCTTGAGTTATCAGTATTATCTGAAAAAGGTTTTTCACAAGTTTAATTTGTTTGTAATTAGCTACTTAAAAAGGTTTTGTGAAACTAGAGCATAATTATCATTCAACAATCAAGTTATAAAAAAAGGGTTGAATTTTAGGTTGTTTACTACAAAAAACGCTGAAATACCTCACGTTAAACAACCCTTTTTTTAGCTGAAATCAACGTAGAAAAATAGGACGTATCAACTATTAGTAGTGGGTGTGATTTTATGCTGAATAATGATACATTGCTGAAAGGCTGCGGGATTGCAGTGAAAAGCCCACAGCGAAACGAAGTGTAGCGAGGACTTGTAACGAAAAGCCCGAACAAAAGTTGAATAGTTGTGTTATGTTCACAGCCCAAGTTGTTTTAAGAAATAACATTAACCTAGACTAATGACTTATTTAGGTTTTCTTTTTGCTTTTAACTTTCAACAAATACATTTGCTGCAATCAGAATAAATAAGCAAGAATATGAAAGTGATGAAATTTGGTGGCACCAGTGTTGGAAAGCCAGAACGTATGCATCAGGTAGCTACATTAATTACCAGTGAAACCGAACCTAAGATTGTTGTGTTAAGTGCTTTAAGCGGCACTACAAATTCTCTGTCAGAAATTAGCTATCAACTTTCGTTGGGTTATAAAACACCGGCTAAGAAAAAAATTGATGCACTAGAAGCATATTATAAATCTTTCATAGAAACACTTGTTGTTACTGACGCTGCAAAAAAAGAAGCAGCAGAAATTATTGCCGAGCATTTTGATTTTTTAAATATCATCCTAAAAATATCTTATAGCGATGCTTTAAATAAAGATATTTTGGCACAAGGTGAATTATTAAGCACCAAGCTTTTTTGCGTTTATTTGAAAGAAAAAAATATTCAGCACACATTTTTGCCTGCATTGGAATTTATGTGTATTGATGAAAATGAAGAACCAAGATTAGAGAGAATTGTACGCCGACTAAATGTTTTGCTTAAAGATAAAAAAAACGAGACTTTATTTATAACCCAGGGTTATATATGCAGAAATGCAAGAGAGGAAGTAGATAATTTAAAACGTGGTGGAAGTGATTACACAGCATCACTAATTGCTGCTGCCATTGAAGCAAGTGTTTGTGAAATATGGACAGATATTGATGGTATGCACAATAACGACCCAAGGGTTGTTGACAAAACTTTACCCATAGAACAATTGAGTTTTGATGAAGCCGCTGAGCTAGCCTATTTTGGAGCAAAAATTTTACACCCAACTTGTATTTGGCCAGCACAACAAAAGCAAGTTCCAGTAAAATTATTGAATACAATGCAGCCATCTGCTGTTGGAACAGTAATTAAGCAAGAAGCTGGAAGCGTTGGTGTCAAAGCCATTGCAGCTAAAGACAATATTATTGCCATTAAAATAAAAAGTAGCAGAATGCTGCTTGCCTATGGCTTTTTGAGAAAAACCTTTGAAATTTTTGAGAAATATAAAACCTCTATTGATATGGTTACAACAAGTGAAGTTGCTGTAGGAGTTACCATTGACACAGATATTCATTTGAATGAAATTGTTGCAGAATTAGAACAATTTGGAAGTATTGAAATCGAGAAAAATCAAACCATTATTTCAATAGTTGGTAATGAAATTGCCAAGACAGAACATGTATTGCAAACATTATTCAACTCTATCAAAACTATACCTGTAACAATGGTAAATTATGGAGGCAGTACTCATAATATTTCACTATTAATTCCATCAGATTATAAAAAAGAAACATTACAGCTATTGAACAAAGGATTATTTAATTTATAGATTTAATACTTTAATAGAAGGGTAAAGACTACCCTTCTATTACTTTAGCAATTCCAAACGCCGCAGCTGCTGCGGCTGCACCAATAAGCATCACTCTGATACCACCTTTTAGAGGATTTACACCAGTTATTTTGCTTTTAAAATAACCAAAAATAAACAAACAAATCAGCGTTACAATTGCTGATACTTTTAAAGCATCAATAGAGTTATTAATAAAAAAATATGGTGATAAAGGAACAAATCCCCCAATAATATAACTAACACCAATATTAAATGCACTTTGTGTTGCACGTTTAGGATCAGGTTCATCTAAATGTAGTTCATGTTTCATCATAAATTGCACCCATTTATCTTTATCCTTTATTATTTCTTGAGTTGCTTTATTTTGAATTTCTTCACTCAGCCCCCATTCAGCAAATACATGTTTTACTTCAGCAATTTCAATATCCCTTTTAAACTCTACTTCATCATATTCTCTTTTTAATTCACTACGATAATGATCTTGCTCTGTTTTTCCTGCTAAGTATCCACCCAAACCCATAGCGATTGAACCAGCTGCAATTTCAGCAACTCCTGCAATCACAATAATGTGTGTGGCATTGGGTGCAACAGCTCCACTTAACCCTGCTGCCAATGCAAATGGAACAGTTAATCCATCGCTCATGCCAATAACAATATCAGTTAGTAAATCACTACTTTTTAAATGTTCCTCGTGATGATGGAGATGTGTATCTTTCATATAGATAAATTAAGAAGAATACAATATTAAGGAATTGGCATTATGAATGAATACTTTTTATAAATGCACTCTGTTACCACATTTTTTGAACGAAATAATAATGAACATCTTGTTATTTTAACTTCAATTTATAATTTACTTATGTAATATTGTGGCATAAAGCATCGTTTATTAAACAATAACATTTTAATGAATAGTATTCTTATTGACAGAAATTTTGAGCGAGAAAAAAATATAAAAGCATTTATAATTACTATTATCATTTGCGTTATTCTCTTTTTTATTTTTTTTCTAATAACTTTTGCTTTACCTACCATACCACCACCCCTAGTAGATGAGGGCATAGAAGTAAATTTAGGTAATAGTGAAACTGGTTTGGGTAATATAGAACCACAAGCACCAGGAAATCCAGCAGAATCACAAAATAACAATCCAGCACCTTCCCAACAAAATAACACGCAAGAAAGCAACATAGATGATAAAGGTGATGAAGCTATTAATTCAACAATTAAAAATACTATTCCTGCTCCCACAAAGCCAGTATCAGCCCCAGTAAAAGCTCCAATAAAACCAATTGTTAACCCAACGCCTAAAGTTCCAACACCCAAAGCTGTTTTTGGTGGGGGTACAAAAAACAACACTGGAGGTAACAATAGCGATACTTATAATGGAGTAAAAAATCAGGGAATAGCTGGTGGAAATGGAAATCAGGGCGTTCCAGGTGGCAACCCCAATAGTGATACTTATGGTCCAGGTGGTGGTAATGGTGGTATCAATATTAGGAGTGGGTTATCCGGCAGAAAGGTAGCATTTATTCCAAAGTTTGAAGATGAATTCAATAGAAATGCTAAAGTTGCTGTTGACGTAACTGTTGATGCATCTGGCAAAGTAATAGCAGCTGCTGTAAATTTAAGAGGTACAACAATAGCAGACCCAAAATACAAAACGATTGCTATTGACAAAGCTTATAAAGTAAAATTTACTGGTGGTTCAGAAACCCAAACTGGAACTATTGTTTTTGATTTCAAGGTTACTAACTAATGACATATCAACAAACAATTGATTATTTGTTTACACGCTTACCAATGTTTAGTAAAGTTGGTAGTGCAGCTTATAAAGCAGATTTAACCAATACTATTTTATTGTGTAATGCTTTAGATAATCCACAAAAAAAATTCAAGTCTATACATATTGCTGGTACTAATGGCAAAGGAAGTACAAGCCATATCCTAGCAGCCATAATGCAACAAGCTGGTTATAAAACTGGCTTATACACATCGCCACATTTGAAAGATTTTAGAGAAAGAATTAAAGTAAATGGTCGTTTTTGTGAGGAACAATTTGTGATAGATTTTGTTGAAAAAATTAATCCAATAATCAAAGAAATTAATCCGTCTTTTTTTGAGCTTACTGTGGCAATGGCTTTTGAATATTTCGCCCAACAAGAAGTTGATATTGCAATTATTGAAACTGGCTTAGGAGGCAGGTTAGACAGCACTAATATTATCACTCCAATTGTTTCTGTAATAACAAATATTGGTTACGATCACATGGCTTTATTGGGTAATACTTTAGAAAAAATTGCTTATGAAAAAGCTGGGATTATCAAAAAAAATATTCCTGTAATTATTGGTGAATATTTAGCAGAAACAAGACCCGTATTTCTGAATAAAGCAGCACTTGAAAATGCTGCAATTTATTTTGCACAAGAAAATTTTCTAGTGCTGCAACAACAATATTATGCAAACAAGCTTGAAGTTAAAGTAGAAAATAAATCTGAAAATACCGAACTTAACTATCATTTAGACTTGAATGGAATGTATCAGTCTAAAAATCTGTTAACGGTGTTACAAACTTGTACCATACTATTACAACACGGTTTTAAGTTTAATTATGATATCATTAAAACTGCACTCATAAACACTAAAAAAATAACTGGTTTTTTAGGTCGTTGGCAATGCATTCAAACTAATCCTACAGTTATTTTAGATGTTGCACATAATATTGACGGAATGCGGCAAGTACTAAATCAACTACAATTCACAAATCATAACCAATTGCATTTTATAATGGGAATGGTAAAAGATAAAGATGTTGATGCTGTATTGAAATTATTACCCAAAAATGCCATATACTATTTCACAAATGCACAAATAGAAAGAGCATTGCCTGCAACAAGTTTACAAAAATTAGCACTAGATTACAGCCTGCGTGGAAATGTATTCTCTGATGTAAATTTAGCTTTAGAAGCTGCAAAAAAAGAAGCCGGAATTTCGGATTTAATACTAGTATGCGGAAGTGTATTTTTAGTGGGTGAAGTTAATTATTAATTAAAGAAAATGCAAGTAGAGTATATTATTGTTGGTCAAGGAATTTGCGGCAGCTTTTTAAGTTATTACTTAACAAAAAAAAGCATAAGTCATATTGTTATAGATGAATCAAACCCTTATACAGCAAGCAAAGTAGCTAGTGGTGTTATCAATCCTATTACAGGCAGAAGACTAGTAAGAACTTGGATGATTGAAGATATAATGCCATTTACAGTAAATGCCTACAAAGGCTTTGAAATTGACTTTGACTGTAGTATTATTTCACAAACAAACATTATAGATTTTCATACTACAGAACAAATGAAAGCGGCTTTTAATGAACGTCTATCAACAGAAATTGAAAATTTGAAAGAAGCAAAAAACGAACAAGATTTTAAGCAATATTTCAACTTCAATTTTGGTGCTGGTGAAATACAACCTTGCTGGTTAATTGACATAAACATTTTTCTAACCAAGTATAGAGAGGACTTAATATCCAGGCAAAATTTACTTGAAGAAAAATTTGAGATAAGCAATCTAAAATTAGCAACAGATAAAGTTGTGTACAAAGACATTTCAGCCTCAAAAATTATTTTTTGCGATGGTATTAATGGAACTAAAAACCCATATTTTAAAGCATTACCTTATGCTCCAAATAAAGGTGAAGTATTAATAGCTGAAATTAATGGATTGCCAAGAAAAAACATTTACAAAACCAACCTGAGTATTGTTCCCTGGAAAAATGATTTATTCTGGATTGGAAGTACTTATGAATGGAAATTTGAAAGTAGTAATCCAACAGAAACTTTTAAGGCAAAAACTACTGCACAACTTAATCAATGGCTAAAGTTACCATATAAAGCACTAGAACATTGGGCAAGCATAAGACCTGCAAATATTGAGCGAAGACCCTTTGTAGGCTTGCATCCTATACATTCTCAAATTGGAATATTAAATGGTATGGGAACCAAAGGTTGTTCTTTAGCACCTTATTTTGCGAATGAGCTTGTAGAATTTTTATTGAATAAAAAAGACATTAATCCTTATGCCAATGTAAAAAGATTTTCTAAAATAATCCATAAAGTTGACTATCAACCCTACTAATAATCTCTCCTAAATGCTCTTCATTTTCGCCAAATTTATTTTTATCAACATCGATAATTAACAAAGAACCCTCGTCATAACTATCAATCCATTTATTATAATATTCGTTTAGTTTTTTTAAATAATCCAGCCTTATATTTTCTTCGTAATCTCTTCCTCTTTTTTGAATTTGAGAAACTAATGTTGGCACGGAGGCTTTTAAATAAATAAGCAAATCCGGAGGCTGCACCATAGTTTTAAGAGTTTGAAAAAATTTATAATAATTTTCAAAATCTCGTTTTGCCATTAAGCCCATATCGTGCAAGTTAGGTGCAAAAATATTTGCATCTTCATAAATGGTCCTATCTTGGATAATGGTTTCAGTACCACGCTGAATATCTAATAATTGGTTTAATCTACTATTTAAAAAATAAATTTGTAAATTAAAACTCCATCTTGGCATATCTTCATAAAAATCCATTAAATATGGGTTATGATCTACATCTTCAAATTGTGGAATCCATTTGTAGTGCTTACTTAACATTTCAGTCAGTGTGGTTTTTCCTGCACCAATGTTTCCAGCTATTGCAATGTGTTTTGGTTTTTTTGTTTTTGCCATTTTTTATAATACGATTTACTAAGACCTAGTAAGAATTTTATTCTAAAGAAATTATTTTAAATTTATCAATTTTTTACACTAACCTAAGACTGCTTTTCTAACCAATGCTAAAGTCTTGCTAGCACTATCTCTTGCCTTATCTGCACCTATCCTGATTATCGTGTCTAACACATCATTGTTTTGTTGCAAATCTGCTGCTTTTTCTCTTATTGGTTTAATAAATTTAACCATATCCTCAGCCAATTGTTTTTTAAAATCTCCATACCGAATGATACAATTTCCTGTTGAACTATTGTTAAAATCATCATTGAATTTTTGAACAGTGTCAGTTGAGCTTACTAAATTCATTAAGGTAAACAAATTCTCAATATAATCTGGTTTTTTTGAATTAGGTTCGCTAGGACCTTGATCAGTCTTCGCTTTCATTATTTTTTTTCTTATCAAGTCGTCATCATCAGCAAGGTATAATGTAGCAAGTTGATTTTCGCTTTTACTCATTTTACCATTACCATCCAAACTCATTATTTTAACGAGTTGCTCACCATAATTAAAGCCATAAGGTTCAGGAAAAACATCTCCATATCTGTGGTTAAACCTTTGTGCAAAATTTCTAGCCATTTCCATATTTTGCTCCTGATCTTTTCCTACAGGCACTTTTACAGCCCTATGAATTAATATATCAGCAGCTTGTAATACTGGATAGGTAAGCAATCCAGCGTTTACATTATCTGGTTGTGTTTTAGCCTTATCTTTAAATGTTGTTGTTTTTTCTAACTCACCTTTGTAAACAAGCATATTCAAATACAAGTATAACTCAGCAATTTCAGGTACATCACTCTGAACATAGAATACAGCTTTTTCTGTATCAACACCACAAGCAATATTTTCTGCCACTACTCTTCTTACAGCAGTCTTCAATTCCTTTGTATCAGGATGAGTAGTTAATGAATGCCAATTAGCAACAAAAAAATAACAATTGTAATCTTCCTGCATACGAACATAATTTCGCATTGCACCAAAATAATTGCCCAAATGTAAAAAACCAGTTGGACGAATTCCACTTAAAACAACCTCTTTTGACATATCTGCGAATATAGGTTTTGAGTTTGAGTTTATATTTTTTTGCAAAAAATAGTTTCGAGATTTAAATAAAAAAAAAATTTAAAAAAAAAATAGATGTACAAACATCTATTTCCCTATTTTTACAATTCAAATTTTAAACTAATAAAAAATATGAAAAAAGTATTTGTAATTTGTGCTAGTTTGGTTGTAATAGCAAGCGTTGTAGCGTTTACACCAATAAAACAAAATGGCGAGCCAGTTAGCTACTCTGTAAATGCCAAAGAGTCTAAAGTGGATTTTAGCGGTAGTAAAAAAGGTGGGTATCACCCAGGCTATTTTCCATTAAAAGATGGGAAAGTTAATGTTGCAGATGGTAAAATTGTAGGTGGAAAATTCACAATTGATTTAGCAGGAGTTAAAGTAACTGATGCTGCTGGGGAAAAACTGGAAGGGCACTTGAAAGCTCCAGATTTTTTTGATGTTGCTAAAGCTTCTGAAGCAACTTATGAAATTACAAGTGTTAATTATTTAGATGCGAATAACGCACAGATAACCGGAAGTTTAACTTTGAAAGGTGTAAAAGGAGAAGTAAAATTTGATGCAAAAATTAGAGAAGTTAGCGATGCCAAATTATTTGCAGAAGCATTTTTTACTTTGGACAGAACTAAGTTTGGTATGGTATATGGAGTTGGAATGGTATCTAACGATGTACAAATTGGTGTACATTTATTTGCCAATAAATAAAACGAAAGTAACTTACACATAAAAAAAGCAGCTTAAAAAAGCTGCTTTTTTTATGTGTATTTATTAGCCTTTTTTGGGTTGAGGTTTTACAATATGGTAACACAAATCTAAATTTAGTTTCTTCATATCCTCCAATACAAGTTGTGCTATTTTTCGAGCACCAAGTTCATTAAAATGTGTGTCATCTACTTTACCTTCAGGATAGTTTGGATGTTCCCCTTTTTCTAAATGATTAAATAATAATTTAGAGCTTTCTGTGCCCCACTTTTCAAAAAGAATTGTGCTGGACTTTTGCAAATCAATCATTGGAACATCCAATTCTATTGATAAATCTCTTACAATTTGTGTGTAAACACCATGCCCATCAACAATATGTTGGGTATTATCAAACTTCCTTCGAGCAACTGCTGTAATTAAAACAGGAATAGCTTTTTTCTCTCTGGTTTCTTTAACAAATCTCTCTATGTTAATTTTAAATTGTTCAGGTGTTACATACCTATCAACTTTTTCTTTTGATTCATCATTATGCCCAAATTGAATAAAAACATAATCCCCTTCTTTTAACTCATCTGCTACAGGCTGCCATCTATTTTCACTAATAAAAGTTCGAGTACTTCTGCCATTTTTGGCACGGTTATCAACTTCAATAGTTGAATCAAAAAAATTAGCAAATGGCATTCCCCAACCTGTTTCGGGATAGGCTTTTATTTCTTTTATGCTCATGGTGCTATCGCCTATTAAATATACTTTTGTTTTTTTCTTTACCGGCTGAATAAAGGAAGCTAATAAAATTACTGTTAGAACTAATTGTATTTTTTTCATATAGAATTATTTTATTTATAGAAAATACTGGCGTTATATCTTGCAAAAAGTTACATAGCTGCTTACCGTAATTGTATAAAATTAAACATTCTCATTTATTTTGAGCAATTGTTATCATATTCAAGTAAAAACTAAACTTCAAATTTTATTATCTACCAATTATTGTTCCCCATTCACCTAAAATATTTTTTAAGTTAAATTTTTCTGCTTCCTCATTAGATAATTGTTTACTCCATTTGACACGCATTTCTTTATTTGCTCCAGGACCAATGCTGTTAAATTCTGCATACCTTGCTGTTGCTTCGTTGGCAGGATTCTTCCAATTATTCCAACCTTCAGGAATAATATGTTTATCCATCCAACAACTTAAGTAAGTCACACTTGCTGTTGGTGTCCAAGGCCTTCCCAAGGATACTTTATTAATATTTGAATCGGCAGTTAATGTACAATTCCTAAACACAAACCCAAAAGGAACAATACTATTTGTAGATGCAGCAGTAATATGAGAATTTTTTTTGCTATGAATGTGACAACTATCGAACACTGCTGTTGATGCACCAAAAATAAAGTCTGTAGTTCCTTCAATATAACATTTCTTAAAATATTGTTTAACACCGTTACCACTAAGAAAAAGAACGTCTTGAAACCCTCTAATATTACAGTTCTTAAATGATGCTCGATCACCTTCAATTCTAACTGCAACAGCCTGACCTGCAGTAAATCCAGCATTATTTTCAAAAGTTAAATTCTCTGCATGAAAATTATCTGCATAAATAAAAAAACTGGCACAAGTCCAGGTATTCAAAGTATCTCCATTTTCTAGTTTAACTCCTGAATGATTATTAAAAGTAATAATGGTACTTTCTTTGTTTTCGCCAATTAGTGATATATTATTTTTACGTGTATCTACTACTACCCTTTCTCTATAAATCCCCTTTTTAACATATATGGTAATTATCTCTTTATTTCCAAAAGAAACTTCGTCTATTGCAGATTGAATAGTTTTAAACTTAGACAATGGATCTTGAGAAACTACAATTTTTTTTTGAGAGAAAGCTGTTATAGATATAAGCAAAAAAAACAAAGTCTTTATTTTTTTTTGAACCATAGTTGTAATGAAAATGGGAGCTTATTATAGCTCCCATTAATTTAAATTATAACAATAAGATATTACTGAACATAAATTATTTTAGTGGCTTTAAAGCTACCATTTACAATTTCCAAAGTGTAATTTCCTGTTCTAAGATTACTAGGTAATGTAACAGTTTTTGACAATGAAGTTCCTTCACTTGCCAATATAGTTGTGTGAGCCAAAGAACCATTCATATTAAATAAATTTACAACATAAATTCCTTTTGAAACTCCATTAAGTTCAACATTAAGCTGACCACCTTTAATTGGGTTTGGATAAACATTTAATCCACCTTTAACTTTTCCTACATTAATTCTAACAGTTGTACTGTATTGAAAAGTACCATTATTATCAATAGCCTTAACTCTGTAGTAATTCATACCGTTATTAGCAGCATTATCCATCCAAATATAATTAGATGAATGATTGGCTTTAAGTGTTCCTACCTGACTAAAATTATCACCATTTGCAGAACGCTCTATGATGTAACTATTAGTGTTAGTTTCTGTTTCAATATTCCAATTCAATTTAACCAGCCCATTTGCTTCTGCTGCAGAAATGCCACCAAATTTAACTGGCAAAATTGCAGAAAAACTTGTTAAAACAACGCTATCAATATCTGAGTCAGTTCCAGGTCTGCCAACTATTTTTAAACGTTTCGCAGAAGCTGAACCTATGATCACGGTTGTGTCTACACAAGTAACAGTCGCTGCAGAAGACTTCATTAGTGCAACAGGCGTCCAATTGCTTGTTAAAGCTGAAGTATCATTAGTAACCCAAATAGTAAATGATCTTGATGCTCTAGCTCTATACATATGAAATTCCTGAATACCTGCACTAACAATTGGAGTAACCAAATATCCAGAGTCTGTTACACCAGAAATATTTTTATACCTTACGTGATTATTACCTGCTGGACATCCGGTACCTGTTGTTCTGTAAAC
Organism: uncultured Chitinophagaceae bacterium; assembly: GCA_964615145.1. Lineage (GTDB taxonomy): Bacteria > Bacteroidota > Bacteroidia > Chitinophagales > Chitinophagaceae > CAIVPM01. The sequence continues at coordinate 42,286 of CAZTOP010000004.1, forward strand.
GTTAAATCCATACCAACTACCAGCATTTCCATTAAAATAAACACCACCGGTAACAGTTGGGGCAGTTGTAGTTAAGTCACAAGAAACATCAGGAGAAGTTTGACCAGGTTCAAAACCTTCTTTCCAATAAACTTGGTTTTGTGCCATTGAGTTCAGGCTTAATAAGACAAACGCTAAAAGCGATAATTTTCGTAAATTTTTTTTCATAAAGAAGCATTTATTTATAAGGGTGCAATTTAGTTTAATGTTTTTTAGATGGCAGGGAAAAAAAACGTTTTTTGTGCAAACGTTATCGATGCCTTTCAATGAAAAAGGCAGTCCAAAGTCTGAACTGCCTATATAATTTAAGTTTATCTTGCTTTTACAAATAGGTTTCTTCCAATTGAAATTCCACGACTGTTAATAACTTCTATTGCATAAGTATCTGCTCGCAAACTTGAAACATTAAATTGTACGGGTTGATAATGGTTTGTAAACTTGATAAACTTAGCATCCAAAATTTGCCCAGCCATATTTACCAGTCTTACTTGTGCATCTTCATTGATTGGATTATCAAAATACATATTTACAATAGAGGTCGCTGGGTTTGGATATATATGTAAATTACTGCCCTGAGTTGTTGGAGCCAATCCCTGAGGACCACGTACAACAAGAACTTGAGATAGAGCAGTACATCCATCAGCTGTAACACTTTCTGCCTGATATTTACCTAAAGCATTAAATCCAACAATTGCTTGATTTCCAATTAATGTTCCAATAGCAGCATCATTGTAGTACCATCTTATTCCAAGTGCATTTGAAGATGCAGATGCTTTTAATGTAACTGTTTGTGTAGGCAAAATATCTGTACTTCCCAATGCCACTAAATTTACAGTAGGTTTAGGCAAAATTGTTACAGTAACTGGATACCTTGAACTTTCACAGTTTGTATAATCGTTGTTCGATACCCAGTATTGTTGGGTACCAGCAAAATAAGTTGTTGGAACAGGTGCCACTGCAGACCCTAGACCTCCTGACGAAACAGTATACCAAGTGAGATTATTACCAATAGCTTGTAATTGCTTAGCTGTATCTAACTGACAGTACTTAATAGTTGGTGTATATATAGGTGCACTAGCGATTGCATTAACTTTAAGCGTAGCATTATTGCTGTAGATACTTCCACAAGGCAGTATAACAACTAATCTGTAAGTACCAGAATCCTGAATTGAAATATTAGATAATTTCAAAGAGTCAGAGTTTGCTCCAACTATGTCAATTCCATTTTTTTGCCATTGATATGTAAAATTAGTTATGGCAGCTACTTTTGTTGTAAACAGAACAGTATTTCCAATACAGGAAGTTATATTCTGCGGTTGTTTTACAAATTTTGCAGTGTCTACATTTACTACACTCTTAGTAGATGTTAATTGGGCTGTTGATGCACTACAAACAGCATCATTCATTGAAACGATGTAATAAGTTGAGGAAACAGTTGGTGATACACTTAATCCATACAAATAAGTATTCACTCCTGATACAAAATAATTTTTTGTTCCATCAGTGTAAGTAAAACTAAAAGGTGGTGTACCAGTAAATGTTGTGTTTATTACAAAAGTATTACCCTGGCATATTGTACCTACTCCACTTAGTGTTGCTGTCGGCTGTGGATTGACAATAACATCTGCATTAACACTATCTCTACACCCTGTTGATGTATTTACAACTAATAGCTTAACATTGTATGTCCCTGGCAATAAGTAGGATTTAGTAACGGTAGAAGTGGAGGCCGTACTTCCATCGCCTAAATCCCATTTGTATATTAAACTGTTTAGTCCTGATGTTGATGTACTCGTAAAAGAAAAACTGTTGTTATTTATGCATTGCGAGAATGTGTTTAAAGTAAAAGATGCTACCGTTTTTGGTAAAATAGTGAAAGATTTTGTAATACTATCTCTGCAACCACCACTAGAGAGAATAAGTAATTTTGCTGAATATGTCCCTTCTTTTGCAAAAATTTTAACAGGGTTAATGTCTGTAGAAATAGTTCCATCGCTAAAAGTCCACAATAAACTGCTAAAACTTCCAGTTGTAGCATTAATAAAATTTACAGTATTTGGAGAGGTGCATTGATTATTGACAGCAATTGTAAATGCTGAAACAGGTTTTGAAATTGCTGAAACTACCTGAGAAGCACTATCAATGCAACCTCCAGAATTTGAAGCAATCAATGTAACTACGTAATTACCACCAACACTGTAACTATGAGTTGTTGAAGTAGATGTAGAAATAGTTCCATCTCCAAATCGCCAAGTGTACGTTGCATTATTGTTGCCTGTAGTGTTTGTAAAAATAAAATTATTACCAACACATTGCACGTTATTATTAATAGTAAAAGATGCTACAGGTTTTGCTAAAACATTTACAGTCCTTACTAAACTGTCAATACAACCATTACTGTTTATAGCAATTAGACTTACTGAATAAGTACCAGTAGATGTATAAACTTTTGAAATGGTGTTTAATGAAGACAATATACCGTCACCAAAATTCCAATAATATGAAACTCCATTTTGAATTGGAGAAGTATTAGTGAAAGTAAATACATTACCCAAAATACATTGAGATGCATTGTTGATAGAATAATTAATAACAGGTTTACTAGTAACAGATATCACTTTAGTTATTGCGTCTGTACAACCAGTAAAATTTGTTACAGTTAATGTAACATTATATGTTCCAGCTATAGAATATGTTTTTGTTGGATTAGATGCAGTTGAATTATTGCCATCTCCAAAGTTCCAAAAAATGCTTGCAATATTCCCTGCTGAATTGTTTGTAAATACAAAACTATTATTAGTTAAACACTGAGATGTACTACTAACACTAAAATCGGCAGTTGGCTTACTATTCAATGTAATAGTTTGAAAAGTGCTATCCAAACATCCACTTGCATTTGAAACAATCAATGTTATCTTGTATGTACCTGCTGTAGTATAAGTTTTAGTTGGATTAGCTAAAGTAGTTCCATTTCCATCTCCAAAATTCCAAACATAACTTGTAGCGTTTGAAGAAGTATTTACAAGCGTAATTGTATTGTTACTTGAACAAGGATTAAAACCACTCAAGTTAAATGAGGCAGTTGGCTTAGCAATCACAGCAATTGTTTTGCTTGTTGAATCCTTACATCCATTTGCGTTGGTTACAAAAAATTGAACTTTAAATGTTCCTACTGAAGTGTAAAGATGTGTTGGATTTTGCTGTACCGATGTAGCTCCATCTCCAAAATCGTAGTAATAAGTAGCTACTCCTGAAACTGTCGAATTATCTGAAAAAGCAACACTATTATTTACACATCCACTCAAACTACTTACATTAAATGATGCAATTGGTTTTGAAATAATATTAAATGTTTGTATAGTTGTGTCACTGCATCCACCACCATTGGTAGCAATTAATTTAACTGTATAAGTTCCAATAGTTGAATATGTTTTTGTGGCATTAATAGTTGTAGCACCTGTACCATCTCCAAAATCCCAAATATAAGTTGATGCATTAGTAGAAGTATTAGTAAAACTAAAAGTATTGTTACTACTACAACCTCCCGTATTTGGAGTTGTAAATGAGGCTTTGGGTTTTACAGTTACTATCAGGGTTTGGTTAGTAGAATCTTTACAGCCATTTGAATTAGTAACAACATAAATAACTTTATATGTTCCAGCAAGTGAATAGCTATGCGTTGTATTAGGCAGTGATGATGTTATACCATCTCCAAAATTATAATAATAAGATGGTGTTCCTGAAACTGTAGAGTTATCGCTAAACGAGAAGCTATTACTAACACAACCACTTAAACTACTAACATTGAATGCTGCAATGGGCTTTGCTGTGTAAGAAATAGTTTGTTTAGCAGTATCTGTACAGCCATTAGAGTTTGAAGCAATTAAAGTAATTGTATAAGTTCCTGCACCTGCAAATGTTCTGGTAATATTAGTTTGATTAGTCAAAATACCATCTCCAAAATCCCAGAAATAATTTGTAGCGTTTGTTGAATTATTAATAGTGGTAATGGTATAATTACTTGAACAAGGGTTAAAATTAGACAAAGTAAATGCAGCTTTTGGTGCAGCAACAACTGTGATAAATTTACTAGTAGAATCTTTGCAGCCATTGGCATTGGTAACAAAAAGTATTACTTTATAAGTTCCAGATGTTGCGAATGTTTTGGTTGAATTTTGAGAAAGCGAGAATGTGCCATCTCCAAAATCCCAGTAGTAATAAGCTGTTGTTCCATTAATGATAGAAGAATCAATAAATGAAAATGTGTTATTAGTACAAGCACCAGATGAAACTATTTTAAATGAGGCAGTAGGTTTTGCAATTAAATTGATAGTTTGAGTAGCAGAATCTCTACATCCACTTGAATTCATAGCAACTAATTTCACAATAAATGTCCCGAAAGAAGGATAGGTGTGTGTAGGATTTTTTGATGTACTATCAACACCATCTCCAAAACTCCAAATATAGCTAGTAGCGTTGGTTGAAGCATTAACAAAAGTTAATGTATTATTGTTACTACAGCTATTGTAGTTTGAAATAGTAAATGATGCAGTAGGTTTAGAAGTAATTACTATTGTTTTACTGGTGGAATCTTTACAACCATTGGCATTAGTAACAAATAATATCACTTTATAAGTTCCTGTATTTGCAAATGCTTTTGTAGGATTTTGAAGCAATGAGAATGTACCATCACCAAAATCCCAATAATAATAAGCATTTGTTCCGCTAATTGTAGAGGAATCAGTAAATATGAATGTATTGTTATTACATAAACCAGCACTAAAGTATCCAAATTTAGCAAGTGGTTTTGATGCAAGTGTAATAGTTTGTGTTGTAGAATCTTTACATCCACTTGTATTAGCAGCAACTAATTTAACAGTGTAAACTCCAATTGAAGTATAGGTATGTGTTGGATTTTTTGATGTGCTATCAACACCATCACCAAAACTCCAGATATAGTTAGTAGCATTGGTAGATGTGTTAACAAAGCTTACACTATTTGTATTGGTACAAGTAGTAAAATTTGCAATATTGAACGAGGCATTAGGTTTAATATCTACCACTACAGTTTGTGTAATAGAATCTTTACAACCATTTGTGTTGGTTATGATTTGTTTTACAATATAAGTTCCAGCAGCTGAGTATGTTTTTGTTGGATTTTGTAATGTTGAAAAAGTGCCATCACCAAAATCATAATAATAAGATGGAGTTAGAGCTCCAGTTGAAGCATCAGTAAGTTGCAAGGTACCTCCAGTTAAACATTGTGTCAAAGCTGTTATTGTAAAAGCAGCAACAGGTTTTGAAGAAATTGATATTGATTGATTGATACTATCTTTACACCCACCAGCATTTGTTACAACTAATTTTATTTGGTATGTTCCAAAAGCACTGTATGTGTGAGATGGGTTAGTTACGGTCGAAGTAAACCCATCGCCAAAATCCCAGCTATAAACATTTCCAGTTCCTGTTGATGTGTTGTTTGTACTAATAGTAAGATTAGTTGTACAACTTGTAGTTCCATTTGTACTAAATGCAGCTACTGGTTTTGCAATAACGTTTATAGTTAAAGTTGTACTATCAGCACAACCGCTAGTATTTTTAACAACTAACTTAACTGTATATGTTCCTGCAAGTGAATAGGTGTGTGCTGGAGGATTGGTTAGTGTTGATGTTGTACCATCGCCAAAATCCCACTTATGCGTTGTTGCATTTGATGAATTATCCGTGAATAAAAAACTGTTTCCATTTAAACATTGAGTGGTTAAGTTGCTTAAACTAATACTTGCAATAGGCTTAGCATTTAACGTAATTGTTTGAGTAGAACTATCAGAACAACTTGAATTATGAGCAATATATTTAACAATATATGAACCAGTTGATGTGTAAGTATAGCTTGTATTTGTTACATTATTTAAACCATTTCCGTCGCCAAAATACCAAAATGATGATACGGTATTTGCAGTATTTGTTTGTGCTAATTGTACAGTTAAATTATTGCAAGCAGCATAGTTTGCAGTAAAAGCTGCATTAGGACTAGCAAGAACTGAAACATTAATTATTGTTGAATCTTTACAAGTTGAATTGAATGCAATATGTTTAACAGTATAAATACCAGAAGTAGTATAAGAATGTGATGGAGGATTGGCCAATGTAGAACTAGTACCATCGCCAAAGTTCCAAGAATGTGTTACTGCATTTATAGAATTATCAGTAAATAAGAAATTATTAATATTTAAGCATTGCGAATTAGAGCTAACTGAGTTAATTCCAGAAACTGGTGTTGCAAAAAATGTTACAACTTGAGTAGCACTATCAGAACAAGTAGAGCTTGCATTGTACACAAAGTGTTTTACTGTGTAGCTTCCAACTGAAGTATAAGTATGATTTTGCGTATTACCACCATTTACAATATTACCATCACCAAAATTCCAAATGCCAAATGCTGTTATAGCAGAATTAGTTTGTACAAATTGTGCCAATAATCCACACTCATTGTAATTAGTGATAAATGCTGCTTGTGGGCTTTGCAATACAGTTACAACAAGGCTTGTAGAATCAATACATCCAGAGGTTGTAGATGCAAATAGCTTTATCGTATACACTCCAGCGTTTGCATAAGTGTGTGTTGGATGCATCTCTGTTGCAGTAGTTCCATCTCCAAATTTCCATAGATAGCTGGTGGCATTAATAGAACTATTGACAAAAGCAAAACTATTACTATTAAGGCATTGAGACAAGTTAGTTGCACCAGAATTTATTCCTGCAATGGGTTTAAGGTCAGCAATGATTATTTGTTTAGCACTATCTACACATCCATTAACTGATGTAGCAAAATGTTTTAAAACATAAGTTCCCGGTCCTGGATAATTATGATTTATTGTTGAACCAACTGTAGCATTCACCCCACTTCCATCACCAAAATCCCAAACTGATGTAACTGTATTATTTGAATTTATCTGATTAAATGTGCTTGAAAAATTACAAACATTATAATTAAGTTGAAACTTTGCATCTGGGCTAGGAAGTACACTAACAGTAAGTGTTGTAGAATCTTTACAACCACTTAAATTCGTTACAACTTGTTTTACAGTATAAGTTCCAGAAGCAGTATAAGTATGTGAGGGTGGGTTTGGCAAAGCTGATATTGTACCATCACCAAAACTCCATAAATATGTTGTTGCTCCCAATGAGTTATCATTAAAAGTATAGTTATTACTATTTAAACACTGTGTTAAACTTTGGGTACTTAAATATGTAATTCCAGCGTTGGGCTGAACACTAAATGTAATTATTTGTGTTGCACTATCTGCACAAGTAAAGGTTCCATCGTAAGCAAAATATTTTACAGTGTAGGTACCACTTGTAGCATAAGTGTGATTTGTGCTAAACACATCGCTTGGACCATTCCCATCGCCAAAATACCAAGCAGAGAAAGTAGTGTTTGTAGTATTGGTTTGTACAAACTGTGCATTTAAATTATTACAAGCCTGATAGGTTGCTGTAAATGTTGCATTGGGGCTTGGAAGCACTGTAACAGTTAGCGTTGTAGAATCTTTACAACCTGCAACGCTTGTTGCAATTTCCTTTACAACATAAGTTCCTGGAGAAGTGTATGAATGTGCTGCAGGTGCTAATGAAGTTGCTGTTGTTCCATCACCAAATCTCCATAAATAAGTTGATGCAGTTGCAAACGCATCAGCAAAAACAAAACTATTTCCATTAAAACATTGGGTTGTATTTGTAGTAGTAACAATGCCTAAATTGGGTTTTGGGTTGAATGTAATTATCTGTGTTGCACTATCTGCACAAGTAAAGGTTGCATCGTAAGCAAAATATTTTACAGTGTAGGTACCACTTGTAGCATAAGTGTGATTTGTGCTAAACACATCGCTTGGACCATTCCCATCGCCAAAATACCAAGCAGAGAAAGTAGTGTTTGTAGTATTGGTTTGTACAAACTGTGCATTTAAATTATTACAAGCCTGATAGGTTGCTGTAAATGTTGCATTGGGGCTTGGAAGCACTGTAACAGTTAGCGTTGTAGAATCTTTACAACCTGCAACGCTTGTTGCAATTTCCTTTACAACATAAGTTCCTGGAGAGGAATATATTTTAGAAGGATTAACTAAAGAAGAGTTAGTACCATCGCCAAAATTCCATTGAAAATTTGTAGCACCATTTGCTGTGCTTATAAAATTGTAACTATTTCCATTATAACACTGTGTAGCTTTTGTGCCACTTGCTAGTGAAATCCCTGCAACAGGGAAAGCATTGAAAGTTAATATCTGTGTAATACTATCCTTACAACCATTCACATTTGTAACAACAAGTTTTATAGTGTATGTGCCAGCAGCAGCATAAGTTATCGCAGGGTTTGTTGCTGTGGAATTAGACCCATCTCCAAAATCCCAACTGTAGTTATTTCCAGTACCTGTGGATGTATTGTTGAAACTGATTGTTCTATTATTTGTACAACCTGTTAAACCAGTAAATGTAAATGCAGCATTAGGCTTTGGTAAAACTGTTACATTTTTAGAAATGCTGTCAGTACAACCGTTACTGCTTGTAGCAATTAACTTAACAGTATATGTTCCAGTACTTATATATTGTTTTGTTGGATTAATAGCATTACTTGTAAAACCATCACCAAAACTCCAGCTATAAGTTATTGCACCAGATGTTGTGTTAGTAAATGTGAATACATTGTTATTTACACATTGATTGTTATTATTAATAGAAAAATCTACTACAGGCTTTGTACCTAATGTGAAATTTAAAGTTGTACTATCTTTACAACCATTACCATTTGTAACAACAAGTTTAATTGTGTAGGTTCCAGATGAAGTGTAAGATTTAGAGGGGTTTGTTGATGTGGAAGTTGAGCCATCTCCAAAATCCCAACTATAAGCAGGACTGGAACCACTAGACAAATTGATCAGTTGAATTGTCAAACTAGATGAGCAACTTGTTCCACCGGAAATAGTGAAATCAGCAACTGGCTTACTTAAAACTAAAACAACCTGGCTTAAACTATCCTTGCAGCCACTAGCATTTGTAACTACTAGCTTAACAGTATATGTACCAGCACTTGCGTATTGCTTTGTTGGATTCATTGCATTGCTTGTAAAGCCATCTCCAAAATTCCAACTATAACTGCTTCCACCAACAGAATTATTAGTGAATGTAAACATATTATTGTCTGTGCACTGACTACTGTTATTTACAGAAAATGTCGCGGTAGGCTTTGATGCGAATGTTACACTTCTTTCAGTACTGTCTTTACAACCAGAGGAGTTAGTCGCAACAAGTCTTATAATGTATGAACTAGCAGTAGCGTATGTTTTAGATGGGCTTGTTTGGGTCGAATTTGTTCCATCACCAAAATTCCAAAAATAAGTGTTACCAATACCAGTGGAACTATTATTCAAGTTTACATTTAAGGTTGAAGAACAAGATGTATTTCCATTAACACTGAAAGTAGCTACAGGTCCAGAAACTACTGTAACAGTTTTTACAATACTATCAATACACCCATTAGAATTTGTAACTATCAACTTAACATCGTAATCACCAGCATTGCTAAATGACTTTGAAGGATTATTTAATGTTGTAGTTGTTCCATCTCCAAAACTCCAAAATGAGTTGGTAATAATGCCTGATGTTGTATTTGTGAAAGAGAACAAATTGTTTCCCAAACATTGAATATTATTGTTGATAGTAAAATTTGAAACAGATTTGCTATTTACAGAAATGAAATTAACAATACTATCCTTACATCCATTTGCATTAACAGCTAATAACTTTACAAAATAAGCTCCAGCTGAAACATAAGTTTTAGATGGGTTAATAGATGTTGCATTGGTTCCATCTCCAAAATCCCAATTATAAATGTTACCTGTACCAGTTGAGTTATTTGAAAACAGTACATTTAGGTTTGTTGTACACAAGGTATTTCCTATAGCTGAAAATGCAACAGCAGGACTTTCTAAAACAGTAATGTTATTTGAAATACTATCCTTACAACCATTAACATTAGTGACAATAAGCTTAACAGAATAAATGCCGGCAGCAGTATAATTTTTTTGAGCATTTGTTGCTACAGAAGTTGTACCATCTCCAAAAATCCACAAATATGTATTTCCTATTCCAGTAGATATATTGGGGAAAGTAAAACTATTTCCCACCAGGCATTGTAAAGTATTATTAATTAAAAAGTTTGCAGATGGTTTGTCAAGTACATTAATGGTTTTAACCACACTATCTTTACACCCACTTACATTTTGTACAAATAATTTTACATTGTAAGAGCCTACAGATGCAAAAGTATGTGTAGGATTTTGACTAGTTGAAGTATCTCCATCGCCAAAATTCCAGTTTGTTGATGTTATTCCCAATCCAGTAGAAGTATTGGTAAAATTGATAATGCTTGAGCTACACAAATCTGGTCCATTATAACTAAAATCTGCTACAGGCTTAGATTGTACTATTACAGTTTGAGTACTACTATCCTTACAACCATTAGTTCCAGTAGCTGTTAAGGTAACTAGATAATTTCCAGCACCTGAATAAGAATAATTTACATTTGTCAAGGTTGTAAATATTCCATCACCTAAATTCCATTTGTAGCCAGAAATACTACCAGTAGATGTGTTAGTGAATATATAATTATTGTTACTGATACATTGAGTCGAGTTGTTTATATTAAAGGTTGCATTTGGCTTAGGCAATAGTACCAAATCAAAGCCATTGTCAGTTCCAATTGTTAATGGAGATGAGCTAATAACTATTATCCTGTAAGCTGAACCAAAAGTTGTAGTTGGGGGTATAATTGCTATAATAAAGCCAGAACTTGTGGCTGAAGCACTACCAATATTAATAGGTGTAACAAAACTTCCAGAAGCATCGCTCAATTGTGCAGTAAATACATTACCAGGATCTACACAATCTGTTAGTGTAAACGGTACATTAATTACTGTACCTGCACAAATGGTTGATGGGCTTATATTTCCTGTAGTAATGGTTGGAGTACAAGATAAATTTTTGTCATTTGCAAATACATTAATCTCAAAGAATTGGACTAATAATAATACTGCGAGTAGTAAAATTTTCTTCATTATAATTTTAATTCTATTGATGAAAATAGATAAATAATTACAAATGCAGTAAAAGATGTGATAGCTTAAGGTTTTCATTAGGTTTTTGATAAAATTAAAACGGAATTAAATTCCAAATTTTTATCAAAAATAACCCAACGTTAGAAAATAGGCGGCTTTCTAATATTGTAAAAGTAGTAGATTAGGTGAAAAAAGCAAATTATTTTTTAAAATTCACTTTTAAAGCAATGATATTCAAATAACTGAACGGATGCATTTTTCTAGCAAAAAACATTACACTCATATTTTATTATAAAATAATCTCTAAAGTAATCACTCAAACTCAAACTCGTCTAAAATAGCTGTGTCGAGTTCTGTATTTCTAGCTTCTATTTCAAATCTATTATTAGTATATCCATTTTTGATAGACTCGATTATGTATAGAAAAAGGAATTTAAATTTTCCAAGATTTATATATTGTTTAACATGTACTAGTTCATGGCAAATCCATCGTTTATTATCAAGCAATTCTTGCTTTGTTGCATTGTGCAAATAGATAGTATTGCCGATAGTTACAGCAATATTTATTACTTTTAATTTTTTTGCACATAGCTTAGCCAAAAAACTATTTTCTATAATTATTACTTTGTACATTTATATTACTCTGCAATTTCTTTCCAACTAGCAACTATTTGTTCTGCGTGTTTTTTATTAGTTGGCTTTAAGAAAATTTTTCTTATTACACCTTTTTCATCTATCAAAAAAGTGGTGCGGTGCAAGCCCATATATTTTCTACCATATAAATTCTTTTCGCCCCAAACACCATATTTTTCAATAATGCTGTGCTTGGGGTCGGCTAGTAAAGTAAAAGGCAGATTAAACTTTTCTTCAAACTTTTTATGGCTATCCTCATCATTTGGGCTAACACCTAAAACCACAAAACCTTCTTTTTTTAACAAAGCATAATTATCTCTTAAGTTACAAGCTTGTATGGTGCAAGTTGGAGTATCATCTTCAGGATAAAAATACAAAACCACTTTTTTGCCAATAAAATCTTTAAGTGAAACTGTTTTGTTATTTTGATCTTTGGCTGTAAAAGATGGAGCTTTTTGTCCTGCTGTTAATGTTATCATTGTGTTAGATTTTTGCAAATATGGATAAGTATTTCTTGAAAAAAAGTACAGAACATTATTTTTGCTTAAATCATTAACAATGCCAAAAGATAATTCAATAAAATCAGTTTTAATAGTAGGTAGTGGGCCCATTGTAATTGGTCAGGCATGCGAGTTTGATTACAGCGGAAGCCAGGCTGCACGCAGTTTAAGAGAAGAGGGTATTGAAGTAATATTGATTAATAGTAATCCTGCAACTATTATGACAGATCCAATGATGGCAGATAAAGTGTATTTGCTACCATTAACGGTGGAGAGTATAGAGAAAATTTTACAAGAAAATAAGATAGATGCTGTATTACCAACAATGGGAGGACAAACTGCACTAAATCTTTGTAAAGAAGTGGATGAATTAGGTGTTTGGGAACAATACAATTGTAAAATGATTGGTGTTGATGTTTCTGCTATTAACACTGCTGAGGATAGAGAATTATTTAGACAATTAATGGTAAAAATAGGCATTGGCACTTCGCCAAGTAAGGTTGCTAATAGTTTTTTAGAAGGAAAAGAGTTCGCTCAAGAAATAGGATTCCCTTTGGTAATACGTTCATCATTTACACTTGGTGGCAGTGGTGGCGGATTTGTGCATGATAAAAGCGAATTAGATGAAGCATTAAAAGTAGGCTTAGAGGCCTCCCCCATTCATGAAGTATTAGTTGAAAAAGCTGTTTTGGGATGGAAAGAATTTGAACTTGAATTATTAAGAGACAAGAACGATAACGTAGTGATCATCTGCACTGTTGAAAATCTTGATCCAATGGGTGTACATACAGGAGATTCAATAACTGTAGCACCTGCAATGACATTGAGTGATACTGCTTTTCAGGATATGAGAAACAAAGCAATCTTAATGATGCGTAGCTTGGGCAACTTTGCTGGTGGTTGTAATGTTCAATTTGCAATGAATCCTGAAACTGAAGAATTAATTGCTGTGGAAATTAATCCACGTGTAAGCCGTTCATCAGCTTTGGCTAGTAAGGCAACTGGTTATCCAATTGCGAAAATAGCTGCTAAACTTGCGATTGGTTATAGTTTAGATGAATTAAAAAATCAAATCACACAAACAACTTCTGCCTATTTTGAACCAGCATTAGATTATGTAATTGTAAAAATACCTCGTTGGAATTTTGATAAGTTTAAAGGAGCCAATGATACACTTGGTTTGCAAATGAAAAGCGTTGGAGAAGTTATGGGTATTGGCAGAAGTTTTAACGAAGCTATTCAAAAAGCTTGTCAGAGTTTAGAAAACGAGGCAGTTGGTTTGGGATATTATGGTAAAAGTTTAATGAAAAGCACAGAAATTATTGAATACATTAAAACACCAAAGTGGGATAGAATCTTTAGAATTAAAGATGCTCTAATGCAGGGTGTAACAGTTAAAACAGTTGCACAAGCAACGGGCATTGACAGATGGTTTTTATATCAAATACAAAAACTTTGTACCATTGAAACTGAAATAGGGAAACACACCATTGATTCTTTGCCTGAAGATTTGCTAAAACTTGCTAAACACAATGGTTTTGGCGATGAACAAATTTCCCGAATACTTCACGGCAATTGCACAGATGAAGATGTTTATGCTAAACGAAAAGCTTTAGGAATTACAAGGGTTTACAAAATGGTAGATACTTGTGCTGCTGAATTTGAATCAAACACACCGTATTTCTACAGCACATTTGAGGGCTAACGCTTAAAAGCGTTTTCAAAGGTTTCTATATATTTTTCAACAGTAACTTTCTTTGCTAAAGCTTCAATTAGTTTTAATGGTACATCTTCAGCTTTTTTAAAGCGAATACAACCTTTCCCCATATCTATTTTTTTTGTGGAATGTTTTTCCCATTCTACTAGAAACCAATCCAACAAAGGTTTTGAAGCATACAGTCCCATATGATGGACTGATATATAATTTTTTTGCGATGCAACATTGATAAATGGTAAAGGCAGCTTTGGATTACAATGGTAGCCTGATGGATAAATAGAATGTGGCACTACATAGCCCAACATTCCATATCCAATTACTTCTTCAAAGCCCTTGGGCAAATTATTTTTAATTGCATTGCGAATGGCACTAACAATGGCTTTTCTATCTTCTGGCAATTCGTCAATATATTGTTCAGGTGTTGTGGCTTTTGATTGCATAATACATTAAGATTTTAGATGAATCAATTACAATTTATAAACACATTTCCTATTTACTTTTCACCAACCTTTCTCTTCTCTCAACATTTTAATATGTGCAGTATGATGTTTTCCATGCCAAGCATATAAGCCAAGCAAATACCATAAAGTCATTTGCTTATTGTGTTCAGGATGCACAACTGTTCTATTCCAATCTTCGTCTTTTATATTCTTTATTGTTGCCAACCAACGTTGATGAATGCCAAACAAAATTGTGATAGAAACATTGATAGGTATAGCTTTCACATCATCCAATTTTGCCCATTCGTTTTCTAAGTATGGTTTAATCGTTGGGTTATCTTCTGTTAAACAAAGCTTGAATCTAATAATTGCATTCATATGACTATCGGCAACGTGATGCACCACTTGTCCTAAAGTCCAGCCACCATATCTGTATGGAGTATCAAGTTGAAATTCATCCAAATTCAAAACTGATGCTTCAAGTTCAGCTGGCAAATATTGAATATCTGCCAACCACTCTTCTTTTTGCTGCTGAGAAAAAGGTTGTGGTTGATATTTGCCAATTGGGTAACGTGGGTCAAGCATATTTACAATTTGATGATTTTATCTGTACGATTTACCAAACAAATTCTACATTGGTTTTAGGATAATCAAGTTTATAATTTTTTTCGCCGCCATTAGCTTTGATATTAAAAATGTTCATTTGCTTTTCTTGATAATCGTAAAGTAAGTTACAATTAATATTTAGTTTTTTTAACGTTGGTACATCATCAATTTCAGCGTAAATCCAAACACTTTCTTTTTGAACTTCGTAGCCAATATATTTTATCGTTTTGAGTTTATCGTTTATGGTTAGCTGTAGTTTTTTTTGCAAATAATTAGCTACAAAATTATTGACAGATGGATCGTTCAGAGATTTTGACAAATCAGACGATACATTATAATTCTTCTTTAAAACAGCTTCTAAATCATCAACAAAAACCTTTGTACTTATTTCAATTGTTTTATCTTTTACATTATGTTTTATATCAATCACACTAACGAAGAATGGATGAAGTGCAGTTAAAAAAAATGATAATATGAATGCCATTGATATTTTTTGATACAGCGTTTATTTATATTTGATAAACACATTTTAATTAGTTTAAAATGTGTTTATCAAAAAATAATTTCAAATCTTATTTTCCACCCAAAGCCTGCATTGGGTTCATTCCACTGCTTTGTCCACGAATTGCAGCCTTAGCTTTGAATATGCTGAATTTACTTGGCTCATCATTTAGGTTTGGCCAACTATTATTTTTTTCATCAATATCAGCAGTTTCTTTCATTGGGTCAAGCTTAATTGCAGTTGCAGCTTTATCTGTCATAAATACTTTCGTTACTTTGTTTTCATTCTTACGCCAGATTTGTGCAGGAATTTTTTCTATTTGCTTAGTGCCATCTTCAAATGTAAACTCTACAATGATTGGCATTACTAAACCACCTTTATTACTAAAACTAATTTCGTATAAATGTGTATTTGCATATTTTGCTTTTTCTTCGGCAGTTAAATTATCTCTATTGCTTGTAAATCCTGTTACAGGTATTTTAAAAGTACTATCGTAAGCAATGATACCTCTGTCATATTTCCAGTAAAAATCTCTTAAACTTGTATCAACATCTGTTTGAAAAACAATATGCTTATCCTCTCTGTTTCTTATTTTAGAAATATCTTCAAACGAATTCACATTTGGCTTTGCCAATACTGATTTATCTTGCATAGGTCTGCTACTAGGTTGAGGAACAGTAGCAATTTCACTAAAAACGGCGTGTTTAACAGTATCAATTGCAATATCGCAAGGCTCAATACTGTAAAACCAACCACGCCAAAACCAGTCTAAATTTTCACCAGTAGCGTCGTTAATAGTTCTAAATAAATCTGCTGGTGCAGGGTGTTTGAAAGCCCATCTTTTTGCATATTCTTTAAAGCCAAAATCAAATAATTCTCTTCCAACAACTGTTTCTCTTAAAATATTTAGACCGGTAGATGGTTTACTGTAAGCATTAGGACCCATTTGAATAATATTTTCACTGTTTGTCATAATTGGTTCCAACTGGTCTTTTGGTAATTTCATATAGTCAACAATTGAAAATGCTGGTCCACGACGCGATGGAAATTTATTATCCCATAATTCTTCAGTCAAATATTCAACATAAGTATTTAAACCTTCGTCCATCCATGTCCATTGACGTTCATCGCTGTTAATAATCATTGGAAAAAAGTTGTGCCCTACTTCGTGCACAATTACACCTAGCATACCATTTTTTGTTCCCTCAGTATAAGTACCATCTTTTTCTGTTCTTCCATAATTGAAACAAATCATTGGATATTCCATTCCATTAGCCGCTTCTATGCTTTGAGCAACAGGATATGGATATGGGATAGTGAATTTAGAGTAAGTTTTAATGGTATGAGCTACTGCTTTGGTGCTATATTTTCTGTATAAATAATATGCTTCTTTTGGATAAGCACTCATACACATTACTTTCTTTCCTTCAACCATTGCAGGCATTGCATCCCATATAAATTTGCGAGAACTTCCCCAAGCAAAATCTCTCACCATATTAGCGTTAAAAATCCAGGTTTTTGTTGCTTTACTTTTCGTTTTTTCTGCAGCAGTTGCTTCAGCCAATGTCACTATTTCAAGAGGCTCTTTCGCTGTTTGAGCTTTATTCCAACGTTGCAATTGTGATGTATTTAAAACACTTGGATAGTTGGTGCATTCTCCTGTTGCCATCACAACGTGATCGGCAGGAACTGTCATAGCTACTTTAAAATTGCCAAACGTTAATGCAAATTCACTTCCACCTGTGAACTGATGATTTTGCCAACCCTGATTATCGCTGTAAACACATAGTCTTGGATACCACTGTGTCATTGTAAACAAATAATTGTCTTCGTCAGCAAAATACTCATAGCCTCCACGACTAAACTCTGTGATTCTATCTGGTATTTTATAGCTCCAGTTACATTTAAAAACAAACTGCTGACCGGGCTTTAAAGGAGATGGCAAGTCAATACGCATCATTGTTTTGTTGATGGTATATTTTAACTTGTTGCCCAAGGCATCAGTAAGCAAACTAATTTTATCGCCATAACCATTATCAGTTTTTGCCTCCTTCATTTTTTCAATGGCATGAATATTGAAATCTTTTGCAAGTGTTGAACTAGATTGGTAATTAGCATTATCCAAAGTGCTGTGCTGATTTTCGTCAAGCTGTAACCAAATGTAAGTTAATACATCAGGACTATTATTATAATAAGTAACTGTCTCTTTTCCAATTAACATTACTTTCTTTTCATCTAACTCACATTTAATATCATAATCGCAACGTTGTTGCCAGTATTTATGACCAGGTGCACCACTTGCTGTTCTATACTCATTTGGTGTTGGTAAAATAGTTCCTAATGGTTCAAATTTATTTCCATGATTACTATTTGGATTGTTCATAATGTTCTGTGCCTTTGAAGCAAACATTATCATAACAAATAGCAGTGTTATTATCTTTTTCATAACTATATACATTTTTAAAAAATTCACTTAAGTATAGAATAAAACAAAAATAGGGGGAATAAAGATGTTTTGTAAGGTTTGATATGATGAGTGGCATACAAATTACTAGTTGACTTTATCTATAAACGTATATTAATTTTATTAACCTTTCAAACACATTCATCGCCACTTATAAATTTGATAGTTTTAGAATTATTAATTTTCTACATTTACTAACTAAATTATTAACTGAATGAAAAAATTATTACTAATTGCTATTCCTGCATTTTGTGTTGCAAGTATAGCCAAAGCTCAAGCTCCCATTGACATGGAAGCCATAAAAGCTAAAATGAGCGAAATGCAAAAATCGCCTAAAGATTCTAGTAAATCGACTTCGAAAAAAACTACGGTTGCTGAAAAAACCAAGGGCAACATTAAGCACGAAGGGCTTTTTACATTGTATCAAGATACCGTAACCGGTAGCGTACAAGTGTATGTAAAAAAAGATCAATTGAACAAAGAGTTTATTTATCAAAGCTTTTCAATTAACGGTCCTACTGCTTTATTCTTAAACCAAAATATGATTAGGGCTACCTTAGTATTTAAAATGGTAAGAGCTTTTGATAAAATAGAATTTCAATTAGTAAATACTGATTTTTATTACGATAAAAATAATGCTATTAGCAAAACAGCAAATGTGGATAAGGCTGAAGCTGTTTTTTATGCTGACAAGTTTTCTGTTGAGGACTCACTAGGCTACTTAGTTAGTGGCGATGGATTGTTTATTAGTGAAAAACTAGATCCTGTAAAGCCAGCATCAATGGGTCCAAATCCTTTTGCACAAATGATGTTTGGTCTAGGACAATTGAATTCAGCTAAATCTAAATATAATACAATTCGTTCTTTCCCTAATAATACTGATGTTGTTGTAGATATGGCTTATGATAACCCAGGTGCAATTGTAGGATCACCTGATATTACAGATCCAAGATATGTTCGTGTAAGAATGCAACACAGCTTTATTGAAATGCCTAATAATAACTTTAAACCAAGAAAGGACGATCAACGAGTAGGTTACTTTATGGAACCAGTAACCAATATGACAAGTACTAGCCCTGTACCCTATAAGGATATGATTCATAGGTGGAATTTAGAAAAAAAGGATGCAAATGCTGCACTTAGCGAACCTATTGAACCTATAGTATGGTGGATTGAAAATACTACTCCTGTAGAATATCGTCAAACCATTATGGAAGCTGGTTTAAAATGGAATGAAGCGTTTGAAAAAGCCGGGTTTAAAAATGCTGTTGTGATGAAAATAATGCCCGACACCGCTACCTGGGACCCTGCTGATATTAGGTACAATGTGATACGCTGGGTAGCTAGTGCAAGACCAAGCTATGGTGCAATTGGACCAAGTTTTGTAAATCCCAGAACTGGACAAATTTTAGGAGCTGATATTACAGTAGAATGGTTTAGCGGTAGTGCAACTCCAATATTTGATGAATTATATAATGGTAATGCTACAATAAATTCCAGCAATGCAATACCTTGGAAAGAGCATTTTGACAATCATAACAACTGTACATTAGCTCAGGAATTGAAAGCACAATTTTTAACTGGTTTAACTACGTTAGAAGCTACCAACGCCAATGAAACAGAGTTAAAAGAAATGCACAAACAATTTTTAACTTATTTAATAATGCATGAAATGGGGCATACAATGGGTTTAATGCACAATATGAAAGCAAGTCAAATGCTATCTCCTGCCGAAGTAAATAATAAAGAAATAACAAGAAAAATTGGATCAATGGCAAGTGTGATGGATTATCCATCCATAAATATTTCATTAGACAGAACCAAACAGGGCGATTACTATACAACCAAATCAGGTCCTTATGATCATTGGGCTATAGAGTATGGATACAGAAGTTTTGAAAATGAAAGTGCTGAAGAAGCAGGATTATACAAAATACTTTCTCGCAGCAATGAACCATACTTGATTTTTGGAAATGATGGAGATGATATGAGAGCTCCTGGAAAAGCTATAGATCCTAGAGTTAATGTAAATGATTTTACAAACGATATGATGACTTATGCTGAGGATAGATACAAACTTGTAAATAACTTAATGGGTAAACTAGTTGTTAAATACGCCAAGCCAAACCAAAGTTATGCAGAGTTAAGATCAAGATACGGTACATTAAATCGTCAACGTGTAGATATGACAAATGCTTTAAGTAGATACATTGGAGGTGTATATATAGATAGAAGTCAGCCAGAACAAAAAAGTGTTAACAAACCAATGACACCCACTCCAGCTGCAACACAAAAGAAAGCTATGGAGTTACTAAATAAATATGTGTTTGCCCCAAATGCTTACGATGCAGATGCTCAAGTTTTTCCATATTTGCAACGCCAACGCAGAGGATATGATCAAGGAAATAACGGTGAAGATTTTAAAATTAGTGACAACATTTTAATGATGCAAGCTAGTGGTTCATTAGCTCATATTTTACATCCTAACACAATGCTACGTATTACTAACAGCCGTTTGTATGGTAATACATATAGCATTGCAGACGTTATGAACGATCTTACAAAAGGAATTTTTGACGCCGATCTAAATTCTAATGTTAATGTTTATCGACAAAATTTACAGACTACTTTTGTTGAATCGCTTGCTCAAATCACTAACAGCAAAGGAAATATTGATGATATTGCACGTGCATCTGCTCGTTATACATTGAAAAAAATTAAAGCAAAATTAGCAACTGCAAATTCTTCTAACGAAGAAACCAAAGCACATAGAAGTAGTTTAATTTATTTAATTGATGATGCAACTACTGTAAAATAAAACAAGAACTCAAATAAAAAATACCGTTCAGTTTTCAATAACTGAGCGGTATTTTTTTACCCATTTTTTTTTTAAAAATTCAATGCCTAGTAAACAAATTTTTTTGCTCTCAATATAATATTCCCTATTATAAGGGATATGCGACTTGATAGTTTTCTTGCAATTTTGTTTCAGCAAAACAGTAACAGGCTGTTTAGTCTTAAGGAGGCTTTAAAGTCCAATATCCTTTTTATTAATACAACGACAATGAAGCCTCTCAAGACTAATAAAAAAAAGCCAGTTACAAATGCTAAAAAGTTCTTAATACCCCGTTTTTATTAATCCAACATTGTTAACAATTGTTTTATTTATCTTCGACAAATGATAACAATTGGAATAATTGAAGACGACCCAAATCTTAGACATAATTTAGAAGTATTTATACACACTCAAAAAGATACATTGCTATCTTTTAGTTTAAATAGTGTTGAACAATTTCTTGACCGAAAAGCTAATTATGAGGAGCCTTTCATTGTTTTCTGCGATTTAGGCTTACCTGGCATTTCAGGAAAAGAGGGCATTACATTTATTAGGCAACTTTGGCAGGAAACTTATGTAGTGGTAATAACAGGAACTGATGATGAAGAAACAATTTATGATTGTATAGAGCGTGGAGCAAATGGATATGTAGTAAAACCATTTAAAATACAGGAGCTCATCAATCAGATAGATATTATAAGAAACGGTGGTGCCTTAATGTCGCCACAAGTTGCTTTGAAATTATTTAAACAAATACAAAAACAAACGGTTGCTTTAAAAACTAGTAATTATGGATTTACACCACGAGAAAAACAAGTTGTAGATGAACTTTTAAAAGGACTATCCTATAAAGAAATTGCCAGTGTTTTGGGTATTTCTTCAACAACAGTAAATGACCATCTTAAAAATGTTTATCCAAAGATGGGTGTAAGAACAAAAGCAGAACTAATGCGAAAGATTTTGAAAATCTGATATCAATGAAACAAACTACTTTGAATATAAAATCCAATTTACTGCTTCAAGAAAATATGGATTTTATTTTTGAAGCCATCGAAATAGCTGTACTTATTGAAAATGCAGATAGAAAAGTTGAGTTTGTAAATACACAATTTTGCAATCTATTTCAAATTAATATCCATCCATCTTTAATTCATCACACTTCTATCTTAGATAATATTCATTCTTTTTCATCCAACTTTGAAAATGAAAAGGAGTTTGAAAATGTTCTTTTAAATTATCCCAATAATGCTATCATAATAAAAAATGAGAACTGGAAGCTTAAAAATGGGAAAAAAATAATATTAGACTACACGCCTATATATAAAACCAACGACTTACAAGGTCATATTTGGATTTTTAAAATATCTCACCAAACTTCATCCTATAATTTTTTTAATACTAGTAATAATATTGAAAAAGCATTAGATTTTTTGCAAGATGAAATAGCGATTTTTAACAGTGAAGGAATAATTGTTTTTGCCAATAAAAAATATATTCCCAATAATGAAAAAAGGTTGTGGGCAAAAGGAAAACTACTTTCGCAATACTTTTCTTATGCAAACCTCCCTGCACAAATTGCAAATTCAAGAATGGAGTATATTTTAAATGTTTTTGCAAGTGGACAATCCGTTTATTTGGAAGAAGAACAAGTAAATAAAAAAGGAGGTATCCAATATTCTTTAAGAACTTTCTATCCCGTTTTTAATGAAAATAATAATGTAGAGACTGTTATTGAGCATGCTTCAAATATTACTTCACAAAAAGAACTAGAAAATAAGCTAAAAAAAGTTACAACTAATTACTATGCAACCTTAGATAATTTAACTGAAAGTATTATTGAAACCGATGATGAATTAAAAATTGAATTTTTAAATAAAGCTTGGGAAAACATTTCAGGACAAAATAATGATGAGTATAAAGGCAAATCTATTTTTGAGATACTATCGGTAACAAAGTATGAATTATACAGAAAGGTTTTTACAATTTTATCAGGAAATGCATCTCAAAAAGATGGATTGCTTACAATGACAGAGAAAGATGGTAAAGAAATAAAGCTTAAATACAATTTGAACAATACTTTCAACGTTCATACAGGCAAACAAGGGGTAATAGCTACATTAAGCGATATTACGAATAAAGTAATGCAAGAAACTCAACTTATAGAATTAATAAAACGCGAAAAAGAACTTAACGAGCTCAAAACAGCGTTTGTCAATATGGTTTCTCATGAGCTAAGAACGCCTCTTACAGTAATATCTTCAAGTGCAGAAATTTTAGACTTAATGCTACTTGCAGGCAAAAGCCACGAAGAAGTTTCAGTTTATACCAAACAAATAATAGATGAGGTTGAAAAAATGACAGCCTTTATGCAGGATTTACTGATGGTAAGTAAAATTGAAGCTGGAAAAATAGAAACAAATTTACAAGAGACAGACTTGCTTAATTTCATTAACCAAATAGTTGAAAAAGGTTTTAAACCCTGGAAAGATGGAAGAATTACTGAAATAGAAATTAAAAGAAAGCCAGAAAAAATTTATTTAGATACCAATTTACTAGCACACGCTTTGCAAAATTTATTGCACAATGCCTTTAAATATTCTGCTGGCCAAGCTAATGTAAAGATTAGGGTATCTTTTTCAAAAACATATTGTAATATTTCAGTAATTGACAAAGGAATTGGAATACCAAAAAATGAAATAGAAAAACTTTTTACCTCTTTTTTCAGAGCTAGCAACACAGGCAATATTAATGGAACAGGAATTGGTTTAATTGTAGCAAAATACTTTACCGAACAACACAATGGAACTATTGCAGTTAGAAGTAAAATAAACAAAGGCAGTATATTTACTTTAAAATTGCCTTACAACCACAATGAAAACTATATTAGTAGTAGAGGATGAAATAAGTATTCTTAAAAACATTTGTACTATCCTGCAAATATCGGGCTATAACTGTTTGCAAGCATCTAATGGTATAATTGCATTAGAAGTAATCGCTAAACAAACACCAGATGGAATTTTATGTGATGTAATGATGCCTGAGATGAATGGTTTTGAATTATTAAAAGCCATTAAAGAAAATCCAACTTACCAAGCTATTCCATTTTGTTTTTTGTCTGCACGGGCAGATGTTGTTGATATTGATTATGGAATATCTATTGGAGCAAACAGTTACTTAACCAAACCATTTTTAGCCAAGGAATTAATTGATACAATTAAAAAATTGATTAGCTAATTTTTGAACTAATAATTAGGATTTAATCCTACGTAATTAAATGGTGATATAGCTTTCAGCTCCTTCTTTAAACTTGCACTTACTTTTAACCCATCAATAAATTTATGCATTGAGGCTCTATTGATTTTTGCATTTCCACGTGTTAAATCTTTTAAAGCTTCATAAGGATTTGGATAATTTTCCCTACGTAAAATAGTTTGTATAGCCTCGGCCACGACAGCCCAATTATTATCTAAATCTTCATTAATTTTTGTTTCATTAACAACCAACTTTCCAACTCCCTTTTTAATTGAAAGCATAGCTAAAATTGTATGAGAAAAAGGCACTCCAATATTTCTTAGCACAGTGCTGTCTGTTAAATCTCTTTGTAAACGAGAGATAGGAAGCTTTGCTGCTAAATGTTCAAAGATTGCATTTGCCATACCTAAATTCCCTTCAGCATTTTCAAAATCTATTGGATTCACTTTGTGTGGCATTGCAGATGAACCCACTTCTCCAGCTTTAGTTTTTTGTTTAAAATAATCCTGACTGATGTATTGCCAAATATCTCTGCAAAAATCAATCAATATAGTATTTATTCTTGCCACAGCTTGGCATTGAGCAGCCAAATTATCATAATGTTCGATTTGTGTAGTAAATTGTTGACGCTGCAAATGCAAATCTTTTTCTACAAATTCATTAGCCAGCTGAATCCATTTTTTTTGGGGAAAGGCAATATTGTGTGCATTAAAATTACCAGTAGCACCACCAAATTTTGCAGTAAAAGGAATATGAAGCAACAATTGAATTTGATTTTGCAATCGCTCAACAAAGACCATCATTTCTTTTCCAAGTTTTGTTGGAGATGCAGACTGTCCGTGTGTTCTGGCCAGTAAACTAATATTTTTATATTTTTTTGCAAGTTCTAAAATCTCGTTTTGAAGGTTTATAATACCTGGCAAATATTCATACTCAAAAAAGTGTTTTATTATTTGAGGAATAGCAGTGTTATTAACATCCTGAGAAGTTAATCCAAAATGAACCCATTCAATACTTTTCGTTTCATTGTGCTTCTTTAAAAAATCTTTTATAAAGTATTCTACAGCTTTAACATCGTGATTAGTGATAGCCTCTGTTTGTTTAATGGTTTGAGCATCTTCGATACTAAAGTTATCAACTAGATTTAACAACTCATTTTTAACTTTAAGTGAGAGAGGAAAGAATTTCTTTTTTGAAAGAAAATTGAAGTACAAAACTTCTACTTTAACACGATATTTTATTAAAGCAAATTCAGAAAAATATTCATCTAAAAAAGCAAGTTGTTTTCTATAGCGACCATCAATTGGAGAGATAGCAGTAAGTGAATTTAGTTCCATTATGAAGTTTAAGAAAGTTATAAATAAACTGATTAACGAATCAATCAATTAACCAATAAACGTTTTATTTGCGGTAAAATTAGTAGAATTGAATAAGATTAAAATAGGTGCTGTAAGTTATTTGAACACAAAACCACTTTTGTATGGAATTAAACATAGTGAGATCATTAATATTATTGAATTAATTGAGGAATACCCATCTAAAATTGCTCAAATGATTTTAGATGATTCTATTGATATTGGTCTTGTTCCTGTTGCAGTTTTAAATAACCTTAGCAATTATCATTTAATTAGTGACTATTGTATAGGAGCTGTAAATGATGTTGCTAGTGTTTCATTATTCAGTCATTCGCCAATAGATAAAATAGAAACTGTTTTATTAGATTATCAAAGCAGAACTTCGGTTGCACTTACAAAAGTTTTATTAAAGAACTATTGGAAAAAGGGAGTGAAATTTGTTGAAGCTGGAGAGAATTATATCAATGAAATTAATGGTACAACTGCTGGTGTAATTATTGGTGATAGGGCACTAGAACATAGAAATAATTTTGAATACAATTATGATTTAGCAACTAATTGGAAAAATTTTACAGGCTTACCATTTGTATTTGCAACCTGGGTTGCCAATAAGCCAATTGATGAAATGTTTGTAAAAGCCTTTAACGCTGCAAATAAATTGGGGTTGGATAATATTGATAAAGTTGTAAAGCAAGTTAAATCTCCATTTTATGATATTAAGAAATATTACACCGAAAATATCTCATACAATTTTGATGAAGATAAAAAGAAAGCATTAGAGTTGTTCCTAAAATATCTGAAGGAAGTTTAAAGAACCAATTTTGCAATTCTTCCTTTGCTACCAGCTAAAAAAAGAGCTTTCCCTTTTTTAGATTTTTTTACAACGTGAAACCCGTCGTTGCTGATTTTTATCCAGTTTAAACCTGCATCATTGCTGATATCAACACCATTTAAGCCACAAGCTATTGCCATATTTTGGTCAACATAAACAACACTTGAGCGATAGCCTGTAGGCGAAGTTTTTGGTTGCGTAAATATCATCTTCTTTAAATCTACCAAAACACAATTATTAGCAATGCTTGAATCCTTTGAAAAATCCCCACCAACAATAATTGCATTGTTATTATATACATCAATTGAATTTGCACCAGTGCTTTCAAAACCTTGCACAATAGGTATCTCATACTTTTTTTTGTTATAATAAAGATTTGATTTTTTTCCACCAGAAACAAAAAGCATTTTATTTTTTTGATAAACAATATTGCTTCCACTCGATGCAAAAAATGCTTCGCCGCTATCTAAGATTGTAAGATTTTTATTTGCTTTTTTCCAAGTATTTCCACCATCATTTGTTTTAGCTAGAAATGTAAAATTATATGTTGAGTTAATACAGTCTGAGAGGGTTATCTCTGTTCCATTTTTATGGTATACTTTAACAGTTATTGGATCACCAACAACAACGCCATTTTTATCATTATAAAAACTCATTGCATCTAAAAACATTCCTTTGCTAGAATCTGCAAAAACAATTTTCCAATGCTTGCCACCATCAATTGTTTTTAAAATTTGTGCAGGTTCAGCAATTGCTATGATAATAGCAGTATTGCTGTCAAATGCTTCAATATCTCTAAAATCTCTTTTCTCAAAATTGGGTACTTGCTGCCAACTAAAACTATTGCCACCATTGGTACTTTTTGCCACCATTCCATTGCTGCCACTTGCCCAGATTATTTTATCATCTACAACACATAATCCTCTGATGGAAGTTTTTGTACCACTGTTTACTATTTCTACTTTCTGAGTAAAAGCAACCTGTAATGAGTTTATAAAAACTAAAACAAAAAGAATTTGACAATATTTCATAAAGGCATTTTGTATTTAATTAACTTCTTCTTTTTCTTCAATTTTTTCTATTACAATTAAATCTGTCAGTTCTACATTCATTGGCAATAAACCAATTTGTACAATAGCACGTTTACCTCGTATTTC
Organism: uncultured Chitinophagaceae bacterium; assembly: GCA_964615145.1. Taxonomy (GTDB): domain Bacteria; phylum Bacteroidota; class Bacteroidia; order Chitinophagales; family Chitinophagaceae; genus CAIVPM01. The sequence continues at coordinate 69,733 of CAZTOP010000004.1, forward strand.
TTTCACCTCACCAACCTGATAATTCTTTTTAAGTTTTACCAAACTTCCAACAATAATATCAGTATTCAGCTCATTATACTTTGCATTAACTTTTTTAGCCATTTTACTTACTATAACTCTTTCATCTTTTTTAAACAAAAGGTTTTGTAAATTTTTTATTACTTCATTTTTATTGTCAGTCTTTTTATAGTCAAGCACCACTTGCTTTAGTTTACGCTCCATATCTTTTAAATATGCAATTCTCTCCTCAGCAATTTGGTTTTGATGCTTTAGTAATTCTACTTGTTGTCGATGTTTTTCCTTATTCAATACAACTTCCATTTCCTTCTTTAACCTCTCATTATCCTTAACCAATTTATTGAGTTCTATCTTATCCTTATCTAATTTTTGTAGGTTTTGCTCAGTATTATTGAGTAATTTATCCAATTTAAAATGTTCATCATCTACCAAATTTCTTGCTCTGTTAATTAAATGCTTTGGCAATCCTATTCGCTCTGCAATTGAAAAAGTATAACTACTTCCAGGCTTTCCAATGACTAATTGATACAATGGCAATAATTTTTTTTCATCGAAACCCATTGCAGCATTTACAATACCCTTAGTGCTGTTAGCCATTATTTTTAAATTAAGATAATGTGTTGTAACAATACCCAAAGCGTGACGATTGCACAATTCTTCCATAATTACCTGAGCAAATGCACCACCTAAATTAGGATCACTTCCACTACCTAATTCATCAATAAAAAACATTGTTTTTCCATTGGCATTTTCTAAAAAATATTTCATACTCATTAAGTGAGATGAATAAGTACTTAACTCGAACTCTAAACTTTGTTCATCGCCAATATGTATAAATATTTGTTTAAAAATTCCCATTGTTGAAGTGGGGCTCACTGGAACCAATAAACCACTTTGCATCATCATTTGATTGAGACCAATGGTTTTCATTGTAACAGTTTTGCCACCTGCATTAGGACCACTAATTACAACAATTCTACTTTTATCGTTCAGTGAAATATTGACTGGAATTGTTTTTTTACCAGAATTTTTATTGTAGAGAAATAACAATGGATGATAGGCATCTTTCAAATCTACAAAAGCTTTATCAACAATATTGGGTAAATTTCCATTTACATCAATTGCAAGTTTTGCTTTGGCTTTTATAAAATCAAACTCTCCAATAATTTCTAAATAGGATTGCAATAGTGGAGCAAAAACGTTTAATCTTTTTGTAAGACTGCGTAATATTTTTTGAATCTCCTTACTTTCTTCGTATTCCAATGAAAACACATCATTGTTTAATTGAATGGTTTCTTCAGGTTCAATAAAAGCTGTTTTTCTGCTATCACTTTCGCCGTGCAAAATGCCTTTAACTTGGCGTTTGTGTTCACTAAAAACAGCTACTACTCTTCTGCCACTACTAAAACTTTCATCAATATCTGCACTATAACCAGCTTTCGCAAGTTTTGCCAAAACCTTATCAAACACTCGTCTTAACTCATTTCTCTTTCTATACAAACTCAATCTAATCTTCTGCAAATCCTCACTTGCATTGTCTTTTACATTACCTGTTTCATCAATAATTTCATCAATAAAAACAACAATATTTTTATCAAAATATGACTGAGCTATAATTTGGGCTAAAAAAGAATAAGCTTGTTTTCTTTCATTATCAAACCAGCGATAAATATTGCTTATGTTTTCTGATAAGCTTTTGATTTGCAAAAATTGCTCGCCACTTAAAGTGGCACCATCAATACCTAGTAGTTTTATAGACCTAGATATATTTAAGGTAAAATCTAATGGAAAATACTGACTTTGCTGTTGAATTAGTTTAAACTCGTGAGTTTGGTTTAATTCAGTTTCAATATATTTTTTATGAGTATGAATTCGTAGGTTAGTAATTTTTTGCTTGGCATATTCTGTTTGGCAGTAATCTTCTAACAATAATTTTATTTTGTCAAACTCTAATTGCTGAGGAGTTGATTGAGGGTAAAGCAACATAATTTTTTCTTTCTTTAATCTATTAATTCCGTTCCATCTTCCAACTTGAAAGTAAAATGTTTTTGAGAGAAATAACTGAATATTACTAAAAAAACTGTTGTTACAATTTTCGAGAAAATAGCATTCCACATAAATACTTCTACAAAAAATTTCATAAAGCCATAATTAAGTACCAAACAAAACATAACAACTGCAAAATATTTAATCAACTGTTCTCTTTTTGCAGATTTTGCTTCTTGAAAAACAACATATCTGTTCAAATAAAATCCTATTGGAAATGTAAAACAGAAACTAAATAATATGGAAGTACTATGTGCGGTAGGGTTTATCTTATCTGTAATATGCAATACTTGCCCTTTTAAAATAACATTATAAGCTACAGTAAATAAAATTATATCTAGCAAAGTATTACCACCACCGCAAGCTGCATATCTAAATGTTTGTAAAGGCATAAACCTTTTAAACAAAGGATAAAACGCATCTATAACAGACAAAATTAGCTTTCGAATTGCTGTGTGAATTGCTTTCATAAAGGTTGCGAAGTTAAAGAGATTGATTATGTTTTTGAAATAGACATAATTAATTCTACAAATAGAAATAACACCATTAAACTATCCATCTTATCCATATACAAATAAATGCGATAATACAAACGATTATTTACAGATATTCGCCAACTTCAAAGTTGATAATATGATGCAAAGAAAACGTTCACAAAATTTTATGCCCGTAATATTTGCTGCAATCTTTTTAGTTGGTTTAGCAGTGGGTTATGGCTTAAGTAGCAGAATTGGAGGAGGCAGTTTTTGGGGTGGTAGTAAAAACTCTTCACTACAGGAAATCTCCAATCTTGTTAAAGCCAAATATGTTGATGAAATTGGCATTGATAGCATTAATGCTTTTGCTATTGATGAAATGTTATCTCATTTAGACCCTCACTCGGTTTATATTCCTCCAATTGAATTAGCAAGAGTTAATGACCAAATGGAAGGACATTTTACAGGTGTTGGTATTTTGTATGAAATGATGGATGATACCCTAAATATTATGCGACTTATAAAAGATGGTCCTGCCGAAAAAGCTGGAATTATGATTGGCGATAAATTGCTTAAAATAAACGACAGCATTAATATTGTAGGCAAAAAAATTACAGATGAAACTTTAAGAAATCACATTAAAGGCATTGAAGGTTCAATGGTAAAATTTACTTTACTAAGAGATGGAAAAGAAAAAAATGTATCAGTACAAAGAGCACAAATTCCTATTCCTTCCATTGATGCTGCTTATAAAATAGATGATAAAACAGGCTATATACGCATTAACAAATTTGCAGAGAGAACTTATGAAGAATTTATGCAAAATATGGAAGCTTTGCAAAAGCAAAAAATAGAAAACCTAGTTTTAGATTTAAGAGGTAACGGTGGAGGCTATATGCACGCAGCAACTGCTATTGCTGATGAATTTTTAGATGGAGATAAATTAATTGTTTATACGCAAGGAAACAAGTCTGAGAAAAATGAATTTAGATGCAAGAAAGAAGGTTTATTCGAAAAAGGTAAACTCATTGTTTTAATAGACGAAACATCGGCATCTGCAAGTGAGGTTTTAGCTGGAGCTTTACAAGATTGGGATAGAGCCACCATTGTTGGCAGAAGAAGTTTTGGCAAAGGTTTGGTACAACAACAATTTAATTTAAGCAATGGAGGTGCATTAAGATTAACAGTTGCCAGATACTACACACCATTAGGCAGAAATATTCAAAAGCCATACAACCAAGGCAAAAATAAATATATGCACGAATTGGAAGATAGAATACACACCATTGCAAAGGCTGATTCGAATATACAAAAGGGAATTAGCTACAAAACTCCAAATGGACACATTGTTTATGGAGGTGGTGGTATAACGCCTGATTATATTATTAACTTTGACACTACAATCTTACAATCGATTTATGGTAAACTTTATTATAAGGATATACTTGAAAAATTTGTTTATAAATATTACACCACCAACAAAGCTGCTATTGCGAACTATAGAACAGCTACAGATATTAAAAACAAGTTTGAATTAAACAATACAGATTGGATTTTATTACAAAACCTAGCTACTAAAGACAGTATAGATTTAAGCAATATAAACCCTATGAATAAACAATTAATTAATGACAAAATAAAAGCTATAGCTGCTAGACAATTTATAAGTAATAATGCTTATTTTGAAATTAATAATACTACAGATAGTACCGTAATAAAAGCATTGGAGATATTAAAAAAGTAATACAACTTAAAATATTAAAAAAAATATAGTTAAATGTTTTATTCTATAAAGCTGCTTTATTGCTTTTATATTCACAATTATATATTTTCACTAACCAAATTACAAAACTTATAAAATAAATAATTGCAATTATGATTTCTGTCACAACTTTAATTATAGCCATTAATTGTATTGCCTCTTTTGTAGGTTTTTCCAATCAAAAATTCGTTGATGATTTAATATTCTATCCACCTGCTATAACAAATAGAAATCAATGGTACAGGTTTATTACATGTGGTTTTATACACGCTGATATTACCCATTTAGCATTTAATATGTACTCGTTTTATATGTTTGGCCAAGCTATTGAAAATGCTTGTACTTCAATTTATGGTACATCTGGGAAACTAATGTATTTGCTTATGTATGTTTCTGCTTTGTTTTTTTGCTTAGCACCTACGTACATAAAAAATAAAAATAATTATCATTATAAAAGTTTAGGAGCTTCAGGTGCTGTTTCTGCTATTGTTTTTGCTTTTATTTTTCTTGATCCTTTGCAAGGAATTGGATTAATTTTTATTCGTGGATTGTATTTGCCAGCTTTTCTTTTTGGTGTAATTTACTTAGCAGTTTCAGCATATTTAGCCAAAAGAGGTAGTAGTAATATTAATCATTCTGCTCACTTTTGGGGAGCAGTTTATGGCATTGTGTTTTTAGTGGTTACTTGCTTTGTTTTTACAGATTTTAATCCTTTAAGCAATTTTATTCAAGATGTTCAAAACTATATTAAACACTTAGCTTCATAATTTCATTTGTATTTTCTGTTACTTTAAAACGATTATCAATTCTATATCCCACAATCCAAACTATTTTTTTGTTAGATTCAATAATCCAAACATTTTCTTTTTGTGTCAAGGATAATTTTTGATTGATAAAAAATTTGCTCAACTTCTGTTTTTTTGTCATTCCCAATGGATAAAAATAATCTCCTTGTTTCCACTTACGAAGTATTAAAGGAAATTCAAGATTCTTTGTATCTAATGTAGCTATATTGTTTGATGATTGAAGTTGATTATTTGTAGTTGAATAATATTCAATTGTTAAAGAGCCTTCAGAAAAATTAATTTTTTTATCGTTTTTTTCAATTACATAAACTAAAGATTCTGCTTCTTTTAAAGGAGTAATAACAAGCCAGTTCCTATTATGAATAATTCGGTGTGTTGAAGATTTTACATAGCTCCCATTATTTGAATCAAGTAGCTTTATTACTTCATTTACTTGTACAGCATTAAAATTATAATCCTTTACCAACTCCCAAATAATACTATGAAGAGCCTTTACTTTTTTAAGTTTTAGAATTGGAATATGTACCTCCTCCCCTTTTTTTTCAATTAATGATTCTTTGTATTTTTCTATAGTTTCATTATATAATAATTCAACTTCACTTAATCGATGAATATTCTTTAATAGGTTTTCTTCAGCCATTGGAAAGTGTTGTTGTGCCAATGGAATTATCTGATTTCTAAAATGATTTCTTGTGTATTTATTTGTTGTATTAGATGAGTCTTCAACAAAACTCAAACTATTTTCTGTTGCATATTTCAATAATGCATCTTTCTTAAATGTCAATAATGGTCGAACAATTTTTCTGTCTTTATCAAATGTACTCATTCCCGTTAAACCCTGAATGCCAGTACCACGAAAAAAATTAATTAAAACCGTTTCAATATTATCATTTTGATGATGAGCAGTTACAAGAAAAGTTTGAAGTTTAGAGTTTGAGGTTTGAAGTTCTTTAAACCAGCTATATCTTAAATTTCTTGCTGCAACTTGAATTGAAACTTTATTTTTATCTGCATACATTTTGGTATTAAAATGTTTTACAAATATTTCTTTGCAATATTTTGCTGCCACGGATTTCACAAAATTTTCATCACGTTCACTCTCCTCTTCTCTTAATTTAAAATTGCAATGTGCAATTACAAATTCAAGATTAGATTTTGCAAATAAATCAACCATTACAACACTATCTACGCCCCCACTTACTGCAAGAATAAATTTGTTATTTGCCGGAAAAAAAATTGAAAGTTGTTTTTGATAGTACTCCTGAAATTGTTGCAATAAATTCATTTATTTTGTTTGTAGCCACAACGGCTGTAATAAAAATAATATCGTGCCTTCGGTTATTGTAAATGTTACATTTCACATAAAAATTTCATAGTATCTATGCCATCAGCATAGTCATTCAAACTTGGTTCTTGTGCTTTACCAAAAGGGGTAAAACCTTTGCCCACTATACATTGTATATCAGTATTATTTCCTAATTTAAGTTTTAACTCATCTATATTGGAATAAAATGTGTAGTGCACTTGGCTAATTGCTGAAAAAATAGATTCATTCTCTGCAAGAATCACACTTCCACTAGTCATATAAAACTTACTATTCATCATCAACAATGCCAATTGATAGTCGTAATTATGTTTATACTTGTGAAAATCCAAGAAGTGTTCGTAGGGTTTTAGTGCTGTTAGTAAAGGAATAAAATCGTATTCATTAGGTACAAACAAATGTGTAACATTCCTACAACCTTGCCCAAAATATAACTGTATATCTTTTGCCAAAAGTTCAAGCTCTTCGTCAGTTTCATCTCCTGCTAAAACTGCAACTGATGTCCTGTTTCTACGAATAATATTTGGGTATTTTGAAAAATAAAATTCAAAATATCTGCTGCTGTTATTACTTCCAGTGGCAATATAGGCGTCACATCCTTTTAAAGTTTGTGCAAAATTAATTTCAGCTTCTAAATCAGCGTTCCACTGTTTTAATTTCATCACAATATGTTTTATTAATACTTCATCTTTTGATGAGGGTTTAATGAGTAACTTGTGCCCACTTAAAAAACAACATAAAAAATCGTGAAATCCCACTAGGGGAATATTTCCAGCCATTACCAGTCCAATTGTTTTGTTTGACTCTGCTTGTTTGATATGATATTGTTGCAACCATTCTCTAAGCTTAATTTCATTTAAAAAAATTGAAACAATATTTTTCACTGCTAATTCAATAAACTCATTATTAAACCAAGGATTTGCTCTAATGGCATCTTGCTTTATAGATTGCCATTCTTCATTATTGTTTTCGATGTATTTTTTTAGTGCAGCTAAAGTTTCTATTTTTTGTTCAATGTTCATTTAATTATTTCTTTACTTTTATGGCGTCAATTTACAAACTAAAAACAAAAATACTCTTATGGCTATTAAAATTACTGATGAATGTATAAACTGTGGTGCTTGCGAACCTGAATGTCCTAACAACGCAATTTATGAAGGAGGTGTTGAATGGGCTATTTCAGATGGAACTTCTGTAAAAGGAAGTTTTGTTTTAATGGATGGAACAATAGTGGATGCTGATGCGAAAAATGCTCCTGTTGCTACAGATACATATTTTATCTCGCCTAGTAAATGTACAGAGTGTCAAGGTTTTCACGAAGAGCCTCAATGTGCAAGTGTTTGCCCTGTTGACTGTTGTGTTCCTGATGAAATGTATGTTGAAACAGTTGAAGCATTATTAGAGAAAAAAGACAAACTACATTTATAATCATTAACTTTTATAAAAAATGAGGCTTTCTTTTGTTAGAGCCTCATTTTTTTAATTATTAATAAATATCTCCTAAACTATTGCAATTTTTCTAATACGTAAAAAACCGCTGGACAAAAAGTAGAATTCATTTGTGTAATTGCAGGACGTTTGATTAAAATATCTTCATCAGTATATGGAAACCTTTTACAATCTGATGGACGATTTTCATAAATGCTACAAAAATTGTTTGTACCCAAAAAAGGACAAGGAGCCGATTTTGCAACATAATCCCCATCATTATCTAAGTTTAAATATTTGTCAATAAATACACTTTCTCGCAGTTTTAAAAGCTTACTAATACGTTTAATATCAGTGGTTTTAAAACGTGGAGAATAATTTTTACAACAAGCAGCACAATCAAGACAGTTAATTTTACTAAAAGCTTCTTTGTGCAATTGTGGCAACTGCTTTAAAACTTTGTTTTTATTAGGATTTTTTAGAAAATGCTTGTATTGCTTTTGATGTGCAGCACTTTGCATTTGCCAGTTTTCGAGATCTATTGTTGTCATTATTACAAAGTAAGTATTAGGTAAAACTATCTCTCAAAATATGCTAAACTTCCACCGACCCACTCTTTATCAAAATTATATCTAACACCAATCATTTTGCCTTTACTTAATCTGGCTAAATTATTTGTTGGTATTGGCCTCGCTGCACCATTTTTCCAGAAATAAAATATTCTGATTTCGGCTTTTGCTGGTACGTCGGGCGTAATAATTACATCAGCATATTTTACCTTTTTTTGCAAAATCCAATTTTCAGGATCTTTGACGCCATTTATATCGTCAATGGTTACATCAATTACTACACCTTGACCAGAAAATGAAAACAATGGCTTTAACACATAATTTTCCAAATCGGTTGGTATTTCTTTTAATTCATTTAAAAAATAAGTTTTAGGTACAAATGGATGATTTAAAAATGGCAATGTGTACTTACTAATTCTATAAAACCAGTTAGGATGAGGCGTCCATTCTACATTTAAATCCTCTAATAAAATTTTACCTTTTTCTTGCACTTCGGCAGATTGTTGTTGCAAATCATCGAAAATAATTCTATTGTATATCCTTTTTACTTGGGTTTTAACTCCATTGTTTAAATAAAATAAATTCTTCTCTTCTTTAATTAATTCTGTTAAACAAACAGGCTTGATGCCTATCAATTCTTCGGTACAATAAAAGTCAATCCTGGTTTTTTGTTCATGAGGAAAAACTTCTAATAATATTACATTTTCGGGTTGATGCTTTCCAAGAATTATTTCTTTTAGCATTGAACTGTAAGTTCCTTTATTTAATCCACTTAAAAAAACTGAATAATTTTCCGGAATATCAAAGTATTCTCTAGTAACGGTATCATGAAAGATTTGATATGCAAACAAAGTAGGAAATCCTTGCATTTCTATTAATTGAGGCTCAAGTTCACCGTTTTCATTTTCACAAACACCGAAATCAAATGCAATAAAATCGCTATAATTTTTATCGTTAGGCACTTTTACATTATCTGGAATCGCCTTTTCAGATTTTTCCAAAAAATTGGGTTGCAAAATCACATCAACAATACTTTCACAAGCTTCCAATATTTTATTAGTAAACTTTTTATCGATAAAAATTGGAGTTTCGGCTACTCTAAAAGCCAAAGCATCTTTTGGGTAAGTATTGTGTAATTTGTGTAAATATTTATCATAAACTTCCTTAGTAAACTTTTCATTAAAATTTTTTCGAATTGATGGAACCATAACTAAAAATTTATTGTAGTAAAAATAGGTGAATGAATTAAAATAAAATTATTCTGTTTTAAAAACAACTATTACTGATATAAATGTTAATCTGAAATATGATGAATAGCTCATTAAATCAATACCAAAAAAATCCTTGCAATCGAATCCGCTCAATTCACTAATTTTGCAAACTAAATTTAAAAGTATGAATAATGTAAAAGTAGCCATTAACGGTTTTGGTAGAATTGGACGTTTGGTTTATCGTCAAATTTATAATATGCAAGGCATTGAGGTTGTTGCTATCAATGATTTAACTAGCCCTGCCGTTCTTGCACATTTATTAAAGTATGATAGTGCTCAAGGCAGATTTAATGAAACTGTAACTTCAACAGAAAATTCGATTGTAGTTAATGGACACGAAGTAAAAATATATGCTCAAAAAGATCCTGCTCAGATTCCTTGGGGTAACCATGGTGTGGATGTTGTTATTGAGAGTACAGGATTTTTTACTGACGCAGAAAAAGCAAAAGCACACATCACTGCTGGTGCAAAAAGAGTAGTGATTTCTGCACCTGCAACCGGCGATTTAAAAACTGTTGTATTTAATGTTAATCACAGTGTTCTTGATGGTAGTGAAACCATTATCAGTTGTGCAAGTTGTACAACAAACTGCTTAGCTCCAATGGCAAAAGCATTGAACGATAATTTTACAATATTGGCAGGTAGCATGACTACCATTCATGCTTATACAAATGACCAAAATACTTTAGATGCTCCACATCCAAAAGGAGATTTAAGAAGAGCAAGAGCAGCTGCTGCCAACATTGTTCCCAACAGCACAGGTGCTGCAAAAGCAATTGGTTTGGTTTTACCCGAATTAAAGGGAAAACTAGATGGCGGTGCTCAACGTGTTCCAACAATCACTGGCTCTGTTACTGAGTTAACTGCTATTCTTGCAAAGAAAACTTCTTTAGAAGAGGTGAATGCAGCAATGAAAGCAGCAAGTAACGAAAGCTTTGGTTATACAGAAGATGAAATAGTAAGTAGCGATATTATTGGAATTAGCTTTGGTTCTTTATTTGATGCAACACAAACAAAAGTTATTACAGTTGGTGACAACCAATTAGTAAAAGTTGTTAGCTGGTATGATAATGAAATGAGCTATGTAAGCCAATTAGTACGTACTGTACATTATTTTGCTGGGTTAATAAAATAAAAAATAGTTATTTTAAAAAAAGGGTTGTAATTAATATTACAGCCCTTTTTTAAAATCTGCCATTTGATGCGATTGTTATTATAAAGAATAATATCATCAAAACATATATTGCCATAAAAATAATAGTCAATATTCCCCAAAATGTGCTGTAAGTTTTTAAATTTTTGAATGATTCTGATAGCATTTCTTCATCGCTGCTTTCAATAGATTTAATACATTTGTTTGCAAACGATAATCGATAAAAATTTGGAATTAAAATGATGATTAAAATAATGGCATAAAAAACAAAAACGAATTGTAAGTAGCCAAAATCTCCGCTTCGATAACCACTCATTCTATCTAACCAAAAACTACTTCCAAAAAAGCAGAATAATATTCCAATAGATAAGCAAATAATATTGACCCAAGACAAAAATTTCTGCCATTTTGCTGTACTTCTTAAATAATCCTTTGCGGAATTATTTAACCCAAATCCAAAAATTGATTCGTTAACTTGTAATTGTTCCATTGCTATTAGTTTTGTTGCTGCTAAACTATATAAAAATTTATTACAATACTTTTTTATATAATAGTACTACAACTAAGTTTGCAATATGCTAAATGTATTAAGTCTTGTGTCTTATCAATTTTTACCTGCTAAAATGGGTGGACAAAAATGTATTGCATTGGGCAATAAATATCTAGCAAAAATTGCAAATGTAACCTGCGTATCCACAGCAAACAATGCTTACAATGAAGATTTAAATTACAATATTTTAAAAATTTTGAGCAACAGTAAACTCAGATATATAAACATATTTTACTTTTTTCCTTTAAAAAAAATAATTAAACAAAATCAAATCACTCATTTAATTATTGAGCATCCATATTATGGCTGGTTGGCTATTTTGTTAAAATTGTTTTGTGGAGTCAAGCTAATAGTAAGGTCGCACAATATTGAATCAATTCGTTTTAAAAGCATCAACAAATGGTGGTGGAGAATTTTATGGTACTATGAAAAATTCGTGCATAAAAATGCAGATTGTAGCTTTTTTATTACCCAAGATGATAAAGATTTTGCAATTTCAAACTTTAAATTAAAGCCCAATAAAACCGAAGTTATTACTTATGGATTTGAGCTAGAAACAATCCCAAATAAAGCATTAAGGAAAGAAGCTAGTAAAAAAATTAAACAAAAACACAATATTAATGAAAACGATATTATTATTCTATTTAACGGTGGGCTTGATTATAAACCTAATAAAGATGCTTTAAATAATATCATAAATAAAATAAATCCTATTCTATTAAATCATCAAGATTTTAAATATAAAATTATTATTTGTGGTAAAAACTTACCAGTTGAATATAACAATCTAAAACCCTATTTATCAAAGAATATTGTTTATGCCGGTTTTGTAAATAACATTGAAGAATATTATTTGGGTAGTGATATTTTCATTAATCCTGTTATTGATGGTGGAGGCATTAAAACTAAAATTGTTGAAGCATTGGGCTTTAACTTATCTTTGGTAACAACAAAAAGTGGAGCAATTGGCATTGACAGTAGCTTTACTGGTAAAAAGATGATTATAGTTAATGACAATAACTGGGATGATTTTGCCAAATCGATTATAAAAATTAATATTCAAAACGATACTCCAACTGATTACTTTACACATTTTAGTTGGACACACATTTCTTTAAAAATTACTAGCAAACTAGAGCAAATCAAAAATAACGAATAAAAAATTGAGCTATATCCCTATATTTGCACCTCATTTATAAAAATGTACGGCAAAATCCGTACAGCCTAAAATAAAATTATTATGCAAAAAGGTATCCATCCAGAAAATTATCGTTTCGTTGTATTCAAGGATATGAGTAACGGTACATCATTTTTAAGTAAATCAACAGCTCATTCAAAAGAAACAATTCAATGGGAAGATGGCAATGAATATCCAGTTATTAAATTGGAGATTTCAAACACTTCGCATCCATTCTATACAGGTAAAAATGTATTGGTTGACACTGCAGGGCGTATTGATAAATTCAAAAAGCGTTACGCAAAAAAAGAAGGTTAATCTTACTTGTTTCTATAATAAAAAAACCACTCTTTTTGAGTGGTTTTTTTATTTAAAATTATTTTACTCAGCCCAGCTCATTGTATAATCTACATTCTCAATTTCCAAAGCTTCCTGGGTAAGCATCAAAGGATGAAAAGTATCTACCATTACTGCTAGCTCCTGTGTTGCTGTTTTTCCAATACTTTTTTCTACAGCACCAGGGTGTGGACCATGTGGAATGCCTGCAGGGTGCAAAGTTAGCATACCACGTGTTACATTTTTTCTGCTCATAAATTCACCATCAACATAATATAACACTTCATCACTATCTATATTGCTATGATTATATGGTGCTGGAATTGCATTTGGATGATAATCATACAACCTTGGGCAAAAACTACAAACCACAAAATTTGGAGCATCAAAAGTTTGATGAACAGGTGGTGGCTGATGAACTCTACCTGTTATGGGTTCAAAATCATGAATGCTTAAGGCATAGGGATAGCAACAACCATCCCAGCCTACAACATCAAATGGATGCGTTCCATAATGCAACCCATATAAAACAGATTTCTTTTTTGTTTTAATTAAAAAGTCGCCCTTTTTATCAATTGTTTGCAAATTTTTAGGTGTTCGAATATCCCTTTCACAAAAAGGGGCATGTTCAAGCAACTGACCGTGTTTGCTTAAGTATCTTTTGGGGAAAGAAAAAGGGCCAAAACTTTCGACTATGAACAGTCGATTGTTTTCATCATTGAAATGAATTTGATAAATTGTTCCTCTTGGAATAATTAAATAATCTCCATAACCAAATTCTAATTCACCGTATTGGGTTAATAGTTTTCCAGCTCCCTCGTGAACAAAAATCATTTCATCTGCATCGGCATTTTTATAAAAATATTCGGTTAAACTTTTTTGTGGTGCAGCTAGTACAATTTGGCAATCATTATTTACCAAAACTGCTTTTCTACTTTCTAAATAGTCGTCTTGAGGTTTTATATTAAAACCCTCTAAACTTCTATGTTTTAGCATTTTTTCTTCAGCCACTTTTGGTGCAACATCTATGGGTTCATCTGTTGCAATAATTTGTGTTGGTGGATGTGTATGATACAGCAAAGAATAATCATTACTAAATCCTTCGGTAGAAAATAATTGCTCAGAATATAAGCTACCATCGCTTTTTCTGAACTGCGTATGACGTTTGTGGGGAATATTTCCCACAGAAATATAATGTGACATTAATTTACGATTTTAAGGTGAAAAAGAGTTGTGATTTGTAGAACAAATCGTAAATTAATTTATAGAAAGTTCAAGTGTTACTAATAAGAAAATGTATTTCCATTTACGTTTATCGATGTAATATGTAAAGTTTCTAAAAAAAGGCATAAATCAAATTAGTACAAGCTTCTTACCCAAGGAATTCCTTGAATTCTAAATGGCCAAGGAATAGATGCAACAATAACAATTAATGCAACCAAGTATAACCATAATAATTTTTTATGTTTTGCTTTACCGTCTTCTGATGGTTTTTTTGAAATTGATCCAGAAATTGTAATCAAAACTATTGCAATCAGCATTCCTGTTAAATGTTCTACCACCCAAAATCTCATTGTACTATCTTTCATAACATTTGCCATACCATATTCCTTAATAAGGGCATAGCCTTTTTCGCCATAGAAGTATTGAAATAAACCAATTAGAAAGTTAATATGTGTTAATATTACTAATCTTAAATTCCAAGATCTATCAACAGGTAAGTATTCATCAGTCCTGTTAAAAAAATTTCTTGAAATATTTATCAATAAAAAAATGAGAATTAACCAACGTAAAAGACTATGCAAACCAAGTATACCTATTGAAAACATAAAAGAGTTTTAGAATGCTAAAGTAAGTGAAAATAAGTAAATTTAGTTTTTTGGGATAACTAAGTTTTTGTAATCAACAGAATATCCAGAAAACACACCTAATGCACCGTTACTAATATTTCCTAAAACTTTGTTGGGGGTTGAAAAAGGATTTCCTATTGCTTGGTAAGCAAATTCCCAGGTTGTCCAGAAGGTGTAAGTTGGTTTATCAACATTACAAAATTTCAATGTAACCGTATCGCCTTTGTGAAAGAATCCTTTTTGCTTATCATCAATAGGATTGTTTCTATCAATCCCTTGCTGTATTTGTACACTGTATGTTTTTCCATCTATCACTTGGTCGTCAAAAGTGCTGTTTTCTCCTGGAAAAAAGGGTCCGCTATTTACTTTGGTAAAATATCGTACATAGTTACCTAAACCCGGAGGATCAGTAAACTTGCCCATCAAACTTGCTAAAGTTGTATCTGGATTATTGGGTACAGGCTTCCACCAAAGCGAATCGCATTTTTTTGTCAATATAGGAATTATCGTTGTTGAATTATATTCTTTTCCATTGCTAACAATTTTTAAGAAATAGGTCTTTCCTTGTTCTCCAAACATTTTTGTACTAGTACTAGCTGCATCATTTGTGTAGTAAAAATAACTGTATCCTAAGCCAATTGGCACTTCAACTTCTTTTAAAGTTGTAGTTGCATTTCCATTGCTAATAGTTACAGTGGCATTGTGCACAAAACTGTTAGCAGCTATTTGTGGGTTGATATTAGCAAAATAATTGAGTGAGTGAGTTAAAGTTATCATAGGCTCCTTACCATCTTCAATAATTCCATCAACTACCAGTAAATCTTCGGTAGTGTTGGTTTTAAAATCAATATTTTTTTCGCAAGAAATAATTGTTATAGAAAATACAAATAGTAATAGAATATATTTCATAAAGCAAAGATATTTTAAGAACCCGCATTTATACTTTTTGCGGTACTATTAATTTAATGAAATCGGGAAAATGATTAAGTAATAAGGATACCAAAAATTCCACACATTGCCTTAAGAAACATTAATCCATCAATTATTGTTAAGTAGTAAAAAATTGATTTACGTTGATGTAAGCTGTAACCTACAACTAATAATGAAAAAAATGGAATTGTATTTATAATTACTCTAGTCAAATTAAAATGGTTGATGCTAGCAAATGCGACAAAACTTGCAAAACCAACAACAGTGAGTGGAATAAGAATATAGAAAATAGTTTTTCTTAAACCAAAACTTACTACAAATGTTTTAAGTTGTTTATTATAATCTGTTGCATAATCTTTAATATCGAACATAATTGATAACACAGAAATGTACATCATATTTTTAATAAACAAAAAACCGGAAGTTGAAGATATTATGATTTGTTGTTTTGTCTGCAACATATCGTAATACAATGGAAACAAGGTAACCAAGCCTGACCAAACAAATCCTATAATAAATGGTTTGAGCCAGTGTGTATTACGTAAACTTAGCCTGCTATTGAACCCATAATATAACAAAGCAACTGTTGGAACTATTACAATAAAAACAACACTTTGGATATTAGCTTGCTTGATCCCATCCCACAAATTTGGCAATAAAAGTAGTACAAAAACCACCGAAATGGAAATCAGCACAACTTGCACATTAAAGACTTGTTTTTTATTTTTAACATACCAATAAGATCTCTCATTTGCAGCAGTAGTAATAGTTTCAGCTATGTAAGCCCGCATATAAAAAATGACAGTACCACTGAAAATAATAAAATAATAAATTATTGGTGCCAGAGCAATTTTTTGTTGCAAAGCTGCTTCTATTGATAAAGCAACTGCACATATACCATAGAAATAATTACCAAAGAAGAATGTCTTTTTCAAAGCAATATTATTTCTTTAAAATAATTTTAGGAGATACAATTGAATCGCTCCTGTTTTTATCTTTATCGATTAATATGAATGTGTAATACAAAGAATCTGTTCTAGATGGTGCTACTCCATTTTCGCAACCATTATACGACCCACCTGCACCATAATTAAAACTTAAATCAAAATTACCAATAACATTTGCAGTTACATAAAATGGTGGAACAATATATTTAAAACTATCTACATTAATATAAGGACAGGTAATAAATCTTCTTTTTACTAAAAGCGTATCTCTTGCATCTCCACTTTCGGGGTGATTAAATTCGAAATTAAAATTAACAACATCGCCTTTATTAAAAGTGGTGGAATTAACGCTGGTTAATGTTAAACCAAGTTTACCTTTATTATCATTTTTTTTGCAAGAAAAAACAATTAAACAAATTGCAGCTACAGTTAATATTTTTGCACTCAAACTTTTCATAATTCAAATATAAATACTAATTCATTACTCACTTTGGATACCGATAATTTAATTGATAAAATTTTTAATGTAACCCACAGTATTCAAGCTGATGTCATCAATGATGTATTTCAATTTCAATACACCAATAATCCAGTTTACAAAAAATGGTGCAATCTTTTAGGAACTTGGAATTTGGAATTTGGAATTACCCAATCTCTTAATACCAATTCGGAATTTCAAATTCCAAATTTTCCTTTTCTTCCCATTTCTTTTTTTAAATCCCATTCAGTAAAAGCAACTGATTTTGAGCCACAACAAATATTTGAAAGTAGCGGAACAACACAAACTATCAATAGCAAACATTTTGTAAAAGATATTAATGTTTATAAAAAAAGTTTTTTAAAAACATTTGAAATGGCTTATGGCGTTGTAGAAGATTGGTGTATTATTGGTTTGCTTCCTTCATATTTGGAACGCACCAATTCATCATTAATAGCTATGGTTGATGAATTAGTGAAATTGAGCAATCACCCATCTAGTGGATTTTATTTATATGATTTTGAAAAACTTTTCCAAACACTAAATAGCCTAGAAAATGCTAAACAAAAAACGCTTGTAATTGGTGTAACCTTTGCCCTAATTGACTTTGCCGATGCTTACCAAATGAATTTGAAACATACAGTGATAATGGAAACTGGTGGAATGAAAGGACGCAAAAAAGAAATGACAAGAGATGAAGTACACCAGATACTAAAATCAAGATTAGGTGTTAATACTGTACATAGTGAATATGGAATGACCGAACTTTTATCACAAGCATATTCCAAAGGAAATGACAGACATTATTGCCCACCTTGGATGAAAGTTATGGTCAGAGATGAGGAAGATCCAATACTTGTAAAACCTTTTGGAAAGGGGGCAATTAATATTATTGATTTAGCCAATATTTATAGTTGTTCATTCATCGCTACTGATGATATTGGTGAAGTGTTTGAAGATGGTAGCTTCAAAATTTACGGCAGATTAGATAATAGTGATTTAAGAGGATGCAGTTTAATGCTAACCAGTATATAGTCCATCACTTAAAATTAATGCATCATTAATACATTAGCACTTCTTTGTAAAATATTAAATGCAATTTCAGCCATTAAATTTTCTTTATCAAGTGTTGGATTTACTTCTGTTATTTCAAAGCAGCAAATTTTTCTGGCTTGCATTAATTTACTAATTAAATCCTCAGCTTCTCTCTCTCTTAACCCATTGCCAACAGGGGTTCCAGTTCCTTTTGAAATAGCAGCATCCAAACTATCTACATCAAAGCTTACGTAAATATCTGTACAATCGCTTAAATAACGAATTACTGAACGTACTACATTTTCGGCACCTTTTCTTCTAAATTCATTGGTAGTAACTACTTTGATGCCATATTTATCTATTAAATGTTTTTCCTCTTTTTCAAAGTCCCTTAAAGAAATAAAAACAATATCTTCGGGCAAAACTTTAGGAGCTATTTTACCTAAGTTTTTTAGGTTGTTCCAACATTTTTTTGTTTCTGCATCTAATTCGTGTGTGGCACTTTCCTCATTATCTTCATTAATAGAAATGGATAAAGGCATACCATGTAAATTTCCACTTGGAGTAGTGTATGGTGTATGTAAATCAGCGTGTGCATCTATCCAAATTACACCCAATTTACTATTAGGTTTAGCCATTTTTAAGCCAGCAATAGTTGCCCCTGCACTACTATGATCACCACTTAAAACCAATGGGAAAAAACCAGCTTTCACTGTCTCTTGTACACTTTTACTAATGCGTTCATACATTGTTACTATGCCTTTAATACGCTTTGCATAAGGAGATTGAATCGGTTCGTACAATAACTGATTTTCTGTTTCAACTTTTTCTGATGGAAAATGAATAAAGAAATTACTCATAAAGTCTAATGCTGCAATTTTAATGGCATCAATACCCATACTTGCACCTCTAGTTCCTGCACCAATTTCTGACGGAATTTCTATCAATTTTATATTCTTCATAAACTTACAATCGTTAGCAAACTTATAGGTTTAGTGTTTAGTTTGCAAATTCATCCATACTTATCACTTGAAATCTTGTAAACATTTCTTCGCTATACCAATTTTCTTTTCTTGTTTTTTGTATTACGGTTTGATGTGCTTTCATTTTATAAGCAAATGTTTTCATCGATTCCACATCATCCCAAATACTTAATGTAGCTTGTTTAATAAATGGAATTTCTCCTATGCCAAAAGATGCTATTAACCCTTTTGCATCATGCATTTGAGCAGCAACATCTGGTACATTTTTCCAAAATGATTTTAATTTGTTAAGTCTTATCGTTGCTCTTGTTAAAACAGCAATCCTTCCTTCAATTTCATTTGTCAAATGTGGCATTGCACCAAATACATTTTTACCATCCCAAGTGCCGTGAGATGAAACTGGCTTTAAAAGAATTGTTTGTGTTTTACAGTTGAAGAATTTTAAATAGTTATTAATAAATCCACCATTGCCTTTTGTCAATTGCTTATTGTTAATTGCCAATTGCTCATTATTTATTGTAAGTATTGTCCATTGTCTCCAATCTGGATGTATATCAAATGTTCCATTTTTACCACAGCCTAAAAGCTTATAAAAAGATATTTTTTTATTAAACATCAAAGGCAAATGAAATAATGCCATTGATAATACACCAAAGTAGCCCAAGTATTTTGGATAACGAACAATAGTTACAACACAAATCATTTTGTGAAAATAGAAACTTTACTTTTGACACCTAAATATTTTTATGACAACAGTTATCATCAACATAAAACAACTTGTAAATGTTAGAGAAGAAAATAAATTATTACGTAGAAAAGAACTTGCTGAGCTACCAATAATTGACAATGCTTTTTTAGTAATTGAAGATGGATTAATTGTTGATTTTGGAAGTATGACTAGTTGTGAATGGGAAATGGTTAGTAGTAAATTAGGAATTGGGAATCGGGAATTGGGAATTAGCAACGATAAACTACAAACAATAAACGCTAACGGTGCAACGATTTTGCCAACATATTGCGATAGTCATACCCATATTGTATTTGCTGCAAGCAGAGAAAATGAATTTGTAGATAAAATAAATGGATTGAGTTATGCAGATATTGCTGCAAAAGGTGGTGGTATTTTAAACTCTGCTGCAAAACTTGCCAATACAAGTGAAGATGAATTATTTGAGATGGCTTGTAACAGATTGAAACAATTAATGCAACTAGGAACAGGTGCTATTGAAATAAAAAGTGGCTATGGTTTAACTGTAGAAAATGAACTTAAAATGCTTCGGGTAATTCAACGTTTAAAAGCTATTGCTCCTATACCAATAAAAGCTACTTTTTTGGGTGCACACGCTTTTCCTGTTGAGTATAAAGAAAATAAGCAAGGTTATATCGATAGCATCATCAACGAAATGATTCCTGCAATTGCAAAAGAAAATTTAGCAGACTACATTGATGCTTTTTGCGAAGAAGGCTTTTTCTCTTTGGAACAAACAGAAACTATATGCACTGCTGGAATTGCAGCAGGTTTAAAAGTTAAAATCCATGCCAATCAATTAAGTTCAACTGGTGCTGTTCAGTTAGGAGTTAAGCTAAATGCAATATCTGTCGACCATCTTGAAATGATGGATGAATATGCTATAGAGTCATTAGCAGCTTCAAATACTATTGGAACCTTATTACCAACTGCTGCTTTCTTTTTAAGAATGGATTATCAACCAGCAAGACAACTTATTAATGCAGGGTGTGCCATTGCTTTAGCAACAGATTATAATCCTGGCAGTAGTCCAAGTGGTAATATGAATTTTGTAAATGCTATTAGTTGCATTCAAATGAAAATGCTACCAGAAGAAGTAATTAATGCTTCAACCATTAATGGTGCTTACGCAATGGAAGTTGAGAAAGAATTAGGTAGTATAACCAAAGGGAAAAAAGCTAATCTTATATTTACAAAACCAATTCCTTCTTTAGCATATTTACCTTATAGTTTTGGAACTAATTTGATAGATAAAGTGATGATCAATGGCGAGTTTATTTAGATATCGAATTTTCGCTTTCAATCATTTTTTTTAATAATGAAATTTGGCCTAAATGATAATAGCTGTGTTCAATAATGCCCTCGATATTTCTCAAATAAGTGCCATATTTTTCATTTACGAATACTTGGCTTAAAATATCATCATTCATTTGTTCAATGTGCTTTGCTAAAATCTCGGCATTACACAAAAAAATATTAATAAAATCGTTCCATTCAGTTTCTGATTGCATTGCAGGCATATCAAAACTGTATTTATCTTTAATATCAAGTGAACCGTTTTCAAAGAAATTAATTATACCACTTACATAATAATTAATGTGAAAAGCTAATAATGCTATTGTATTCAAATGACCAACTTTTTGATTTGCTTTAGTAAGGTTAATACTTTCTAATTGCTCTTTAAAGTTGGTATTTGCAATCCATTTTCCACTTAAGAAAACTTCTCTTATTCTATTAGCTAATATTTTTGTTTGCATAGATTTTTAGTTTTCAAATTCAATCCCAAACCAAACTACTGCATATCCGCCATAAATTCCAATTCCAACTGCATTCCATTTATCTTTCCAAATACCTTCATTTATCATTACTGCATTATGACCTACACTGTTTTTCCAGCCTGAGATTGCTTTCTCAGCAGTGGCTATATAATTTTGTCCACCATGTGCAATTTCATATCCATTACCAGCATACGTGGTAAGTTCTTGAGGTTTTCGCCACATACATTCTGCTTGTGCATGATCAGGTGTGTAACAGCAAGCTGTCCATTTGCCTTTGTTAGACCAACTGTGCATATTACAACCAGATTCGCGAGTGAAATTTTCTTGTAAATCTCTGACATGTGTTTGGGCAACTATAGTGAGTGATTTAGAAACTGGGATTAAGGGCAAGCCCTTTTCCTTTCTATATTCCATTAATAGTTTATAAAGCTTACTTTCTTCATCGCTTAAAACTTGCGAAAACAAAAAGCCAGACTTTATACAGATAAGCAAAACGAGTAAGGAATGCTTTTTCATTAATAATTATTTTGACTATTAACAATAAAATTTAAATGTATCCAACTCCAAATTTCAACATTGAGCTAAATATCATCTTGTCACAAAGAATTATAGCAATGATGACAAAATCAACTTATTCACCTTAAATTATTTAATATCTAGCAAAGTGTTTAACTACAAAGCAACTTCCAAGCATCAAACGACATCTCAAATTTTATTTCTTTAGTGCCGTTTGTACCAACTTCTGTCCAACCTGCTTTTTTATAAAAATGTTCTGCCCTTGTATTAAATGCAGTACCTAGCCAAACTGTGTTTTTTGTTTGTGCAAAATACCAATCAAGCATTATTTTGTGAAGTTGTTGTCCAATTCCCATTTTTTCAAAATTGGGGTCAATAAATAAAGCCCAAATATTGTTCTCTTGTAAATCTGCAATAGCAAAGCCAACAACCGTTTTGTCTATTTCGCAAACCCATCCTTTTCCTCTAATTGTGATAAATTCTTTACAATCATCATCTGTAACTAAATTAGGGTTCGATAAAGTATTTTCTTTTACTGCATTTCTCACAATTTGTATCTGTGGTATATCATTAATAATTGCTTCTCTAAAAACCATATTTTTTAAAATGAATTTTTATAATCAAATCGTCTTTAACAACATTAACATATCATTTTTTGATATCACTAATTTCGAATTAAAGTTACATTACCTTTTCGTATCAATTCTTTTCCTTGCTGAGTAATTGCTGAAATCATCCAAGAATAAGTTTCCATTGAAAGATTATTTCCGTTTAAAGTACCATCCCAAGCTTTACCCATATCACTTGTTTCGAAAACAATTTTACCCCATCTATCAAATATTCTAAAATAATTAATTTTTGCAATATTTACATATAATGGTTTTAACACATCATTTGCACCATCACCATTTGGAGTAAATGCTGTTGGAACAAAAATATCTGAATCGGCAAAAAGCCACACTTCTTGTTTATCTTTTACTTTACAACCAAGTGAATCGGTAATATTAATGGTATAACTAATAATATTTGGATGTGTAACTGTATAATTCCCGATTGGGTTTTGTATGCCAGCATTATCTAAACCAGTTATTGGAAGCCAATTGTATTGTACACCTCCTGTTAATGCATACAATTGAATTGGGGTTCCTCTAACGCCTTCAATTCTTGGGTAAATTACAGGGTCTCTTGGCTTATAAACTGTTACTACTTTTTTGATGCTATCTGTTAAATTAGGGCAACGATTACCAGAAACTGTTAGCTGCACAACATAATCTCCAGTAGCATTGAAAATATGAGCAGCGTTATAATTATTGCTTGAACCACCATCGCCAAACAACCACTTAGAATTACCGATAAGCGATTGTCCAAATCCTGACAAACTCGTATTAGTGAATAATGTGTTTTCGTTCACACAATTATTTTCAAATTTAAAATCAGCAGTTGGTTTGCCATAAACAGTAACAGTTTTTTGTAATGTATCAGCAACACAACTACTGTCTGACGTAACTATTAGTGTCAATGTATAATTGCCTTCATTTTGATATACATAAATTGGCTGACTCCCTGTTAAATAATTACCATCGCCAAAATTCCACAGATAGTTTGTTATAGCAGTACTACCAAGCCCAGGTGTAGAAAGGTTTACAGGCATCAAAGGATTTCTTACACAAACATTGCCAACACTAAAATTAGCTTTTGGTTTGCCAAAGTTTGCCACAGTTTGGTAAACAATATCTGATTTACATCCTCGATTATCTGTTGCAACTAATCCAACATTAAAATGTCCTGCAGTAGTATAAATATGTGTTGGATTTTTTAGTGTATCTGTGGCACCATCTCCAAAAATCCAATTCCATTTTGTGATGCTTGCACCAACAACTGATGATAAATCGAAGCATTGAATATTTAAAACTCCCGTACAAGAATTTTTATTTGGGATTAAAAAGTCGGCAATAGGTTTTGTATAAGTAGTAAATTGTTTTGTAACAGAATCTGCACCACAACCTAAAGTATGATTTGCAACTAATTTAATATTATAGGTTGTTGCAGGATTGCTTAAAACTATTGGATTGGGTGCTGCTAATGTTGAAAACAGCTGGCCATCTAAATACCAATTAAACAGATTGGCATATTGACTTGCATTATTAAATTGCAAATTAAATGGTACACAACCCACACTAGCATTAATTGCAAATGCTGGTTGTGCTTTAGGACAAATAACAAACAATTTAGTTACTGAATCTCTGCATCCATAACTATTAATTGCAACCAACTTAACAGCAAAATTTGCAGCAGTAGTAATAGTTACAGGTACATTGAAATTATAAATAAAGTCTTTGGTTGTTGCTTGTAAAACACCATTTATATACCATTGATAATTTACAGCATCGGCAGCTGAGTAAGTTGTTAAATTATTACAAGTAACAGATTTTCCTGGGATACAAGAAATTGAATCGCTCATTGCAAATGCAACTTTGGGGGTCTCAATCACTTTTACATTTGTTGATGATGTATCTGTGCAACCATAAACATTAAAAATAACTAATTGAACTTGATAAATACCTACTTGCTTAAATGTATGCACACCCACGTTGCCTGCTTGTGTGGTATCGTTACTAAACGGATCAGAGAAAGTCCAGTTTGCAATTTCTGATGGTAACAGATTTGTAATTCCAACAAAATAATAAGGCTGACAATTTTGAATAGCTGCATTACTTGTAAACGAACTAACCGGCAAATCGTGGACCGTAATTGTTTTTCGTAAAGTATCTGTACATACTGCACCTGTTGGGTTTGTGGATTTTGCAATGAGCGTTATAGTATAATTCCCGGTACTCAAATAGCGATGAGTTGGATGCAAGTTTGTTGAAGTTCCTCCATCTCCAAACCACCACTCAAAACTTAAAGTAGAATCTGATAGATTTTTGAATTGTATGGTTTCTTTTTTACAAAACTGATTTGATGATAAAGAGAATTTAGCTTGTGGCTTATCGTATAGTTGTAGGGTTAAAGCAACTGTAGAATCTGTACAACTATTTTGAGCTCTCAAAGTAGCTATAAAATTACCTCCATTTTGATATGTATGATAAACAGTATCTGGGTTTTTGTTAGAGATATATGGCAAACTTCCATCACCGAAATTAAATGTGAATTTATTGGCACCAACTGTATTATTTACAAATCTTACTTGTATTGGTGCACAACCATAGTTACTATTACCATCAACAATTAATTTTGGAACAATGGTATTTGGAAAGACTACTATTTTTACTTCAAAACTATCAGAACCACATTTGTTAACTGCTTTGAGTTTTACATTAAAAGTATCGGTAACAGCCGTAAAGAAATTATGATAATAAAATCCATAAGCAGTGTCAATCACTAAAGCTGTACTATCTCCAAAATCCCAAGTATATGTGTTATGTTGGCCCCAAGAATTGTTGAATGCTCTAAAATGAAATACAGAACAGCCAACAGTTGTATCTGGTTGAAACAATGCTTTTGGTGGAGCGAAAACTGTTACAGAATCACTGTATGAAATACTATCACATTCTGTGTAAGCAGTAAGTTTAATATAATAAGTCGTATCTACTCTCCTATTACTTGTATCCTCTCTGAAAATTATGTTTACAGGACTTTGTAAAGTAGATGTATTTCCATTACCAAAATCCCACTTATAAGTAGGATATGCTAAAGGAGCGGTAGTATTTGTAAAATTTACAGTTAATGGACCACAGCCGTTTGCAACTGATTTTGTGAATGAAGCAACTGGTGTTTTTACATTGTAAAAGGAATGCTCAAATGAATCGCTCTTACATCCATATAAACTATTAGCCTTTAATTTAATTTTAACTGTATCTCCATTATTTATAATTGTATATCCTGGAAATTGTAATCCAGTTCCAATTAATACACCATCAGCATACCATTCAAATGAACCATTAGCCAAAGCATAAGGTTGTATTTTAATATTTGCAGTATCAATAATTCCAGGTGCACATAGCTTATCACTTTTAAATGTGTAAAATGCTTTGGCATCAGGATTGACTGTTAGTTTAACAGTATCAGTATTTACACTTCCCAAAGAATACAATTTTATTATATATGGCACAGTAATAGGCTGTGTTGTTGTGTTTGTAAGTGTTTCATTAATTATACCACTACTATCTGTACTTGCAGAAGCAGGGTTTGAGATTCCTGCAACTATATTTCTAACCCAGGTATAAGTTACATTAGGTGTTGAACTTCTTGCTTGATATTGCCATAAATTATCTGTGCAAATAGTATCATTTAAAAGACTTGTTAATCTTGGAGTAGGATTTACAGTTATTTTAAAAGTAATCGGCTTTCCTGTACAGAAATTTGTAGAAGGAGTAACAGTAATTATTCCAAATATTGGAAATGGTGTTGTGTTGGAAGTAGTGAAACTAATATTACCGGTTCCACTAGCAGCTAATCCTATTAAAGTATTTGAATTTGTCCAGCTAAATGTAGTGCCTGCAATACTTCCACTAAATGCGATTATTCCACTTGGAACTCCATCTTTATAGGTTGTGTCTGGCATTGATGCAACATTTGGCGAGGCATTAACAACCACATTTTGATTGCTTGTTGCAGATATACAATTACCAATTTGGGATGTGGCAAAAACACTATAACTACCAGCATTTATTAGCTGTGCATTAAGTATAGTTGGGTTTTGTAAGGCACTAGTAAAGCTATTTGCTCCAGTCCAGCTGTAATTCATACTGCCAGGAGAAACTGTTGATGCTTGCAACAATATTGTACTATCGCTACAAACAGGACTATTGGTTATAATGATTGGTGCAACTGGTGTAGAATCAACTCGAACAAGCAAATTTGTATCTTTTGACTGACACAAATTTAAAGTGACATATAATTTATAAATACCAGATTCAGCTACTGAAATATTGTTGATTGTTAATGAAGTTCCAGTTGCGGTTAAAATGTTTGGTTTTGTCCAAGTGTATATTGCATTTGCAATTGGGCTAGCTGCAGTTAGTACTAAATTTTGCCCACTACAAATACTATCAACTCCAATGATTATAGGTATTGCAGGTGGATTTGGGTCAACTAAAGTATAACTACCAATGCTATTAGATGGACAATTATTCAAGATAACATTAATGTTAGAATAAGTTCCAGCTCGTAAAGTATCAATCTTTAATTCTCCACTTGCATTAGTCGAAAAACTTACAGTTATTGGTGTTCCATTGAATGTATAATTTACAGTATATACAGTTGTTGATAATAAACCTTGAATGGTAATTGAACCTGATGCTGTTGCACATTGAGTTGGATTGCTACTATCTTTAAAACTGATATGCGGCGTTTGATTTATTGTAACTTGTTTGGTTGCAGTTGATGATTGACAAGCTCCAATTTGACTTGTAACAAACGCACTATAATTTCCAGCCATTGCCATTGTTGCATTTGAAATGGTTGGGTTTTGTTGTAAACTTGTAAATCCTAATATTCCATTCCAGGTATAACTAACAGCCATTGGATAAGTATTTGTAATAAACAACTTAATAGTACTATCGGTACAAACTGGCGAATTTGTTGTAACCGTTGGTATTACTGGTGTTGAATCTACTCTTACATTAAAACTTGTGTCTTTGGATTTACATAAATTGAGTGTAACATATAATTTATATGAACCAGCATCTGATGAACTAATATTATTTACAGTATATGATATATTATTTTGAGAAGAACCATTAGGATGTATCCAAGTGTATATGGCATTTGTAATAGGCGATGCAGCAGTTAATGTTAAATTTTTTCCACTACATATTGAATCTTTACCAAGTATAATAGGTGTTGCCGGAGGTGTAGGATCTACTAACGTATAATTACCAATGCTATTAGATGGACAATTATTCAAGATAACATTAATGTTAGAATAAGTTCCAGCTCGTAAAGTATCAATCTTTAATTCTCCACTTGCATTAGTCGAAAAACTTACAGTTATTGGTGTTCCATTGAATGTATAATTTACAGTATATACAGTTGTTGATAATAAACCTTGAATGGTAATTGAACCTGATGCTGTTGCACATTGAGTTGGATTGCTACTATCTTTAAAACTGATATGCGGCGTTTGATTTATTGTAACTTGTTTGGTTGCAGTTGATGATTGACAAGCTCCAATTTGACTTGTAACAAACGCACTATAATTTCCAGCCATTGCCATTGTTGCATTTGAAATGGTTGGGTTTTGTTGTAAACTTGTAAATCCTAATATTCCATTCCAAGTATAACTAACAGCCATTGGATAAGTACTTGTAATAAACAACTTAATAGCACTATCGGTACAAACTGGTGAATTTGTTGTAACAGTTGGCATTACTGGTGTTGAATCTACTCTTACTCTAAAACTTGTGTCTTTAGATTTACACAAATTAAGTGTAACATATAATTTGTATAGCCCAGAATCTGATAAATTAATATTGCTAATACTATATGATGTATTGTTCAATGATGTGCCATTTGGATGAGTCCAAGTATACATAGCATTTGTAATTGGCGATGCAACATTTAACACAAAATTTTTTCCACTGCATATTGAATCTTTACCAAGTATAATAGGCGTTGCTGGTGGTGTTGGATCTGTTAAAGTAATTGCTGACAAGGTGTTTGATGGACAATTATTCAACGTTACTTTAATATTCTCATACAAACCTGCTCCTAAGTTTGGGATTGTAAGTATGCCACTTGATGGACTAACAGTAATAGGTGTTTGGCTTGCTCCATCTTTGGAATAAGTAATTGTATAATTTCCTGTGGTTGGTGCAACATCAAAGCTAATTTTACCATTTGTTGCCTGACATTGTTGTGGATTTGTTGGTGCTGGATTGCTAATAAATGGAGTTGCATTTACTGTAACCACAATGTTTGATGAATTGCTTTTACAACCTGCATTACTACTATCTACTACATAATAAGTTGCAGTGCCTACAGTTGTTGTTATTGGAGTTGGTGCTATTAAGCTACCATTATTTAACGCTATATTATTATACCAAATTAAATTTGTTCCACTTGCTACAAGTGCTGTAGCTGTTGCACCTTGACAATATACTATTGGACTTGTTGTTGGTGCTGCAGGTGTTTGATTCACTACAATTTGTTTTGTTCCTGGGTCAGAGGTACAACCTGCAATAGTTATGGTTAAACTATATATACCTCCAGCACTGATTTGAGTATTACTAATAGATGGAGTAGCAGTATTTCCATTTGATAATGTACCTGGTCCACTCCAGTTATAAGTTATAGTTCCAGTATATGCGTTACTAACACCTAAGCTCAAATTCCCTCCACTACAAATTGGAGTATTGCCTGTAACCACTGGTGTTATTGGTTTGGTAGGATCACTTAAAGTAACATCAGGAAGTGTATTTGATGTGCAGCCAAATGATGAAGTAAGAAAAATATTGCTGTAAGTTCCTGCGGTCAAATTAGATATAATTACTGTACCACTTGCATCACTTTGTTGTGTTGGCAAAGTAATTAAACTGCCACCATTTTTTTTATATGATATTAAAAAGTTTGTATTTGCCGGCAATCCATTTATTTTAATAAAGCCATTAGCTGCCTGACATTGTGCAGGATTTAATGTGTCTTTTAGGCTGATAACTGGAGTTAGATTCACAGTTACTACAAGATTAGCTACAATACTTTTACAGCCAGTTGTAAGATTACTATCAATCACATAATATGTTGTATTGCCTACTGCTGTTGTGCTTGGTGTTGGTGCAGTAGTGCTTCCATTGGATAGACCCACATTATTATACCAGATATAATTATTCCCAGAAGGTGTTAACGCACCAGCAATTTCGTTTTGACAATAACTTCTTGCTGTTGTGTTTGGTTTTGTTGGTGTTTGATTCACTGTTATATTAACCGTAGTATCGTTAGATGTACACTGATTAATTGTTACAGTAACGTGATAAACGCCACTTTGAGCAACAGTAATATTGGGTATTGATTGGGTGGCACCAGTTGCTGTTGAACCATCTTTAAATACCCAATTAAATATGGATGTTCCACTTGATGAAGTTGAAGCACTTAAGTTTAATGTACTGCCACTACAAATGGTTGCTGGTGCAGTAATAACTGGTGTTGCAGGTTTATTGGGATTGCTGAGTGTAACAGAACCCAGCGTGTTTGAACTGCAACCATTAAGTGTTACTTTAATATTATCGTATAATCCCACACCTAAGTTACTAATGTTTATAACACCATTGCCAGTATTAATATTTGAAGTCTGATTACCTCCATTCAAAGTATAAGTAACTGTATAGTTACCAGATGCTGGCACTACATTAAAACTAATAGAACCATTGGCTGTGTTACATTGTGTAGGACTTATCGCTGTTAAATTACTGATACTCGGTACCGGATTTACAGTAATAATAGTTTGTGTTGATGTTGCAGAAATTGGACAATCTACAGA
This sequence comes from uncultured Chitinophagaceae bacterium, assembly GCA_964615145.1. Lineage (GTDB taxonomy): Bacteria > Bacteroidota > Bacteroidia > Chitinophagales > Chitinophagaceae > CAIVPM01. Next base: position 100,390 of record CAZTOP010000004.1, read on the forward strand.
ATTAGTTGTTGCAATTATTGCCTGATAAGTAGTGGTAGTATCAAGGTTATTATAACTTATGGTAGATGTTGTATTTGCAACATCTACCCAGATAGCACTACCTAAAACCTTGTATTGCCATTTAACAATGTTACCTGTAAACCCAGCAAGGGTAATAGTTCCAGAATTATTTCCCTTACAAACTGTGTTATTATTACTAGTTGTACCTCCCACTGCTGCTTGATAAACTTTTATTATTACAGTATCTGTTGATGGCGTACAATTAATATCGTTTGTTATTGTCCAAGCCAAAGTATAATTGCCTATTTGGTTAAATGTAAAAGTTGAGGTTGGGTTATTAATATTACTAAAACTGGCATTGCTACCTACTGGTTTTGCTACAACTGTCCAAGTTCCTGTTTCGTACGAACGGCTTGGTGATGCTGTATTCCCTTGAAGTGTAACTGAATTATTAATTGCAGAAAAATTGCAAATTATTATATCGCTTCCTGCGTTTGCTTGTGTTATTATTGGTCTATTAATAATTTGAACTGTATCCGACGAAGTTGCACAAGAACCGCCTCCACTACCAGAAATTGTCCAGGCAAATAAATAAACACCAGGCAATAAACCAGTAACCGTAGTATTGTTTAGTGCCGAATTTGTAATTGTTGCTGCTGGTCCTGAAATTTTTGTCCAAGTTCCTGAACCTACAGTTGGATTATTACCAGCAAGTGTTGCAGTTGCTGTATTACAAAGGTTTTGGTCTGTGCCTGCATTGGCTGATGTAATACCCGGTTTTACTGTAATATCAACAGTTTTAGTTTCGCCAATACAACCAGTTGATCCAACAACTGTGATTGTATATCTTACAACAGCATCAATAATACCTGTGTTAGTTAAAGTATTATTGATACTTGTTGTTGTAATAGCAGTTGACTGATTGTTATTACCACTAGCTACTCCACTTATTACTGCTGATGTCCAGCTATATTTTATGCCTGCTTGGTTGCTGCTTAAATTAATAGTTGCATTTTGACCATTGCAAATATTTGCATTTACAGGAGTGGCTGTAAGTGTAGGAGATGCAGATACAGTTACACTTGTTGATTGTGTTGTAGTGCCACAAGCATTTGTAACTGCTATAGAAATATTGTTTGAGCCAGCTGTGTTAAATGCAATAGCACCGGGGCTTTTAAGATTTGATGTTGCAGGTGTGCCGCTTGTAAATGCCCAGCTATAAGTAGCATTGTTGGTAAAGCAGTTATCTGCAACAGTAGGTGTTGTTGTACTTCCTTGACAAATAGTTGCAGGAGATAATGAAATTGAAACATTTGTTGGTTTATCTTTTACTGTAATAGTTTTTGTGAAAGCAACAGATG
>CAZTOP010000005.1:0-81650 GCA_964615145.1 uncultured Chitinophagaceae bacterium
CCTATCAGCCGGCAGCAATTACGAGTTCAAAGTAAACCCAATTAATTTTGATGCAAGTGTGAGCAGTTGCAAATTAGTAGATAAGTTTTTAAATACCGAAACGCCAATCAGCTTAAACAGCAGCACCCTGGTAGGTTTCAATGTAACCAGTGTAACAGGCAGCAATGCAGCAGGCAGATTCTATATAGTGTTCAATGCAACAGGTAATTTACCAACGAGCAACAGTTTAACAGTAAAAGCCTACAAGCAAAACAGTAACAGCATAAAAGTAGATTGGGAAGCCATAGCAGAGCAGAATGTAAAAACATACACTGTAGAGAAATCAACCGATGCAACAAACTTTACCAAGTTAACAGAAGCAACAGCCAAGAATGGTAATACAACCAATGCTTACAGCATTACCGATAATAATCCAGTTGTAGGCGTAAACTACTATCGCATCCAATCAACTCAAACGAATAACAACAAAGTGTACAGCACAATAGTAAGAGTAGAGATGAGCGATAAAGGCATAAAGAGCATTACGGTATATCCAAATCCTGTGAAGAGCAGCACAAACACAATAGGATTACAGATGAACAATTTAACAGCCGATGTTTATACAGCAAGATTGTACAACACCGCAGGGCAACAAGTATGGCAAAGCAGCCTGAGCCACAATGGCAATAATGGCAGCAGTAACTTACAGTTAAACAAAACATTGGCATCAGGCACTTATCAATTACAGTTAACAGATAGTAAAGGCAATAACTACCAGCAAACAGTATTGGTGGTGGAGTAGATTTATAGTCAATGGACAATAGATAATTTGCAAATTAAAACCCCCTTAAGAGTCTAAGCTTTTAAGGGGGTTTTGTTTTGCAGTAAATAATAATTTCATAATATTAAATAATTTCATAACTTAGTGTCGCATTTACTTAAAACCAAATGACTGAACAAACACTCATACAAGCCTGCATTAACAACGAAGCTGCTGCACAGCGTGAGTTGTATAATAGGTATAGTGGAATATTGTTTGCCATTTGTTTTAGATATGCACTAAACAGAGAGGATGCAGAAGATATGCTGCAAGAGGGGTTTGTTAAAATATTTAGGCGAATTATTAGCTTTGAATATAAAGGGAATTTTGAAGGTTGGATGAGAAAGATAATTGTACATACTTGTATTAACTATTTAAAAAAGAATAAGAAATTTTCAGATAATATAAGTTTGGAAAGTGTGTCAGAGATAGATATTAAAGAGGAAAGTATTGCTAGCAAACTACTAGGAAAACAAGTTATAGAATGCCTGCTTATGATGCCAATTGGATATAGAACAGTTATCAACCTATATGCAATTGAAGGTTACAGCCATAAAGAAATTGCCGAAATATTGGAGATTGAGGAAAGTACCAGTAGAAGTCAATATATCCGAGGAAAAGCTGTTTTGGAATCAATTCTCATAAAAAGGAAAATTATTAATTCTTCAAACGAGAAATTTGAATGGATTGCATTGCTAAATAGTTAAGAAAATAATGAACAAAAATTTTAATACACACGATTCGCTTGAGCAACTTCTTCAAAAGGAAGCCAACAAGCAACGTATGTATGCTTCAGATGCTATTTGGGAAAATATTAGAGTCGAGCTACACGGTAAACCAAAGTGGCCTGCTTTATTGATTGTTTTTATTTCTATTGTAAGTTTACTTGTTATTACAACTATATTCAATTATCCTCCAAAAAGCTTGTTAATAAAAACCTTTGACAAAAATCAATCTACACCAAATATTGCTTATAAAAAAAGTGAAGACTTTTCAAAAAAACAAAACTTTTTAAACAACTTAACTATAACTAATTCTAACAATCAAAAAAACTTTAAAGCTTTTGCAATAGACCACTTAGTTCAAAATTATTCTTTCGAAGTTGATGATAAAAACTTGGAAAATATTGATGGCAATAATGAAAATAGAGAGCTTGAAAGTATGGTTAACGATAATTCAACTATAGCTGGTGTTAATAATGAAAAAATTGACTTTAAACTAAACAGGGCTTCTTCTATTTCAGAGGATGAAAATTTTGAAAAATTTATTACTAGTACCAACCTAGTTTCTGATGAAAATAAAGCTTTGAAGCTTGATTCAAATATGAATAAATCAATTTTACCAATATTGTCTAATAGTAATTTAAGCAAGGAAACAGAAGCTTACATTAATCAGTTTAAAAAAGAAGCTCAAATAAAAACAAGTTCAAATACTAAGTGGAAGTTGCAATTTTATTTAACGCCTTCCCTAAGCTATAGAACATTGGATGATGACAAATCAAGGTTAATATACACCACAAATCAGGCAGATAGACAAGCTTTAAGTAACAATGTTAATGATGTGGTTAGACATAAACCAGCAATGGGGATAGAATTTGGTGTTGCTGTATTATATGGAATAACTAAGAATTTTCACTTAAAATCTGGTTTGCAGTTTAACTCAAGACAATATGGAATTGATGCTTATAGAGCAGATGGACAAGCTAGTTTTGCTTACGTTCAAAATAATCAGTTAAACACAATTAGTTTGCAGTCGACCTATACTACTAAGCAAGGGTTTAATCAAACTAAGTTAGACAATCAATTGTATCAAATATCTATGCCTATTGGTGTACAATGGGATTTTGTGCAAGGTGAACGTTGGGGCGTTAGTGTAGCAGCTACACTGCAACCAACTTATACTTTTAATAACAATATTTATGTTGTATCTACCGATTATAAATACTACGCTGACGGCAACCCTTTTTTTAGACGTTGGAATATCAATTCAAGCTCAGAATTGTTTCTTACACTAAAATCTAAAAATTTAAATTGGTTTTTTGGGCCACAAATTAGATTCCAACAAAAGCCAACCTACAATGACATTTATCCTATAAAAGAATATAGGGTCGATTATGGAATTAAAGTTGGTTTCACTAAATCTTTACGATAAATTTTGCTTTTATTTATTGTTTATTTGCAATAACAAATTTTGCTATATGTATAAATTTATTGTTGTATTTGTTACAGTTTTGTTTGTTATTGCAGGATGTAAAAACTCGAAACCTGTGCAGCCTGATTCTAGAAATCAAGAGGATACTTCATCGAGATTCCCGATAATGGAAATGATAAAAGAAGATGCACTTGATATAGAAAAAACACCCTATTTTATTTATAAAACAACAACGATAGGACAAGAAAAAAAATATTCAGATTCATCTGCAATTGCTGCTGCCGATGTATTAAAATTGATAAGTCCTGTGTTAAATATCGACATTTCAAGTAAAAAAAATAGAATAAGATACAAAGAAGTCTCTTTTCAAGATTTAACTACAAACAGTATTTCAATAATAACAACATCGCTCGATAAAGACGATGACTTGAAAAGTGTAACAGCATTGCTTAACAATGAAACTAATAAATTGAAAACTGCATACATTGTTTTTGGTAAAGCTAATTCAGACTCAATAATAAAAACCACTTATTATTGGAAAGCGGGAAAAAGCATTTTGATTACTAAATCAATTACTAAAAATAATGTTATACAAGATATAAGACAGTTTATTAATTGGAATGATTATACTCAATAAGTATGACTGCTGAAACCTTTGCTACCATTGCACCTTCATTGCCTCATCATCCTGGCATTTACAAATATTTTGATTCAACTAACACTATTATTTATGTTGGAAAAGCAAAGGATTTAAAAAAACGTATTAGTTCTTATTTTAATAAAAATCAAAATAGTTTTAAAACTATTGAACTTGTAGAAAAGATTGCTAAAATCGAGTTTACTATTGTTAACACTGAGCAAGATGCATTGTTGCTTGAAAATGCCTTAATAAAACAATATTACCCTAAGTATAACATTAGTTTAAAAGATGATAAAACATACCCTTTTATAGTTATTAAAAAAGAACCTTTTCCCCGAGTTTTTTTTACCAGGAGAAAAATAAATGATGGCTCAGAATATCTAGGACCTTTCACTTCAGTTTTTTATGTAAGAGAGTTATTGCAGTTTGTAAAACAGTATGTACCTCTTAGAAATTGCAAACTGAATCTTACTGAAAAAAATATTCAGCAAAACAAGTTTAAAGTGTGTTTAGAGTATCATTTAGGTAATTGTAATGGTCCTTGTCAAGGCTATCAAACAGCACAAGAATATAATGAGGGGCTACAACATTTAAAAGATATCTTAAAAGGTAATGTAAGTTCGGTAACACAGTACTTTAAACGACAAATGCAAGAGTTTGCATTGCAGTTGCAATTTGAAAAAGCCGAAGCAATAAAAAAGAAAATTGAATATCTGGAAACCTATCAAGTTAAATCGGTTGTAGTAAGTAAAAATGTTACAAATGCTGATGTTTTTAGTATTGAATCTGAAGGAAACAATGCTTTTGTAAACTATTTAATGGTTCATAATGGAACTATTGTGCAAACACATACACAACAGTTAGAAACTAAATTAGATGAGACAGAACAAGAAACTTTAGCTTTTGCTATCACTAATTTTAGAGAAACTTTTAAAAGCATGGCTAGTGAAATTATTGTGCCATTTGAAGTTGATTATTTGAATGATACCATTACTCAAACTATTCCTAAGGCTGGGGATAAAAAAAAGCTTTTAGACTTATCATTAAAAAATGTTGGTTATTTCAAAGAGGAATTAAGAAAAAGGAAAATGCTTGGATTGCATAAAAAAACCAATGAAGAAATGTTGGATATATTGGCAGAGTTACAAGATAACTTACAATTATCAGACCTTCCAATTCATATAGAATGTTTTGATAATTCTAACTTTCAAGGTAGTTTCCCAGTGAGTGCTTGTGTGTGTTTTAAAAATGGATTGCCAAGTAAAAATGATTATAGAAAATTTAATGTTAAAACAGTTAAAGGCATTAATGATTTTGCATCAATGAAAGAAGCAGTTTATAGGCATTACAAAAGATATGTTGATGAAAATAAAGCTTTGCCGCAGCTAGTAATTATTGATGGAGGAAAAGGACAATTGAGTTCTGCATTAGAAAGTATTGAGGAATTGAATTTAACTGGAAAGCTTACTTTGATTGGTTTAGCTAAAAATGAAGAAGAAATATTTTTTGCTGGAGATCAGCAATCAATTAAACTAGATTGGAATAGCGAAGGGCTAAAATTAATTAGAAGAATTAGAGATGAAGTGCATCGCTTTGGTATTACTTTTCATAGAAGTCAAAGAAGCAAAGGAGCTATTAAAAACGAACTTGAGAGTATTGAAGGAATTGGTGCAAATACTATTACAACTCTACTTAAGAAATTCAAGTCTGTTAAAAAAATAAAAGAACAAAGTCTTGATAGCTTAGTGAGCATAGTTGGAAAGCAAAAAGCAAACATTCTGATAAATAGTTTTATGGTAAAAGAAGATTGAATTTAATTTTTTGCTAATTTCAAGTTTCACCTTTGGTAACTAATTAACAATGCAAAATATTTTAAGTTCCATACAGTCGGCCGTTTCACATTTTTTATTTCCTCATAATTGTTTGGGTTGTTCAATAGATATTTTGAGAGACGACGATTTGTTATGCTCAAAATGCATGACTCAATTGCCATATACACATTTTACAAATGCAGTAAATAATCCCATAGAAAAAGTATTTTACGGACGTTTAAATGCAGAACAGGCAACCTCATTGGTCTACTATTCAAAAGATTCTTTAGTACAATTTTTACTGGCACAATTAAAATATAAGGGCAATAAAGAAGTTGGGTTATACTTTGGAAAATTATTAGGATTTGCTTTACAGCAATCTTCAAGATTTAATACAATAGATGCCTTGATAGCTTTGCCTTTGAATGAAAAAAAAGAATTTAAGCGTGGCTATAATCAAGCTATGTTAATATGTCAAGGAATTGCATCTGTTTTGAATAAACCCATTTTAAAAAATGCTGTTGTTAGAACAGTCTTCACTGAAACACAAACACACGAAAATAGAATTAACCGTTTTCAAAATATGGATGGAGTTTTTAAAGTATCAACGCCTTCTGCTATAGAAAACAAACACATACTTTTGGTAGATGATGTTATAACTACAGGAGCTACTTTAGAAGCTTGTGGAATGGAAATTTTAAAGCAACAAAATACAAAGCTTAGTTTTGCCACTATTGCTTGTTCCATTAACCAATAGCAAAAAATCGATTTATAAATTTTACGTTTTACAAGTGCTCAATAATGCAAACAGATACTTCAAATATTAACTTTCAGCTGGCTGCCGATTTTGTTCAATTCACCAATAGACCTATTTTTTTAACTGGTAAAGCTGGTACTGGTAAAACTACTTTTTTAAAATATATAAAAGAACATAGTAATAAGTCTATTGCTGTAGTAGCACCAACTGGAGTTGCAGCAATTAATGCAGGTGGCGTTACAATTCACTCTTTTTTTCAATTGCCTTTTACCCCTTATGTCCCAGTAAAAGCAGGCTTTTCGAGCAACCATGAAATGGTTACTGATAAGCATCAATTGTTAACTAAAGTAAAATTGAATAAGGAGCGAATTAGTATAATTCAAAAACTAGAGCTACTCATTATAGATGAAATAAGTATGGTGCGTTGTGATGTTTTGGATGCTATTGATCAAGTGTTGCGTCATTATAGAAGTCAACACTACAAACCATTTGGAGGTTTACAAGTGTTATTAATTGGCGATATGTTTCAATTGCCACCTGTTGTTCCAACTGCTGAATGGCAAATACTTAATCAGTATTATACAAGTCCATACTTTTTTGATAGTATGGTAATAAAAGAATGTGAGCCTGCCTATATTGAGCTAAATAAAATTTATAGACAAGATGATGAAAATTTTATTAGCCTGCTCAATAAAGTTCGTAATAATAATTTAGATGAAGATGCTTTTGAAATTTTGCAAAGTCTTTATAATAGCGATTTTGAGCCCCAAAAAGAAGATGGCTATATTACTTTAACCACACATAATTCCAGAGCCGATGCTATTAATGCAGAAGCCTTAACATCTATAAAAAGTGAGTCTTATTTTTTTAAAGCTGTTATTGAAAATGATTTTCCTGAAAAGATGTTTCCTACAGATGAAGTGCTGGAATTTAAGTTGGGTTCGCAGGTAATGTTTACTAAGAATGATTTAGATAAAACTAAAAGATATTTTAATGGCAAAATAGGTACAATTGAAAAAATTAGCAACGATGAAATACAAGTAAAATGCAGCGATAGCAACGATTTGATTAAAGTTGAAAAATACAGATGGGAGAATATTGTTTATACTTTAAATCCACAAACCAAACAAATTGATGAAGAAGTTGTAGGTGTATTTACACAATATCCATTGCGTTTAGCTTGGGCAATTACGATTCATAAAAGTCAGGGATTAACTTTTGATAAAGCTATTATTGATGCAGGAAAAGCATTTGCACCAGGGCAAGTGTATGTTGCATTGAGTAGATGCAGAACGCTCGATGGCATTGTATTAGTAAGCAAAATTGGTAGTAATAGTTTATTTGCTGATCCACATATTCAGCAATTTGGAAATCAGTATAAAAACAATCAACTTGAAAGTAGTTTACAGTTTGAGAAACATTTGTTTCAAAACGATATTTTACAGGAAATATTTAACTATGACACAGAGATAAAAGCTATTAACAAACTGCAAAATTTAGTAGTTGAACAAAAAAATTCTTTCAATCAATCTGCAACTATTTTCATAAAAAATATAAAGGAAAAACTAGAATTATACAGCAGATACGGAAAACAATTTATTGGAGAATTAGGAACGCTGAACGATAATATGATTTTGCCAGAACAAAATATTGCATTGCAACAGCGGTTTACTAAAGCAGCTAATTGGTATAGCAATCATCTGAAAACTTTATGCGAACTTATTAATACGTCAAATGCTTTAACAGACAATAAGGACAATGCAAAAAATTATGATACATTGTTAAAAGAGGCTTACAATTCAATTGCACAAAAACAATCTATTTTACAAGTTTCAGAAAATGGATTTGACTATAATTTGTATCAGAAAACAAAAAAAGAATTTGTCCCTAGTGGCTTTACGGTTTCAGCTAATTCTAAAAAATCTTCAGGTAGTTTTAAACATGCAACACATCCTGATTTGTACAACGCTTTAAAAGAATTAAGAGATGAAATTGCAGCAGATGCTAATGAACAAACTTATATGATTGTAGGCAATAAAACCCTCGATGAGTTAGCCACTTATTTACCCCAAAATAAAACAGAACTCAATCAAATAAGTGGTTTTGCTGCTGCTAAAATTAAACAATATGGAACTGAGTTTTTGCAAATAATTGTTGAATATTGTACCCAAAAAAATCTTGAATCATTAGTTCATAAAAAAATTAAAACTCAAAAAATCAAGAATAATAATGGTGAGGAGACCAAAGAAGAAAAGCCAAATACCTATGATGAAACTTATAAACTTTATATTCAAGGCAAAAGCATTAATGACATTGCCAAAGAACGCAGCCTAACAAGTACAACCATTGAGGGTCATTTAGCAAAGTTTATTGCTAATGGTAGTGTTACAATTACTGATTTTATTCCTATTGAAAAGGCCTCTATAATAATAAAATCATTAGAAGGATTTGAAAAAGGAGCCTCAATTATTCCAATTAAAGAAAAGTTAGGAATTGATTATAGTTTTGGAGAAATTAGAATGACAATAGCACACTTGGATTTTGTGAATAGTAAATCATTAGAACATTAATAGCCTAATATTGCACCTTTAAATTAACAATGATTCAATATAATAAATTTATTTTAGATAATGGATTGCGTGTACTTATTCACGAAGATCACAGCACACCTATGGCAGTTGTAAATGTAATGTATGATGTAGGTGCAAAAGATGAAAATCCCAATCAAACAGGCTTTGCTCATTTATTTGAACATTTAATGTTTGGAGGTAGCATTAATATTAAAGATTATGATGCACCATTACAACGTGCAGGAGGAGAAAATAATGCTTATACCACTAATGATTTAACCAATTATTATTGTCAGTTACCAGCAGAAAATTTAGAAACTGCAATGTGGCTTGAAAGTGATAGAATGCTCAGTCTTGCTTTCGATAAAAAAAGTTTAGAAACACAAAGAAAAGTCGTTTGTGAGGAGTTTAAAGAACATTATATCAATAAACCTTATGGAGATGTTTGGGCAAAAATGAGAGCATTAACATACACGACACACCCTTATGGATGGATGACAATTGGAAAAGAATTAAGCCACGTAGAAAACGCAACTTTAGACGATGTTAAAGCTTTTTTCAAAAAACATTACTGTCCAATAAATGCAATTTTGGTAATTGCAGGAAAGGTAGAAACTACAAATGCTTTGGAACTAGCCAATAAATGGTTTGGTTCAATTCCATCTGGCGAAAAATACAACCGTAATTTACCAGTTGAACCATTACAAAACGCACCAAGGGTTTTAGAATTTACCGCAGATGTTCCTTTAGATGCATTGGTTAAAACTTGGCACATTGATAGTAGATTGGAGAAAGGATATTATGTTGCTGACTTAATTACTGAGGTTTTAGGAGGGGGTGGCTCTTCAAGGTTGTTTCAAAAGCTTGTGAAAGAAAAACAACTATTTTCAAACTTAGACTGCTATCATTTTGGTAGTGTGGATAAAGGTGTCATTGCTATTGAAGGAAAGTTAGTAAAAGGAAAAAGAATGCATGAAGTCGAAATTGCAATTGAAGAAGAACTTCAAAAAATAATGACTGAATTAGTAAGTGAAAATGAATTGCAAAAAGTAAAAAATAAGACTGAAAGTGTTATTGCTTTTGAAGATATGGCATTGATGAGCAGGGCTAATAGTTTAGCTTTTTACGAATTGCTAGGCGATGCAACAATGATGGATACTGAATTAAGTAAATATCAGTTAATAACCACACAAGATATTTTAGATTATAGCAAAATTATTTTTAATAAAAATAACAGCAACACATTAAGATACTATAGCAATAATTAATGTACAAATACAAAAATGTTAAACAGAAAATTACAACCTCATATAACGCAACCCACCGATTTTAGTTTACATCTAAAACCCTATCAGCACTTTACACTTGATAATGGTACAAATGTTTACGCTATAGAAGCAGGTGAACAAGAAGTATTAATGCTTGAACTGGTTTTTAGTGCAGGCAATTGGTACGAAGACAAAAATATCATTGCAGGTTCAACAAATTTTTTATTGAAGAATGGAACTTCAAAAAAAACAGCTTATGAAATTAATGAACATTTTGATTTTTATGGAGCATATTTAAACAGAAGTTGCTATAATGAAACTGCAACCATTACACTACATTGCTTAAGCAAACACTTACACCAGCTAACACCTATTATTACAGAATTATTAAGCGATGCAATATTTCCGGAACAGGAGCTAGCTATTTACAAACAAAATCAAAAGCAACGGTTAGAAGTAAATTTAAAAAAATGCGATTTTGTTGCTAACCGTTTAATTGATGAATATTTATTTGGTTTTCATCATCCTTACGGACGATACACTTCTACCTTGGATTATGATAGAGTTGATAGACAAAGTATTCTTGATTTTTACAAAAAATATTATCAAAAAGGAAATTGTAAAATATTTGTAGCAGGTAAACTGCCTGTAAATTATCAGGCAATGTTGAATAAGGCATTTGGAGAACTACCATTTAATACCAAAGATCTCTTTCAAAAAGAAATTCATTCGGCTCCTGCTACTACAAAAAAATATAATTTAGTAAACGATGCTAATGGTGTGCAAGCTGCAGTTCGTATTGCAAGAAATTTCCCTAATAAACATCATCCTGATTTTCAAAAAACGCTTGTATTAAATAATGTTTTTGGCGGATTTTTTGGAAGCAGATTAATGAGCAATATTAGGGAGGATAAGGGCTATACTTATGGCATACACTCATATCTCCAAAACCATATTCACGAAAGTGCTTGGATGATTAGTACAGAGTGTGGGCGAGATGTGAGTACAGCTACAATTGATGAAGTATATAAAGAAATGAAAGTTTTGCAGGATATTTTAATTAAAGATTCCGAATTAAACTTGGTGCGTAATTATATGATTGGAACTTTATTGGGCGATTTAGATGGACCTTTTCAAATTTTGAGTAGATGGAAGAGTTATATTTTAAATGATTTATCTGTTGATTATTTCAATAACGCTATTAAAACCATCAAAACAGTGTCTGCAGAAGAGTTACAGAGTTTGGCAAAAAAATATTTGAATCCAGATGATTTTTTTGAATTAGTAGTTGTATAAAAAAGTTTAGCATGATAAAATTCGTTACAAAAGCTATCATTACATCTGTAGCAGTGCTTATTGCTGCATATTTATTAAAAGGTGTAACTATTGATAGTACATTAACAGCAATGATTGTAGCAGTGGTTTTGGGTTTGTTAAATACTTTTGTTAAACCTGCATTAGTGTTATTAACTATCCCATTTACCGTGTTAACATTAGGACTTTTTTTGCTTGTAATTAATATTATTATTATTTACTTGGCATCCGAAATTGTTCCAGGGTTTAAAGTAAATGGTTGGTGGAGTGCTTTACTATTCAGCATTATAGTTTCATTTACTTCTGGAGCTTTAGAAAGAATTATTCATAAATATGGAAAGGATAAGGAAGATACCCGTTTTGATGGTCAGGAGTTTTGATATTTACTAACTTTCAGATTAGTGTTTTTTAGTAAAATTTGAAGTATCAAAAGCTAATTGTGTTTTGTGTTTATAGTCATATTGGCTTCTTACCAAAAACAAACTTATAGGTAATGTTTTCAACATTTTTAACTCCTTATTCATAGTAATTAGGCTCAAAGAATTATTAATGTTTTTTGAAAAGTCGACTTTATAAGAAGCATCAGTTTTGCTTTGCCATAAAGCTTTATTTTCATCACAATTTTCAAGCGTTAGTTGTTTATTTCTCCAATTCCAGTTTATTTTCCCTGTTGTATCTATTTGTATTGTATCTATTGATAGTGATGTAGAGTCTCCATTTTTCAAATGATAACAATGTGTATAAAATGCATTTTTGCCTAATCTTGTAAAGTACAAGTAAGTACTATCTTTTTCATCTACTATTAGATAGTTTTCATTTCCAAAAAGAGCTTCTAAATTGTCCAATTTTTTATATGCAATACCAAGGTCAGTAATATTGTTTTTAGCAATTGTAGTAGTATTATCATTAAGTTGAGAGTTACTGTTACAAGCTGCTAATAAGATTGAACTTAATATAAATAGAGAAATAAGTTTATTCATAAATGCTATATTAAAAAAGCTGCTTTAATAAAAATTAAAGCAGCTGAAAGTACACAACAAAAATTACGATTAATTGCCATTAAATTTTGTCCAGGTCTTCCACCACGTATCACCAACAGAGCAAGCACCTACGTAATTAACCACACTAAAATCTAATTTTCCATTAGTTGATGTAGTTAGTTTAGTACTTGTAAAACTTGCACCAGTTGCAGCAGGAGCAGCAGTAGTTGATGGGTTAAAATCTGGTAATGTATAATTAAATGGAGCTGTTAAACCAACATCATTATTATTTGGCAGTAGCAAATTATTATAAGCAGGAGTATTTACCCAATTTAAAATTGAACTTGTAGTTGCACCAGTAGGAGCAGTTGCACTGGCAGCATATTTTACTGCTAAGTTTGTTGGTCCAGCTATAATATTATTTTGAAAGTTTAATCCACCAGCTGGAGATAAATTTAAATCAGTTGGAGTTCCTTTGCTAGCATCAATTAATAATCCATTTACTGCACCACCACTCCATCCTAGAAATAATGAGTTAAAAATACTTTGCTCACAATTTCTACGTAATTGTGCTCCTGCTAAAAACAAGCTATTGCCTACAGAGTTTGCAGTAACTTTAGGACCCATAACTGTCATATTACTAAATACTGCTGATGTTTTAACTGGTGTAATATTAACACCATTGCTTCCTGTAATAGGTGTAACAACAGTCATAGCAGTACTTCCATTAGCATCATTATCGCACTCAAAAGCTTCACTTTTGCTAATATCTGCAACAGCACTATCTCTTAAAGAAATACCAAATTGAACTTTACCGCTAAAGCCATTATCAGTATCAAAATCATCATCTAAAGTTCTAAAAGAAATTAGGTGTTTACAATTAACAGTGCCACCAAACCACTCAAAACTGTCATCATTAGCATAAGATACTTGAACATAGTCAATCACAGTTTGATTTCCAACTCCACCAAATGTTAAACCATTAATTTCTTTATCAGGCAAAAAAGCATAACCCGCATATTCAATACGAACATAACGTAAAATACCACTATTGTCAGCAACGTTTGAAGAAGCACCTAAACCATACAATCCTAGCCCATCACTGTTATTAATGCCCCCCTCTATTTCACCAACACCAGCTGTTCCATTAAAAGAAGCATTTGTTGGTGCATTACCTAATAATACTAATCCAGCCCAATCTCCACGTTGTGGTACTGCTGCTTCACTAGTAAATACAATAGGTTTATCTACAGTTCCATCTGCAATAATTTTTGCTCCTCTACAAATAATTAAACAACCATTTTTCCCGTTTTCACCAACAATTTTTGTTCCTGGTTCAATTGTTAAAATCGCTCCATTAGTAACATATACCAGACCACGTAATTTGTAAACATAATCTGCTTTTAAAGTTCGGTTGGCAATAATTCTACCCTCTAAAATTGTGTTTTCTGAAGTTGTTTGCACAGTAGTAGTTGTACCACCATCGATTTCAATTTTTCTACAACCTGTTGCAAGTAATCCAATACTTGCTGCTAAAATGAAAAGCTTTTTCATTGCTTAATTTTTATTGTTTTTTTGAAAGATTTATTTAATTGTATATCCAAATGTTAAACTAAAGTTTGTACCATATTTTCTGGCAATACCAACTGCATCGCCACCATTCATATCAAACTTTTTGTTATTATTTAAATCGTGATAGAAGTATGCTGTTTTATTGATAATATCAGAAATGTTTAACTTAATTTCTGCTTTATTTTTCATTATTTTTTTAGCAATTTGTAAGTCAAGCAATGGTCTTGGATTTTCCCAAACTGGAGGATATTCTAAACCACCAACGTACAATATTCTTCTTCCAATTTGGTTAAATAATAGCGTTGTTGATAAACCTTGTTTTTCTAAATCATATTGCAATCCAAAATTGATTAAGTAAGGGCTTTGACCTTGCATTGGTCTGTCTAATTGCGTATTGTTGCTTTCAACTCTGTTATAGATATATGATAGATTTCCTTGAAAAGTAAAATTCTTTAAAGCATTAGCAAAGTCTAATTTTTTTCTAAATTCAAATTCAAGTCCAAAACCTGAAGCTTTATCTGCATTAATGTAGTTGAATGTACTTGAACTTCCTGCACCAGTTTGATTAAAGTATAGTTCAATAGGTTTGTCAAAATATTTATAAAATACTCCAAATGTTACAAGTTCTCCTGCTTTTGGATATAGTTCATATCTTAAATCTGCATTAGTTACTTTGGTTCTTTCTAAAGATGGATTTCCAGTGATGGTTGCTCCTAAATCAAAATCATAAAAGGCAAATGGACTCAACTCGCGAAACTCAGGTCTAATAACAGTTTGAGAGCCAGATAAACGAATATTTGTTTTGGTATTTAGTTTATAAGTAATATTAATGCCAGGCAAAATATCATCTACTTTACTATAAACATGTCTAGGATCCGATTTTTTTGTACTACCCACTAATTGGTCAAAATTTTCCCATCTTACACCCCAAGTAGCTTTTAGTTTTTTTGTAAATTGATTTTCAAATTGAATATATCCAGCGTTTAATATTGTATTGGCTAAATATCTGTATTGATTACCGCTAATTTCATTAAAAGCAAATTTGTTATCGTATCCATTTCCAAAATTTTCAGAATTAAAAATTACCCTTTCATCTAATTGTCTTAATGCTTCATTATCTGATGGCAAGTATATTGAAAATGGTCTTGAGTCAAAAAGCCTATCTTTTATTTGTAGCATGTAGCCAATTTTAACTGACTGTGGATAACCATTAAACATTTTTGTAGACTTAGTAATATCTCCACCTGTTGTATATATATAATCACTTAATGTTCCAAAATATCTACTTCCACTTCTTTGTGATGTCTTTGATGCAGATACAAGTAATAAGTATGGAGAGCCTGGTACTGTTACATTTTGATTATACTGAATCCTTCTTTGGTCTGGTATATATTGGTCTAATATGTTAAAACTACCATACCAATGTAATTTGGCTTTTAGAGAAGTGAAATTATGATCGCCAGATAATTGAGCATTATAAAATGTATTAGCTTTAAATGCCAATTCAGTAGCTCTAATATTTTCTCCAAAAACTGGATCGTTCTCAAAGTCTTTACCTGTACGCTTTGTAGCATAATTTGTAGTACTTACGTTGAAAATATTTTTGAATGATATTTTATGATTATTGCCTACTTGTAATGTTAGGTTTCCTAAAGCACCCCATAATACATCATTGCTATATTTGTTATTATAAAAATCGAAATTAGTGCTGGCTATATTATTTTGAATTGAGTATAATCTATTCTCATATTCATTTCTTTTATAACTATTGCTGTAATTTAATGCAAGCACTGCACCTAACTTGTTGTTCTTACCAATATTTTTTGTGAACCCTCCACTCAATTGAAAGTTTCTGTTTAGTGTAGGAATAACGTTAGTATTATTTTTTTCAGTAGACCAAATATTTTGGAAGCCTTTTGCGTACTCAGTTTTTTGAGCTTGATTTAATTCGTTAAATGTTGACTTGTTAGGAAAATTAGTAGGTAATGCTCTTTTGCCATCATCAAAACCAAGCCAATCAAACTTTCCACCTTGGTAAGTATAAAAATCATTACCTGTGGTTTGAGTATTAAAGCCAGTACCTATTTGTATATTAAAATAATTTGATGTTGGTACGTCTTTAGTATTTACTTGTACTAAGCCTCCTGCCCATTCTCCAGGAAGTTCAGGAACAAAAGCCTTGTTCATAATTATATTATCAATTGTAGAAGCAGGAAAAATATCGAATGAAAAAGTTTTTCTATCTGGCTCAGTACTGCTCAATAATATTCCATTTAACATGGCTTGATTATATCTATCTGCCAATCCTCTTACAACTAAATATTTTCCATCTTGAACAGAGGTGCCTGAAACTCTCTTAAGGATTTCACCAGTATTTTTATCAGGACTTCTTTTTATTGCCTCTGCCGATATAACCTGAGCCACTGTATTAGTATTTCTTTGATAACTAATTAGTGCATTAATCGTTTCTTTTTTGCTCGATGATGACTTTACAACAACATCTTCTAGTTTATTGTCTTTTGTTTCTAGTACAATATATAAATCTGTTACTTGACCCGATTTTACTTCAATATCACTGATGATTTTAGTGCTAAATCCAACTGCTGAAATTTGAAGTTCATATTTTTTTCCTATTTCTAAATTAAAAGTAAAAACTCCATCAATGTTTGCAGATGTTCCCCCTTTTTTGCCAACAACGCTAATGCTAGCATTTGCAACAGGCTTGTTATTTTCTGAAGAAATTTTCCCTACCAACTTTCCTGTGTTTTGGCTAAACGATAGGACTGATAGAAATATTAGAATAGATAAAATGCTTAATTGTTTCACTTCGTTTTTTTTACATTGCAAAAGTGAAAGCCCAATGTTAACTCAATGTTACTTTAAAATTAACATCTAGTTAACAAAAAAATTGAATAAAAAAAGCCATCGACTTTCGATGGCTTTATAATTTCTTTTTCGAATGTATGTATTATATGTTAGATTTATCTTTGTTGTAATCCTTGATTTTCTTGGCTCCTGCAATACCACCAGCAATAAGAAGCAAACTAATTCCACCATCAATTGGTACATCTGGACTACCACCTGGGTCTGGCTGGCAATTAGCAATCATTGGAATGAAGAAAGCTATTAACATTGTTAATATTGTAATACTTACTTTTTTACTTACCAATTTCATATACTAAAATTTAAATTTTTATTAAATCAATTTGAATACAAACATAAGAGTTTTATTTCTTTACTTCCAAATTAATTTAATATTAACAGTTTTTAGCCCTCAAAACTTAATAGTGCTAAGTTTGCAACATATTTAATTTTATGGCTAAAGCTAATTTAAAAGGATTCGAAAAATTTATTAATCAAGAACCTAAGGGGGCAAAGAAAAAGGAATTGATTAAGCAGGAAAAACGAAGAATGAAAAAAGAGAGAAATGAAGCAGGAAGATTAGCTAATCAAAAAAAATATGAAAAATCTGTTGGCATTTCTACAATAGAATCAAAACAAAAATTTGGAAAAAATAAAGTCGAAAAACTTGTTGTAGGTGAACCATCTGGTGATTTAATGCCTCTTAATAAATTTATTGCACACGCTGGTGTCTGTGGCAGACGCGAGGCTGCAGAACTTATTAAACAATCTTTTATTACCGTAAATGGTGCTGTTATTACGGAGCCAGGTTTTAAGGTCTCTGAAAAAGATTTAGTAAAATACAAAGGCAAAAAATTGTCAGCAAAAACAACGGCTGTATATATTTTGTTAAATAAGCCCAAAGATTATATTACAACATCTGATGACCCAAAGGGAAGAAAGACAGTTCTAGATTTGGTAAAAGGAGCCACACCTGAAAGAATTTATCCTGTGGGAAGATTAGACAGAAATACAACAGGTGTTCTATTGCTTACAAACGATGGGGAACTAGCACAAAAATTAACGCATCCATCGTTTGAAATAAAAAAAATATACGAAGTAACACTTGATAAAATTATTAATAAAAAAGATTTTGAAACTATTTTAAATGGTATAACGCTTGAAGACGGATTTATTAAACCCGATGCATTGTCTTTTGTTAATGATAAGGACAGAAAGGTATTAGGAATTGAAATACATAGTGGCAAAAATAGAATTGTAAGAAGAATTTTTGAGCATTTGGGCTATAGCGTTGAGAAGCTAGACCGAGTTTTATTTGCTAATCTAACCAAGAAAAATGTAAATCGAGGCAAATGGCGTATGCTAAATGAAAAGGAAGTTAGATTGCTTAAGTTTATGAATAAAAGTTTTGTAAAAAAAGTAAAACCAACGCCAATTGCACCTAAAATAATCGACAAAAAATAATTTTACCTTTTGTTTTAACTGCCCATCAACACTAATTTACGTTAGAAAAATGCACTACAAAAACTTAGATGTAATTTTTGAAAATACTGCTTTTATTGCCATTAATAAACCAGCAGGATTGTTTTCTGTACCTGATAGATTTGGTAAAGAAATTTCATTAAAACAAATTTTAGAAGCACAATTTGAAAAGGTTTTTATTGTGCACAGGCTCGACAAGGAAACAAGTGGTGTAATATTATTTGCAAAAGATGCCACAACACATAAAATATTATCTGAACTTTTTGAAAACAGAAAAATAGAAAAATATTATGTGGGGTTGGTAATTGGCTCACCTATCAATAGTATTGGCACTATTGATGTTCCAATAGCTGAACATCCTTTTAAAAAAGGCGAAATGCAAGTAAACCCAAAAGGGAAAACTTGCTTAACCACTTATGAAGTTATTAAAGATTATAAAATTTTTAGTTGGATAAAATTTAGAATTCATACAGGACGTACACATCAAATAAGAGTTCATGCAAAACAAATAGGCCATCCATTAGTGTGCGATGAACTTTATGGAGATGCAAAGCCTGTTTTGTTATCGCAAATAAAAAAAACTTATAAATTATCTAAAAATATTTTAGATGAAGCACCCATCTTATCTCGTTTGGGATTGCATGCATACCAATTAACATTTGAATGGCAGAATAAGAAAGTAGATTTAATAGCAGAGCCACCTAAAGACATTAGAGCACTTTTACAACAACTCGATAAAAGAATTTCTAATACAAATAAAAGATTGAATGGATAAGAAAATTTACGTTTTTGCTCTACTTGAAATCAAGCGTAAGTAAGGTTCTCAATGCTACAAATGAGGTATAATCTTTTTCACTAGCAGTACTTGTAAATTGCTCATATCTCATTCCAATATCTAATTTTTTGTTTACTAAAAAACCAAAACCAAGTGCAAAAGTTGGACCTCCAACAGATCCTGTATAAGATTCGCTCACCTTTTTAACATTAGCCAATGTGTAACCAAGTTCTAACTCAGAGTTAAATTTTGTGTTAAAAAAATACTTATAGCCTACTTTCAAAGGAAAAATTGTTAGTGGTGGAGTTGCAATATTGATATCTGCATTTAAACCAGGTATATTTAAAACTTCGCCAATATTTCCTGATCTGCCAGAAAAGTTTAACACACAAAATGTTCCAGTGAAATAATTTTTTTTGCCAGTTGGAAATAAAATTTTTGCACTACCTCCAAATCCCAAACCATAAGCTTGATAAGCCTGTTTAGTTGCCATAGACGCACCTTCGCCAGCAATTGATAAATGTGTAACCCTTTTTTGTGCTATTGAATTTAATGAAATAATTGTTGCTAGAATAAATAATGCTTGTTTCAAGTTGTATGTTTTAGTTTTTGTAAATGTAAAAATAGGATAATAGTTTATATAACAAAGCCCCGCAATTGCGGGGCTTTGTTATATAAAAAGGTCGATTCAATTAAAGGTGAATTTGGAATCCAAAATTTACACCAAAATTAGTTGTTGCATCTGGAGCATCTTTCCACTTCATAGAAGAATAACCTAAAGTTGCTTCTAATGCTACATTCTTTGTTAAAAAGAAAGCAGGTCCTGCTTTAATGCCCCAAGCAGTTGAGCTAGTTGAAGAAGTTGCACCAGCTGGCTTAACACTGCCAAAACCAATGTTTGCGTTTGCAAATAACTTAGCATTTTTTCCCATTTCAACAAAGTAGTAACGAACCATCGGTCCAAAATTAAATGAACTTCCACCACTATTTGAAACGCTCATTAAGTCTACTGATGCTCCTACAGCTATATTGTTAGAAACAAAATAACCTGCATTTGGGGCAAGTTCGATTGTCGAACTAGATGGACCTGAACCGGTTTTTTCTGAGTTAAAACCTGCAGAACCTCCAACCATCCAGTTGCCTTTTGATGTTTGTGCAAAACTTGTTCCGGCTACTAGTGTAGCGATTGCGATTGATAAAATCTTTTTCATAATAAATTTTTGTGGTTAATAATATGCAAATAAAACGTATTTACTTTGAATATGGTATATTTTAAATTTATTTTTTTTACACAATAAATTGATGTTCTATACGTTCCAAGTTTATCTAGCAATATTCACGGCTCTTTTTTCTCTGATTACAGTTACTTTAATTTGACCGGGATAAGTCATTTCTGTTTGTATTTTTTGAGCAATTTCAAAGCTTAATTTATCACTATCTGTATCTCCAACTTTTTCTGCTTCAACAATTACACGTAATTCTCTACCAGCTTGAATTGCATAAGCTTTTTCAACACCACTATAATCCATTGCTAATTTTTCAAGGTCTTTAATACGTTGGATATATTGTTGCATCATCTCTCTTCTAGCACCAGGTCTTGCACCACTAATAGCATCACAAGCTTGAATAATTGGTGAGATGACAAACTGCATTTCCATTTCGTCGTGGTGAGCACCAATTGCATTTACTACAGCCGGGTTTTCGCCATATTTTTCAGCAAGTTTTGCACCTAATAATGCGTGGCTTAATTCAGTTTCCTCATCTGGAACTTTACCTATATCGTGTAATAATCCTGCACGTTTTGCCAATTTTGGATTTAATCCTAACTCACTCGCCATAATTGCACAAAGGTTGGCGGTTTCTCTACTGTGCATTAGCAAGTTTTGACCATATGATGAACGAAATCTCATTTTACCAACTATTCTTACTAATTCCTTGTGCAAACCATGGATACCTAATTCTATTACTGTTCTTTCGCCAATTTCCATTACTTGATCTTCTAACTGACGGCGTGTTTTTTCTACTACCTCTTCAATACGAGCAGGATGAATTCTTCCATCTGCAACTAATCTTTGCAAACTTAAACGAGCAATTTCTCTGCGTAATGGATCAAATGAAGAAAGCAATATTGCTTCGGGAGTGTCATCAACAATTAAATCTACACCAGTTGCAGCCTCAATAGCTCTGATGTTTCTTCCTTCTCTCCCAATAATTTGACCCTTAATTTCATCAGTTTCTAATTGAAAAACAGTAACTGTGTTTTCGATTGTTTGCTCGGCAGCAGTGCGTTGAATGCTTTGAATAATAATTTTTCTAGCCTCCTTGTTAGCCTTTTCTTTAGCAGTTTCAATTATCTCTTGTTGTAGTACTAATGCTCTTGAATGAGCTTCAGCTTTTAGACTATCTATCAACTGATTTTTTGCTTCATCAGCGGTAAGGTTAGCAATTTTTTCTAATCGCTTAATATGTTCTTCCTGATGTTTTTCTAGCTCTGTTCTTTTTTGATTTACAACTTCAATTTGCCTGTTTAAATTTTCTTTAATCGCTTCGTTTTCCTTCACTTGTTTTTCTAGTAAAACATCTTTCTGATTAATGGTTACTTCCTTTTGTTTAACCCTGTTTTCAGCCTCATTAATTTTTCTGTTACGTTCATTTACTTCTTTTTCGTATTCCGATTTTAATTGAACAAACTTCTCTTTGGCTTCTAATTCTTTTTCTCTTTTGGTTGTATCTGCTTTTAATTGAGCCTCTTTTAATATTGTTTGTGCTTGTATTTGAGCTTCTTGAATTTTTTTCTCGGCGTCTTCAACCTGTTTTTTAGTATCTTTTGCGAATGCATATTTACCAACTACAAAACCTATCACTAAAGTTGCAACACCTATAATTATTGCTATTGAATCCATTTTTTGAATTGTTATTTAATTGTTTCTTAATATTATTTAATTCTTTCTTTCTCATTGGCATAAAATGAGGGAGGCAGCGAAGATAATTAAATGGAGGTATGAAAAATCGGACAGTACAGAAAATAAAATATCCTCCGAGGAATCGGAGGATATAACCCTTAAAACAACCAACATGAAAACATTGTTGATTAGAACGAAAATAGTGGTTTTAAGAACTCAGAATATTAAATTTGATGAATGGTGGTATTTTTTACAAGTTTTTTCCTTTTTTAGAAAACCTATATTGAAACTAAACTTTACTTATAATAACTGTATGATTATCTCTTATTTTGTGTAAAAATTCATCTTGTTTTGATTGGATTACACCAACTTTCATTATACAAAAAAGCTGGACATCATTTTTTATGATAGTACAGTTTAATTGCTTGATAATACTCATAATAGTGTTTGATTGAGTATAATCGTATTGTAATTCGTATATAACTAAAATAGGTTTTTGAATAATAGGTGTTGTTTGTAACGATAAGGAAGCAGCAGTTTTATATGCGTTCACTAAACCAGGAACCCCCAAAAGTGTGCCTCCAAAATACCTAACAACAATCACTAAAACATCTGTTATTTCTCTTGAATCTATTGCATTTAAAATTGGTTTACCGGCTGAACCTGACGGTTCACCATCATCGCTCGACCTGAACAAGTTTTTATCAAGCCCTATTCTGTAGGCAAAACAATGATGCGAAGCTTTTGGATGCATAGCTTTTACTTCTTGCAAAGCAAATTTAAATTCTTCAGCAGATTTTACAGGATATGCATAACTAATAAATTTGCTGCCTTTATCTTTAAATTCTGCTACACTTGATTTTTCAATTGTTAAAAAGAAGTCGGCAACTTTTGGTGTCATTACTATTAATTATTTATCAAAATTAATACAAACCATACTACTTTGCATATATATGAATTTGCAACAACTAAATAAATATGTCGCCAATAGACTAGAAGCAATTTACCCCAAGAGAGAAGCTCATAATATTTGTGACTTGTTATTTGAAGATGTAACGAAATTGACAAGGGCAGAAAGGTTTTTAAAAAAAGAATCCCTTGTGACAAATGAGCAACTAAAAATTGTAGAAATAGCTTTGGAAGAATTATTACTGCACAAACCAATTCAACAAGTACTTGGTTATTGTTGGTTTGCAAAAAATAAATTTTTTTTAAACGAAAATGTATTAATCCCTAGACCCGAAACAGAGGAGCTTGTAGAAAAAATAATTAAAGAAAATATTAATAAAGAAATCTCTATCGTTGAAATAGGAACAGGAAGCGGATGTATAGCAATTGCATTAAAAAAAAATTTGCCAAATGCTTATATTACGGCTGTAGATGTGAGTAGTAAGGCTATTCAGATAGCAAAAAAAAATGCTCAATATAATAATGCTGATATTAGTTTCATGGAGTTGGATTTTTTAGATAAAAATTGTTGGAAATGTTTTAATAATTATGATATAATTGTTAGTAATCCTCCATACATCTTGGAAAGTGAACAAAGCAATATGTATGATAATGTATTATTACACGAACCACATTTGGCATTGTTTGTACCAGATAATGATGGATTAATTTTTTATCGTCATATTGCACAATTTGCAAAGAAACACCTAAAAGCTAGTGGTACAATTTGGGTAGAAATAAACGAGCTTTTAGGAAATAAAACCCTTGAGTTGTTTGAAGAATATGGCTTTATGACATACATTCACAGAGACTTGCAGGGAAAGGAAAGAATGATTAAAGCCATGAGATAAACTAATCGGTTTTCTTTAACTCTGTATTCCCTTTCTTAGCTAATTTGAGCCTTCCTGTTTCGTTTAGTTTTTGTTGAATTATCCATTCAATTTGCCCATTTACACTTCTGAATTCACTTGCAGCCCACTGTTCTAAAATTTTGAAAGTAGATTCATCCATCCTTAAAACAAAACTTTTTTTCTTACTCACAGTTAACAATATTAAAGCCTCTAATTTTTTTAGAGGCTCATTTTAATGTATTAATTATAAAGAGTTCCAGTATTTAAAACTGGTGTTGCAGCTTTTTCTGCACAAAGCACTACCATCAAATTACTAACCATTGCAGCCTTTCGTTCTTCATCCAAATGTACAATTTGTTTTTTACTCAATTGTTCTAATGCCATTTCTACCATTCCTACAGCACCTTCAACAATTTTGCTTCTGGCAGCAACAATTGCAGTTGCCTGTTGGCGTTGCAACATTGCACCTGCAATTTCTGCACTATATGCCAAATGACTAATTCTTGCTTCCTTAATTACAATACCTGCGGGTTGTAATCTTTCATTCAGTTCTATTTCTAATAGTTCATTCACTTTTTCCGCACCATCTCTTAGCGTTATAGAGGCTTTTTCGTCTTCCATGTGATCGTAAGGACAAGTAGTTGCTAAATGTCTGATGGCTGCTTCGCTTTGTAGTTTTATATACTCTCCATAATCTGCAACTTCAAAACCTGCTTTGTAAGTGTCAGAAATATACCAAACAATCACAGCTGCAATTTCAATTGGATTGCCCATTTTATCATTCACTTTCAGCTTAGTACTTTCCATATTTTGTAATCGAAGGCTCATTCTGATTGTGGAATAAAAGGGGTTAATAAACCGTAAGCCATTTTCCTTAACTGTTCCAACATATTTTCCAAAAAATGTACAAATTCTTGAATGGTTAGGATTTATAACCATTAAGCCTTTGAATAAAAAAATTGATAACACCATCAATAAAATGCTAGCAATAATGATAAACACATTAGGTTCATTACCCATTGTTGTCAGTAACACAATTGCAATAAGAATAAAAAGGATGGCTGTAACTAATGCCATGAATCCAGAAATTGGTTTAAGTATTTTTTCCATAATAAATTATTTTGATATCAAATTAGTATCAAAAATAATAAAACATTACAAACAGAAGATAAAATTTTACAAAAATTCAATTTAACAATAATCTCATTCCCCTACATTTGCAGCGGCAGGTCTTACACGACCAGCTCCTGCTGAAACTCCCCAGGGTAGGAATACAGCAAGGACAGGTGGTTGAGCGGTGCGATGTGAGTAGCCTGCCATTTTTTGAAGTCCCATTACCTGAAGGGGTATACAAATATTCAGGAATCTTACTCCAAAAATTTTCCAAAAATAATTTTTATGAAATTTTTTATAGACACTGCAAATCTTGCTCAAATTACAGAAGCAAATGAACTAGGAATTTTGGATGGGGTAACAACCAATCCATCTTTAATGGCAAAAGAAGGCATCAAAGGTGAAGAAGCTATCTTAAGTCATTATAAAGCAATTTGTGAAATTGTAGATGGAGACATCAGTGCAGAAGTTTTGTCTACAACATACTCCGAAATGATAGAAGAAGGAAAAAAATTAGCTGCAATTCATCCTAATATTGTTGTTAAAATTCCTATGATTAAAGATGGTATTAAGGCTATTAAGTGGTTTAGCGACAACGGAGTTAAAACAAATTGTACACTTATTTTTAGTGCTGGTCAGGCAATTTTAGCTGCAAAAGCAGGAGCTACATATATTTCTCCATTTATTGGCAGAATTGATGATAGTGGTTGGGATGGAGTGCAGTTAATAGAACAAATTTCTCAAATCTATTCTGTTCAGGGTTTTAAATCAGAAATTTTAGCTGCTTCTATTAGAAATGCTAACCACATTATTCAATGTGCCGAAGCTGGTGCAGATGTTTGTACTTGCCCTTTGGATTCTATATTAGGATTATTGAAACATCCATTGACAGATATTGGTTTAGCAAAATTTATTGAAGATTCAAAAAAAATGTAATTACTCAAATAAAAAAAGCTGTTGAATTATTGAAGAAAAATGATTCAAAAATTGATAAGAGAGGGCATAGTAAACATACTTGCTCTCTTTTTTTGTGGTTACAAATCCTGCTCTTCTAAGTATAGCAAGATGATGAGATATGATAGCTTGTTCAACATTCAGTTTAGTATAAATTTCTGTTACCGTAATTTTTTTATCTGTATGTAGTAATTTTAATATCTCCAACCTTAAAGAATGATTGATAGCACGCAGCACATATAATGCTTTTTTATTTTTTACTAAATCTAATTTCGATGAAAAATCGGGATCGTTAAAAGCTATAAAATGTGAAGTACTCATAGTAAGAAGATATTTGTAAAATTATAGTAATATCAAGTGCATAAAAAAACACTAGATACTTTGTTTTTTTTCGAATTATAAAATATCACAACAAGTCTTTACTATTTTCGTGTAACCATAGATTATTATGAAGAAATTATTTTTAATCATATTCCTGCTTTCAAATTTTTTATCCAGTAAAGCACAACAACCAATCATTAACACAAGCACAGATGTTTATTTACAATTAAAGAAGTTAAAAGTTTTAGGAAGTGTATTGTATATAGCTGCACATCCTGATGATGAAAACAATACTTTACTGCCCTATTTAGCAAAAGAAAAAATGTATAGAACCGCTTACTTAAGTTTAACACGAGGCGATGGTGGACAAAATTTAATTGGTAGTGAACAAGGTGTTGACTTAGGACTGATAAGAACACAAGAGCTTTTAGCAGCCAGGAAAATTGATGGTGCTGAACAATATTTTTCGCGTGCCTATGAATTTGGTTTTAGCAAAACGAGTAATGAAACTTTGCATATTTGGGACAGTGTTAAAGTCTTGAGCGATGTGGTTTGGATGATTCGTAAATTTCAACCAGATGTAATCATCACAAGGTTTCCACCAGACTCTAGAGCTGGTCACGGACATCACGCAGCTAGTGCTATTTTAGCAAATACTGCATTTGAAATTGCCGCTGACTCAACAAAGTTTCCAGAACAGTTTAATTATGGTGTTGAGTCTTTTAAAGCAAAACGTATTGTGTGGAATACCTACAATTTTGGCAGTTTTAACACTACAGCAGAAAATCAATTGAAAATAGATATCGGAGGCTATAATTCTCTGTTAGGCAAAAGCTATGGAGAAATTGGTGCTGAAGCAAGGTCTATGCACAAAAGTCAGGGTGAGGGAAGACCAAGGCGTAGAGGTCCTTTATTTGAATACTTCTCACACACAGCAGGTGACACTGCTAAAACAGATTTGTTCGATGGGATAGATATCAGCTGGAAAAAGATTCCAAATGGAAGTAAAATAGAAGGTGTTATAAACTTGATTATCTCAAAATATAATTTCGAAAAACCCGAAGCTAGCATTCCAAGCCTGGTGCAGTTGTATAAAGGTATTCAGGCAATGCAACCAAGCAACTGGAGAGATAAAAAATTGCAGGAAGTACAGGCTATTATTGAAGCCTGCAGTGGCTTGTTTATAGAAGCTACAACAAGTCAGGAATATGTGGTGCAGGGCGATTCATTGAAAGCAAGTTTCTTCATCAATAATAGAAAAGGGGTAAATGCATCTTTGAAAAGAATTGAAATGGAAGGTATGGATTCTGTGTTTACTAAAGCATTATTGCCAAACGAAAATGTAAGTTTTACTAAGAATTTTTATGTCCCTCAAGATAAGCCTTTAACTCAACCTTACTGGCTGCAGGAACCACAAGAAAAGGGAATGTTTGTAGTAAAAAATCAAACGTTGATAGGCAATGCAGACAGCAAGCCTGCTTACGAATTAAACTTTATTGTAAATATTGAAGGAGTGAATTTTATTATTCCTAAATCTATACAGTACAAATATGTTGACCCAGTGAAAGGAGAGCTGTATCAGCCTTTGCAGGTGTTTCCTATTGCAACTGTTGAAGTAGATGATGAAGAGAAGATGTTGCTACACAACCGCCCTATACTTGATGGAAAAGTTAAAATTGTTTCTTATAAAAAATCTTTAAAGCTATTGTTTGACAGGAATGCTGAAAAGTTAAAATCAAAACTTTACTTTGATAAAGGAACGTTAGATTTCACGAGTCAAAATTCTTTTAAAGAAAATATTTATGCAAATATTAGTGGTACTGAAAATGTTTATAAAATAGAACCAATTAATGCAGAAGATAGTTCTGTTTGTAACAAAACCCTCCACCAAATTAAATACGATCACATTCCAACCATTACCTATTTCACCAATGCAAAAATCAACACACACAAATTAGATGTAAAAACTGTTGGCAATAAAATAGGCTATATCGTTGGTGCAGGAGATAAAGTGCCTGAGTCTTTGCAACAATTGGGCTACGCAGTTGACATCCTCACAGAAAAAGATTTTACAGAAAATAATGTCAAACAATATCAGGCAATTATTACTGGTATTCGTTCTTACAATCTTTTAGAATGGTTAACTACAAAGAATAATGTAATGAATGATTACATCAATAATGGCGGCAACCTCATTGTCCAATATTTACGAAATCCTTTAGTGAATGGAAAAAAAATGCAAGTGGGTCCTTACAACTTTTCTGTAAATGCACAATCAAGGGTTACAGAAGAAGATGCTGTTGTTAATTTTAGTTTGCCAAATCATTTTGCATTGAATTTTCCTAACAAAATAACAACACAGGATTTTGATGGTTGGATTCAGGAAAGAAGCACGTATCAAGCAGAGAATTTAGATGTCAATTTTGAAAGTCCATTAACAATGAATGACAAAAATGAAAAGCCAAGTAATGGTAGTCTGGCAATAGCGAAATATGGCAAGGGAAATATTGCTTATGTAAGTCTGGCAATGTTTCGTCAATTGCCCGCTGGTGTTGCTGGTGCTTACAGATTAATGGCTAATTTAATTGCTTTGCCACCAAACAAATAAAGCACTTATGAATTAATAATAAATTTGTGTATTCGTAGTATTAAACAATATGAATCAAAGAAAATTAATTACTGTTGTAGCCCTTATTCTTGTGGGTCTTTTTATAGGTGAAAGAATTAAAATGGTGAAGATCGGTTTAATAATGGGGCTTATTTTAGGATTGCTAGGGGGTAGTTTATTAAGTAATAAAATCAATGAAAAAGAGTAACGAAAATATTCCTATTTTTTCATCTTGGAAACAATGGTATTGGTTTGTTATCATAGTTCTTGTCATACTCATAATGCTGTTTTCACTCTTCACTAAATATTTTGTATGAGCAGTACAGACTGGTTAGTGCTTTCTTTTACATTGCTTGCTATTATTAGTTACGGCTTATATAAAAGTCGTACTTCTAAAAACCTCGATGGTTATTTTCTTAGCAACAGAAGTATGCCTTGGTATTTAGTATTGCTAAGCATAATGGGTACACAGGCCAGTGCTATTACTTTTCTTTCTGCACCAGGACAAGCTTTCACAGATGGAATGCGTTTTGTGCAATACTATTTTGGATTACCAATTGCAATGGTGGTGCTGTGCATCACATTTGTACCATTATTCAATAAACTGAAAGTATTTACTGCCTATGAATTTTTGGAGCAAAGGTTTGATCATCGTGTAAGAACATTTACATCATTTTTGTTCTTATTGTCTCGTGGTTTATCAACAGGAATTAGCATTTATGCACCTTCCATCATTTTATCATCACTATTAGGTTGGGATATTTTTTATACCAATATTGTTATGGGAGGCTTGCTTATCATCTATACAGTTAGTGGTGGTGCAAGAGCTGTGGCATACACACAAACATTGCAGTTAGCTATTATATTTTGTGGAATGTTTGCTGCAGGTTACTACATCATTCATCTGTTGCCAGATAATATTGGTTTTTCCGATGCTTTAAAAATCAGTGGTGCTAATGGAAAATTAAATGTGATAACAACTGGCTTTACTAAAACAGGCTTCGATTGGAAGGATAAGTACAATATTGTAAGTGGTGTTATTGGGGGTTTCTTTTTAGCACTCAGCTATTTTGGAACTGACCAAAGTCAGGTGGGGCGATACTTAACAGCCAAAGATGATAAGGAAAGTAAGCTGGGATTGTTAATGAATGGACTCGTAAAAGTTCCTATGCAATTTTTTATTTTACTCATTGGTGCATTACTATTTGTGTTTTATCAGTTTAAACCAATGCCCATTTATTTCGACAAAGCTGCCGAAGAAAAAGTATATCAATCTGCGTATAAAGATTCAATGCAAAATGTGCAGAATGCTTATTACATTGTACAAACAAAAAAGCAAAAAATTAGCATTGATTATATAAAAACAAACAATACTAATTCAAAATCTAAAATTCAAAGTTTAAAGTTGCAAGAGGATTCGTTACGAACACTAGCATCTCACTATGCAAAAGCATCAAAAGCATCGCCAGATGGAAAAGATACCAATTATATTTTCCTGAGATTTGTGGTTGATAATTTGCCCAAAGGTTTAGTGGGGTTACTAATTGCTATTATTTTTTTATCTGCCTGGGGCAGTATTGCAGCTGCCCTAAACTCCTTAGCAGGTTGTACTATGATAGATTTTCACTTGCGTTTTACCAAACAAAAGGCTACTGAAAAAAGAGAATATCATCTATCTAAAATCTACACTTTTGTGTGGGGTGTTTTTTGCATTGTTGTTGCAGAATTAGCCACAGGAATGGGCAGTTTAATCGAAGCCGTAAATGTGTTAGGCTCTTTATTTTATGGTGTGATTCTAGGAATATTTTTAGTAGCATTTTATTACAAAAAAGTACAGGCCAATGCAGTATTTATTGCAGCAATTATTGGCGAAATCATCATCATTACATTATTTATTTTGGATAAATATGAAATTATTGGGCTTGGATTTTTGTGGCTGAATGTTATTGGTGCAATATTGGTGGTAATGCTGAGTTTGATTTTTCAACAAGCCTTTAAAAACGCCTATCTTCGCCAACCTAAATTGTAAGTAATGAGTAGTGATTTTCAAAAGCCAGTAATTGGTTTTACTTGTGGCGACTTAAATGGCATTGGCATTGAGCTTATACTTAAATGTTTTAGCAATAACGAAATGCTAAACATTTGTACTCCTGTTGTTTTTGCTAATAGTAAAGCACTTAACTTTTATAGAAAAGGCTTGCCTGACATTAATATTAGTTACAATAACATTAAAGATTTTTCTAAACTTAGTCATAAACAAGTAAATATTTTTACTTGTTGGGAGGAAGATGTTGCCATTACACCAGGCACTTTAAATGAAGTGGGTGGTAAATATGCATTGCTTTCTTTAGAAGCTGCTACAGATGCCTTGGCTGCTGGTAATATACACGCTTTGGTTACAGCACCTATACATAAAAAGAATGTACAATCAGAAGCCTTTAAACACAGTGGTCACACTCCATATTTTAAAGAATATTTTGCAGCCAATGATGTTGTAATGTTAATGATTGCAGAGAATATAAAAGTGGGCTTGGTAACAGAACATATCCCCGTTCTTGAAGTTGCAAAAGCTATCACTAAAGAAGCAATTATAAGCAAATTAAGAATTTTAAACGGTTGCTTAAAAGAGGATTTTGGAATTGATAAACCACGCATTGCTGTATTAGGATTAAACCCTCATGCAGGAGATGAAAGCCTTATTGGTAAAGAAGAAGAAACCATTATTAAGCCTGCAGTTAAAGAAGCTAAGCAAAATATGATGGTATTTGGTCCATATAGTTCTGATGCTTTCTTTGCTCGTGGTCAATACGAAAAATTTGATGCTGTACTTGCTATGTATCACGACCAAGGCTTAATTCCATTTAAGTCCTTAGCTATCGGAGAAGGCGTAAACTATACAGCAGGTTTACCAGTTATTCGCACCAGCCCAGACCATGGAACTGCATTTGATATTGCAGGTAAAGGAATTGCTAACCATGAATCTTTTTTAGAAGCCACATTTAAAGCAATTGATATTGTTCGTCAGCGGAATGGATTTGCCGAGGCAAGAGTAAATCCTCTGCGTAGAATGAGTGCAAGACTGATTGCAAATGCTGTGGACGAATAAGTTTTAGAACACGTTAAACGCAGATGAAACGGATTGCTTTGTATTATTCTTATCCTCTTTATGTTCTCTGTGCCTCTGTGGTAAAAAGTATTTATGCAAAAAATATTCACTAACCAAGATATTCAAATCTCCTACACAGATAATGGAGTTGGTAATATTGTTGTTTTGCTTCATGGCTTTGGCGAAGATGGAAGCATCTGGAAAAATCAGATAGATTTTCTAACAACATTTTGCAGGGTTATTGTTCCGGATATTCCTGGTTCAGGCAGTTCTTCTTTATTGAAAAATCAAGAGACTTCTATAGATGATTACGCAATTTGTATTCATCAATTTATTAAAAATATTTTACCCCATCAAAATACTAAATTTACATTGTTGGGACATAGTATGGGTGGATATATTACTCTGGCATTTGCAAAACTATTTTCTCAACAACTAAATGGTTTTGGTCTTATACATTCAACAGCCTTTGCTGATAGCGAAGAGAAAAAACTTGTAAGGCTAAAAGCTATTGAAACCATTAATCAATATGGTGCTTATGCTTTTTTAAAAACAACTATCCCCAATTTATTTGGAGCTGATTTTAAGAAAAAATATTCAGAACAAGTTGAAGAATTAATAGCAAAAAGTAAAGCCTTTACAGAAACAACACTTGAGCAATATTATATTGCAATTATGAACAGAAAAGATGCAACTAATGTGCTAAAAGAATCGCAAGTTCCTGTTTTATTTGTTATGGGTACTGAAGATATTGCAGCCCCCTTGCAAGATATTTTGCAACAATGCCATTTGCCTCAACATTCACATATTCATATTTTAGAAAATGTAGGGCACATGGGCATGATAGAAGCTACCAATAAAGTAAACAATGCTATAAATGATTTTTTATTGAGCATGTAGCTACTACCAAGATGATCTAGTGCCTTCAGACTTTTTTAAGCTAAATAAGCGGGTAATATTAAATCCAAAGTGAATATCGCCATCGCCCCAATTACCAGTAGTATTTGTAATAAATGCTTTTTCATTCATCCCAAGTGAGTTGGTAAAATGTAGTTGAAAAACGTGGCCGCCAGTTTCAATATCTACACCTAATGAGAATGAATTTTTTCTTCCCGTTAATTTGTTAAATTGATAAAAATAATCAGCAGTTAATGCTACTCTTTTTGAAATTTTTACTCTTCCGCCCATTCCCAAAGAGTAAAGATTATTATCCTCAGTAGATTTATCAACCATATTAATATGCACCCACGTTGGTGATAATTGTAAAGAAACTGCATCGCTAAATTTGCGAGCAATTAATATTTGATTTACGTAAGCACTTCTGTTTGTAAAACTAATATCCTCGGTAGTTTTAAGGGTGTAATGAGACATTGCTCCCAAGTAAGTTAAACTTATTGGCATTGCAGTTTTACCAGTAGATTGACGTAATAATTTATACTTAACAAAACCATCAAATTCCTTATCAGTATTGCTTCTACCCAAACCAACCATTAATCTGTTAGTAACACCATAATCAAGACCAATTCTCATGGTGGCTTGGTCAAGCCCAAATAAATTATTTCCCCCAGAATTTAAATAACCAAATCTGTGAGAAATTCTAAAATCTAAATTATTTTTTCCAATAGTTTCTATAGAGTGCCCATTAACTATTCTAGTGCTTTTAAAAGTTGCTGTAGCATAATCTGTAGTGTTAGCATCCACAGTTTTTGATTCATTTTCTAAGTCGGCAAATAAATCAACTTTCTTAGTTGAGTCTGTGTTGTTTTGTGCTTGCAGTGTTACTGTATAGAAAACTAAAATCAAACCCAATAAACTTATACTATTTTTTTTCATAAATGTCTTCAATTATTTTTTTCAGTTGTTGTTATGCGTAAGTGTTTAATCGAACTTACAAATTACAGTTGTTTCTACTTCACTTGCAATTTTATCACCAATGTATTTTCCTTTAATTCCAAACTCTGCAACGCCTATTTTAAATACGCTTTTGGCAATAACTTTTCCATTGTTTACTTCAATAGTTCCAGTAGCAGTTTTTTCTTTTGTAACACCGTGAATGGTTAAATTGCCTTTAACTGTAACAGGGTATATTCCATTTTTTGTAAAATTAACAGTTGCAATGTTGGTTATTATTCCTTTAAAATCTGCTTTTGGAAATTTTGAACTTTCCATATAATTCTCATTAAAATGATCCTCCATCAAGGAGTTGTCGAATTTGAATCCTTTTAGTAATAACAAAAAAACCAACTGACCACTTTTATCTGCTAACTTGGCTGTAACTTGACTATTAACTCCTTCAATTTTTTCTAATGGAGTATCAGAGAAAAATTTTATGGTTCCACTTTTTGTTGTGTACACTTTTTCTTGAGCGAAAGTCGAAAATGAAACTATGATTCCAATTAAGACTAATAAATTCTTTTTCATAAATTAATTTTTAGTTATCTAAACCACCTTCTTTTACCCAATTTGTAATTTTAGCTATGTCACAATCGCTTAACTTAGATGAACTTTTGGGCATTGGATTACTGATGTGTTTTATATCTTTTACTAAAGTTCCACCATCACCACTTGGGTCTGTATCAATCCAATTATTAACATCAGAATAATTTTCCAAAACTATACTACCACCCAGTGTATTAGCATTAGAAGTAGCATGGCAACTATAACAGTTATTTACTAAAATGGGTTTAACCGTTTTGCTGTATGAAACATTTGTTGAATCGCAAGCATAAAGGATATCTTTTTTATTATTTACGCATCCTGTAGAAAAAAGGATGAAAATACCTAAAGAAATAAATGAAATGAAAATAAGTTTACTTGAACGCATAATGATTTTTTTAAATTTATTCTACAATTGCAATATTAAATTGTTTACTTAAAGTATTACCCATTTTTACTTGCATATAATAATTTCCGGTTGCAATAAAATTGCTCATTTTTAAACCTATTTTATTATAGCCAATATTAATATTTTTTTCTTTAACACTAATTATTTTGCCATCTGTATTTACAATAATAAAGCTTGCAGTTTGTTCAATATTTGAAACAATTTCCACATTAATATCCTGCCCTTTTTTTGCTGGATTAGGAAATATATTACTAACAAAATTGTCATCATTTTTTACATTAACCGATTGTATGTTTGAATAAGTAGTTGTACCATCTTTATCAACCATTTTTAATCTGTAAAATAATGATTTGCCATAAGCTTTTTCGTCTACGTAATTGTATTTTCTTGCAATAGATGAATTGGAACCATTAATTTTAGCAATTGTATTAAAACTTAATCTATCTGAACTCTTCTCTATTTCAAAATAATTTGTTGTTAAGTCACTTTCTACTTGCCAATATAATGCCACATTATTACCATCTACTTTAGTAGTGAAATTTGTAAGAATTATAGGTAAAGCCACTGTGGTAGAACCAGAATAAATATAGTCTCCGGTTCTTGCATTATCACCATTAGCAGCATTGCCAACGTAATAAAATTTAACGCTTGCTGGTGCAGTAGCTGCTGTGGGTGCTGTCCAAGTCATTCCACTATAAGTATACGTAGATGCAGCAGATGTAGATGCTGCAGTTGCAGAAGTAATTTCACTAGAGGATATTCTTTTGTTTGTAGAATTAGTTAGTGAAAATGTACCAATGGCTGCATTAGTTGCAGCGTTAACTGCTTTAATTGCAAAACCCCATTTTAATCTATCTGCCGTAGCATGATTAATTGTAAGTGAAAATGGATATGCTTGTCCTGCAACATAATTACTTGTTGGCAAACCAGAAACCGTCACACTTCCGCCAGCAGTGTTTAATGAAAAAGAGTTGTGGCAACTATTTACACAAGTAACCCCAGAGACAGCTCCTGTCCTTCCAGTATCTGCATTTGGATTGCTATTAATTGCAGATGTTGCTCCAAAAATTATTATTAACAATGATAAATAGGTATAAATTTTTTTCATTTTTTTTTAAAATTTTTCGAATGTAAAGGAATATGGGTTATTGTAATTCTATTAGTGATAATTTAATTGGGAATTGAATAAAAATTCTTAAGAATATACCCTGAGTATATTACCAGTTAATTGTGTTTTATAAATTGTTAATCCTCCTGAGCCATTTGAGTTCATTCCAACTCCAGCAATACTAAATCTGGCTCCATGAGCAGTGCAATACCACTGATTATTGCTGCTATCATAAGTGACCTGAGTTTTCCCCTCGTGACTACAAATAACTGTAGCAGCAGCATAAGTTCCAGTATTTGTTTTGGCAATTACACAAGAATTTTTTATTATATACCCACCATTATTTACTAGTGCTGCATTCGCTACGTCAGTAATATCAATTGTAAAATCAACTGGCCCGGACGGTGTTGTTGTTGTTTTTTTACAAGAACCTAAACAGCTTGCGGTAAGTGCAAATGCTGCACCAATGCCTATAGAATTTAAAAATTGTTTTCTGTCCATTTGTTTTATTTTGTTTTATTAAAATGATAAACCCATCCAATTTGAACACCTTTACTTACAAAGCTTAAACCGCTGTTGGCAAAACTTTTTGTAGGTAAGTTGTAATAAGGCTGTAATCTTAAACTTCCCAATGTTTTAAAATGATATTCACAGCCCACACTAAAATTTATTGTTGCAAAAATGTTAGTGGTTGTTGAAGAAAACTCAATCTGGTCTTTAGTATAAACACCACCATTTTCCTGCTCATATTCATATTTTTCTTTATTTATGAAAAAAGAGGATGTTCCTGCACA
Organism: uncultured Chitinophagaceae bacterium; assembly: GCA_964615145.1. Taxonomy (GTDB): domain Bacteria; phylum Bacteroidota; class Bacteroidia; order Chitinophagales; family Chitinophagaceae; genus CAIVPM01. The sequence continues at coordinate 36,533 of CAZTOP010000005.1, forward strand.
AGAAAAAAGTGAGAATTTTTTTTGATTAAAAAAATTATAGCGAATATTGATAGGAAGTTCAAAAAATGAATTTTCAGATTCTATTGTGGTTATGTTTCCTGTTGCACCTAAGATTGACTTATTAAAATTATTTCCATTACTGTAATATTCTCTATTTTGAAACGATAAACCAGATTCAAGTGCAATTTTATCCGAAAACTTGTAACCTATAAGAAATGAAATTCCAAAACTTTCTCCTTTTTCATTGTGCCTTTCCTTTCTTTCTGAAGTGTTATCAAATGAATATAATAAACCAGCATATATTCCTTTAGTAGATGATGTTTTAACAATATTTTTTTCTTCAGTTTTTGGACTTTTAAAAAATGCTGAATCAATAGTTTTACTTGAACTAACTATTTTATTTGAGTCATCACTTGCTTGTGAAAAAATATTTGTTATTGTATTTGATAAAATATTATTCGAGGAATTGGTACTTGTATTAATTTTTTTTGAGTTGGCAACACTTTTTTGTTCCAAATCATCAAATTCAATTTTATTGTTTTTATTAATTAAACTAGTACTGAATATACTTTTACTATTATCCTTACTTTTTTTGTTTTGTAAGAAATATGTATGAACTTTAGGAGTGTTTTTACTAATTTGATTAAAATGATTTTCGCCTTTTTTTAAACTTTCTGTTGAGTTTTTTATAGAATTATTCTGGTGTAAAGAATCCAGTATTTTTTTATATACCGAAGCTGTAATCTCTTGTTTCAGTTTTTCATTAGAAAAAGTATTTTCTAAAATATTTTTTTCATTTACTTGTGTTTTTTTAAAACCATTTAAAGGATTATTAAAAAAATAATAACTTCCAAAAAATAATGAACTAAATAATAATAAAAGTATAACTATGTTTTTTTTATTCATCCAAAAACCAAATCTTTTATCTTTTTTTTCAAGTTGCTCCAAAACATAATTCCAATTTGCCCCATCTGCATTAACTGGAAAATTTTCAGCAGCTTTTTTATAAAGATTATCAAATTCGTTATGTGTATTTTCTTTCATAATTATTTATTAAATTCAAAAAATACTGACAATTTTTTTTGTAAAATTTGTTTGGCTCTAAATAAATTCGATTTTGATGTTCCTTCAGTAATTTCAAGCATTGTTGCAATTTCAAAGTGAGTGTATCCATCAATTACGTGCATATTAAAAACCAACTGATACATCAATGGTAATTCTTTCAAATATTCTATCATTTCTTTATATAGAATTAGGGTATCGGATTTTGTTGAATTATCAATTATTTCATAGGTATCTTTTTCAAAACTTTGAAATTCCATTTTATTTTGAAGGCTTCTGAATTTATCAATAGATTTATTGATTATAATTTTTCCAAGCCAACCTTTAAATCTATTTTCAGTTGTTTGCTGATTAGTGTCTAATTTGAATTGATCCATCGACTTAAAAAGTTTAACGAATGAGTCGTTTACAATAATATTTGCATCTTCATAAGTATCATTATATCTGTAGGCAATTTTTAATGCATAAACATAATAGTGCTCATATACCCATTTTTGGCTAATTCTATCTTGGTTAAGACACTTTTTTAATATGTTTAAAAATGAATTCAACTTAATAAACCTATGGCTTTCGATATATAAGACGAGAAATTTATTTAAATAGTTGCAAGTCTTTAAAATAAAAAATCCCGGAGTAATTTAAACTACTCCGGGATTCACAATTTTTTGAATATTTTTATTTTAAATCTTCCGCTTTCATACTTGTATTTAATTTAATATCTGTAAGGTTTATAGATATTTTAACACCCACAAAAGATACAATTTGTGTAGGAATTTGAACTCCGTTGTAAGTTTTATAATTGCCATAGGTTGTATATAAATTCAACTTGCCCTGTGGTCCAGCATCTTCAATATGAGCATTTTTTACCTTTAATCCAGTTTCAACATCATAATAATTAGTAAACATTCTTCCTTTTGCAGACTTTACTTCAACTGCATAAGCATCTTTACCATCAACACTTTCAATTCCTTTAACAGTATAAGTGTAGTTATTTTTTTGATAATAGATTTCGTTTACAAAAAAAGCTTCTTCATCTAGTTCTTCTTTTTCATCATCTTCAACCGGAACATTTTGGCCTTGCTGAGATTTTGCATAAGTACCATTTTTAACAGATTGTGAAAATAATGTCATTGGGCCTGCAGCCATTGTCATTGTAAAATAATTTGGTAATATGTATTTTTGATTTACAGAAAAATCCATTGGTGCTCCATCAATTTTTGCAGTACCGCTCATATCAACATCTTTAATTGCAGCAATTGCATTTTCGCCACCCAGAGCAGTAATATATTTTTTTATAATGCTTTCGCCAGTTATAGAAGCATCAACAGCTTTATTAGTAGGGGCTTTTGCTTCATTTCCATCCATATCAAAATATTTCACTTCGCCATACTTATCTAAACCCTTTGCAATTTCTTTTGCATTGCCCACAATTATTATGTAAACATTATTTGGATTGATATATTTATTTGCCATTTGCTGTACCATTCCAATATTTACTGCAGCTAAATTTGATAAGTAATTTTGATAGTAGTTTTTATCTAAATTATATCGTGCAACGTTCAATGCAAATCGTGCTATTGTACTTGGACTTTCTAATGAACGAGCAAAGCTGCCATTCAAATAATTTTTAACTGTTGTTAATTCATTGTTTTCAACTGCTTCTTTTCTTATGCGTTTAAATTCGTATAAAAACTCTTGAATAGAACTATCAGTTTTCTCATTTCTTACAGATGCTGTAGCTCTAAATGCACCTACTAATTTGTCTGATTGAATGCTTGAATATGCACCGTAAGTAAAGCCGTGTTTTTCTCTTAAATTCATAAACAAACGAGCCGTTGCACTTTCGCCCAAAATATTGTTCATTACGCTTACAGGAATAGCATCTGCCGAACCAGTTTTTAATTGTACTGGTGCCACAATATTTATAACACTTTGTACTGATGATGGTCTGTCTACAATTGCCACAAATGTTTTTGCAGGAGCTTTTGGCATTTCATAATTGTATTTTGGTACAATAGCTTTTTGCCATTTTCCAAAATATTGTACAGCTAATTTTTGAGCATTTGCTGGAGTAATATCTCCAACAAAAACCAAGTAAGCAACATTGGGTTTCCAAAAAGTATTATAATATTTTTTTACATCTTCTAAGGTAACTTTTGCAACGGTCTCCTCTGTCTCAAATTCACCATATGGATGCTTTTCGCCATATATCAATCGGCTTGAAACTTTTCTCATTATTGAGTTAGCGTCATCTTTTTGAGTTTGTAATCCAGATATGGTTCTCTTTCTTATTTTCTCTAATTCAGTTGCTGAAAATGCAGGATTTAATACAACGTCTGCCATTAAGGCAAATGCTTTATTAAAATTATTTGAAAGTGCATTTACACTCGCTGTTGTGGCAGATGTGCTTAGGTCGGCACCCAAAAAATCAATTTCTTCATCTAAAACTTCTTTAGGTTTTGTTTTGGTGCCTTCGCCCATTAAACTTCCTGCCATACTTGTGTATCCAGCTTTGTTTCCTTCAACAATTGGGTCAATATCTAATGTTAAACTAGCTGTTACTTTTGGTAGTTTACTATTTTGAACTACGTAAACTTTTAAACCGTTTGGCAAAATAAATGTTGTAGGTTGTCCAACTTTTACAATTGGTGCAGGACCTGCTTTTGGAGCTTTTGTTCTATCAATTTGTGCAAAAAGTGCAAATGGTGCAAATAGCAACAATGCAAGATTTGAAAATTTGAAAACTTGAAAATTATTTTTCATTTTATAAATGATTTCTGATTATTAATGATTGATTATTGAAAAGTAGTATTGACAAATATTTTATCTAATTATCACTACTTCTTTTTGGGAACATAAGTAAGTACAACTCTGTTATCTTTATTTAAATATTTTTTTGCAACATTTTGCAAATCCTGTCTGGTAACTTTTCTAAAGCGTTCAATTTCTGTGTTAATTAAATTGGCATCGCCAAAGTAAGTTTCATAATTGGCAAGGCTTTCAGCTATTCCTGCCATTGTCTCATTTCTTTGTACAAACTCACTTTCAATCTGATTTTTTACTTTTTGAAATTCTTTTTCGCTTACCAAATTTGTTTTAATATCTGTTACAATAGAATCCATTGATGCTTCTAATTTTTCAACAGAATTTCCCATATTGGGTAAAGCATAATTAATAAATAAACCTGCATCTTCTAAAGCCAAGGGAATGGCAGCTGCAGCTAATGCTTGCTGAGAATTGTTTACCAAAATTTTGGTCATTCTGGAACTTTGCCCACCAGATAATAAAGTTGATAAAACATTGAAAGTGTAATAATCATCTGTACCTTGTTTGGGAGTTCTATATGCTTGTAATACTAAAGGAAGTTGAACATTATCCTCTATTACATCTCTTACTTCTCCACCCAAAGCTGGTTCAGTAATATTGGGTCTGTAAATAGGTTTTAAACCTTTAGGTATATCTGTAAAATATGTTGCTATTTGCTTTTTTGCAGAGTCAATATTAAAATCTCCAGCAATAGATAAAACACAATTATTGGGCACATAATAAGTTTTATAAAAATCAATAAACTCTTGCAGTTTAGCTTGATTCAAATGTTCCATACTTCCAATTGGCATCCATCTATAAGGATGAATTTTAAAAGCACGTTTTACAGTTTCACTTAATATACTTCCGTATGGTTGATTGTCTACACGCTGTCTTTTTTCTTCTTTAACAACTTCTCTTTGTGTGTTTACTCCAATGTCTTCAATTTTTGCGTGTAGCATTCTTTCACTTTCTAACCACAAGCCTAAATTTAATTGGTTTGATGGGAGTAATTCGTAATAAAAAGTTCTGTCTTGTGTAGTATTGGCATTCAAAGCACCACCAGCACCAGTAACATATTTATCATATTCGCCACGCTTGATGTTATCGCTACCTTCGAACAATAAATGTTCAAAAAAGTGAGCAAATCCTGTACGCCCTGTATCTTCATTTTTACTTCCGACGTGATACAATGCAGTTACAGCAACAACTGGAGCGGTTTTGTCTTGATGTAAAATTACTTTAAGCCCATTAGGCAAAGTGTATTTTTCGAACTTGATTTTAGGGGCCTGAGCTGTTATATTTGTTGATACAAAACATAAAGCTAAAAGTGGCAGTACCATTTTTTTCATTGAACGATAGTTTTAATTAGTGTTGCAAATAAAACCAAACCAATATGAATTTGGTATAAAAGTTTATGAAAGGTTAAAAAAGGTGTTGGTTGAGGAAATTTGCTTTAAAAAGAAAGCTGTTGCATGAATCTACTATACTTTTTAATGAGTTTTAGAGTAGATGTATCTGTGTTATAAACAGAATACCAGCCTTGTAATTCATGTGGCGGATCGCCAATAAAATCATCTCCTGCTTTCCACCAACCACCAGCTTTTCTTGGACGGGCTTCGCCAGCCCAAGCCCAAAAATTAACTCCACTTGCTTTGCCATTTTTTGTGTTTTGATACACTTTTTCAAACACAAAAGCATAAAAACTATCTCTAATATTTGTTGTGGAATTTGAGCTGTAACTATTACTATCTCTGCCAATACCGAATTCTTCTAAAACAAAAGGCTTGTTTAATTTTGCAGCCATTTCAATATGCCTTGATAAATATTCTTCAGTTTTTGTTAATGCTTGTTTAAATGTTTCTTGATGCTTTTCGGGGTTATACCAATTCCAGTTTTGAACCCATAAATGCACACAAGTATAATCAATATATTTACTGCTGTGGGTTTCAATAAATGGTGTTCCATTGTGATTCTTATATTCATCTAAGCCCTCGCTACCAACAGTAACTAAATGATTGCTATCTAGGTCTTTTATAAATTTTGCTGTAGCATCAATCCAACTTAAATAATCTTTTACATTATTCATTCCACGTGGTTCGTTGCAAAGTTCCCAACTCATTATGGTGGCATCATTTTTATATTGAAAATGATTTAAACTATTTTTTCGATTGATAATTTTTTCAATAGTCATTTTATATAAATCAACTGCTTTTGTGGCACTGTAAAATTTTGCAGTGTTCTTCATATACAAATCCCAATCCTGTGCTTTTGTAGTGTCCATTGGATAATCGATTTGATTGATATCCCCAACCCATTTTTGATATTGAGCCATTCCTCCACTCCAAGACCAAAAATTTGTAAGACATACAACTGCTTTCATATTTCGTTGATTCATTGCATCCAGTAAAAAATCTAATCCAATTAATAAATTTTCATTCAAAATTCCTTTATCATTATTCGATGGTATAATTCTGTATGGTTCTGTATTTGGACCTTCGGTTAGTGCCATTATTCTAATATTATTGATACCAAAAGATTTCATATTATCTAACTCTCGTAACAATCGATTTCTATTGCCACTCTTTGCCAAAGAACCTAAATTCATACCTGCCCAAAAATTTGTACCTACAAAATAATATGGTTTATTATTTAAGGTAAATTGTGTACCTTTTACTTGTATAAAATCATTTTCTTTTTGTTCAGATTTATATAGCTTTTTTGAAGGTTTACAATAAGTAAAACAACATAAAAAAATCAAAAGGTATTTTGCTAATTTATTATTGTTCATTGTTTAACAAATGTTTATATTCAAAAAAAATTGTATTTTAGCCGATACTCTTATTAAAATTGTCAACTTACTCTACAAATATAATAAAGCAAATTCCGGCACTTCGCTTTTTATTGCCCATTAGTTTAGGGATTATTTTAGAGTACCATCTTAAAATTTCAATAGCTAGTATATTTTGCTTGTTTGTTATTTCTATTTCTATTTTATTGTTGTTTAGTTTTTTTACAACAAGCAAAAAATTTGCTTACAGTTTTGTTAAAGGATTGGGTATAAATTTATTGTTTTTAACATTAGGTTTGGGTTTATCATATTCAAAGTTTATAAGTAATAGTGAAAATTGGTTTGGGAATTACTTTACGAAATCAGAACCTACATTAGTTACACTTGAAGAAAATTTGTCGGTTAAGGAAAAAAGCTTCAAAGCTTTGGCATCTATAAATGCCATATATGTAAACAATCATTGGCGAAATGTTAATGGAAAAATACTATTGTACTTTAAACGGGATTCATTAATTCCCAACCTTAAATATGGTAGTCAAATTATTATCAATAGTAACATTAATCCTATCATCAACTCTGGTAATCCAGGCGGATTTAACTATGCAGAATATTGCAGCTTTCAAGACATTCATCATCAGGCATTTTTAACAACCGAAAACTATAACATTCTTTCAACTGCACAAACAAATTGGTTGAGTGCACTACTCATAAAAACAAGAATAAAAATTATTGCAACACTCTCAAAAAATGTAAAAAAACCTGATGCACTCAGCGTTGCAGAGGCATTGTTGATTGGATATAGAAATGATCTTGACCGAGATTTAGTAAGAGCTTACAGCAATACTGGTGTTGTACACATTATTGCAATAAGTGGCTTGCATTTGGGCATGATATATGGGTTACTGTTGCTTTTTTTTAAGCCACTAAAACGTTTTAAAGTAAACAAAATATTACAGCCTGTTACAATAATTTTAGTGCTTTGGATATTTAGTTTTATTGCAGGGTTAGCTCCATCCATTTTACGAAGTGCTATTATGTTCACTTGTATTGTAATTGGCGAATCAACTGGAAAACGTTCTAATATTTACAATAGTTTAGCTGTATCTGCCTTGATTATTTTGTTAATAAATCCTTTTAGTTTGTGGGATGTGGGTTTTCAACTTTCTTACACTGCTGTTCTAAGCATTGTAATCTTCTCGCCCTACATAAAAAAATGGTTTTATTTTAAAAATAAAATATTAGCTGGTATTTGGGCACTAAATTCTATAACATTATCAGCTCAAATTTTAACATTACCCATAGTATTGTATCACTTTCATCAGTTTCCAAATTTATTTTTATTTACCAATGCCTTTGCTGTTCCATTTACTGGTATCATTCTTTACTTAGAAATATTTTTAGTAGCTTTTTCTTGGCTTACACCATTGGCCGCTTTTATTGGAGCACTTGTAAACAGGTGCATTACATTGTTAAATTCATTTATTTTGAATGTTGATACACTTCCATTTGCAGTTTGGGAATCTATTCAAATTACTATTCCACAATCAATTGTTCTATATTTTATAATTATTGGTTTTAGTTATTGGCTGATTGAAAAGAAAATCAAGTTTTTGTTATTGGGATTAACTTTTTTAGCTAGCTTTATTGCTATCCGAAGTATAGATTTTATAAGGAAAAATCATCAACAAAAAATCATTTTTTACAATGTTCCAAAACATACTGCCATTGACTTAATTGACGGAAGAAATTATTTCTTTTTGGGTGATAGCATATTAAATGAAAATGGCTTTCTCAGAAACTTTCATATCAAACCATCAAGAGTTTTACATAGAGTAAATGCATGCGATACATTGCAAAACTTTATTTATACAAACAATTACATCATCACATCAAATAAAATAATTGCTGTTGTGAGTTCTCCAATAACACAGAAACCTAATTTGCCCAAAGCAGATGTCATCGTAATAACAAAAAATCCAAAGGTTCATATTCCTCTGTTAAGTCAGGCATTTCGGTGTAATAATTTTATTTTTGATGGTAGCAATTCAATGTGGAAAATCAACAAATGGAAACAGCAATGTGATAGCCTACATTTGCATTATTATATAAGTTCACTACAAGGAGCTTATGAAATTAATCTATAATGCCTATTACATCTAAACACAAAGCATATTTAGCTTTAACTGCTACAAGCATTATTTGGGGAACAACTTGGGTTGCAATGAAGTTTGGAATCAAAGGTATTCCTGCTTTTGAGCTAGCTTCTATCAGACAGTTTATTGCTGCAAGTATTTTTATTGGCTTCTTTTTAATAAAAAAAGAGGTATTGCCTACAGCAGATCAGTTCAAAAAACTTTTTCTTTTGGGCATTTTAACTTTTGTTATGGCAAATGCCGTAAGTACCTATAGTCTAAAATATATTTCAAGTGGTTTAGGTGCATTAATTGGAGCTTTATATCCGTTAAGTGTTGTAATAATAGAATACTTCTTTTTTAAAAACAAAGCCATTAATGGGCTTACTATTATTGGTATTTTACTTGGTATTGGCGGTATTGCTTTTGTTTTTCACGATAACGCATTTGGGGTGCATCCATCAGGTTATTTATTGGGGGTATCTTTAGCTATAATAGCTATGCTTTGCTGGAGTTTCAGCAGTATTTTAATAGCAAAGAAATACATTGCTATGAATCCTTATTTTGCTATGGGTTGGCAAATGTTTTTCAGTTCCATTATTGTTGGAATAATAAGCTTAAGTACAGAAAAAATTATTTCTCTTTCATCGATTTCAATTGAATCGTGGTTAGCGGTTGCTTATTTAATTTTTGCAGGTTCCATCATTGCTATTATTGCATTTGTTTATTCATTAAAACATTTGAATCCCTCAATCGCTGTGTTATATGCTTATATTAATCCAATTGTAGCAATGATTACAGGAAGTATCTTATTAAATGAAAAAATTACTTTAACCATTGTTACAGGCTCTGTTATTACGCTTGTTGGTGTTTTTTTAGTAAATCACAGTATTAAAAAAATGAAATCCAGCTTAGATATTTCTGAGACGGTTTAACTAAATTAAAACTGCTTACAATAACTTTTCAATTCCTTTAATTTCGCTACATTAATTACTATATTATGAGTGCCATAAATTACCAGCAATATAAAAAAAATTTCTCTCCACAAGGGTTAATTCATATTTATAAAAGTTTGCTATTACCAAGAATGATAGAAGAAAAAATGCTGGTACTTCTTCGTCAGGGAAAAATTAGCAAATGGTTTAGTGGTATTGGACAAGAAGCTATTGCAGTGGGTAGTACTATTGCTTTACAGCCAGATGAATGGGTTATGCCTTTGCATAGAAACTTAGGTGTTTTTACATCTCGTAATATGCCATTGCATAAATTATTTATGCAGTGGCAAGGTAATAAAGATGGTTATAGCAATGGTAGAGAACGAAGTTTTCATTTTGGTTCAATAGAGCATCACATCTGTGGAATGATTTCTCATTTAGGACCCCAACTTGCATTGGCCGACGGAGTAGCATTAGCCTATAAATTAAAAAATGAAAAGAAGGTTTCATTGGCTTATACAGGCGATGGTGGCACTAGTGAAGGCGATTTTCACGAGGCATTAAACGTAGCAGCGGTATGGGATTTGCCGGTTATTTTTATTATAGAAAATAATGGGTATGGATTAAGCACACCAACAAATGAACAATATCGTTGCACCAATTTAGTTGATAAAGCTATTGGTTATGGAATGAAGGGTTTAAAAATTGATGGCAATAATATTTTAGAAGTTTTTCATACCATCAAACAAGCACGTGAATATTGTATTCAGGAGCAAAAGCCCATACTGATTGAATGTATGACTTTCAGAATGCGAGGTCACGAAGAAGCTAGTGGAACTAAGTATGTACCCAAAGAATTATTTGAAGAGTGGGGACACAAAGACCCAGTAAAGAATTTTGAGCAGTTTATAATTGAAGAGGGATTTATTACAGAAATGGCAGTTGCTGATATTAGAAATGGCTTTAGAAATCATATTGAAACGGAATTGCAAATTGCATATAATGCTTCTGAAATGGTTGTTGATACTGAGATTGAGTTGAATGATGTTTATAGTAAGTCGACAATCGACAGCAGTCTGACAACTGTTGACAATGGACTGTCGACTGAAAAACGCTTTATCGATGCTATAAAGGAAGCTTTGCAACAATCAATGCAGCAACACCAAAACCTAGTAATAATGGGGCAAGATATTGCTGAGTATGGAGGTGCATTTAAAATTACAGAAGGCTTTGTTGAGCAGTTTGGTAAACATCGCGTTCGTAACACACCTATTTGTGAAAGTGCTATTGTTGGTGCAGCTTTAGGCTTGGCACTTGAAGGATACAAGAGTATTGTTGAAATGCAGTTTGCCGATTTTGTAACTGTTGCGTTTAACCAAATCATCAACAATCTTGCTAAAATTCATTATCGTTGGGGTGTAGCTGCTAATACAGTTGTGCGTATGCCAACGGGAGCGGGAGTTGGTGCTGGCCCTTTTCACAGTCAAAGCAATGAAGCTTGGTTTACACATACTCCAGGTTTGATGGTAGTTTATCCAAGCAATCCTTTCGATGCAAAAGGATTATTAATAGCTGCAATTAACAACCCAAATCCTGTCTTGTATTTTGAGCATAAGGTTTTGTATAGAAGCATTAGTGGTAATGTGCCAACTGAATATTATGAAGTTGAAATAGGCAAAGCAAATGTTGTAAACTCTGGCGATGATATTACCATTATTACTTATGGTGCAGCTGTGCATTGGGCTTTGGATTATGCAAAAGCAAATACTGATATTAGTATAGAAATATTAGACCTTAGAACCCTTGCTCCTTTGGATTATACAGCCATTAAAAATGCTGTTGCAAAAACAGGCAAAGTTTTATTGCTACACGAAGACACTTTAACTGGTGGTATTGGTGGAGAAATTAGTGCTTGGATTAATGAGCATTGCTTTGAAATGTTGGATGCTCCTATATTACGTTGTGCAAGTTTAGATACGCCTATACCATTTAATATGGATTTAGAAAAGAATTTCTTAGCTAAAAGCAGGCTGGATACGTGTGTGAAGAAGTTGGTGGGGTATTAGAATATATTAAATTTGTATAAAAATAATCATTATGCAATCAGCTACAATAAAAGAAAAATTACATCAATTCATAGATGCAGTTGATGATAAAAGAGCCCAAGCTATTTATATGTTGTTTGAAGATGAACTTGAATTCAATGATGCAAGAAAGAATTTAATAATGGATGATAGGTCTGCATATTTAAGTGGTGATAACAAAACCTTTTCAATAGATGAAGTTAAACAAATGGCTTTAAACAAAGAGTTGCGTAGTGGTTTATAAAATAATGATACGTCCATTTGCTGCTTTAGAAACTGTTGAAGCTTATGATTGGTATGAACTGCAACAAGATGGTTTAGGTTTGAAGTTTCTTTCTGACTTATCTGATTTTTATTCTTCGCTTTTACAAAATCCTCACAAATATTCTTATTACGAAAAGCCTGTTAGGCAAGGTCTTTTAAACAAATTCCCTTATCAAGTAGTTTATGAAATTTTTGATGAAAAAATAATTATTTACTCTGTGTTTATGGCAAAACAAAACCCAAATAAGAAAAGAACTTTTTAGCAAAAAAACAGATTGGATGAATGTATAAAGTAGTTGGTGAGGTATTAGTACTTTGCTACTCTTAACTTTTTTCCGAACATAATATTTTTTGAGTTCTCATCTAGTTCAGGAATCCAGCCTATCAGATATTTTGTGAAGTTTGATATATCAAGTTTTTCAATGGGTCTGTGTGCAAATGACATCACTTCATTTGGAAATAGTTTCATTATTTCATATTTACTTCTAAGTGCTTTTTTCTTTCTGTCAAAGGGACTCATATACAAATCTAAAGCACCAAAAACATGCAAAAATTCGTGAGCTATGACTGATGGATTTTTAAAAGTAACAATAGAATATTCGGTTAGCTCCGAAGAAGAAGTATTCATTGCAAGCGATATATCATTTTTGTAATAACAGTTCAAGAAATACATGATAACAACATTGTCTGTTTTGTGTATATCCCTCAATCTAGCTATAAGTCTCTCCCTGTCATTCATTTTATTTTTTGTTGCATAATTATTCAATGTATCAACCGGAAAAGATTCTCCAGCTTTTTTTGCAATTGCATTAGCCCAAAAATCTAAATTTTCCATCCCATCAAAAATATTTGGAAGAAATAAACTTTTGTAAAGTGTTTCTTCTGGTAAATTTCTTTCAATGGTAATTCTATCATTATTTTTATGATATATCGATTTGATGTCTAGCTGAATGTTATTCACTTTTGCTTGTGACTCTACCCAACTCATAGCTTTGGATAAAGAGTCGAGAGTTGAACTAATATCATACTGAGACCAAGGTTGTGTGTATCTTCCATCAACAAAAACAGCATACACTACTACTTTGCCTGCAAGTTTCTTACATACATTATTATTAACTGAGGCAATATTTGCTGGATTTTGAGTTCTGTAAAACCCCTTGTTACAAGAAGCTAGAATGCACATACAAAGTGACAGGAGTAAATTTTTAAAATTGATGTAACTCATTAATCATAAATTTATGTTTACAATAAAGTAGTAGATTTCAAAAATCAGGCTTTCTAATTAGGTTTTATTAATTTTCTAAACTTTTCACAAAAAATTAACAGTCAATTCCTTTGTCATTTCTCCAACCTCTTTTATTTTAGCTAAAGATTCTCAAAAGAGAATAGTCCGATAGAAAAAAATTAACGAACAGTAGCAGCATCCTAAGCTAAGAATTTAAAAAAACAGTACACATCGGCAGGAAACCATAGCAGGAATTTAAAATACCAACACTGAGCGGCAGCCTACCACAACAGGAATTTAAAAAAACAGTACACATCGGCAGGAAACCACAACAGGAATTTAAAATTCCTGCACAGAGGGGCAGCCTACCACAGCAGGGATGATAAAAAACAAGCAAAAAAGTTTAAAAATCAAAAGATATATACAGCAATTGTAGTGCAGATAAATCAGCTTATTTTCTTAACAATTAAAATTATACATTTATGAAAAAGAAACAGCTTGCAGCAGATGCAAATCCAACATCAGGCGGAGAACCAACTCCAAAGACCAAACCTAAAAAGACAAGTAACGTTCCTAAAAAAGATTCCGATTTTTCTACCCTTGCACTATCTGTTAGTGCTAAATGGAAACTAAATCCTACACTTATTTTATTATGGATCACGCAAGCAGCTTTTGAAACATTGGCAAATAGCTATGCTTCTAATTTAGCTACCAGATTAAATGTGGGTAGTAATAGACCAGCACAAACACAAACACTAAAACAAATTAATCAACAAATAGACGAGGCTGTAACAGATGTAAAAACATACATCGAAAAAAAGTTTAAGAAGAAAAATGCCGATGCACAATTTGCCAGATATGGCATTGTAAAAGAAGGTAGCAATTATCGCTTGCCAAAAGACAATGATAAACGTAAACTAGCATTGCCATTGATGGCCGCAGCTATTGCTGCTGATGGATTTGGGAGTGAGGAGTATGGAACTGCTTTTTGGACAGCTATAAATAATGATTTTAAATCTGCACTAAAAACAACTACAGACACATCCAAAGATGTTAGTGTTAAAGTATCGGCAAAGGATAATGATAGAGAAAAAATTAATAAAGTATTGGTGGCTATTGGACATTTAATTGCAGCTAATTATCCCGATAATAAAGAGGCTGTAATGAGAGATTGGGGCTTTATAAAACAAAATTATTAAATAGGGTTTGTTGTTTTGGAGTATTTTATATTTACCTCTGCTTTATTATTAAAGCGGAGGTTTTTTATTGAATAGACAACTTCGATAATTAATTTACAACTCAATCTACCCGTCATTTTCGACGATAGGAGAAATCTAATAACAGCTTTTATGAGATTTCTCAGGCACGAACCTATCGAAATGACGAAACCTGCTTCATTTGTTAAAAGGCTTAATTTAATAATGCAATTTTGATGTACATATATTTGTTACAACTAGCAACAGCACTATGAACATTGAACAACTACACAATTATGCAATGGATTTGGGCGAGGTAGAAGAGTCACTTCCTTTTGGACCCGATACTATTGTTTATAAAATAAATAATAAAATATTTTTGTTAATTGCTGCAGATGAAGACCCACTAAGGTTTAATGTAAAATGCAATCCAGATTTGGCAATTGAATTAAGAGAAAAATATAGCAGTGTTTTGCCTGGTTATCACATGAATAAAAAACATTGGAACACTATTGTTGTAGATGGTTTGCTTTCATCGCATCAACTAAAGGAATTTATTAAACACTCTTTTGATTTAGTAAAAGGGAGGAACAAATAAATGGCTATCCATTTGCTAGTACAAAATCTGGACGTTTAATGTACTGGCTATTGTATTTGAAACGTAAATCTGTTTTAAAATCAATTCTATAATTCTCCATACCATAATTAATTCTTGGAAAATAATTAAACCTTAATTCCATTGTTCCAAAAATCAAGGATTCATTTCTGGTTCTTAATCCAGCACCAAAACTACTGTAAAATTCTCCTTTTGTAATATTGTCAAACGAAGGAATTAAGAAACATCCATTACCAAATAAGAAAGGAGCAAATCTGAACCCAAGTATATTCCAACTGCCATAAAAAACTCTTTCTCTTTTTAGTGTAACCCTTGTTTGTGCTGCAATATCTCCATTAGAAATTTCTGGTAACCCAAAAATGCTATTTAAAAACAAAGGCTGATCAAGTGTTCTATGTATTTGCTGTGTAATACCAAAGTTGGTAAAATTTCTTACTTGCCATTTTTTGCCAAGCTGTTTTATTTTACTAAAATATTCAAGATTGAAAAGTAAATTAACATCCTCAAATCCTCCATTATATTGAAATCCTCCTGCTCTAAAAGTAAAGTTGTAGTAGTTACCTTTTTTGCTAAAATAATTTCTTGCAAAGTCAAGTCCTGCATAGGGTCTTGGCTTATCTTGTTTATCTGTCCATCCTCCAATTAAACTTAAACTAAATCCTTCTGGAACGTCCTCTTGTCTGCCAAAACCATATATAAATTTTGTTTTATAGAAGTTTTGTTTAAAAATATTAATAGCACCCAATGCACCAGTAATATTAGCATAAACATAATTGTAACTATTTTGATATAAGCCAGGCACTTGCTGAAATTGATGATGAAAAACCCTAAGTGCGATAAACTGCCTTATACGTTTTTGAATATTTTTTTGAAGCAATTTTTTTGCTCCTAAATTAAACCCTCCCCAAGCATCAAAATCTACGAATTCATAATTAAATTTTTTGTCGAAAATAGAATCTACAATATAGCTATTAGCCGTTCGATGCCAAGACAAATCAACAGTTCCCGTAAAAGGGATATAAGGACTTACCAATGGTTTATCAAGCCTTAAATATGTAAAAGTTTCTTCGGGTCTGCCACTACTAAATGCAGTATTAAAAGTTTTAAATCCTGCCGAAAAATCTAAAAAAGAACCCCCTATATTTCTTTGCAAAAACTCTCCACCATAACCCAATTCAGGTCCACGTGTTTCATCGTACAATCCTTTAAAAGCAATCTTTGTAGCATTCCCCAAAAAGTTTTCATCTTTTAATTCGCCATCAAAATTATTAGTGCCACTAATATTCAAACTTCCACCAATTGAAAATACATCTTTAGTATAAATAAAAACATCTACAGCATTCCCAAAGTCAACGGGTTGTATTGTAATTTTTGCGTCTTCCAAATAAGTTTGCTCACGTAAATATCTTTCGTTATCAGCCAATAAATATGGATAAAGTTTGTCTCCTTCTTTAAAAAATAAATTATTTCTTATCACTGCTTTTCTCGACTTCCTATGCAATGCAGAGGCTAGTCGGTTTAGAACTCCTTGCTTTCTTTTTGTAGTGTCGTTAATATCTCTATTCAAATCCAAACTAACAATATGAATGTTTCTGATGGGTAATCCTTTGTATCTATTAAATGGCAAATTATTTTTCACAATTCCGGCAATAGTTAATTCAGGTTTGGCTTCATCGGCAGTAATGCCTTTGCCTATACGTCCAAAAATGCCTTTTTGTTTTGCCAAAAAAAATGAATCATATACATATCCAACGCTATCTTTTTGTGCAAATAATGGTTGTAGGTATGCAGTAATTAGAAGAATTAATAAAATGCGAATCAATATTTTCATTTAGGGTTCAATACTGCGAACATAATCGATTTTTACAATTTCCCACTTCGTAATTCATTTGTTTTACTTTTGCGAAATGAGTAAGAAAGGAAAAGTAATGGTAGCAATGAGTGGCGGTATTGATAGTACTGTTACAGCTTTAATGCTCCATCACGAAGGATACGAGGTTTTGGGTATTACAATGAAGACTTGGGATTATGCTACAAGTGGTGGTAATACTACATCAAAAAAAGAAACAGGATGCTGTAATATTGATAGTTTTAATGATGCTCGCCAAGCAGCAGTGCATCATGGATTTCCGCATTATATTTTAGATATTAGAGATGAGTTTGGAGATTTTGTAGTCGAGAATTTTGTGGAAGAATATTTAGCTGGCAGAACCCCAAACCCTTGTGTAATGTGCAATACACATATTAAATGGAAAGCATTGCTTAAACGTGCCAATGCTTTAGGTTGCGATTTTATTGCAACTGGTCATTATGCAGAAGTAAGACAACACATAAATGGCAGATATGTAATTAGCAAAGGGCTTGATGAAACAAAAGACCAAAGCTATGTTTTATGGGGTTTAGACCAGGAATTATTAAGCAGAACTATTATGCCATTGGGGAAATATCGCAAAACTGAAATCAGACAAATGGCTCACGATTTTGGTTATCCCGAATTAGCAAAAAAAAGTGAGAGTTACGAAATTTGTTTTGTGCCTGATAACGACTATCGTGGTTTTTTAAAACGCAAAGTTGATGGACTTGAAGCACAAGTTGATGGTGGTTGGTTTATAGATAAAACTGGCAAGAAACTTGGCAAGCATAAAGGTTATCCCTTTTATACAATTGGACAACGCAAAGGACTTGAAATTGCCTTGGGCAAGCCTGCTTATGTAACAGCAATTGACCCCGAAAATAATACTGTTGTTTTGGGCGAAGAAACAGATTTAGAACAAAGTGAAATGTTGGTTACTAAAATCAATTGGATGAAGTATGATGGTATTACTGATGGGCAAGAAGCAATTACTAAAATAAGGTATAAAGACAAAGGAGCATTAAGTAATTTGTATAATGATGATGCAGGCCTGAAAGTAAAGTTTTATGAAAATGTAAAAAGCATCGCACCTGGGCAAAGTGCTGTTTTTTATGAAGAGAATGATGTGATAGGAGGAGGCGTTATTCAAAAAGGAATTTTATAGAAACAATTATTCAACTCAATGACTAATGATGAGTTTAATATATTAATTAAAGACTTGCAAAGTATTGTAAAATCTATACCAATAAATTGGGGGCAAACTCAAAATGACAATACTGACTTGCAAGTAAATATGTTTGCACTTAAAACTTACCATCATTTAGAACTGGCAATAGCAAACCTTTCAGAAGAAAAGAAAAATTATTTTAAACGCCGATGGTTTTTGTGGCAATGCAGTAAATGCGATGAATTTCTTTTTAGTTTAAATGAAAATGTACAGCCCAATCCGAACAAAAAAGACCAATCTTACGACATAGAATTTAATAATGATGCAGGTTTAAGATTTGATATTAAAGGCACTCTCGTTCCCAAACAATTTAGAAATAATATTGAAGAAATTATTGCCAATCCACAAGCAATGATTGAGTTTTTTTATCAGCAACAAAGCAAAGGCGTAAGAGAAAGTTATCAAAACAGATTATTTATTGTTCATCATTCCTTTAGGCAACAAGAAAGAGAAATGTACTTACGTTGCCACTTCGATTTTAAAAGAAATGTTTTTAAGCAGTATGCTGAAAATATAAAAACCACATCTAATTTTATACAGTACAATACTGCAAAATCTGATGTGGTTTTTATTATAGAAAACTTAGATAGAACTTTTACAAGTAACATCTATTCTCAATCTTAATTCATTCTTTTTAGCATCACTAAATATGTTGGAAAGTGGTCACTATAACCTCCTCTGTAAGTTAATCCATCCCAAGTACGCATTGGATACCCTTTATATCTTCCAAAATTTTCAGTCATAAATTCTCTGTTAAAAATATATTGTTTCAAAAAGAAAAAGCCATCTTGTTTTTTATCAATCCATTTGTTACCAATAACAATTTGGTCGAATAAACCCCAGGCATCCTGATATGCTAAAGTGCCATATCCTTTTTTATACATTTCTACCCAAGGGTTAAATAAAGCACCTGGCTTCATTTCATCAATACTAGACTTGCATTTCAATACTTTTGTCATACTTGGGCTAATAGGGTCATCATTCAAATCTCCCATAATAATTACCTTTTGTTCTCCTTCTACTTTTGCAATACTATCAATATGATTTTTGCTAACCATAGCAGCAGCTGCTCTTCCTGGGGCACTTCTTTCTTCTCCTCCTAAACGACTAGGCCAGTGATTAACATAAATGTGAACTGTTTCTCCATCAAGCTTTCCTTTTACCCAAAGCACATCACGGGTAAAATAAGAGTCTTTAGAACCTTTAGGTAAATCAACAAAAAGTGACCGACTATCTTCTACTACAAAATATTTTGGATTGTATAAAAAACCAACATCAACCCCTCTTCTATCTTTACAATCGTAGTGAACAATTTTGTAATTTCTATCTTTTATAGATGGGTGATTTACTAAATCATTTAAAACATTTTCGTTCTCAACTTCAGCAACACCTAAAATAGCTGGTCCATCTGGACAAGGAATTCTTTCATCATCAGTACCTATTTTACTAATTACCGAAGCAAGCTTTCCTACTTTATTTGTGTAAATTGCTGTGTTGTAATTTCTTGCTCCTGTTGGCAAAAATTCTTCATCATCAATTTTAGGATCATCGAGTGTATCGTAAAAATTTTCTAAATTATAAAAAGCGACAATTGCTACTTTATAGTTTTGTTTCCCATTAGTTTGAGCATTTACATTAAGACTAACAAATGCTAATAATCCAATCAAAATCTTTTTCATTGCTGCAATATTAATTCGCAAACATAGTAAAGCATTGTCAAACCAAGTTTTAAATATATGTTAATGTAACTATACTTTAATTCACAATTAATTCTGCTATCTGTTTTATTTACTCCTTACTTTTGATGCAATGAAAAAAGTATTTCCTAATAATACACTAAAAACAGTTGTTTGTTGCATCATACTTTTGATGTTTTTAATTCCTGCTTGCAAAAAAGATGGCTTTATCACAAGTGCTTATGCCATTTTACGTACATCTGAAGATACATTGCATTTTGATACAGTTTTTACATCTTTAGGCTCTACAACCCAATATTTAAAAGTGTTTAATGGAAATGATAGTAAACTGCGTCTCACAAATATTCAGTTGATGGGCGGTGCAAGTTCTTTTTTTAAATTAAATGTGGATGGAATAGCAGGTACAAACTTTTCAAATATAGACCTTGAGGCTAATGATAGTTTATATATGTTTACTACTGTTCGTATAGATCCTACTATTGCTAATATCCCTTTTTTAGTAAGAGATAGTATTAAAATTGAATACAATGGAAATACTAAATGGATACAATTACAAGCTTATGGTAAAAATGCAAGATTTTTAAAAAATGTAGTTGTAACAAAAGACAGCAGTTTTACCAATGAGTTGCCAATAGTAATTTTAGGCAGTTTATATGTAAGTGAAAATAAAAAATTAACTATACAAAAAGGTACACAATTATTTATTCATCCTAATGCACCTATTGTTATTGATGGTAGCTTAATTGCAATTGGAGATACTGCTGCAAGCGATAAAATAATTTTTCAAGGTTTAAGAATTGATGCACCATATAAAGATTATCCTGGTAGCTGGCCAGGTTTATATTTTAGAGAAAATAGTAAAGATAATATGCTACAATATTGCATTATTAAAAATGCTTATCAAGGTGTTGTTGCCACAGCTCCATCTGTAAATGCAAATCCCAAACTCACTTTAAACGAGTGTATTTTTGATAATATTTATGATGTTGCTATTGGTGGAGCCAATACTAAAATTCAAGGTAGAAACTGTTTAGTAAGCAATGTTGGATATGGATTGTATGCTTTATCTGGTGGCGATTACAATTTTGACCATTGCACATTTGCAAGTATTAGCAACTATTATTTATCTCACAAAAATCCTTTAATTACACTGAGCAACACTAATGACAAGGATGTTTTATTTAACACTCTAAATGCTACTATTAATAATAGTATTGTGTATGGCGAAGGTGGCTTTGTTGATGATGAAATTGTTACAGTAAAAAAAGCCGGAACTGGATTTAATGTTTCAATGACCAACGTATTGTATAAGCATAAAAACATTCCAGCAAACATTACTTTTATTAATCCTTTAACTGCAAATAATCCTCTTTTCAGTTCCATTGATTACAGTAAAAGAATATTTGACTTTACTTTGCAAAATAATTCCCCTTGCATAGATGCAGCAACGGGCTCCACACTTAGTTTTGATTTACTTGGAAAAATCAGGCCTGTTGGAGCATCTGCTGATGTAGGCTGTTATGAAAAACAATAAAAAATAAATATGAAAGCAACTCTTTTAATGATCAGTTTTTTTTCGCTATTATCTTTTAGTATGATACAAAAACCTAAAAGTATTTATCAATTTAAAGTAAAAGCAATAGATGGAACAACAATAGATTTTTCAAAATTTAAAGGTAAAAAAGTATTAATTGTAAATACTGCATCTGCTTGTGGCTTTACACCACAATATGAGGGTTTGCAAAAGTTATATGAGCAACACAAAGACAAACTTGTTATTGTTGGATTTCCTTGCAATCAATTTGGTGGTCAAGAATCTGGCTCAGAAACAGAAATTCAAACTTTTTGTAAAAGTAGATACGGTGTTACATTTCCCTTAACATCAAAAATTGATGTAAAGGGAGAAAATATTGCACCAATTTATAAATGGCTTTGCAATAAAACAGAAAATGGAGTTTTAGATGCTACGATAAAATGGAATTTTAATAAATTTATGATTGATGAAAATGGTAAACTTTTAGCCTATTTCCCAAGCAATACAAAACCAGATAGTAATGAAATTTTAGGTTTACTTAAATAACAAAAATTAGTAAAACAACTTTTATAGGCTTTACTAATTATATTTGAATACAAATAATTTAACTATTTTTTTATGACTCACAAAATTATCAAGTCGGCATTGTTTATATTATCTGCAACATTAATATTTGTTGCTTGTGCTCCCAAGAAAAAAGTTACTGCACCCGTAACAACAGCCCCAACAGTTCAAGCACCTAAGGTAGAAGAGCCTGCAGGAAATTTGGTTCCATTTACTCGTGAATTATTTTTTAAACTAAAAGAAAATGGATTAGATATAAAAAAATTAAAATTTTATGTTGATAAAACTATTGTTTTAAACAGAGTTGCTGCACAAGACAATCTGGAAATTAATGAGCTTACTGGAACCTTAATCAAAAAAACAGGCATCACAGATAATCAAATAAAAATTACGCCTCAAGTTTCTGGAATCATTGAAACTATAGAAGCTGATGGAGTAAGATTAAATTTTGGAAGACCAAACAGCTCTTTGAAATTCATTAACAATAGTGCATCTCCAAAATTTTTCTCTTTTGCAACAGAGAAAATGGATAAAGCAACAGGTGCAGTAGATGTAACCTACAATAATGGAACTTACAAAGCAACAAATGAAAGTAATGGTGCTCCTACAGACATTAAATTAATGATAAAACAATTGGACATTGAAACAGGAATGAATAAACCTGTAATAGAACCAGGAGCTGGCAAGCTATTATATTAATCTTTTTCAACTATTAACAATAAATGCAGCTTAGTAGCTGCATTTATTGTTAAAGGAATGTTGAATTATTTTTTTATCATTAGTGATATCGATACACCAAATGGAAAACGAATTGATTTTAGCAAAAATTTCTCAAGTAAGAAAATTTTATAAAACAATTTATTTAGGAAGCCTGTATTAAATCTTGCAAAGTCACTTTCTGCATTATCAGTTTTCTTCACTTTATTCTTTTGAAAAGGCCACATTAAAATTCTTACAGTAGCAATGGGACAAAAGAAGAAAAAGTTGAAATAAGATTTGAATAGAACACTAGCATCTTCAACTTTAAACAAATTTCTAAACTGATTTATTTTATATCTGCGATGATGATGATTGATAACATCGTGTTCGCTCCAAAGCAGCATAAATGCGGGAACTGTTGCAAATACAAGACCGTCTTTTTTACAAACTCTCAACATTTCACTTGCAGCTTTAGCATCATCTTCCACGTGTTCTATTACATCAAAAGCACAAACTAAGTCAAAGCTATTATCCGCAAAATCAAGTTCAGTTATTGAGCCTTGTAGTGCAGATATATGCAGCACTTCATTTAAAAACTGACAACAATCTTCATCATATTCAATAGAAGTAACATCGCCAAATTTTTCCAGCATTGCAGTACCGCCACCAGTTGCCGTTCCAATGTTTAGTATCTTTAATCTCTTATCTGGAGTAGTATTTTTTCTGATGATACTTTCTAAAATTTCGCCCCTTGCCATAAACCACCAATGTTCACGCTCCAATCTATAATACTCTTTATAATATTGTTTATCCATAATATGCTAAAGCAAATTTTTTATATTAGTTATTCACCAATCTCATTCCCAACTTTTCTAAAGTAATTTTTCTTTGTTTAAATAAAGTGCCAACTGTCATTTTAAAAGTTTTTTTACTCATTCCAAAAAATGAATAAATAGCTTCAGGGTCTGACTTGTCGTGATAAGGTAAATAGCCATTATTTTCTGTAAGCAATCTTAAAATTTTATCAGTTTCATCCTCAACTCTATTATAGCCTGGCTTGCCTAAAGCAACATCTATTTTAAACCGAATTTTTGAATTTTCATCTTCCGGGTAAATCTTTTTTATAAAGCCAATTGCCTTATCTCCAATATCTATTTTTCTAAAAATATCGTTGCTATGCAACATTCCAAGATGTGTGTTGTTTATGATAACAGCAAATCCAATATTGGTTTTTCTGTAAATTATCAAATCAACAATATCTAGTTCTTTTACAGTTAATTCAACATTGCTCAAAAAGGCATCTAGCTTTTCTGTTGCTACTAATCTTCCTGTTACTTTATCTAAATAAATTTTTACAAGATAATCTTTTTCTGGAATCATATCAGCAATCTGATTGATTCTTGGAACAAAAATGTCCTTCATCAAACCATTGTCTAAAAATGCACCATGTGGCGTTACTGTTCTTGCTTTTAATTTTACAACATCACCAACAACTCCTTTAGGTTCTTGAGTTGTAGCAATTAAACGATTTTCTCCATCGTGATAAATAAACACTCTGATAATATCCCCAACTTTGGTGTCTTTTGGTACAAAACGTTTAGGCAATAAAATACCATCACCTTCATCTTCAAGATAAACACCAAAATCAACTGTTCTATTTACTCTAAGTGAATTATATTCTCCAACTTTTATCATAAAAGTTATTTTATTTTCTGATTTTTTTCAAAGATATATGAATGGTGATGGTTATCTTTTTATGATTATACTGCTATTGATGTATTCACTCATTTCTATCTGATACTGCTTAGCAATCTCAGCTGCTTCAATATCAAAATTTTCTTTATCAGATGCATAAATAATAGCTCTACTTGCGTTTACAAGCAATCCAACACTACTGTTCAATCCAACATCACTTACATCTTTTAAACTCCCACCTTGAAATCCAACGCCCGGCACTAATAAAAAATTATCTGAAATAAGTTCTCTGATATTTGAAATCTGATTGGCTTGTGTGGCACCCACTACAAACATTAAATTATCAGAAGTACCCCAACTTGCAATAGTGCTAATTACCTTTTCATATAAATATTGATTGCCAGTTTTTAGCAATTCAAAATCATTAGCACCCTTGTTGCTGGTTAATCCCAAAACAATAGTGAATTTATTGTCATATTCCAAAAATGGTCTTATGCTATCTTCACCCATATAAGGAGCAACTGTAATAGCATCAAATGGCAATGTTTCAAAAAAAGCTTTTGCGTATTGTGCAGATGTATTGCCTATGTCTCCACGTTTTGCATCTGCAATTTTAAAATGTGTATCAGGAATATAATGCAGTGTTTGCTCCATTATTTCCCAGCCTTTTACTCCCATCGATTCATAAAAAGCTGTATTAATTTTATAACTCACACAATATTCTTTCGTAGCATCAATAATAGCTTTGTTAAAGTTTAAAATTGCATTTGAAGACTTTTGCAAATGAATTGGAATTTTACTTAATTCTGTATCTAATCCTACACATAAATAAGATTTTTTTTCAAGAATATGCTGTGTAAGATATTGCTTTGTCATTTTAATTATTTTTTTGCAAATAAACAAATTAACTGATTAGGCACTAAACTAATTCACGACTCTTATCTTCGCAAAATGTTATCAATTCATTTGCAAAATCTTCTATTTAAAAATACGCACGGGTTATATAACGAGGAAAAAATATTGGGAAATATTTTTCAAGTGAATCTTATTGTAAAGTACAAGCCACAAAACCTGCCAATAGTAAACATTAATGAAACCATCAACTATGAAAATTTATTTAGTATAGTTGAAAAAAGGATGCTTGTTGCTAATGAGCTTCTTGAAACATTAGTTACACTTATTTCTGAAGATATTTTTAATAGTTACTCATTTGTAAAAAATGTTAACATAACAATCACAAAATTAAATCCTCCTATAAAAGGTTTTATTGGCAATGTTGCTATTAGTTTTGAAAAAAGTTTAGATTAAAAATGAAAAAAATACAAGTCATTATTCTATTATTCCTAGTCAATGTATGTTTTGCCCAAGATGTAAGTGTATTATTGAAGGAAGCTTATAATTTGGAGTTGAAATTTAACGAACCCGAAGCTCTTGGCAAGTATAAACAGATTTTACTGAATGAAACAAATCATTATGTGGCACTTTCAAAAGCTACCGAATTAAGTTGTAGTATTGGAGCTAGAGCCACTAATCTAAAAGATAAAAGGTTAATGTATGAAAGTGCTATTTCGTTTGCCAATAGGGCTTTTGGGGCAGATAGTAATAATGCAAATTCTTACTACTTATTATCTTTGGTGAGTGGCAAAATGACTGAAGTAGAAACAGAAAACAAAAAGAAAGTTGCATACGTTAGAGACATAAAAGTATATGCTGATAAGGCTTTACAAATTAACCCTAATCACGCATTGGCTAATTTTATTGAAGGAAAGTGGCATTATGAAATGGTAACATTAAACTGGGCAAAAAAGCTTGCAGTAAAGACTCTTTATGGCGGATTGCCAGATCCGTCTTTGGATAAATGTATTGAATATTTGGAAAAATGTAAAAAGCTTGACCCTTATTTTGTTTTAAACTATTTAACATTGGCAAAGGCTTACAAAGAAGATAACAAAGCTGTTAAAATGCTAGAAGTATTGAATCAATTAGTAAAACTACCAAAAAGAAATTTTGATGATGCAGCATATATTGAAGAAGGAAAAAAAATGCTGGCGGCTGAACAATAAAAATTTATTAATTTATCTTATCAAAATAAAAATGGAACTACAACAACTATTTGAAGAAGCAATAGCAACTAGCAAAACATTAACTGAACGACCTGATAACGAAACCTTGTTAAAGCTATATTCTTTATACAAACAAGCAACAGATGGAAATAATACTGGTGAAGCCCCTTCTAACCCTTTTGATTTTGTAAACAAAGCAAAACATAATGCCTGGGAAGCTTTAAAAGGAACGACAAAAGAAAATGCTATGCAACAATATATAGATTTGGTGAAGCAATTAAAAGGATAAAATAAAAACTATGCAAATTATTCAACAAATATCTTTCGTTTTATTACTTGCTGTTGGCACTTATTTATTTGCTAAGAAAGCATTGGAAATTCGTCGTAATATTTTACTGGGAAAAGATGAAAACTTAAATGATAATAAATCGGTGAGATGGAAGAATCTTGTATTATTAGCTCTTGGACAAAAAAAGATGTTTAAAAATCCATTAGTTGCCATAATGCACTTGGCCGTTTATTTGGGATTTGTAATAATTAATATCGAGGTTTTAGAAATTATACTAGATGGTATTACTGGTAAACATAGAATTTTTGCAAACCTTATTCCAGCAGGCTTATACAGTTTTTTTATTAATAGTTTTGAAATATTAGCATTCCTGGTAATTGTTGCTTGTGTTATTTTTTTTATTAGAAGAAATGTTGTTAAAATAAAACGATTTATTAGTAACGATCTGAACGGATTTCCTAAAAGCGATGCAAACTACATATTGATTACTGAAGTTGTATTAATGAGCCTGTTTTTGATTATGAACACTAGTGATACAATTTTACAGCAAAAGGGAGTGGAGCACTATATTCAAACTGGTAATTTTATTATTTCATCTAATTTACAACCACTTTTTAATGGGTTACAAAATCATTCTTTAGAAATGCTTGAAAGAGTTTGTTGGTGGTTGCATATTGTAGGCATTTTTGCTTTCTTAAATTATTTACCTTATAGTAAACATTTGCACATTATACTCGCTTTTCCCAATGCTTATTATTCAAAATTACAGCCTCAGGGTATTATAAAAAATATGCCTGCTATACAAAAAGAAGTTTTGTATGCAATGCAGCCAGAATTAGCACCTACAACTGCCGAACCTCCTGCAAGTTTTGGTGCAAAAGATGTGTTTGACTTAAGTTGGAAAAATTTATTAGATGCTTATAGCTGCACAGAATGTGGTAGATGCTCAAGTGCTTGCCCAGCAAATATCACAGGTAAATTGTTAAGCCCTCGTTCTATAATGATGAAAACTCGAGATAGACTTGAAGAGGTTGGTAAGAATATTAACACTAACAAAGAATTTGTTCAAGATAATAAATCCTTATTACATAGTTATATTTCTGTAGAAGAATTAAGAGCTTGTACAACTTGCAATGCTTGTGTAGAAGCTTGTCCTGTTAGTATTTCTCCATTAGATATTATTGTAGAGTTAAGACGAAGTTTGATAATGGAAGAAAGCAATGCACCCCAAGAGTGGAATGGGATGTTTAGCAACATTGAAAATAATTTTGCTCCTTGGAAGTTTAGTCCAGATGAAAGAGATAAATGGACGGAAATGCAATAGAATCAATAGTTTTAAAAGATGCTCAAAAAAAGCATCTTTTTTATTTACTTTAATATCTAATTGAACTGTAAACACTACTATTTTTGTTTTAATTAATCAATATGTCAATTTTTTTAAACAAAGTAGTTGTAATAACTGGTGGTTCAGATGGTATTGGAAAAGCCTTAGTAGATGCTTTTCTAGTTCTAGGTGCTAAAGTGGCAACTTGTGGCAGAAATCACGATAAACTCTATGTTTTGCAACAACAAAATGCTGGAAAAACCTTACTTGTACAAACAGCAGATATTAGCAAGGAAAAAGAATGCGAAAGTTTTATTAATGCTGTTATCCAGGCCTATGGAACAATAGATATTTTAATTAATAATGCAGGTATTTCAATGCGTTCATTACTAATTGATGTGGAATTAGAGACCCTGAAAAAAGTAATGGATATTAACTTTTGGGGAACTGTTTATTGTACAAAATTTGCTTTGAATGAAATAATAAAAAACAAAGGAACTGTTGTTGGAGTATCTTCGATTGCAGGCTACAGAGGACTTCCAGGCAGAAGTGGATATTCTGCAAGTAAATTTGCAGTGAATGGTTGGCTAGAATCGATAAGAACAGAATTATTGAAGACTGGCGTTAATGTAATGTGGGTTTGTCCTGGTTTTACAAGTTCAAATATTAGAAATGCGGCATTAAATAAAAATGGTAAGGCACAAGGGGAAAGTCCTTTGGATGAATCACAACTGATGACTTCTGAAGAATGTGCTCAACACATTATTAAAGCAATAGCAAAAAGGAAAAGAAATTTAATATTAACATTAACAGGCAAAAGAACTGTTTTCATAAATAAATTTTTTCCAAAGCTTGCCGATAAATTGGTATATAAATTTTTCTTTAAAAACAATAAACTAGTAAAATAGATATTTAATTTCCAAAAAAACCAGTAATGGCAATTGTTACACTTTCAACAGATATTGGACAACAAGATTATATTGTTGGAGCAATTAAGGGTCAGTTGTTAACCTTTAATTCTAGAATCAATATTGTTGATGTTAGCCACTATTTATCTCAATCTAATTTTCCTGAAGCTGCATACATTTGCAGCAATGCATTCAAGCATTTTCCTGATAATGCCATTCATATTATCATTCTTAATTTCTTTGAAAGTAAGCAAGAACACATTCTCGTTGCTCAATACAATAATCAATTCATTATTTGCCCAGACAATGGTATTTTGCCAATGATTACCCATAACCAGGAACTAAGTGTTTATAAATTTGCTAATACTCACTCCGATACTTTTTTGCAAACAAGTAAAATAATAGCACAAAAAGCTTGCGAATTAATCGATGGTCTTGGCATTGAAAACATAGGTGAAAATATTACAAACTATGTTACAAAAAACCCATTATTACCAGCCATTTCATCAAATTGGATTAAAGGGCAAATTATTTTTATAGACAATTTTGAAAATGTAGTTATTAATATTACTAAACCAATTTTTGAAGAGCATAGGAAAGGTAGAAAATTTAATATTGTATTAAAACGAAATGAAGTTATCGGAGAATTAAGTGATAATTATTTATCTGTGCCTGAAGGTGAAAAAATTGCTTGGTTTAATAGTGCTGGCTATTTAGAGTTAGCTATTAATAAGGGTAATATGGCCGGTTTGTTTGGTTTGCAGGGTTTTAATGAAATAAATTATAAAGAAGGGAAAGCAATGCAGAATAAATTATTTTATTCAACTGCAACCATTTTTTTTGAAGATTAAAATATTTAATATGCGACTATTAATTTTCTTGTTTTTTTTATCGGCTTGTTCTCAAGAAAAATATGTGCCCGCTGAAGATGCATTGGATGCAGCAAGAGAATTTGAAAAAGCTTGTTTGAATGGAAACTTTAAAAAAGCAAAATTTTATATTTTACAAAACCAAAAGAATAATAATTTTCTTTATAAAATTTCTAATGAATATTTTAAAAATAATGATGATCAAAAAAAGGAACTGGCTAATGCCTCTATCAGAGTTATTAACAACAAAGAACTCTCTCCAAATTTGTACCAGACTGTTTTAGGCAACTCTTATAACAACAAGATTGATACTATCTTTTCTGTTAAAGACAACAATAATTGGTTAGTTATTTCTAAAGAATAAAACTATGTTTCAAAATGTATTATTGGTAGCAATTGGTGGTGCTTTAGGTAGTGTTGTTCGTTATCTTGCAAGTTTTTTGTTAGCTAATAAAACATTGCCTATAGCTACTTTTTCAATAAATATTCTTGGGAGTTTATTTATTGGATTGCTAATGGGATTTATACTAAAACAGTCTGTTCAAAATAATTGGCAATTGTTATTAGTTACAGGATTTTGCGGAGGTTTTACAACTTTTTCTACACTGAGCTGGGAAACTATTCAGTTATTACATCAACAACGTTTTGTTACTGCAATCATATACATATTTGCATCTTTATTTTTAGGTATTACTGCTACTGCATTCGGATACTTTATTAATAAGTAATTTTTATTGTAAGAAACTAGTGTATTATCTCAGAGCTTTAATACAGTTTTGTTTGTCTATTGCAAGTTGCAGCTTTAATGCATCTAATCCATTCAGTGGCATATCGCCTCTTACGTATTTCTTAACCATCACTCTCATCGTATTATCATAAATATCATCATCAAAATCAAAAATATTAACTTCAATAACTCTGCGTTTGCCATTAACTACAGGTCTACTGCCAATATACATCATTCCACCAAAAATTTGGTTTTGGTATTTGATATTTTCAATTTCAACTTCTACTGCATACACACCATCGCCGGGTACTAATTTATCTTCATTATTTATTTGAATATTTGCAGTAGGATAACCAATAGTTCTACCAATTTGATCTCCGTGAATAATATTTCCTTCAAAAAAATAGTCATAACCAAGCAATAATTTTGCAGTTTCTATATCTTGATGCAGTAATGCTTTTCTGGCTCTCGATGAGCTGATAGCTGCTTGTTGCAAAACCTGTTTGGGGATTTCTTTCACAATAAAACCTAGTCTTACACCATATTCTTCTAATAACTCATAATTTCCTTTTCTGCCTTTTCCAAACTGATGATCATATCCAATGATAAGCGTATGTGGGTGTAGTTTTTTATAAAGAAAATTTGTAACATACTCATCTGCTAAAAGGTTAGCAAAATCATCATTAAAAGGAATAACTACTAAATGATTGATAAGTTCAGCTGCTAAAAGTTTTATTTTTTCGGCCAATGTGGTAATTAATTTTACCCCAGTTGTATCGCCAACAATATTTCTTGGATGTGGATGAAATGTAACAACAACAGTTTCTCCATTAATTTTTTGAGCTTCCTGCTTTAGTTGTTCGAGAATTTTCTTGTGCCCGTTATGAACACCATCAAAAGTTCCAATAGTAATAACGGCATTATGAAAAACAGGAAGGTTTTGTAATTCGTAGTGAATCTTCATTTCGCAAATATAAAGTTGCTATAATAAAGATTTAATAACAACATCGTGTAAAAATGGAGCTGCATTTCCACCATTTTTTATAATGTCTCTAACAATGGTCGATGCAACTGAAGTAAATTTGGGTTCACAGGTTAAAAACACAGTTTCAATATTTTTATCTAAAGTTCTGTTTGCATCTGCAATAGTTTTTTCATATTCAAAATCACTTACATACCTAATGCCTCTGATAATAAAATTTGCTCCAATTTTTTGACAAAAATTAATCGTTAAACCTTCATAAGTTAAGCAAGTAACTCTTGGTTCATTGGCATATATTTCGTTAAGCCAATCCATTCTTTGCTTAGCAGAAAACATTGGCGTTTTACTCGTATTCATCCCAATGCCTACAACTATTTTATCAAATAACGGCAAAGCTCTATCAATAATATCGGTATGACCAAGTGTTACAGGGTCAAAAGTTCCAGGAAAAAGGCAAATGCGATTCATAATTGTTAGATTAATTAATGGCAATATTTGTTGTTGCACAAATGTGCATATTTGATTTCATAATTTAATAAATACTGCAAGTTTATATTTTGCAATAAATACTATTATTCTTATTCGTTTATTTGTATTGCTATAAAGCTTAAAATCATTTTACGATGGAATTACTCGAAAATATTTCTCTAAAACCTTATAATACATTTGGAATTGATGTGTTAACAAAATATTTTGCTCCCTTTTCTAATATAGATGAACTGGCAGATTTGCTTGATTTTACATTTCAGAAACAATTAAAGTATTTAGTAATTGGTGGAGGTAGCAATATTCTTTTTACAAAAAATTTTGATGGTTTAATAATTAAGAATGCAATATCTGGTGTAAAGCTTATTAATGAAAATGATGACTTTTATTTTATAAAAGCTGCGGCTGGCATGCTTTGGCATCAATTTGTTTTACATTGTATCAAAAATAATTATGCAGGTGTTGAAAATTTGAGTTTAATACCAGGTACCGTTGGTGCAGCTCCATTACAAAATATTGGAGCTTACGGTGTAGAATTAAAGGATGTTTTTTATGAATTAGAGGCAATGGATACGCAAACAAAATCCATAGAAATTTTTTCGTTGAATGCATGTGAGTTTGGTTACAGAGAAAGTATTTTCAAAAAGAGATATGCCAATAGGTTTATCATCTTAAATGTTACATTTAAGCTTAATAAGAAACCTTTTTATAATACAAAATATGGTGCTATAGAACAAGAATTAGAAAAAATGGGTTGTACTGCGTTAAGTATAAAAAATATTTCGGATGCAGTTGTTAATATTCGTTTGTCAAAGCTTCCCAACCCATCAGAAATTGGTAACGCTGGAAGTTTTTTTAAAAATCCAGTAATAGATGATACTTTGTATAATAAACTAATCTCACAATTTCCAACAATGTCTGTTTATGCTTTACCAAACAACCAATACAAGATTGCAGCAGGATGGCTTATTGAGCAATGTGGTTGGAAAGGTTATAAAAATAATGACGCAGGGTGCCACAGTAAACAAGCGTTAGTTCTTGTAAATTATGGTGGTGCTACTGGAACAGAAATTTATAATTTAAGTAATGAAATAATAAAAAGTGTTTTTGAAAAATTTGGGGTATTGCTTGAAAGAGAGGTTAATGTTTTATAAGTCTAAATAAAAAGAGGTAAATGCTAATGTTTTTGATAAAGCATCAATACTATTTGCTGTACTAAATTGACCATGAGGTTCACCTGCATACTCATTATACTGATGCCCTACACCAGCATCGTAAAGTGCGTTATTTAAACGTACACTTTGTGAATAGGGTACCACAACATCGGCAGTTCCATGAAAGATTATAGTTGGTGGAGCAGTAGATGTAACAAAGGTTAATGGACTTGCATTTAAATAAGCTGTAGCATTGGTAGTAGGAGTTCCGCTCATAAATAATTCAAAGAGTTGCTTCTGAACACCTGTTTGAAAATTATATAAATCAGCCATATCTGTTGGTCCAAAATAGTCAATCACAGCTTTAATTCTATTGTCTGAATTATAGTGATATGCCTTTAATAATGCTAAATGTGCCCCAGCACTTGCACCCATTACAGCTATTTTATTGGCGTTGTAATGATAGTAAGATGCTTTAGAAACAATATAATCGAATGCAGCATTTACATCAATTTGCTGTGTTGGCCAAAGGTATGTAGATGGTGGGGCAGCCAAGCGATAATTAATATTAATAATAACATAATTTGAAAGCCCCGATTGTAATGATGGAATCATAGTTGCAAAATCGCTTTTATCTCCTGCACTCCAAGCCCCACCGTGAATCATCACAAAAACTTTTGTAGTAGCATCTGTTCTATTTGCAGGCAAATAAATATCCATTTTCTGATTAACGTCAGAGCCGTAAGCAACATTTAAAGTGTCTATTTTTACACTTGCATTGGTAGTAATTTCAACATTATCTGTTGATTTTTTGCAAGATGTTATAAATACTGAAAAAACTAAAATTGTTGTAAGCAGCTTGGTAGTTATTTTAAACATATATATATATTTTTAAATGTTAATCTATGAGTGAAATTAGTAATTTATTTGTTTAATAAAAATTCAATTAACTTATCAGTAGCTTTTCTTCTGTGACTATAAATGTTTTTTTCTTCCATACTCATTTCGGCAAACGTTTTTGTACTACCATCAGGAATAAAAATTGGATCATAGCCAAAACCATCTTTTCCTTTTAATTCATTAATAATTTTACCCTTGCAAATTCCTTCAAACGATTGGTGATTGCCATTTATTATTACTGAAATAATGGTCTTGAATTGAGCATTTCTATTTTTGTTATTATTCAATTTTGATAATACTTTTTTAATATTATCAGTCGCGTTTTTATTATCACCTGCATATCTGGCACTTTTCACACCAGGTTCTCCATTTAAAGCTTCAACCTCAAGCCCTGTGTCTTCTCCAAAACAATCTTTACCAGTAAGGTTAAAAATAAAAGAAGACTTTTCAACTGCATTTTCTTCAATAGTATTGTGTGGCTCAGGAATATCAATGTTAATGCCAGCCTCTTCAAGCGTAATAATATTGAATTTTGAACCTATAACAGTTCTTATTTCTTTAACCTTATTTTTATTATTCGTTGCAAAAATTAGTGTCTTCATTTATATTAATATGTTTGGATATTTTTTTAAAAAATCCTAAATCTTGAATAACGTTTTTAAGTTTTCCCAAAGTTTTCTTTTTTCTGCTTTAACCAAATCGGTTTGTGGTAGTAGTTTTTTTAAGTCTGAACAAATAAGCATTTCACAGTTATCATATTGTTGTACTCTGTATTCGGGAAAAATAAATGGTAAAGAAATATTTTTTAAAACATTACCCATTAATAATAGTTGTTTTGGCTGTAAATTTTGTTTTATCTGCTTGTATGTAATGCTTTGGTTGTAAGTATTAATTATGGCAACATCAGCCAATGTTAATTTACAAGCTGTTAATAAATTTGTTAAAAGTGTTAATGTATCTTCAACTAAGTATACAGCTTCTGTATCATTTACTATGATAGATACATTTTTTTCATTTTTACCTAAATATTTTATACTGGTAAGACTATTTGCTGGCTCAGCAATAGAGCTATTTGTAATTGCATTAGTTTCTACTGCAACATTGGTATTTTTAATAGCTTTTCTATCATCTTCTATCAGCGAATTTGTATATAAGTCTGCAATAACAAAATCGGGAAGTTTTACATTTTCGAATACCATATAAATATTTTATATTAACAGTTGTTAGTTTTTCCTTTTATTTTGCATCAAATATATAGCTATGGAGACAGTTTTAGATATAAACATTACAAGAGTAGAGAGGAGTAAACTAAATGACTTAAATTTAGACAATATCCCATTTGGAAAATATTTTAGCGATCATATGCTAGAAGCTGATTATGAAAATGGCGAATGGAAAAATGTAGAAATTAAACCTTATCAACCCTTAATCATTCAACCATCTTTGGCTGCATTGCATTATGGGCAAAGCATTTTTGAAGGAATAAAAGCTTACAATGATGAAAACGGTGATGGGTTTATTTTTAGACCTTATGATAATTTTGTTCGTTTTAATCTTTCTGCTGAACGTATGTGCATGCCTACAGTTCCCGAAGAAATTTTTATGGAAGGAATGAAGATGTTAGTGGCGTTGGATAAAAGTTGGATTCCAAGAAGAGAAAACCACTCGATGTACATTAGACCTTTAATGTTTGCCACAGACACTTTATTAGGAGTAAGACCTTCAGAAACTTATAAGTTTATGATTATGCTTAGCCCTTCAGGTCCTTACTATACAACTCCAATGAAAATTTATGTTGAGGAAAAATATTCTCGTTCAGTAAAAGGAGGGGCAGGATTTTCTAAAAATGCAGGAAACTATGCTACAAGTATGATTGCTGCAAAAGAAGCAAGAGAAAAAGGATATGACCAAGTTTTGTGGACAGATGCAATTGAACATAAATGGTTGCAAGAAGTTGGAATGATGAATGTAATGTTCATTATTGATGGTATTGCCGTAACTCCTGAACTTAGTGAAGGAACAATTTTAAATGGCGTTACAAGAAATAGTGTAATTGTAATGCTTAAAGAAATGGGCATTGAGGTACAAGAAAGAAAGTTAAGTATTGATGAAGTTGTAAATGCTTATAAAAATGGAATTTTGCAGGAAGTTTTTGGAACTGGAACTGCAGCAACTATTGCACCTATTCAAGAATTAGGATATGGCGATTTTAGAATGCCTTTTGATGTGTCAAGTTTCAAAATTGCTACCTCGCTTAGAACTCATTTTGATAACATAAGATACAGTAGAATTCCAGATACACACGGTTGGATGGTTAAGATATAACACCCTGAATGTTGATTGCCATATATAAAAGAGGCTGTATTTTATACAACCTCTTTTTGTTTTTATAAAGGACAAGTTTGATGGTAATTGATCAACTCCTCATATTTTCTTTCGAACTCATAGCCGTCATAAACTTTTTCAATTTCATTCAACAAATTCATAATTTCATCAATATCGCTTGTTGTAACTAGCTTTAAACGATATTCCTTTATATTGGGTAAACCTTTGAGATAATTGGTATAATGCGTTCTCATTTCATTAATGCCGGTTTTGTGCCCTTTCCAGTCAAGGCTTAATTGTAAATGTTTTTTACAAACTGATACACGCTCCTGAATGGTTGGCGGTGCAAGTTCATTTCCAGTTTCTAAGTAGTGTTTTATTTCTCTGAATATCCAAGGATAACCAATAGCTGCACGCCCAATCATCATTCCATCAACATCAAATCTTCTTTTAAAATCAGCAGCTTTTTGTGGGCTATTAATATCTCCGTTGCCAAAAATTGGTATTTTAATTCTAGGGTTATTTTTTACTTTTGAAATCAATGTCCAATCGGCTTCTCCTTTATACATTTGATTTCTTGTTCTGCCGTGAATTGCCAATGCTTTTATACCTACATCTTGTAGCCGTTCTGCTACTTCTTCAATATTTTTACTATTCTCATCCCAGCCTAAACGAGTTTTAACAGTTACAGGTAAATTAGTACTCTTTACACAAGCTTCAGTTAGCTTAACCATTAAATCAATATCTTTTAGTACGCCTGCACCAGCACCTTTTGCAACCACTTTTTTTACCGGACATCCAAAGTTAATATCTAATAAATCTGGTTGAACTGCATCTACAATTTTTGCACTCATAGCCATTGCTTCTTCGTCGCCACCAAAAATTTGAATACCAATTGGCTTTTCGTAATCGTATATATCTAACTTTTTTCGGCTTTTAATTGCATCTCTAATTAAACCCTCACTGCTTATAAATTCAGTGTACATTAAATCTGCACCATTGTCTTTACACACAGCCCTGAAAGGTGGGTCACTTACATCTTCCATTGGTGCTAGCAATAAAGGAAATGCAGGTAATGTTATGTTCCCTATTTTTACCATCTTTTTAAATACTTACTTGTTGTTTATGGATGCAAACATACAACCTAATGATTGGTTATCGAACGAATTGAAACCAAAGTTTAGCCACTTTGGGCAGTTAGGTATTTTGTTAGGTTTGATAATTGGTGGTTTAATTTTAACTGCTTTAATGCAGTTTATAATTTTAGCTACGATGATTAATATTAGTGATATGTTTAATTTAAACGAAGCTAAAATGCTGGAGGTGATGGCAAAACCTGAAAATTTTGGCAAAGTAGTTTTAATGCAAACATTGGGAACATTGCTTACAATGGCTTTGCCTGCATTGATATTTATTAAAATTATAACTACAGAAAAAGACGCTATTCTTTTTGGGCTTAAACAAAAAATTAATTATCGTCAAATATTATTAGTTATTTCTATTGCAATTGCAGGATTGTATTTAAGTGGGGGTTTGGGCGAGTTATCTAAATTAATTCCTTTATCTAACTATTTAAAACAGAGGGCAGATAAACTTGAAAATACTTACGAAAGTGGCGTAATGATTTTTGCTAATATGAAAACTACTGGCGATTACCTTTTTTCTTTAATAATGATAGCTGTTTTACCAGCCGTTTTTGAAGAGTTATTATTTAGAGGTGCTTTACAAAAAGTATTGGTTGATTGGGTTAAGCAACCACACGTTGCTATTGTTGTTACTGCATTTTTATTTAGTTTGGTACATTTAAGTTTTTATGGCTTTTTGTCTAGAATGATGCTTGGAATAGTTTTGGGCTATTTATATTATTATGGAAGAAATATTGCTTTAAACATGTTGATGCACTTTATTAATAATGGTGTAGCTATAACAGCAATGTTTTGGGCTGTAAAAAAGGGACAATCAGCTAAAGATTCAATGGACGACAGTGTGCCATTATGGGTTGGTGGCATTGCTTTAATTGCTGTGATTGTATTGTTGATTTTGTACAAAAAGATGTGTGATAAAGATGAAGCAGCAGTCAATATTAAAAGGTAATTATTTAACAAGAACACAAAACTCCAAAAAATATACAAAAAACAATGGCTCTAAACATTGAAACACTAAAAACACGAAGTTTAACGGCTGCCATTTTTGTGGTGGTAATGCTTGTTGGATTATTAACTAATTATTGGAGTTTTTTTATTTTATTTTCCATTATACACTTTGGTTGCTGGTTCGAGTATCAAAAATTAATGGGTTTGATAGATGAGGATTATTATAACATTTCATTGTTTCACAAATTTTCAATTATGATTGGAGGTTGGGGATTGATGCTTTGGAATGTTCATGAAAAATTGCAACTATTTGGAACACCAATTTCTGAAATTGGTAAATGGATGATTGTTATAGTTGCTGTTTTATTGCCAATAAAAGAAATCATTTTAAGTAAAAAAAATAATGTAAAAGTTGTATTTCTTTCAGTTGTAGGATTGGTTTATATTTCATTAAGCTGGGGGTTAATGATGAGTTTAAGAAATAGGGGCATGGGATTTAAAGGAGATTTTTTAATTGTGGATTTGGGATACATAACCCCAATAATTTTAATTGCATCTATTTGGATAAATGATACAATGGCTTATATAGTTGGTTCATTAATTGGTAAAACTCCATTAACAAAAATATCTCCTAAAAAAACTTGGGAAGGAACGATAGGTGGAGCAATACTTGCAGTGATTGTAGTAAGTTTTTTTTATTATTTTTTTGTAGATAAAAATCATTTAGTTCAATTAATTGGCATTTCTACAATAGCTGCTATTATTGGTACTTTGGGAGATTTATTAGAAAGTAAACTAAAGCGTATGGCTAATGTAAAAGATAGTGGAAGTTTTATGCCAGGTCATGGTGGGTTTTTGGATAGATTTGATTCCTTAATTCTTGCAACTCCCTTAGTATGGTTTTTTTTATGGTTTGTTTAAAATAGTTTATTTGTACACATAAATAATTACAATAGTTTAATCACTTTAAAATTTAGAAAATGATTGAGTTTTTAAAGCAACCCTGGCCATGGTATGTTGCAGGACCATTAATTGGATTAACTATTCCTACACTTCTCATTTTAGGTAATAAATCATTTGGTATTAGCTCATCGCTACGCCATATATGTGCAGCTTGTTTTCCTGCAAATATTCCATTCTTTAAATACAATTGGAAAAAAGAAATATGGAACCTGTGTTTTGTATTTGGAATCTTATTTGGGGGTTTTATTTCAATGCAATTTTTAGCTAACCCTAACAATGTTGCAATTAACTCAAAACTTATAAATGAGCTCAGTAAACTAGGCATTACGGATACATCTGGTTTAATGCCCAAGCAAATATTTTCTTGGGACGCCTTATTTACATTACGTGGAATAATAATGATGGTTTTTGGGGGTTTTATGATTGGCTTTGGAACACGCTATGCAGGTGGTTGTACTAGTGGACACGCTATTATGGGGCTTTCTAATTTACAGCTTCCATCATTAATTGCAACTTGCTGTTTTATGGTTGGTGGTTTTATAATGGCTAACGTATTATTGCCAATTATTTTATCGCTTTAAAAAATATTAGTATGAGTAATGAAATAAAAAATACAGATTTTGAAGTACGCTCTTTAGATGCCATTTGTGTTAATGATAGTGATATTAAAGACAAATGGTACAGCAATTTTAAATACATAATAGTTGGAATTTTATTTGGGATTGTTTTTGTAAAAGCAGAAATTATTAGTTGGTACAGAATTCAGGAAATGTTTAAACTACAATCATTTCATATGTATGGTGTAATTGGCAGTGCTGTTGCGGTTGGAGTGGTTTCTATATGGCTTATTAAAAAATTTAATATTAAAACTATTGATGGCGAAGAGATAAAGTTTCATCAAAAAGGTTTTAATAAAGGACAAATTTACGGTGGCTTATTATTTGGTTTAGGCTGGGCAATTACTGGTGCTTGTCCAGGTCCCTTATTTGCACAAATTGGTAGTGGAACGACAGTTGTTTTAATCACGTTACTTAGTGCTATTGCCGGTACTTGGTTTTATGGTTTAATACGAGAAAAGCTGCCACATTAAACTAGAATTTTCCTAAATAAATAAAACCACAATACCCAATCCTTTTCAATAAACTTATTTTTCGGTATAGCTTCAATATGAATTATGGCTGTCTGTATTACTAAAAACTATTTTTTAGTATAATAATTGCTTGCCTTTTACCTATTAAATCACAAAAATTTTTGCAAAACTTTGTCATTCATTTATCTAGCATCTAATATATTTGATAATAAAATTAAATAAATGAAAAAAAATCTTCTAATTATTGTTCTTTTCTTTTTCAGTATTTTTAATTCTTATAGTCAGGATGTTATCAGGCTAAAAGATCCTAAAAAAACTTTTAAAACTGATAGAGAGCCACAAGTTATTTACGTTGGGCTTGGTGGACCAGGTGTTGGGCTTTCTTTGAATTACGACAGAAGATTTAGCAAAAAAGTAGATGGTTTAGGATTTAACGCAGGTGTTGGGTTTCGTATAGGAAGTGGTAATAGTTTACCATACACTACTATACCTTTAGGTGTAAATATTTTATTAGGAAATGTACGTAGAGGCAGATATTTTGAAGTAGGTTTAACACAAACAATTTTAATGATGGGAAGCCCGAATTCATCAGGCTATTACAGTAGTTATTCATTAGCCAATACACCGCTTTATCCGAGTACTACTTATACTTTTACAAATTTTATTATTGGTTATCGTAGTCAGCCTAACGAAGGAGGTTTTAATTTTCGTGGAGGTATAAATCCTGTACTTTTTGAAGGCAAAACAGATATGGGAGCCTATTTAAGTTTTGGTTATAATTTCTAGATAATCTTCTGTTTTCAAAATAATATTTGCTTACTTTAATTACAATATCAACAAATAGCATCAACCCTTAACTTCGCCACTCAAATTTTTAAATATATTCAAAACTCTATAAGGGTTTTGAACCCTTATAGAGTTATATAAAATGAGCAAGTATAAAGAATTTAGTGGGCTTAATCTTCCTTCAATAGAAAAAGAAATATTAGCAAAATGGGAATC
Organism: uncultured Chitinophagaceae bacterium; assembly: GCA_964615145.1. Lineage (GTDB taxonomy): Bacteria > Bacteroidota > Bacteroidia > Chitinophagales > Chitinophagaceae > CAIVPM01. The sequence goes on from CAZTOP010000005.1 coordinate 78,087, forward strand.
GGAAAATGCTTTTCAACAAAGCGTTGATTTGCGTGAAGGTGCAACCCCTTTTGTGTTTTATGAAGGTCCACCAAGTGCCAATGGAATGCCAGGCATCCACCACGTTATTAGCAGAACATTGAAAGATTTAGTGTGCAGGTATAAAACTATGCAAGGCTTTCAGGTGAAACGTAAAGGCGGTTGGGATACACACGGTTTGCCAATAGAATTGGGTGTTGAGAAAGAATTAGGAATAACAAAAGAGGATATTGGGAAAACTATTTCGGTAGAAGATTATAATAAAAAATGTAGAGAAGCTGTTCTTAGATTTAAGAATGAGTGGGATAATATTACCAAGAAAATGGGTTATTGGGTGGACTTAAAAAATCCATACATCACTTATGAAAATAATTATATAGAAAGCCTTTGGTGGATTCTGAAACAATTGTTCAATAAAGGTTTGTTGTACGAAAGTGTGAGTATTCAACCATATTCACCAGCTGCAGGAACAGGTTTATCTTCTCACGAATTAAACCAGCCTGGCACGTATAAAGATGTAAAAGATACAAGTGCTACCGTGATGTTTAAGGGAATTGATAATGGAAAACTGAAAATTGAAAATGATTTTTATTTTCTTGCTTGGACAACGACTCCTTGGACACTTCCATCTAACTTAGGATTGACTGTTGGTGCAAATATTGATTATGTTTTAGTAAAAACTTTTAGTCCAATCAATCATCAAACAATAAATGTAATTCTTGCAAAAGCCCTACTGCATAAGTATTTCAAAGCAGAAGGCGAAAATGAAAGTTTTGAAAATTATTCTACTGAAAGCAAAGTAATTCCTTATAAAATTATTGAAGAATTCAAGGGCTCTGCACTTGAAGGAATCCAATACGAACAACTGCTTCCTTTCTCAGATAACAAAACAGACAATCCAAATTCATTTAAAGTTTTATTGGGTGATTTTGTAACTACAGAAGATGGAACAGGTATTGTTCATACAGCTCCAGCTTTTGGTGCAGATGACTATAAAGTGGGCAAGAAATATGATATTGGAATTTTAACAATGGTTGACAGGCGTGGTAAGTTTTTGGCAGGAATAAAAGATGATGTGTTTTTGTATGGCGAAGAATACGTGAAAGAAGCTTACTTGACAGACGCTGAAAAAGAAGTTGAATTTGCAAAACAAAAACAAATTTTAGAAGTTCACGGAAAAGTTAAAGACTTAAAGAAATATTTAAGTGTTGATGATAGAATTGTGTTGAAATTGCAGGAAGAAGGCAAGCTGTTTAAGAAAGAAAAATACGACCATAACTATCCTCATTGCTGGCGTACAGATAAACCTATTTTATATTATCCTTTAGATGCTTGGTTTATTAAAACCACAGCTTTAAAAGATAGAATGGTCGAGTTGAACAAAACCATTAACTGGAAACCAAAATCTACAGGTGAAGGGCGTTTTGGTAATTGGTTAGAGAATATGGTAGATTGGAATTTAAGTCGTTCTCGTTTTTGGGGAACGCCATTGCCAGTTTGGAAAACAGAAGATGGTGAAGAACAAATTTGCATAGGTTCTGTACAAGAATTAAATGATGCTATTCGTAAAGCCAATGAGGTTTTGGGTGGCGATGTAAACAAACATTATTTACACGATGGTATTTTAGATTTACATAAGCCTTATGTTGATGATATTATATTGGTAAGTCCAAGTGGAAAACCAATGCAACGTGTTGCAGACTTGATTGACGTTTGGTTTGACAGTGGTGCAATGCCTTATGCTCAACATCATTTCCCTTTTGAAAACAAAGAATTATTTGCCAATAATTACCCAGCAGATTTTATTGCTGAAGGTGTTGACCAAACTCGTGGTTGGTTTTATACGCTACACGCTATTGGTTCTTTAATTAAGGAAAGTGTTGAAGAAGAATTAAAAGCAAGCGGAATTGATAATTCTAAAGTTGATGGTCGTGCTTATAAAACTGTAGTGAGCAATGGTTTGGTGTTGGATAAGAATGGCAATAAAATGAGTAAACGTTTAGGGAATGTGGTCAATCCATTTGAAACTATTGAAAAATATGGTGCAGATGCCACTCGTTGGTATTTAATTACTAATGCAAGTCCTTGGGACAATTTAAAATTTGATATTGCTGGTATTCAAGAAGTACAACGCAAGTTTTTTGGAACATTGTACAATACTTACCAATTCTTTGCATTGTATAGCAATGTAGATGGATTTGCTTTCAAAGAAGATTATATTACCTTGGACCAAAGACCAGAAATTGACAGGTGGATTTTATCTTCATTAAATACTTTAATAATAAAAGTTACAGCGGCAATGGACGATTATGAACCAACCGTAGCCGGCAGATTGGTTGAAGAATTTGTAGATGAACATTTAAGCAACTGGTATGTTCGTTTATGCAGAAGAAGATTTTGGAAAGGTGAATATGAGCTGGATAAAATTTCCGCTTATCAAACTTTGTACGAATGTTTAGAAACTGTGTGCAGATTAATTGCACCAATTTCTCCATTCTTCGCCGATGCTGTTTTCCAAAACTTGAACGCTGTAACAAATCGTTTTAATGCAAGGTCAATACATCATATCAATTATCCTGTAGCGAATAAAAATTTTGTAGAAACAGCATTAGAAGAAAGAATGCAATTAGCTCAAGATATCTGTAGTTTAGTATTGTCTTTACGAAAAAAGGTAAATATTAAAGTTCGTCAACCATTACAGAAGTTAATGATTCCTATTTTAAATCCAGAAATGAAACTCCAATTGCTAAGAGTAGAAGATTTAATTAAGAGTGAAGTAAATGTAAAGGAAATAGAATACTTAGCAGAAAATGATAATACTATCAAGAAAAGGGCTAAAGCTAATTTCAAAAGTTTAGGTACAAAACTTGGTGCTAACATGAAAGAGGCTGCTGTGCAAATTGCTAATTTTAATCAGCAACAAATAAGTGAAATTGAAACAACAGGGGAATTAGAGATAGAAATTCAAAATTCAAAATTCAAAATTCAAAATATCGACTTAGAAATAACAGCAGAAGATATTCCAGGTTGGTCAGTTGCATCAAAAGGTTCATTAACAGTAGCTTTAGATATTGTTATAACAGAGGATTTACAGAAAGAGGGTGATGCTAGAGAATTTGTAAATCGAATACAATCCATTAGAAAGGAGCGTAATTTTGAATTAACAGACAGAATTAGTTTAAGTATTGTGGATAACAAAATTTTGACATCATCTATAAATGAATATAAAAACTATATTTGCGGCGAATTATTGGCAGACAATATTACTTGGGTAAATGAGTTAGACAATGCTGCTGTCGAAATAGAAGTAAATGATACGCTGCTAAAAGTGTTGGTAACTAAAAATTAATGCATTATGGCAACAAAAAAAACTGCTCCTAAAAAAGCACCAGCAAAACCAGTTAAAAAAGCAGCTCCTTCAAAAGTTGTTGCTAAACCTGCTGCAAAAAAAGTAACTGCAAAAGCACCAGCAAAACCAGTTAAAAAAGCAGCTCCTTCAAAAGTTGTTGCTAAACCTGCTGCAAAAAAAGTAGCTGCAAAAGCACC
>CAZTOP010000005.1:81750-95874 GCA_964615145.1 uncultured Chitinophagaceae bacterium
CTCCTTCAAAAGTTGTTGCTAAACCTGCTGCAAAAAAAGTAGCTGCAAAAGCACCAGCAAAACCAGTTAAAAAAGCAACTCCTTCAAAAGTTGTTGCTAAACCTGCTGCAAAAAAAGTAGCTGCAAAAGCACCATCAAAACCAGTTAATAAAGCAGCTCCAGTAAAAGTTGTTACTAAGGTTACAGAGAAAAAAGTAGCAGCTAAAGTTGCCACAAAAACAGAAAAAAAGGTTGAGATAAAAACACCAACTAAGGTAGAAAAGCCTGCAGCAAAAGCTGTGGAAGTAAAAAAAGAAAAGCCAGTAAAAGTGAAAGCAGAGAAACCAGTTAAAGAAAGAAAGACGAAAGTAAAAAAACCACAAAGAATCATTAGAACACCAAAGCCACCCAAAATTGTAAAGGCGGCTGGTATTGAAAAAGCAACAACTGTTATTCCTATTAAAAAAGTGGAGCCTAAAGTAATTGAACAGCCATTAAAAAACTTTAAAATACCAAAAACAACAACTAAATCGAGTATTAGTTACTCACCTGGATATGTACCTATGGATAAAAGAAAAGAAGAATCTGAACCACAAATACCAATGGTTAGATACAACGATGTTGAGCTAAACGAGTTTAAAGAGTTAATTACAAAAAAACTAGAAGCTGCAAAAAAAGAGCTATCATATTTACAAAGTGTTCTTACCCATAAAGACGATACTGGTGGTGAAAGCGAAGATGGTAGATTTATGACCATGGAAGATGGAAGTATTAGTATGGAACGTGAGCAAATGAGTAATATGGCTAGCCGTCAAATTACATTTATAGACCATCTCGAAAAGGCTTTACAAAGAATTGAAAACAAAACTTATGGTATTTGTAGAGTGACTGGTAAATTAATTGATAAAGCTCGTTTACGTGCTGTACCGCACGCCACACTTAGTTTAGAAGCTAAGCTAGGTTTAGTAAAACCAGGAGAATAAGAGTTTGCTTATAATATACAAAAAGCCAGTTTGACTAAACAAACTGGCTTTTTGTATTTATTGATTTTTTTTTAATTTGTCTTTAAACACTTTTTCAAACTTATCAAGTTTGGGTCTAATCACCATTCTGCAATAACCATAGTTGGTGTTGTTGTTATAAAAGTTTTGATGATAATCCTCGGCTGCATAAAAATTGGTGAATGGTTCAATGGCAGTAACGATAGGGCTTTTAAAAGCCCCAACTTTGTCTAACTCTATTTTGTATTTTTCTGCTTTTTCTTTTTGTTCTGCTGAATGGTAAAATACTACACTTCTGTATTGTGGTCCAACATCTGCACCCTGTTGATTTAATGTCGTGGGGTCGTGGGTCTTCCAAAACACTTCTAATAGTTCATCGTACGAAATTCTCTTAGGGTCAAAAACAATATGTAAAACTTCTGCGTGGCCTGTGGTTTTAGTGCAAACTTCATCATAGGTTGGGTTTGCTTTATGACCTCCACTATAACCACTTGAAACACTTATTACACCTTCTAATCTTTGAAAAAATGATTCTGTACACCAAAAGCAACCTTCACCAAAAGTGGCAATTTCGGTTCCTGGTTTTAACTCAACTTTCGTTACTGGAATGTCTTTACTCATATTCTTTGTTTTTTGTTTTTGTGCACAAGAGATTAAACTTGTAGCTGCCAACAGGCAACTTAATAATACTTTTTGCATATAAATAATTTTAAAGATATACGTAGCAAAACAGCTTTGCTTACTGAGTTAGGGAAATTTTAACATTCTGCTAAAAGAAAACATCTTCAATTAAAAATATTTCTTCAATAATTCCTTTTTTCATTGTAACAGCAATTACATCAAACTGAATCAAACTCCATTGCTGGTTTTGAAAAAGATATTCCTCAGCTCCCTTTTTTAAAGAACTCATTTTCTTTTCGTTAACCCCTTCTTCTGGATTGCCAAACTTTTTCGATGTTCTTGTTTTAACTTCTACAAAATGCAATTTATTTTCTTTAGAAGCTATAATGTCAATTTCCCAATGTTTAAATCGCCAGTTTCTCTCAATAATGGTATAGCCATTTTGCAATAAATAGTCAGCTGCAACGTTTTCTCCATTGGTACCTTTATCAATATTATTTAATTTTTTTTCGTTCATTCTATGTCAATCTTACAAAATAAAATTTTCAAATTAAAAGGCAGAGTACAAAACTATGCTTGGGGAGGTTATCAGTATATTCCTAATTTATTGCACATCGAAAATAAAGATAATAAACCTTGTGCAGAATATTGGATGGGAGCTCATCCATCTGCACCCTCAATGATTCAAGTTTGTAACGAGGAAGTTTCTTTATTTGATGCTATTCAACAAAATCCAAAAGAAATTTTAACAGAAGCTGTTTATAATAAATTTGGTGAACTTCCATATTTATATAAAATTCTCGATGTAAACGAAATGTTATCTATACAAGTGCACCCTTCTAAAACAGAGGCTGTAAAAGGGTTTGAGAGAGAAGATGCTGCTGGTATTCCTATCAATGCACCACATAGAAATTATAAGGATAAAAACCATAAGCCAGAAGTAATGATTGCATTGGGAGAGTTTTGGCTATTGCACGGTTTTATGAGTTTAGAAGCTGTTGAAAATTGTTTGCAGGAAGTAAAGGAGTTTAATGTTTTGTTACCCATTTTTAAGAGCGAAGGATTAAAAGGACTTTATCGTTTTTTAATGGAAATGAGCCAAGAAGAAGTTGATACTATTTTGGCAAGATTAGTGAAACGAGAAATGCGTAGAAAGCAGAATGGAGAGCTGAATAAATCTATGCCAGGTTGGTGGGCAGCCAAATTGTTTAAGGAAAACGAAGAGGTTAAAAATGTAGATAGAGGTGTGTTTTCTATTTATTTGTTTAATATTGTTGGTCTTAAAAAAGGAGAAGGAATATTTCAGGCAGCAGGTGTGCCACATGCTTATTTGGAGGGACAAAATGTTGAGTTAATGGCAAATAGTGATAATGTGCTGCGTGGTGGTTTGACACCCAAACATATTGATGTGCCAGAATTAATGAAACATACATTATTTGAACCAGTAACTCCAAGTGTAATGAAAGGAGAAAATATTGGAACTCTTGAAAAAAAATACCCTTGTCCAGTACCAGATTTTGATATATCAAAAATAGAACTTACTGCGGGTAAAACTTATAATGCACTAGCTATATCTCCAGAAATATTTATTGTTATTGAAGGGGGAGCAGTTGTAAATAGTGCTAATGTTAATATTACTATAAAAAAAGGTGATTGTTTTATGGTATTGCCTAATGAAGAGTATAAAATCAGTGCATCTGGTAATTGTGAATTGTACAAGGCCTTTGTAGGATCATAATATTTTAACATTATTACAACAATATCTTTTAAACCTTGGTAAGGTAATTGAATCTTTTGTTTATTATTTAACCGATAAATTATAAACAATGAAAAAGTTATTTTTCTTTTTAGTAGCTGTATCGTTAAGCTTTGCCGTTACAGCACAAACAACCCCTTCACAAACTGCAACAAAAAAAGCCGACATGAAAGATTTGCGTAAAGACTTGAGAGAAACCAATCGTGATAGAAAGCAGTTAAAACAAGATATTAAAACAGGTAATGGTAGGGGGCAGGCTCAAGTTGCAGCTGAAATAAAACAAGACAAGCAAGAGCTGAAACAAGATGCAGTAAAATTAAAGCAAGAAGGTGTTAAACACCCCATCAAAAGAGCACAGCATCAGATAAAAAAACATGGTAGATAAAATAAAAAGAGGAATAAGTTATATTTATTTAGTTAACTTATTGCCTCTTTTTTTAATATGAATAAAATAGTACTACAACTATTTCATAGTAAATGACTCTAAGAATTTGGTTGTAAAATTCCCTTTTCTGAAGTCCTCGTTTTGCATTAGTTGCAGATGGAATGGAATTGTTGTTTTAATACCTTCAATTACATATTCACTTAAGGCTCTATACATCGTATTTAAAGCCTCATCTCTTGTTCTTGCAACAGTTATAAGCTTTCCTATCATACTGTCGTAATAAGGCGGAATAACATAACCAGCATACACGTGGCTATCAACTCTTACTCCGTGGCCACCAGGAGTATTGAGATAAGTAATTTTACCAGGGCTTGGTCTAAAATCATTGTATGGATCTTCTGCATTAATTCTGCACTCAATGGCACACATACTTGGCTGATAATTTGCACCAGATATTTTTTCTCCAGCAGCAATTTTTATTTGTTCTTTAATCAAGTCAAAGTTGATAACTTCTTCTGTAACGCAATGCTCTACTTGAATACGCGTATTCATTTCCATAAAGTAGAAGTTGCGATGTTTATCCACGAGAAACTCAATAGTACCAACACTTTCATAGTTAATAGCAGCAGCAGCTTTAATGGCAGCATCACCCATTGCTTTACGCAATTCTGGCGTCATAAAAGGAGAAGGAGATTCTTCAACCAACTTTTGGTGACGACGTTGAATGCTACAATCTCTTTCGCTTAAATGACAAACTTGTCCATACTGGTCTCCTGCAACTTGTATTTCAATATGGCGAGGTTCTTCAACAAACTTCTCCATATAAATACCATCATTTTTAAATGATGCAGCAGCTTCTGCTTTTGCAGTATTAAAGGCTTTTTCTATTTCGCTTTCTTCCCATACTACTCTCATTCCTTTACCACCACCACCAGCAGTAGCCTTTAATATTACTGGATAACCAACAACATTTTTAGCAAGGTCTTTAGCTTGTTCAACACTTTCTAGTAATCCACCAGAGCCAGGAACAACTGGTACACCGGCCTTTATCATTGTTTCTTTGGCAGTAATTTTATCTCCCATACTATTGATCATAGAAGGGGTAGGACCGATAAACTTAATGCCGTGATCGGCACATATTTGAGAGAACTTAGCATTTTCGGCTAAGAATCCATATCCTGGATGAATGGCATCTGCATTTGTGATTTCGGCAGCAGCCATAATATGTGGAATATTTAGGTAACTATCCATGCTTGATGGCTTACCTATGCAAACTGCTTCGTCTGCAAAACGAACGTGCAGGCTATCTTTATCTGCTGTAGAATAAACTGCAACAGTTTTAATTCCCATTTCTCTACAAGTTCTAATTACACGTAGTGCAATTTCTCCTCTGTTGGCGATTAATATTTTTTTAAACACAAGTAATAATTTGAGTTAAAGAATAAGGTAATCTGATTTATTTATTACCTTGACTAGTCAATGAACTATTGTTGATTGTGAATTAATTAGGTTCTACCAAGAACAAAGGTTGATCGTACTCTACAGGGCTAGCATCGTCAACTAAAACCTTAACAATAGTACCTTTAACCTCTGATTCAATTTCATTGAAAAGTTTCATTGCTTCAATGATACAAACAACTTTACCAGGTTCTACCTCGGTACCAACTTCTGCAAATGCAGGTTTATCAGGACTTGCTTTTCTGTAAAATGTTCCAATCATTGGGCTTTTGATTGTTACTGTATTGCTGGTTGTAGGTGCAGATGCAGCTGGAGTTGCAACTGGTGCAGCAGGCGTAGGTGCAGTAACTGGTGCTGGTGCCGCCTGTGGTGCAACATTATATACTTGTTGTGGAGCAGCTGCTACAGTAACTACTTGTTCCTCTTTTTGTTTGATGGTTACTTTACCATCTTTGTCTTCGATACTGATTTCTCCGATATTACTTTTATTGACAATTTTAATCAATTCGTGAATTTGCTTTAAGTCCATTTTTAGGCAAGTTTTGGTTAAAAAATAGGGTTTTTGACCGAAAAGTGGTGCAATATAGGGTAGATTTGGTAAAATGGGGATATAATTTGTTAAGATGTATTTTTAGAATTGTTGAAAACACACTGGTTTTGTAAATATCACTAATTGGTAATAGGTTAAGAGATTGATAGGGCTTTACAGGGCTTAGGTAGGACTTAGATAGGGCTTCAGTAGGGCGTTGCTTGGGAGTCTCGTGGGGGTTAGGTGGGAGTTAAGTGGGAGTCTAGATGAAAGTGTCTTGTACTGAAAAAACTTAAGACTATTTTGGTTAAAAAATTGATTAAATGGTGTTAAACTTCTAGTAATTCTCTGCACCTTTGAATTTATGTATTTAGTCTTTCAAAGAGCATTTTTGTTCATTTTTTTAGTTCTTTTATCTTGGGTTGGTCAGTCTCAATCTACTTCAAAAGATTCGATTGTTGTAAACTGTACCAAAGACAGTGTACCAGAAACCGATGCCATTGAAATTATTGATAAAATTCTTCATCCTAATAAAAGAATAGACTCTTTGGAGTTTGAGAGAAAAAGTAAAAGAAAGTTTCAGTTTTCAGTTTTGCCTGGTTTGGGATATACGCTTCAATCGAGCTTTGTTGCCAATGTATCGGGCAATGTTGTATTTAGAAACGGGAATAACAACGCTACCAATCTTTCTGCAATCATTAGTGGAATTTCTTACACAGCCAAAAAACAGTTATTGTTTTATATACAATCTGATATATGGACAAAGAATAATGATTGGAATCTTATTAGTGATATTCGGTATTATCAATACCCGCAAAATTCTTATGGACTAGGTGGGTATACCAAGGAGACAGATGCTTTTTTAGTGGACTACTCTTTTTTAAGATTGTATGGTACTGCCTATAGAAAAATACAATCTGAGTTTTATATTGGATTGGGTTTTATGTTAGATAAGCATTGGCGTATTACCCAAGATAAAACTACTGCAACTGATTTTGATGTTTATGGATTTAATACTGTATCCACTTCATCTGGTATTAGTTTAAATATTTTATCTGATACAAGAGATAATCCTATTAATGCCTTAAAAGGGTACTATGCAAATGCTTTTGTAAGGTTTAATCATATTGCTTTTGGGAGTGATAATAATTGGACTGGAGTTGTTGTGGATTTTCGTAAATATGTAAGGGTAGGTAAGAGGAAAAATGTAATTGGTTTTTGGAATTATAATTGGCTTACAGTACAAGGAACTGCACCATACCTGGATTTGCCAAGCACTGCCTGGGATCCATTTAATAATTTAGGAAGAGGATATACTCAGAGCAGATTTAGAAGTCCTGATTTAATTTACTTAGAATCTGAGTTTAGATTTAATATTACCAGAAATCAATTAATAGGCGGTGTAGCATTTATCAATGCTCAGTCATATTCTGAATATCCAAGCAAGCGTTTTGAAAAAATTTTACCTGCATTTGGGTCGGGTATAAGAATTAAGTTTAACAAATTTTCACGTACCAACTTAGCTATAGATTATGGAATAGGGCTAAATGGTTCGGGTGGAATTTTTGTAAACTTGGGAGAAGTGTTTTAGCACTCCACCGTTAATTTGTATCCAGCTATTTTGTTAGTTATACCAATCCACAAATTGCAGTATTAAATCCTTCTACAATTTTAAGATTACAAAACCTACTGGCTAGTGATATTCTATCTGCATAAATTTATATGTACTTTTCAAGCTGTTCTTAAAGTTGTGTTAATGTAGAAAGAAGTCTATTGAAAAACAAGTTGCTTTTCTTATTGGAAAACAAACTTGTTTCCTTACTGGAAAACCAAGTTGTTTTTGCTGCACAAACAAGTTGTCTTTGCTGGACAAATAGTTTGACTTTAACCTATAATCAAGTTGTTTTTAATGCAAAGAATGTTTGCGGACAAGAGTTGTTAAGAAATAAAGGCTTTATGAGAAAAATAGATTGCAACTTGATATCTATCCCTTTATAGCCTTGTTTAAAATTTTATTTATAAAAAATACCTCCTTTAATTTAATGACTATTGATCAGTTATAAAACCAATTATTTCAGTTATAAAACCGTTGGATTAATACTAAACTTTGATAATATATTCGCAACCTTAAATTACTCGATGAGAACAAATTTACTTAAACACGGTTTTAGTCTTTTAGTCTTTTTATTTATTGGCATCTCTGCCAAAGCACAGCCTAGAATCACTTCAATTTCACCAATATCAGGTAAACCCGCTGATACAATTGTAATTGTAGGTACCAACTTTGCAGGCACTGTTGCACTAACTGATGTTTTTTTTGGCAATGCAAAAGTTAATACTTACAGGTCTGCCTCCAGCACAACTTTAAGAGTAATAGTACCTGTTGGTGCTACTTATGCACCTATTATTGTACAAGATAAATTAAATAACAGATATGGCACAAGTCGTCAATTTTTTAGCCCAACATTTACTAAGCCCAAAGGCAGTTTTGATGCAAATGATATGACCGTCAGCAATAAGTTTTCTACTGGTACAAACCCCTATAATGTGGCTGTTGGAGATATTGATGGTGATGGAAAACCAGACGCTGTTGTTGTAAATTATGGAGCCAATACTTTTTCAGTTTTAAGAAATACCAGTACAATAGGCAATGTTGGTTTTGCAACTAAAGTAGATTTTGGAACAGCCTTAAATCCATATTCAGTAGCAGTTGCCGATATTAATAATGATAGTAAATTAGATGTTGTTGTTGTTAATAATGGGTCAAGTTCCATTACTGTTTATCAAAACACAAGCAGTATTGGTACTATTAGTTTTGCTGCAACATCTGTTTTTGCAACAGGTTTGTCGGGTTCTGGCTCAACTGGAATTGCAGTGGCAGATATAGATAGCGATGGCTGGCAAGATGTATTGGTGTGCAATGGTGGGAATAACAAAGTATCTTATTTACAAAATATTTCTACTACAAGTACAATAGGTTTTGCTGCAAAAATTGAATATACAACTGGTACAACACCACGAGGCATTGCGATAGGCGATATTGATGGAGATAATAAATTAGATATTGTTACTGCCAATGCTGGTGCAGGTTCTATTTCAGTTATCAGAAATACAATGACAATATCAGGTAGTTTAACACTTGCAACTAAAGTTGATTATTCAGTTGGACTAGACCCAACATCTGTTGCTTTAGGCGATATTAATGCAGATGGAAAATTAGATGTTATTGTTTCTAATTATAATGCAACAAATATAAGTACACTAAGAAATACAAGTGTAAGCGGTTCAATTACTTTAGCTGCTGCTGTAAATAAATCATCTGTTTCCTTTCCAGAAACTGTTGCTATTACCGATATTGATTCAGATGGAAAATTGGATATAATGTATGCCAATAATGCTAGTAGTTTTTCTGTTTTAAAAAACACAACAACAGTGGCTACATCGCCAACTTATACAAATTCCATAGATTTTACAACAGGTTCTTTAACCAAAGCCCACGCAATGGGAGATATTGATGGAGATGGAAAAATTGATGCTGTTGTAATTACTAATTTTAATAACGCAATTGTAGTGGTTCGTAACACACCACAATATTCAACTAATGCTAATTTATCTGCTTTTATTATTAACACAACACCATACACACCAGTATTATCAACAAGCGTTACCAATTATACTGCAACAGTAACTAATGCCACTACAAGTGTAACTGTTAAAGCTACTAAAGCACAAGATTCTGCTACTTTGCAAATACAATTAAATGGTGGAACTTACACAGCTTTAACAAGTGGTGTTAATTCATCTGCATTGCCATTAAATCTTGGCGAAAACGTAATAAACATAAAGGTTACAGCACAAGATGGCACTACTATTAAAATATACACTTTTACTGTTACAAGGATTGCACCACCAACCATTACGTCTATTAGCCCAGTGAGTGGAACAGTTGGCACATCAGTAACGCTTACAGGAACATTTTATAGTTCAACGCCTTCAAATAATGTGGTATTTTTTGGAGCAACACAAGCCAATGTAACTGCTGCTACAACTACAAGCCTAACTGTTGCAGTGCCAGCAGGTGCTACTTATGCACCCATTACAGTTTTAAATACTTTGAGTGGCTTAAGTGGTGCTGGCAAGGATTATTTCAACACCACATTTAAGCCTAATAAAGGAAGTATTGATACAATGGATATGACTGCTAGTAATGCTTTTGCTACTAATAGTGCACCTTATAGTGTAGCCATTGGAGATATTGATGGGGATGGCAAAGCAGATGAAGTTGTAGCTGATTATAGTAATGCAAAATTTTCGGTATATAGAAATACAAGCACAAGTGGCAATGTCAACTTTGCTTCAAAAGTAGATTTTACAACACTTGCCAATGCACAATCTGTAACGTTAGGAGATATTAATAACGATGGAAAATTAGATGTGATTGTAGTTCATTTTATGGACTCTATTTCAATATTTAGAAACACCAGCACCAGTGGTAATATAAGTTTTGCTCCAAGGGTGAATGTATTAGCGGGTCTTGCCATTTCAGTTTTTTCAAAATGTGTTGTGGGTGATATAAATAATGATGGTAAAAATGATATTATCCTCAATAATACTGGACAATATCAAATAAATGTGTTAAGAAATACATCTACTTCTACAACTAATATTTCATTTGCATTCTTCTCAACTTTTCCAACAGGCAATAACCCTACAAGTATAGCTATTGGAGATATTGATAATGATGGAAAAGCAGATATTATAACAGCTAATGCAAATCCTGCAAATGCAACAGGTACTGCTTTTTACGTTGTTTCTGTGTTAAAAAATATAAGTACAACCACAACAGTTGCTTTTGCAACCAAATCTGATTTTACTGTAGATGGAAAACCATCTTATGTTGCATTGGCTGATATTAATGGAGATGGTACGAATGATATTGTAACAGGAAATTCTAGCACTAATAATGTTTCAGTTTTAATTAACTATAGCACACCTGGTGTTTTAGCATTTAGTACAACTAATAATTTTTCAACTGGTGTAAATGCTAATTCTTTAGGTATTGCAGATATTGATGGAGATGGAAAATTAGATATTGCAGTTTCATCTGTTAAAACTGGAATTAGAGTTTTAAGAAATACGTCTACCTCAACCAGTATTAATAATCTTTCTTTTGCTGCACCTGTATCTATTGGAACTGCTTATGTTTATGAGGATATAGCCACTGGAGATATTGATGGAGACGGTAAAACTGATATAAGTGCAATTGGATATTTTGCTCCAGTTTTAGTAGTGCTGAGAAATACACCAATATTATCTGGAGATAATAATTTAACCACAATGTCTGCCTCTGCAGGTGCTTTAGTACCTGTGTTTGACAGTTTGACTTTAAATTACAATATCAATGTTCATAATTATGTAACCACCACAACTGTTACGGCAACTAAACACCAAGATAGTGCTAAAATAGAAATGCAATTTAATGGTGCTGGTTATACTGCTTTTACAAGTGGTTCAACATCTTCAATATTGTCTTTAAACATTGGTGTAAATACAATTAACTTTAAAGTAACTGCTCAAAATGGCAATGTAAAAATTTATACTTTAACTATCACAAGGGCTTGTTTGGCACCTTCATCAACAACCAATCTTTCTGTTTGCCCATCTCAATTGCCATATAGTTGGAATGGTTTAACTTTTACAGTTGCAGGTTCAAAATCAACAATACTAACAACTTCATTGGGTTGCGACAGTAGTGTTACATTAAATCTAACTTTAAAATTAACATCCTCATCATTAACTAGTATTACAATATGTGATAGTCTGAATTGGAATGGAACTTGGTATAAGCAAAGTGGTTTATATACTTACCACACTTTAAATAGTGTTGGTTGTGATAGTGCTGCAAGAGTAAATTTAACCATCAAAAAATCCACAACATCGTGGACAGATGTACTAACTTGTGATAGCACTTTCTGGAATGGTAAATGGTATAGCAAATCTGGATTTTACACTATTCATTTAACCAACAAAGCAGGTTGTGATAGTGCTGCATCCTTAAACTTGACTGTTAATGATAAACCCAATGGCGTATTTTCCTCTGCCGTTTATGGAAACCTATGTGCACCTGATTCTGTTTTAATATTCTTCGATGTGCTTGGCAGAAGTAAGCAATATTTAAAAATCATTTCCCCAATAGATACTTCATTTGAGATAGGTATTGCCAATTTTGGTGCAGATATTAAAACAATTCCTTTAAGTGGAAATGGCTTTGTTTATCTGCCCAATTCAAGCCCAAACAATCAAGCTTGTTCAACCACATTTGCAACTGGTTTATTTAGTGGAAAAGTTGTAATCATTGATAGAGGAACTTGCACTTTTGCTGCCAAAGCTAAAGCAGTACAAGATGCAGGTGCTGCTGGAATTATAATTGTAAATAATGTAACAGGTGCCAGTGCAATGTCAATGTCAGGAGTAGATGCAACTATTACAATACCTGTAATTTCAGTATCGCAAGCAGATGGTCAAATCATAAAAAATTGGATAAGTGCCAATCAGTTTACCAATGGTTACACTGTTACACACACACCAACTTATTTATGGTCTAATGGCAAAACAACTGCAAGCGTAAAAGTTACACCAACGCAAACCACAACATACAGCGTGAATGTGAGCTATGAAAATGGCTGTTCACAAATATTTTATTACGCTGTAGTCATTCCAAAAACTTCAACTTCATCAACTACATTAAATGCATGTGATAGTTTAGTATGGAATGGAGTAACATATAAAACTAGCGGCATATACACTTTCAAAACAATAAACTCAGAGGGTTGTGATAGTACTGCCACTTTAAATTTAACTGTTACAAAAACGCCAAACGCTGGAACCATAAGTGGTGCTAATTCATTTTGTTTTATTGGTGGCAGCACAACACTTACATCTAATGGAGATGCTGGTGGTGTTTGGAGTAGTAATAATAGTAATAGAGTGAGTGTGAATAGTGCAGGAAAAGTTACAGCATCAACGGGTGGCAACTATATTATTTACTACGCTGTAACTAATTCCTGTGGCTCCTCAACTGCAAGTTTCAATATAAAAGTTAATGTTCCATCTCAATCAGTGCTTTCTGTTACTGCTTGTGGTAGCTACACTTGGAATGGTACTACATATACCAAAACTGGTTTCTACAGCAAAACTGGAATGACAACTGTTGGTGGTTGTGACAGTACTGCATCATTAGATTTAACAATAAATCCATTGCCAATAATTTCAAATGTTACAGCTAATCCAAGCACTATTTGTGCAGGCAATTCAAGTGTATTAACTGTTACAGGCAATGGAGGTTTAGTTACTACTGGTACACCTACAGACTATTGGTTTAACAGTCCAATTAATTTTAACAATACGTCTAATCAAATGTTGCCAAATGCTGTAGAATATACCAAAATTAATGTTACTACAGCTAGTACCATTAATAGTTTATGGGTTGAACTTTGGCAAAATGCACCATCGGGAATTACTTGCAGAATGGCAATTTATACCAATGATGCAACTACGGGCAAACCTCAAACTTTGATACAAGAAACTGACCCAGTTATAAGTAATACTGTAAGTAAGTTAATATCAGGCAGAAATCAATTTGCATTAAACCCAACCTTAATTTTACAACCTGGCACTTATTGGGTTGCAGCAATTTGGCAAAGTGGTAATTTGCCGATTAAACAGTTTACAGGTAGTACAGCTACTTCATATTACACATTAAGAAATTACTCACTTGGTTTTCCAACATCATTAACAAGTGGGCAAACTACCAGCGAGGGTTTTGTTGTTGGAATTGGGTTGAGAGCAACTGCTATGACTGATGCAGCAGCTTCATACACTTGGTTTCCAAGTAGTACACTTTCATCATCAACAGGTGTAAGTGTTACAGCCACACCAACAAATACAAGAACTTATATAGTTAATGCAAGTAACGCATTTAATTGCACCACAAATTCAACAGTTAGTGTTACAGTAAAGAGCACTTCAACTTCAACAACTAATTTATCAGTATGTGATAGTGTGATTTGGAATAATGTTACTTACAAGCAAAGTGGTGTGTATACTTATAAAACTATAAATGCAGTGGGTTGTGATAGCACTGCAACTTTAAATTTGATTGTTAAAAAATCAACAACTTCGACAACCAATTTATCAGTATGTGATAGTGTAATTTGGAATAGTATAAGTTACAAGCAAAGTGGCGTGTATACATATAAAACTCAAAATGCAGTGGGTTGTGATAGTAGTGCAACCTTAAATCTTACAGTAAAAACTAGCAGATCATCAACAAGCAATTTAAGCATTTGTCCATCACAACTCCCTTATAGTTGGAATGGCTTAAGCTTTACTGCTG
>CAZTOP010000006.1:0-94320 GCA_964615145.1 uncultured Chitinophagaceae bacterium
ACGTTAGTGTCCTAACAACAAAAAAAAGTGTCCTAATAGCTGGCGTTAGGATACTTATTGCAGCCAAAAGCTACCTATAACAAGCAGTAAGTAATATTAACCCCATTAAAATATAGCTTCAGCATTCCTACCATCATCCAACAACATAAAAAGCAGTACTAAGCACCATATTTCTACTTATTTATAAAAAAAATATCAGACTATTTTAAATGCTTTATCTCTTTATACTAAAAAAAACCGGATTTTTTCTAAAACAATTTTATCCGGGCTGCGTAATCATAAAACCTCATTTGGGCTTAGATATGATGATGCTATTAAAGCTACTAATGATGCAGTGTAGCAGGCAGTAATTAGGATAATGACTTGGAATTTGGCATTTTTTATGAAGATGCAGGCAAAGGGTATATTTTCCAGAAAAAATGTAGATTTATCGCAATATTTAATCAGTACCAACATCTATATAGTAATTAAATTACCACTTATAATATCAATTTATTAAGCAACAAAAAACAGTTAGCAAGTTATACGCCGTCCCCTACCTTTGCCGCCTTAATAGAAATAATATATGAAATTGGATAAAAATACGGTGATTGGTTTTACATTGTTGGCAATATTGTTTTTCTTGTTCTTTTGGTACAACAACAAACAACAACAAGAGTTTCAAAAATATGATAAACACATAAAAGATTCTATTGCAATGGTGGAAGCTAGCAAGCGACCTAAATTAGACGCTGTTAAAGAGAAAATGCTGGCAGCACACGAGGACTCTGTTAAACAAATTGAAAAAGCAGGAAAGATGGTTAATGCTGCTATAGGTACAGAGCAAACTACTACTATCGAGTCTGACTTACTTAAAGTAACTTTTACTAATAAAGGGGGAAGAATAAAATTTGTTGAATTAAAAAAATATAAGTCTTACAACGGAACCAATGTAATACTGGGTACAGAAACAGACAAAATTGGTTACGCCATTAATACAGGAGCTAATGCATCGGCACAAACAACCGACTTATTTTTTACTGCAAGTACTGTAGTTGACAATAAAGATGGCAGCCATACCATTAGTTATTCACTTAACGACTCTACAAACAAACCAGTCATTCACACATTTACGGTAAAACCCAACAATTATATGATTGATTGGGATATTACTTTAGCAAATCCTAATACTTTATTAACAGCAAATCAATTAAACCTTAACTGGAATGCAACAACGATGCAGCACGAGAAAAGTGCTAAATATGAGCGTCAGCAAATGAGTAATATTTGTTTTTACGAAGGCAACGATTTTGATTACATCAGTTCTAAAACAGAGCACAAATTTGAAAAACCCACCAATTGGATGGCGGTAGTGCAACAGTTTTTTAATACAACATTGGTTGCAAAAAACAACTTTAATAGTGGTGATGTTAAATGGGGAAGAAATACTATTGATACAGCTACTGAACTTGCAAAGGTTAATGCTAGTTTTGAAATGAAAGTAACTGGCAACAATGCTAAAGTGCCTATGCAAATGTATTTTGGACCCAATGATTTTGAGGTTTTAAAGGGTCAAACCCCGCCAGAAATGCAAAAGATTGTTAACCTTGGTAGAGACATGTATTCGTTTGTTCGGCCAATTAACAAGTACATCATTATGCCTATTTTTAATTTGATTTCAAGTTTTATAAGTAGTTATGGAATTGCCATTTTATTACTTACAATTTTTATTCGATTAATTACAGCACCGTTAATGTATGGAAGCTATGTTAGTAGTGCCAAAATGAAAATACTAAGACCCGAATTGGATGAACTTAAAAAGAAGTATGGCAGCGACCAACAAGGTTTTGCTATGGCTCAAATGAAATTTAATAAAGAAGCTGGTGTAAATATGCTGGGAGGCTGTTTGCCAGCATTGCTACAAATACCAATATTCTTTGCTTTATATAGTTTCTTTAATACCAATATTGCAGTTAGAGGGCAAGCTTTTTTATGGAGTAAGGATTTGTCGGTATTTGATTCAATTGCTAGTTGGCAAACTGCCATTATTGGTGTAAACCATATTAGCTTGTTTACCATTACTGCGGTTTTAACAAGTTTCTTAATTTCGGTTTATAATATGGGCAATACGCCAACGCAAGACAATCCAGCGTTAAAGTATATGCCTTATATATTTCCATTTATTTTATTCTTTGTATTCAATAATTTACCATCAGCATTAACATGGTATTACACAGTATCAAATTTAATTACACTGATATTGCAGGTTGTTATTCAAAAGTTTATTATCAACCACGATAAATTGATTGCAGACATTGAACAAAGAAGAAAAAATCCTAAAGTAAAAGAAAAAAGTAAATGGCAAGAACGATACGAACAGATGATTGAAACCCAGAAGAAAGTTCAGGAATTGAAAGCCAAGAACTCTGGCAATAAAAATTAAAATACTAAAAGGTTACTATTGAGGTAACCTTTTTTTATGTTTTTAGTAACAAAACGCATCAAGACATACACTAATCTTGCAACTTATTTTACATTATGAAAAGACAATCGGTTTGGTGGATTATAGCAGCCATAATGCTTGTGTTAGATTTCTATGTATTTCAGGCAGTAAAAACGGTTTCGGCTAATGCATCTGAAAGAGCAAAAAATATGCTTTACTATAGCTATTGGGTAGTATCGGCAGTAACTATTACAACAGTATTACTCTTTCCCTACATACAATCATTAAACACATCAAAATTTTTCAGAAACTATGTATTTGCAATAATGATTGGTTTATTAATTGCAAAAATTATTGCCATAGTTTTCTTTTTGATAGATGATGGAAGAAGAGGGATATTATTTGCTGTAAAAAAAATGGTGCCTAACACAGGTTCCCAATTAGGTATTGAGGAAGACAATATTCCAAGAAGTGTATTTTTAAGTTGGATGGGCTTGGGTTTAGGAAGTACTTTGTTTGGAACTTTATTATATGGCTTTAGCAACAAGTACAATTATCAGGTAAAAAAAATTTCATTGGCGTTCGAAAATTTACCCAAAGCGTTTAAAGGTTTGAAAATTGTACATATTAGTGATATTCACAGTGGCAGTTTTCAAGACAACAAAGCTGTAGAACATGGGGTAGATTTAATTTTAAAAGAGCAGGCAGATTTAATACTATTTACTGGAGATTTAGTAAATGACAGACACGATGAAATTTTAGAATACATTCCTATTTTTAATAAACTCAAAGCTCCATTGGGTGTTTATAGTACTTTAGGTAATCACGATTATGGCGATTATGTTGTGTGGGAAAGTGATACTGCAAAAACAGACAACTTAAACAAGTTAAAACAAGCCCATAAAGATTTAGGTTGGAGATTATTGATGAATGAGCACGTTGTATTGGAAAAAGATGATGATAAAATTGCACTGTTGGGTATTGAAAACTGGGGTGCAAAAGGTCGTTTTCCCAAATATGGCAAAATGAAAGAAGCATATTATGGAACAGAGTCATATCCTTTTAAAATATTAATGAGCCACGATCCAAGCCATTGGGATGCACAAGTAAAAACAGAATATCCGGATATTGATTTAATGTTGGCTGGTCATACACACGGAATGCAGTTTGGTGTTGAATTGCCTTTCTTTAAATTTAGCCCTGTACAATGGATGTATAAACAGTGGGCTGGTTTATACGAAGATGGCAAACAGAAATTATATGTAAACAGAGGTTTTGGTTTTATAGGCTATCCTGGCAGAGTTGGTATTTTACCAGAAATAACAGTAATAGAATTGGTATAGTGCATTTATGGCTTGCTAACTCTAAACCAATCAACATCTATCATTCCTGCATCATTGGTTATTTGTTTGCGGTTATAAAAGAAACCCATTTTAGCACCAACCCATTTACCGGGCTTTGCAATAAAATTTTCAGATAAAGTTATGTAATGACTATTGTCAATACTATAACTGAATGAGCAAACGGCTCCTTGAGTTACTGATAACTTAAAAAACAATTCGTTTGTAGTAATAGTATCTGTTTTCAGTTCAAGTTCTTTTTTATTTTCATCAGCATCTATGCACTTTGAATAACTTACGATATACTTATTATCAAGCTTACTAATAGCAATATAAGCATAATCCATTCCAAGAACAAGAAAGCCGAACTTTTCATTATTGAATTTGCTGATACAAGTAAGTTTGGTAGTGGCTGTAAATGATTCGGCAGGAAATTTTTGAGTAAGAATATTGGGAGTAAAAAACAAATTACGATTACTTGTATCCATTACGGAAAACATTCGCAAAAATCCTTTAGGAGTTGCAAAAGCCCATCCTTCTTGCGGGTTTGCCTGCCATTGCCATTGCAACCCTATTTTAGGTTCATTGAATTCATCTGATGCTTGTAAGGATAAAAACTTGTCTGATTTAGTAATCATGTTTGTTTCAACAGGTTCTCCAATTCCATCTTTATCATCATCTTTACCTATTACAGGAAAATCGTTTTCCCAAGTCATCGGTTGCAAATGAAGTATTCTGCCATAGGCAGCCTTATCCTGAAAATGAATAAACCAATCTTTATTATCGGTTGATGTAATCCATGCCCCTTGATGTGGTCCATTTATATTAGATTTCCCTTGTTGCATAACTACTCTCCTTTCATATGGTCCCCATACATTTTTACTTCTTAATACTATTTGCCAACCTGTACTTACGCCACCAGCTGGAGCAAAAATGTAGTAATATCCATTTCGTTTGTAAAATTTTGGTCCTTCAACTGTTGGGTCTATCAAGTGACCGTCATACACCATAACAGCATTGCTAATAATTTGTGTACCCTCATTATTCATCTCCTTAACAACTAAAATGGATTTAAAACCAGCTCTGCTTCCAGCGTAGGCATGCACCAAATAGCATTTGCCATCATCATCCCACAATGGACAAGGGTCTATTAATCCTTTCCCTGCTTCTACTAAAACAGGCTGGCTCCAAGTGCCTTTAATATCTTTTGTTTTTGTTAAGTAAATTCCAAAATCTGGGTCGGGGTAATATATATAAAACTCACCTTTATGATACCTAATTGATGGAGCCCAAACACCACCACCATTTTGTACTTTATCAAAATGATACTTTGGAATCAATTTCTGTAAAGCATAATTAATAATTTCCCAATGAACTAAATCGGTAGAATGCAATATGGGCAAACCAGGTACATTATTAAAACTACTTGCAGTTAAGTAATAATCATTTCCAACTTTTACAACATCTGGGTCGCTGTAATCGGCGTGAATAACAGGATTGATGTATTGTGATTGCATTTTTTGAAGCTGTTGACAAAAACATACATTAACATAAAAAAATACGAGCAAAAGAAATGCTTTTGGGCAATAAAAGAAATAGTTTGATTTACGCATAAATCAGTTTAAAAAGTTTTCACTAATTATTTTTTTTACCCGCAGGAAAAGTTATACCCAGATTTAATATCATTTCATAAGTACCAAACATTTGCCTTGCTTTTCCTTTGTAAACATCTAAACCACTATAGCCTGCATAATCTATTTTGCTTGCAAATTCTAAATAAACAGTTTTATAAAATGTTGCTCGTAAAGCATATTCAAGTCCAACATTCCAACCACCCAATTGAAAACGCTGGTCATTATCTTTACCAAAAAAAGTATTTTGAACGTGAGGTATTACTGGACCCACTCCTACCTTGCCTAGACCATCTAACTTAAAATTCTGATTACTTCTACTCGTATAATTCCATCTTTTTACAAGATTAAACAGTAAAAAATTAGCACCATTGTTTAGAAAATATTCAAATCCATTGGCTTCATCAAACCTTACCAAAGTATCAACTTCTCTATTGTTTAATTTACCTGTTATTCTTACGTTTTGGTCGGCAATAATGTATTTTGTATGATCGAAATTAATTTCAAAAGCGAGATTTTTTTTCTTATTAAAGAAATAGCCAATTCTATAATTGTATTGAGGAATTGTTAATGGCAAATGAAACAATCCTTCATCCCAACCAGGATGGTCGTGAGCCTTTACACCTACCATTTTGTAATCATTGCCGAGCTCGGGTTGCATTACCCTAACAGTACTTTTTGTATACCATTCTTTGTTATAACCCCAACTAAAATAAAACTCTCCCTTTCTATCTTTTTTTTGTGCTGTAACAATATTTGCAAATAATACAAGTGTTGTAGTAATGATAATATTTTTCATAATGTGCAAATAAATAGCAATCCATTTTGCATACCCAATAAAATCAGGCATAAATATTTTAAAGTTGATTATAACGGATTGCGAGAAGACTATCTTGTAGTACTTTTCGAGAGATTATGATAAAAAAAATCACTTTATATTTATCCGAAATAGTCTTTGTCTCCAAAAACAATTTTTGAGTAAACCTGATTCCTTTTCAGCTAAAGTAAACTTATTAAAACACAACAACAGAAGATACTAATTTGCTAAAATCATTTGTTAAAATAACAGAATAATTTCCTTTAGCTAGTTGGGTTGTTGTAATTTTAGTTGAAACATCACCTTGTTTAACATTTACAGTCAAGCAAACTTTGCCAAGTTCATTTACTAATTGAACAATAGTATTTTTTTGAGCTGCATTGTGTGAAATAACAAAATCTTTATTGGTTGGGTTTGGATAAATACGAATACCATTATTTAAATCATCGCCAATACGAATTTGCTTTGAATTCGTATATTGTTTAAAGCCATCATTATCTACTGATTCTATTCTGTAGTATAATGATTTTATGTTATTGTAAATCTCAACTTTGTCTTTGAAAAAATAATCTCCTAATCCTTTAGCAGCAATGGTTCCAACTGTATTAAAATTTCTACCATCTACACTTCTTTGAATATTAAAACTGTTTGTATTCGTCTCATCCAATGTTGACCATGCATTTTCAACTTCTGCTGTTTTATTATTATTAGCAACAAGCTTTACAGTGTAATTTGAAAATTTAACGGGTGTAACTGTTCCTTCAATTTTAACAATATTGCTATAAAGCGTATCAGGGGTAACACCCACTTTATAAGAACCAATTTTGTAATAAGAAGTTGATTGAGTTAAAGCTGCATCATTAATAGTAAAATTAATTGAATCAATAAAAGAATTTACTGAACCAATTTGAGTGTATGTACCCAAACTATCGGCACTTCTAAATAATCCGTAAGTAAACCCATCTTTTACCCAATCTGTAACAAAGTCAAATTTGGCTAATGATGAATTTATTTTAGTGCCAACCATACTTACAAAATTCGCGTGTTCATTCCAACCTGGAATACTGTACAAATATTTTTCTAGAACAGTATAGCCATTTGAAGTGATAGTACCTCTATCACTATAATTCGATGGGTTTAATCCTTCTCTTTTCTCCCACCAATTAGGCATTCCATCAAAATCAGTATCTGTAGGAGGATTGCCAGTTGTTAAAGTTGGCCATGCATTTGTAGTTAAAGCAAAAGCAGTTCCATGAGGATAATTGCCTTGAACATCAATAATTGCTCCAGTTCTATTAACAACATTTTTTATAACTCTCTTGTCTAATGTATCTCGAGTAGGAATAGTAACCCCTACATTTTTAATAATTGCATTATAGGCATCAACAGGTGTTTGAATGTTTATTGATGAAACATTAAATGGAGTTGAAACTTTTGATTGGGCTGTATCAGCCAAGCTTCCTCCTTGCATTTTAGCTCCCAGCCAATTATTGTTTGTAACACTGGTAGAACCATCTACATAATTTCCTGTAACATAATATTTACCATAAGGCAAAGGAGATGTAGCATAAGGATTAATAACCATTGACCTTACACCTGAGCTAGTAGATGGTCCATATTTATAATAATTGTTCACAATATTATAATTACCGCCTTCGCCACCATTTACATTGTATCCTCCCCAGTTATATATTACATTGTTTGTAAAATCGCAATTTTCAAGTCCAACTGTAGCTCCACCATCTAAATTTCTACTGCCATCAAATCTACAAGCTCTTCCTTGACAATGAGCCAGCAAATTATGATGAAATGATGCTCTTCGCCCCCCCCAAATTCCTCCATAACCGTGATGTTCAAAGTCTGCATCTCCAGTTTCAAAATGATATGAATAATTTAAAGGCTCACTAATCATACACCATTGAACTGTTGTACTATCACCACCATAAATTGTACATGCTTCATCATTACTCCAACTCATTGTGCAGTGATCGATAATAATATTTTTTCTACCAGTTCCACCAAATGCATCATCACCTCCACTACCATTCAATGGCATACAGGATGCAGTAAATGGAGCAACTGGAACCCCACAGCCAGCAGGTGTTGTTTTTAGTTGATTTTTGTCGCCCAGTCTAAATCTTAAATACTGTACAATAATATTATTGCCTCCAAGCAAAACACTGCGATCAGCCAAACATATTCCATCTCCAGGTGCAGATTGTCCGGCAATGGTTGTATTAGCTTTTATTGTTAAGTTAGAACCTAAACGAATTGTTCCAGAAACTTTAAAAACTATCGTTCTATATGCTGCAGTTTGATTAACAGCATAACGTAATGTACCAGCAGACCCATCATCGGCAAGGCTAGTAACATAGTAAACTGTTGTTAAGGCTGAACTTGTTCCTCTGCCACCACTTGTAAATCTTCCTGCACCCTCGGCTGTTGGGAAAGCTAATTGTTGGGCAGTTACTTGATTCAATAAATTTGACAAAAGAATAATCGCTAGAAACTTTTTCATTTTGCTAAATTAATACTGTCCTGTTTTTAATAAAACTAAAGTACAGGCAACGATTGCACTGATATTATGTTTTTTTGCCAGCTCAATTAATTCATTATTCTCAGTTCCGGGATTGAAAATTATTCTATTAGGCTTAAGCGAAAGAAAATAATCGTAATACGCTTTCTGCAATAAGGGATTAATGTAAAGCGTAATAGTATCTACATCAGTGTAATCAAATTTACTTTTATGAATATTTACATCCTCTATTTTTCCTTCTCGATTCCCTATTGCATACACTTTTATTTTATGTTGAAGCAATAGTTTAACTGCCATGTTACTGTATCTGTCTGCATTTTCAGATGCACCAATTACCAAAGTAGTTTTATTTAGCATAATAAAAATTCATGAATATTATTCAAAGATAATTATATAGAATTGCCAAAAAGTTTATTAAATAAATCTCTTAAATGATGATCATCAGAAAAGCCATAAAGGAAGATTGTAATAAAATTTTGGAACTTGTAAAAGAATTAGCAGTCTATGAAAAAGCTCCCAATGAAGTAACAATAACACTTGAACATTTTGAAGAAAGTGGTTTTGGGAAAAATCCTGTGTGGTGGGCATTAATTGCTGAAGAAAATAATGAAATTATTGGCTTTGCATTGTATTACATCAGGTTCAGCACTTGGAAAGGGCAGAGAATGTACTTAGAAGATTTTATTGTTACGAAACCACAAAGAGGTAGAGGAGTTGGAAAATTATTATTCGATGCTTTGTTGAATGAAGCTAAAGAAAAAAAGCTGAATGCAATTTGCTGGCAAGTTTTAAATTGGAATGAACCTGCTATTAATTTTTATAAAAAGTATAACGCAAATTTTGACGATGAATGGTTAAATGGATGCATTATTTTATAGAATGCACGAAAGACTATTTAGTTATACATTTTTGCTTAATGGTAATTCAAGTGTAAAAATGGTTCCTTTGCCTAATGTACTATCTACCTTTATATATCCTTCCATTGCATCTATAATAGTTTTAACGTAACTCATTCCCAAACCAAAACCTTTTACATTATGTACATTGCCTGTATGAGCTCTATAAAATTTTTCAAACACATTTTTTACAGCTTCTCTACTCATACCAATACCATTGTCTTCAATTTTAATTATTAACTCTTCATTAGAGTTTTGAGTGGTAATATTTATTACTAAATTATCATTAGAATATTTAATGGCGTTATCGACCAAGTTTGAAATTACGTTAGTAAAATGTTGTTCATCGGCAATGATATTAGCATTAGTGGCTTCTAAGTATAAATTACATTTCCCTTCCTTCTCAGCTAATTGTAGCTGAAAATTATCAACAACATTGGCTACAACTATATTAGCATCTACATTATCATTTTTAAATTGCAACTCTTTTTTTTCCATCAAAGCAGCGTGTAAAATGGTTTCTACATGCTTATTCATTCTCTTATTTTCCTCTTTTATAATTCCACTAAAATACTCAAGCTTTGAAACATCAGCCTGTACTTTAGGATTTCTGATAGCATCTACAGCCAAAGAAATTGTTGCCAGAGGTGTTTTAAATTCGTGTGTCATATTATTGATAAAATCACTCTTGATTTCGCTCAGCTTTTTTTGATTTAGCAGCGTTTTAACAGTAATGAAAAATGCAGTTATGATAATGATTGTAAACAGACCACTACCTAAAATAATCCAAACTAAAGAACCCCAAACTTGCTTTTTAAAATCTGGCACAACAATAACTAAATGTTCTTCTATATTCAATCCTTCTAAATCAGTTCCTGAATCGGGTCTTATGGGTACAATAAAATTTCTTGTTGAAGTTGAATCGAAAAAGTTTTTTATGTAATTTTCAGTTTGCATTTCATAATCATTGCTACTATTAATAATAGCAAAATCAAACTTTATATGCTTTAAATCTTCATCTTCCAAAGCCTTCTTTATTTTTTCATAAACTTCTTGTCTTGAAAATTGTTCACTTACAGTTCTTGGCTTTAGTACATTAAACATATCTGTACCCAAAGATAAAGAGTGTAGGTTTCGTGGTACTTTTACAGGGTTAGATCCATATACTGCTTTACTTAAATCAGCAGCTACATCAAAAGAGCCATCTCTTACTTTAGCAGCAATTTGTGCACTTCTCAATTGCACTAAATTATTTAACCAAGATGCTTGTAAAATAATTAAGCCCAAAAGCGAAAGACCAATAAGAGTAATAATAACTGGTAAAATTTTCTTCATGCAAAAGCAAATATAATCACTAGCTCTACTACACAATAAATTGCAGTCATGAATCAAAAGAATTTAACTTTTTATTTTTTTTATATCATTGCTGCTTATTTTTAATATATGAATATTATTGAATCTGGTATTTTATTAGTAAGTGACCCATTTTTAAAAGATCCAAATTTTTTGCGTTCAGTAATTTTAATTTGTGAACACGAGGCCGAGGGAAGTTTAGGATTTGTACTAAACAAGCAATACACTAAAAATCTGAATCAATTAATTGAAGGGGTTGATGGCTTACATTTTCCAGTTTTTTTGGGAGGTCCTGTACAAACAGACGCTTTACATTTCTTGCACACAAAGCCAAGGCTAATTGAAGGAGGTTTAAATATTATTAACGGAGTTTATTGGGGTGGAAATTTTGAACAAGCCTTGGATTTAATGAAATCAAAAAAGATAACTCCCCGAGACATTAGGTTTTATTTAGGTTATAGCGGTTGGAGTATTGGGCAATTAGATGCAGAAGTGGCTGAAAAAAGTTGGTTGTTGCATAAAGCAGAAAGGCAGTTTATTTTTCATCATAATGCCGATACGCTTTGGAAAGATGTTGTAAAAGATATGGGTGGAGAATTTAAACAACTTGCAAATTATCCAATAGACCCACAACTTAATTAACCTATAAATTCTTGCCATCATAATTTTATATTAGCTATACTCAACAACACAAATGATAAGCCCAAATTCAATAGAACAAATTAAAAACCGCATTGACATTATTGATGTAGTTGGCGAATATGTAAAGCTAAAAAAGCGAGGGGCAAATTACTTAGGAAATTGTCCTTTTCACAACGAGAAATCTCCATCATTTACTGTATCTCCTTCAAAAGAAATTTACAAATGTTTTGGATGTGGCAAAAGTGGGAATACTATTACTTTTTTAATGGAACACGATAAGCTTAGCTATGTAGAAGCATTAAAATGGCTGGCAAGAAGATATAACATTGAAATTGAAGAAACAGAATTAAGTCCTGAACAAAAATTTCAACAACAAACTGGCGATAGCTTATACATTATTAACAATTTTGCTGGTAAGTTTTTTCAAGAGCAATTATGGGAAAATAACGAAGGCACAACTATAGCCTTAAGCTATTTAAAAGAAAGAGGCTTTAGAGATGAGATAATAAAAAAATTTCAAATTGGTTATAATCCACAAGCAAAAGATGAGCTTACAAAAGCATTAATTCAAAACCAATTCAACAAAGAATTACTCCCCAAAACTGGTTTATGTGCCATTAGAAATGATACGGAATTAGTAGATAATTATAGGGGCAGAATTATTTTTCCAATTCATAATAACACTGGAAAAATAATTGGCTTTGGTGCTAGAATTATTGGTAAAAATGATAAAGCACCTAAGTACATAAATACCCCAGAAAATGAACTTTATGTAAAAAGCAAAATATTATATGGCTCTTATTTTGCCAGACAAGCCATTGATAAAGCCAATGAATGTTTGTTGGTAGAAGGCTATACAGATGTTGTAAGTTTACACCAAGCTGGCATTGAAAATGTAGTAGCAAGTGGTGGAACAAGTTTAACTATTGATCAATTAAGATTAATAAAAAAATACACCAATAATTTAACCATTATTTACGATGGCGACAATGCAGGAATTAAGGCAGCATTAAGAGGTTTGGATATGGCTTTAGAGGAAAGCCTAAATGTAAAACTGGTGTTAATACCAGATAATGAAGACCCCGATAGTTATGTAAACAAAGTAGGCACATCTGCATTCCAAAAATTTGTTGCCGATAACAAAAAAGACTTCATCATTTTTCAATTGGAAGTGATGATGAAAGAAGTAGGAAATGATGTTGCTAAAAAAAGTGAAGTAGTAAACCAAATTGCAGAAACACTCAGTAAAATTAATAAAGCCGAAGATTTTATTAAGCAACAGGGCTATGTAAAACAATGCTCTGAAATTTTAAAAATTGATGAGGGGGGATTAATAAATTTAGTAAACAAATTTAAGAGAGATAAGATAAGCAAAGATGAAAAGCGATTGCCATTTGAAGAAGCCAATCATCTTTTAAAAGAAGCTAAACAGCCAGAAAATAATACTTACGAAGAAATTGCTTTAGTAAATGAAGATGAACTTCAGGAGCGAAATGTACTAAGAGTATTATTGGAATTTGGTTTACAAAAATGGGATGAAAATATTTCAACTGCAGAACATATTTTTAATGAAATAGATGCCTTCCATTTTGAAAACAATGATTTAACAGAAATATTAAATTTATACCGCAATTTGTATTATCAGGGTAAAAACCCTGATACAAAGTTTTTTTTATACAGTGAAAATAAAAAAATTGCTGATTTAGTAGTTACTATTACAATGTTTCCATTTGAGTTAAGCCAAAATTGGGACAAGGTTTTAGAAGGAATGAACATCAATAACCGAAATGTTACACACGACGATGTAACTATGAGCATCAATTATTTTAAGTTGAAAAAAATAAAGAAAATGTTTGCTCAAAACCAACACGACATTGAACACGCCATTGATTTTGAAGAACAAAAAAAACTAATTGAAGTTCATATTAATTTAAAAGAAATTGAAAGAGAAATTACAAAACAATTAGGTACTGTTATTTTTAAGTAATATGCAAAAAAGCTCTACTATAAAAAAAATAATTCCAGAAAGTATTGCAAATACTAAAGATAAAATTGCAATTGACAAGGGCATTATTCTTACCACAGATGCAATTCTATTAATATTAAAACTTGATTTAACAGTAGATTCAATAAGCAAAGGAACAGAAAAAAGTTTGGGTTATAAATACGATGAACTCATTAATAAAAATTGGTTTAAAGAGGCAATACCTAAAGATAAATATACCTACTACAAAACACTGTACAAAAATTATATAACTTCAAAAAAGAAGACTTTAAACATAACAACTTTAGTTGTTTGTAAAAACAAAAGAATTAAAACTATATCGTGGAAAATAAGTAAGCTTTACATCAATAACAAATTAATTGGTATTGTCTCTATTGGAAAAGATGTAACTGAACTAACAACAAAAGTTAGGAAATTAGAAGCCAATGAAAAAAAATTTAGAAGCTTTGCCGAACAAATGCAACATCCTGTTGCATTTGTTACAATTAAGGGAGAATTTTTATTTTTAAACAAAGCATTTACAAAACTATTTGGTTATTCAATTACCGAATTTCCAAATTTAGAATCAATAGTAAATTACACAAATGCCGACTCTAATGCCAAAAAAACTGGCATCCAAATTTGGCAAAATGAAATAAAAAAAGTTTTTAAAACTCAAAAATCAATATCCAATACTATTGAAGTAGAAACAAAGAATAGAGAAGTAAAAGTTGTAAAATACACCACTACAATTAACGATGGTTATGTGTGCTATATTTACACAGATATAACCCAACAAAAAATTCAAGAAGAACAACAAAAAAGGGCTACAGAAACCTTTAAACAAATTGCAAACAACACTCCAATTGCAATAGCTGGGTGCAATATAGAAACTTATAAAGTTGCATTTACCAATAAACAGTTCCGAAAAACATTAGGTTACACATTACATCAAATAAATCAACTCAATGATTGGGGTGATATAATTGTTTACGAAAATGAAGAGGAAAAACAAAAACAATTATTAGAATGGGAGCAGGTAAAACAGAATTTATTTAATAGCAAAAAGCCCAAAATTAGTACTGTAGAAAGAAAATTGTTATGCAGTAATGGTAGCATTAAAACATTTGAAATAGGCATAACATACGAAAACGGTATTATTTATGCTTTATTCTACGACATTACGGTAAGAAAAGAAAATGAACAGAGGTTAAAACAAAGCGAAGAAAGATTTAGAAAATTTGCAGAACTGGTACCCATTCCCATTTCATTTATAAAACTTAACGGCGAGATTGTTTTCTTTAACAAAACGTACAGTAAACAATTTGGATTTACAGTAAATGCAACTAATACAGTAACATCACTAATTAATTCATTGTATGAAAATATTGATGAACGAAGAGATGCACTTATTAATTGGGAAGATGATGTTGCCACATTAAAAGCAGGAAAAAATGTAATTAACAAACGTCAAATTACTTACAATAAAAAACGCCAAAAAAGAGTAATGGAATATACTGCTACTTTAAATGACAGCTTTATTTCATACGCCTATTTAGACATCACAGACCGAATAGCTAAAGATCAATTATTTTTAAAAGAAGCAGAAACCTTTAAAAAAATTACCGAAAACACTCCTATTGCTGTAGCTGGCTGCGATTATAAAACACTTGCTATTACATTTTTAAACAAACAGTTTTACCAAACCTTTGGCTATGTAAAAAAAGATATTCAAAACTTTAATCAATGGTTTGATATTATAATTTCAAATGATGATGAAGAAAGTAAAAAAAATACCAAAGAATGGCAAACTATACTTGAAAACTTTGCAAACAACACCAATAAAGGAGTGAATCTTGTAGAAAGAAATATACTATGCAAAAATGGAAAAATAAAAACTTGCCAAATTGGGTTTACAATAAATGATGGAACAATTTATGGCTTTTTTAATGATATAACCAACCAAAAAGAGGCTGAAAAAAAATTAATAGAAAGTGAAAATAAGTTTAGGGATATTGTAGAAAATCTACCGGTTCCTTTAATAAGCTTAAATCCGGTATCAAACACTTTTTTTGCCAATAAAAAACACTCTGATTTAATAGGGCATCATAATTCTTCAAATACAAAATCAAAAGACTTATCAAAATACAGTATAGATGACTTAGTTGACAAAAATTCAAAAAAACATTTTGAAAATTTAATCAAAAGAATAAGAAACAACACCTCTGAGAAGCCAATAGTTGAGGGACCATATCTTACAAAAATTATTTGCAGAGATAAGTTAACCAGAACTTTTGAAATTACTGAAACAATATTAGGCAAAACGCTATATACACTTTTTCACGATATGACCGAGCAACAAAAGGCCAATGCAATGTTAGAAGAAAGCGAAAAAAAGTTTAAAGCTTTGGCCGAATATATGCCTGTTGCCATTGGTGGATATGATGCAAAAGGGAAGGTAATATTTATCAATAATTATTTTACAAAACTAACAGGCTATAACATAAATGATGTTCCAACTGTAAAAGATTGGTATAAAAAAACTCAGCCAAATATTAGTAGAAGAATTGCATTTTATGAACATTGGATGAAAATTGTCGAGGATTTTAGAAGCAAAAAAAATCAAATTAAACCAATTGTAAAAGCTGCCTCATTATGTAAAGATGGAACTTATAAATATTTTGATTTTTCTTTTAGTTGTTATAATGATATTACTTACATACTCATTATTGATATTACACAACAAGAAAAGGCAAATGAAAAATTAGAAAAATCTTACAAGGAAATAAGAAGTTTAGCATCGCATTTACAAAGTATAAGAGAAGAAGAAAGAAAAAATATTTCAAGAGAAATTCACGACGAACTTGGGCAACAATTAACTGGAATTAAAATGGATGTTAGTGCTATTCAGAAAAAAATAAATAATCAGCCAGAAGAAATAAGATCAGATTTTAAAAATGTGTTAGAAACCATAAACAGTACTGTTAAAACTGTAAGAAAAATTTCATCTAAACTTCGCCCTAGTATTTTAGATGATTTGGGAGTGATAGCTACATTTGAATGGCAAATTCAAGATTTTATTAAACGAACAGGTGTAGAATGTATTTTTTATCATAACCTAAACGAAAACCAAATTAATATTGATACAAAAAATAATTTGTTTAGGATATTGCAAGAATCTTTAACTAATATATCAAGACATGCATTTGCAACCAAAGTAAATATTGACTTATTTATTGTAGGCAATGAAATAAAATTAATTATTGCCGATAATGGAAAAGGATTTAATCAAAAGTCACCTAAAGAAACATTAGGCATCATTGGTATGCGAGAAAGAGCATCAATATTAAATGGAGCGTTCACTGTAGTAAGCGAAAAAATGAAAGGAACTAGAATTATTATTTCAATACCAATAAACGAATAAAATTATGAAAGTACTTATAGGCGATGACCATAGCGTGGTAAGGAAAGGACTTATTCAAATTTTAAAAGAGGCCTTTCCATTTGCTGAAATAACAGAAGCATCTAATGGAGCAGAAATGTTTAAACTTGCCCTAAAAAATACTTATGAAATTATCATTTCAGACATTTCAATGCCAGGACGCTCAGGCATTGATTTCATTAAAGAGTTTAAAGAAATTCAACCCAAAACTCCAGTATTAATACTAAGTATTCACCCTGCAGAATTATATGCAAATAGAACAATAAAAGCTGGTGCTTCTGGCTACATTAATAAAGAAAGTGCTCCAGAGGAACTAGTTATTGCTGTTAAACAATTATTAAATGGAAAAAAATATATCACCGATGAAGTTGCGGAAATTTTATTTGAATCGAAAAGCACAAAACATGAAAAACTACCTCACGAAATCCTTTCCAACAGAGAGTTTGAAGTTTTTAAAATGATTGCACAAGGCAAGAACTCAAATGAAATTGCAAAAACCTTATCGCTTAGTGCAAACACAGTAAGTACATATAAAACCAGGCTTCTTGATAAGATGAATTTAAAAAATATTTCAGATATTACAAGGTACGCAATTGAAAACAAACTACTTTAGACAGTAGAATTTTTACTACAAAAAAATTAAAAAAAATTCTACACACTAATAATTTTCACACGTGAAATTTGTGAAATTTTTAAACTTAAATCATAAAATAGTTTACATTTATAAAAAGATATAACACCTTAATCCCAAACCTAACCATAATCCCTAAAACAAAACCCTATGAAGCATTTTCTAAAAAAATTAATTGCTCCAATTATACTTTTCAGCATTATTCTAATCAACGTTTCTACAAACAAAAGTAATTGGTCCAGTATAAGCCTCTCTCCTACCGAAATGCAAAATAGCATTAACTTTCAATTGGCTAGAGGCGGCACAAGTAAAGGAGAATTTGAAAAAATAATTCCAATACTAAATAGATTTATCGCAAACGCTTACTCTGCAAAAAATTTATACCATATTCTAGGCGAACCCGATAATATTTATAATAAAGCATCACAAACTAGTTATGTATACCACTTATCAGCTTCTTTAAATAATTGCAATCTTCAACTACAAATACAAAACGATGCATTGATAAGTTTTACTGTTTCTAACTGTAGTTAATTCCATCCTAGTTGATATTGAAATTAAAAATGTAATTTTTCCACATTTAATGTGTAAAAATTACATTTTTAATAAATACCTTAATATTGCAAGCAATTAATCAAACTAAACCAAATGAATTTTAGAAATTACTCTGTACCCTACGAAGTAAGCTCGCAGTATTCAAAAAAAGCTGCTTATTTTTCAATGGAATTTGCAATTCATCAGCCATTAAAAATTTATAGTGGCGGACTAGGTTTTCTGTCAGGTTCACATTTACGTAGTGCTTACGAGCTTAAGCAAAATATGATTGGAATTGGTATTTTGTGGAAATATGGTTACTACGATCAAACAAGAAATCAAGACCAAACCTTGCAGCCTGCTTGGATGGAAAAAACACCAACTTTTTTAGAGGAAACAGGAATTAAATTTCAAATTACCATTCACGATGCTCCAGTTTGGGTAAAAGCTATGTACTTAAACCCAGAGACTTTTAACTCAGCTCCATTATTTCTATTATCAACAGATTTACCCGAGAATGATCATATTTCTCAAACTATAACACATCGTTTATATGATGCAAACGTTTCTACTAAAGTAGCTCAGTTTATTTTATTAGGTGTAGGCGGTGCTAAACTCATTGAAGAACTTGGTTTTAATCCGGATGTATATCATTTAAACGAAGCACACGGAATTTCATCAGCATTTTGGTTACTTCAAAATAAATACAAAAGTGTTAGTGAACTAAAAGAACACTTGGTATTTACAACACATACCCCAGAGGAAGCAGGAAACGAAAAACACGATATTTATTTATGTCACAAAATGTCATATTTCTGTGGATTAAGTTTAGATGAGGTTAGAAGGTTAACCGGAATTACCGACGATCAATTTAATCATTCACTAACTGCATTAAGATTTGCAAGAAAGTCTAATGGTGTTTCAAAGTTGCACGGAGTAGTAAGTAGAGAAATGTGGGGCAAGTATGATGGTATTTGTCCAATTACATCAATTACAAATGCTCAAAACTATACTTATTGGGCCGATGAACCACTTTATAGACATTTAGATGCCGAAAATGACTGGGGAATAGAAGATAGAAAATGGTACTTAAAAAGAAGAGCTTTTGAAACTGTTGCAGATCAAACTGGAAAATTGTTTGACCCAAAAGTACTAACCATAGTTTGGGCTAGACGGTTTGCAGGTTACAAACGTGCAGACATGCTAACTTATGATATGGAACGTTTTGAAAAGATGCTCAATAATACAAAATATCCTGTACAAATAATTTGGGCTGGCAAGCCATATCCAGTGGATTACCCTGCAATTACTCAGTTTAATAATTTGGTACAATTGAGTAAAAAATACAAAAATGTTGCTGTTCTGGTTGGTTACGAATTATTACTTAGCCGTAGATTAAAACAGGGTGCAGATGTTTGGTTAAATAATCCTAGAGTTCCTAGAGAAGCCAGTGGTACCAGTGGAATGACAGCTGCAATGAATGGAGCAGTAAACTTAAGTACTGATGACGGTTGGATACCTGAATTTGCAAAGCCAGGAATTAACAGCTTTGTAGTTCCAAAAGCCGATTATGCAAACATGCACACTCACGAACAGGATGAATACGATTTGAATAAAACTTATGAAATTCTTGAAAATGAAATTATACCTACCTATTACGAAAACTATCCTAAATGGTTAAGCATAGTAAAAGAAGGTATGAAAGATGTGAGAACTGAATTTGATAGTAATAGAATGGCTCACGAATACTATGACATTATGTATAAATAATTTAATTCAAAAAACAAAAAAAGCCTTAAGATAAATCTTGAGGCTTTTTTTGTTACAAAATTGTTATTGAATTTCTAACCCTATTTTTGTCTTAATGCAAAAAATTTTAATAATACAAACAGCCTTCATTGGTGATGTTGTTTTAGCAACAGGAATATTAGAAAAATTGCACATAACTTACCCATTAGCAGATATTGATTTTATGGTTCGTAAAGGGAACGAAACTTTATTTACCAACCACCCATTCGTAAAAAAATTAATCATTTGGGATAAGAAAAACAGAAAAATTGCAAACTTATTTTCTATACTAAAGCAAATTAGAAATACAAAATATGATACTATTGTAAACGTGCAAAGGTTTGCAGCTACAGGTTTTTTAACAGCTTTTTCTGGGGCAAAAACAACTATCGGTTTTAATAAAAATCCCTTTAGTTTTTTATTTACAACAAAAGTTAAACATATAGTTAGTGGCAAAACTATTTCATTGCACGAAATTGAACGAAACCAAATGCTCATAAGTTCCATAACTAATGGCCATGCTTTAAACCCAAAACTTTATCCATCAAAAAATGATGAAAAAGTTGTGTCAAATTATAAGCTACATCAATACATAACCATTGCACCATCCTCTGTTTGGTTTACCAAACAATTTCCTTTAAATAAATGGATAGAATTTTTGAATATTATACCACAAGAAATAAAGGTTTTTTTAATTGGTGCTCCAAGTGACAATGAACTTTGCAAAAAAATAATAGATCAAACAACACATAGGAACTCACAAAATTTAGCCGGGCAACTGAGCTTTTTAGAATCTGCCTCTTTAATGAAAGATGCTATAATGAATTATACCAATGATTCTGCACCAATGCACTTTGCATCTTCTGTAAATGCACCTGTTACTGCTATTTATTGTTCTACCTTACCATCATTTGGATTTGGACCATTAAGCGATATAAAACATATTGTTGAAGCAAAAGAAAAATTATTGTGCAGACCTTGCGGTTTACACGGAAAAAAGAATTGCCCGAAAGTTCATTTTAATTGTGCCAATTTCATAAATCCACAACAATTATTAACAACCCTAACTAACCACGATTAAAAGTAGATATTTTTAATGCAGATAGATATAACTTCATTTGACCATTTTATTTTAAAAAAAATCGCAGCAGCAGCACAGGAAATAAATGTTGAAACCTATGCTGTTGGAGGATTTGTTAGAGATAAAATATTAAAAAGAAATACAAAAGATTTGGATATTGTTTGCATTGGAGATGGCATAAAATTAGCAGAAACCGTTGCAAACAAATTTAACCCCAAACCAACGGTTTCATTTTTTAAAACCTATGGTACTGCACAAATAAAAATCAAAGGTGAAAAAATAAATTCTGACAGCGAAGAATCTTTTTTTGAAATAGAATTTGTAGGTGCTAGAAAAGAAAGTTATAGAAGTGATAGTAGAAACCCTCAAGTTGAGCCAGGAACTTTAGCAGATGACCAAAACAGAAGAGATTTTACTATTAATTCATTGGCAATTAGCTTAAATAAAGAAACTTATGGCAATCTTGTTGATCCATTTAATGGCATAAATGATATCGAATTAAAACTGATTCAAACACCACTTGAACCTGATATTACTTTTAGCGACGATCCATTAAGAATGATGAGAGCTATTCGATTTGCAAGTCAGCTTCAGTTCGATATCAAAGAAGAAACTTTTGAAGCCATCAAAAGAAATGCAGGTAGAATAAAAATAATTTCTCAAGAAAGAATTACTGAAGAACTTAATAAGATTATGATGAGTCCCAAACCATCGATTGGTTGGGATTTGTTAAGTAAGAGTGGGTTATTGCAAATAATATTTCCACAAATGATGGCTTTGCATGGAGCTGAACATATTGATGGCTTAGGGCATAAAGATAATTTTTATCATACTTTACAAGTGTTGGATAATATTTGTGAAAACACAAATAATTTATGGCTTAGATGGGCAGCCTTGTTACATGATATTGGAAAGCCTGCTACAAAAAGATTTGAAAAAGGTCACGGATTTACTTTTCACGGCCACGAAGTAGTTGGAGGAAAAATGACTCCAAAAATATTTTCAAAGCTAAAGTTACCCTTAAATGAAAAGATGAGATATGTACAAAAATTAGTAGAGTTACATTTAAGACCTATCTCGTTGACAAAAGAAAATATCACAGATAGTGCAATAAGAAGATTATTATTTGATGCAGGGGAAGATATAGACGATTTAATGACACTTTGTAAGGCTGATATAACTAGTAAAAATAAATTTAAAGTAAAGCGTTTTTTACAAAATTTTGATTTAGTTAAAGAAAGAATGCAAATTGTAGAAGCCTTAGATAATATTAGAAATTGGCAGCCTCCTATTTCTGGAGAATTGATAATGTCAACATTTGGCTTGACACCTGAAAAGAGAGTTGGTATCATAAAAGATGCTATCAGGGAAGCTATTTTAGATGGTTTAATCCACAATGACTATGATAGTGCCTATGAATTTATGATAACAAAAGCCAAAGAATTGTCTTTATACCCACTGAAATAACAATGGTAATATTATCTTAACAGATAAATATGAAATTGGTAATTGTTCTAACAATAAATAATATTCAAATAAAAAAACCCTGAAGCTATTGAATGCTTCAAGGGTTTTTCTATTCATGATACTTAATTATTCAACCACTAATTTCTTAGTAGTTTTTCCTTCGTTTGTGATAGTGCTAACAAAATACAATCCTTTGCTCAAATTTGCAATATTGATGGTATTTGTACCCATACTTAAATTCTGCGTCCTGATTGTTTTACCATATAAGTCAGTAATAACAATGTTTCCATTACCAACTAAAGTTTCTACATTAATGTTAAGGAATGATTTTGCTGGATTAGGGTACATTGTCCATTGACTATTAACCATTGAAGATTGGCTATCACCAACAACCCCTCTGGCAGCACAAGAATAACCACTACCACCAATTGTTCTGCTACTAAAGCATCCGGCTGGTGTTGTGTAAGTATATTTAATAGAACCTGCACCAACAGCATTAATTGTAACTATTCCACCATTGGTAATACTTGCTACCCCTGTTGATGTCCAAGCTCCTCCAGAAGGAGTACCTACAACTGTAAATACTCTTCCAACACAAAAACTTCCAGATGGGGCTCCACTTTGAGGATTTGTTGTTCCTGATGCATAATTAATTGTTGGAATATTTGGAATTGCATTAACAGTTACCGGGTAACTAACATAAGCACTACAGCTATATACATTGGTAGTTGTATATCTTACCTCGCCTGCACCAGCATTAACACCAGTAAATACACCTGATAAATTAATGGTTCCTCTGTTATTCACACTACTCCAAACACCACCTGTGCTTGATGTAGCTAAAGATGTTGTATTTCCAACACAAATACTATTTACACCACTTATTGGGTTTGGAGTTGCTTCTTGTGCAACTCTAACATCTAAACTTGAACTTGAAACACAACCATTAACTGAAGTAATACTATAGCTAATTGTAGCTAATCCATTGCTATTTGCTGTAATAATTCCTTTATTATCAACACTTGCAATTCCAGGGGAATTACTACTCCAAACCCCATTTTGAGTTGAGCAATAATATCGAAGTATACTTCCGATATTACACATAGTAGTAGAGGTTATTGTAGTTCCAGCACTGTTTTTAATTGGTTGTATAGATGGACTTGGAATAACTGTAAGTTGTATACTATTGCTGAATGCTGTAGCAGTAGTTTGACATATGTTATTAGCCGTTAAAACGCAAGAAATAATATCTCCATCGTTTAAAGTTCCAGCTAAAAATGTTACAGATGAACCAACAGCAACATTGGCATTATTACGTTTCCATTGATACACGGGTGCAGTACCACCATTTGTTGCATTTGCAGAAAAATTAACATTACTACCGCTACAAACTGTATTTGACGCAGTTGATATAGAAATGCTTGGAGTAACGGTACCCCCAACTATTAAAGTTAATCCATTGCTAGTTGTTGTAGCAGCTGTTTGGCAAACATTATTTGATGTTAAAACACAAGTTATAACGTCTCCATTTGTAACATCTGTATCAAAAAGTGTTAAAGTGTTGCTATTGGTACCAATATTGTTGCTGTTGCGTTTCCATTGATAACTTGGAGAACTACCCCCATTAGTAATATTAGCTGTAAAAGTAGCAGAACTTCCTGTACAGAAAGTTGTTGATGTACTGTTAATAGAAATTGTTGGTGTGACTGTTATACAATCATTAGCTAAAATTACGTCACCGAATGATGTTAAATTATTCACACTATCCGTGTATGTAGCTATGGAAATTGGAGTACTCTTGGTCCAACTAGATAAATATTTTGCCATTACAACACTAGATGAGGTAGCTCCTCCAACAATATCACTAGCTACAAAATTGAAGTTAGCTTTATAATTTGTGAACGTAAGAGTATTTACACTACTTAACGACCAATAGCGATTAATATAAGCAGAAGTGCTAACTGGTGCAGTAGCAATATTTGACTGAGATGAAATAGCACCTACAGTTTTTAGAGATAAATCACCGGCAG
The DNA here is from genome assembly GCA_964615145.1 of uncultured Chitinophagaceae bacterium. GTDB lineage: Bacteria > Bacteroidota > Bacteroidia > Chitinophagales > Chitinophagaceae > CAIVPM01. The sequence continues at coordinate 24,595 of CAZTOP010000006.1, forward strand.
TCGATACACTGCTAAATACTAATGACACTGGAGTATAGTTTGTGGCATCTCCAATTTCAAATGTTCTAGCAACATTTGAACCAGTAGATACATTTTTACGAAGATTACCGTTTACCCATCCTGTACCTTTAACTACTGTTGCACCTGCAAGTAATATTAAATTATTTGAACCAGTTGATACAACTCCACTTGTTAAATTTAATGTAGTAACTACCTTAATATCTCCACTCAAAGACAAGCCACTAGGACGATTGATTGTGAGAATTCTTATTGAATCATTTCTGAAAATATTCGAAGGCAATGATGATAACCCAGTAATATTAACAGTAGAACCTGTTGTAACTCCAATAATATTTCCTGATGTTCTGGATATAGTTCCATTAAGAATTAAAGTACCACCTTGTAAATTTAGTGATCCACTTGACATCTCTAAATTACAGCCGTTGTTAACTGTAAATGAAGTTCCAGCTAAACCAGCTATTCCGGTAGTCCCAGTTCCTGCATACGCAACACCAGCAGTATTACTAACAACAAAGTTTTGATCGTTACCTGTATTAATATTAGTGCTATTAATACTCCAAGTACCATTGTTAGTAATTGTTTGTAAAGTTGTACCACTGAAATATAAAGTAGAGGTTGAACCAGGGTTAAATTTAAGTGTTGCACCATTTGCAATATTCACATTGCCTTTAAGATGATTATTGGCACCAGTTTCAGCAATAGTTAATGTGTAACCAGATGTTGGCATTGAATAATTATACATTGTAAATCCTGCTGAACCAGCACTAGGACTCCAGTTTGCTTCAACAATTACGTTTCCAAATGATCTTCCACTTAAAGTTTGAGCTGTTGAATTTGAAGTGTTAGCATACCAGAAAGTACTTCCGCTTGAAAAACTTACAACGCTAGCTCCTGCTCCTCCAAATACGTCAGATGCTTTTGTATGTTTATATGTTGCTCCACTTGCAAATGTTACTAAATTAGTTCCGGATGAACCAAAGGGGTTTGTAGAACTAGAACTCAAATTTGTTTCAAAATAAGCACCATTATTCACCGTTACAAATGACCCAGAAGCATTTGGTATTAATGTTGAATTACCTGAACCGTTTCCTAAATAAAAACTACCTGAGATGTTAGCAGATGAATTTGATGCCAAGTTAATAGCAGTTGCACTTCCACTTATGTATAATTTAGATCCTGAAGGCACGCTAATAACTGTGGTATTTGTAGAATAAGCACTATTACCAATGTTCATTGTTCTTGTGCCACCAGCTACTATGTTAACTTTAGCATTATTTAGTAAAATTAATTTGCCTAAAGTTGTAGTACTACTAATTGGAGCAATCGTTACAGAATCGGTATACCCTCCACCTAAATTACTTCCATCAAAAACAAAAACATCAGTATTTGATGGAGTAAATGCTGCTAAAGGAGTTCCATTTAAACTGGTAGCCCACATATTGGCAGTTGCAAAAGTGTTTGATGAGCTGCCGGCACCGCCTACATAATAGTAAGTTGGAGTTGTAGTTGTGCCATTTGTGGTAGCAGCAGTAGTTGTTAAATAATTTTCTGTACCATTATTTCCGTTAAAAGAAAAAACGGCAACATAATATGTAGTTCCTGTAGTTAAACCAGTTACTGTTACAGAGCTTCCTGTTCCAGTATAAACAACATAGTTACCTGTTCCTATTTGAGAACCACTACCAAAAACAGCACCACCATCGGTATAAGAAATTCCATCAACAGGAGAGCCATTTACTACAGTAGCTTGTTTTATGAGTACTATACTATTTGTACCATCGCCAGGTGTCCAATTAATACTCATTGTGGTATTTGCTGGTGTAACTGAAACTGCAGAAACTTGAACAGTTGGTTCAACTGCTGGAACTATAACTCCAGGAATTAATCCAAAATCTCCAAATATTGTGAAAGCTGTTGCTCCTGACGTTAAAGTATAAGGGTCTGTTCCTGACGCAGCACCTGCAGGGCTTGAAACGTCCACAGATGAAGTACCTGTATTATAGTGTGCAACAGAGGCAGATGTTCTTACGAAATGTGTTCCTTCGCCAGTACCATTCCATTGTAATCCTATAATTGAAGAAGGTGTACCAGAAGCAGGTTGAATATTCCAAGTTCTTTGAACTGTACTATCTGAAGTTGTTCCTGCAAATGCAGTAGTGTTTACTCTAACAGTATAATCAACTGCAGTACTTGAATTGGTTACTGTTACAGGATTGTAAGATGTAGTATTGGGTCCAACAGGGAAAGTTACAGCAGTTGTTCTTCCTGAAGTACCAATTGATTGAATTGTTAAGCCTCCTGTAGTTGATGTTGTTCCACCAGCATCACAAACTGCAATATAACTAGTAGCCAAAGCACCAAAACTAGGACCGCTGATTGTAGAAGTAGTACCTGTCATTACAACTGAAAAACCATTTGTTCTTAATTTACCACTTGTTAATGTAAGTGTTGAACCTACAAACAAATTTGTTAACAATCTGGCACCATTAGTATTGTTTAGTGTAACGTTAGTGTTACTTGTGATTCCTATTGTAGAAATATCTTGACTTGCACCGGTTCCAGTAAATGCGATTGTTCCAGATGCTGCAGACGTTGAACTTCTACCTAAAACTCCAGCAGTATGATTTAAATTTCCTAAAACATTAATCGTACCAGTTCCACCTGTACTAGAGGTGTTGCTTGTATATAAAGTATCATTACTACCTGCAATATTGATATTTCCATTAACTGTCAAAGCACAAGCCCCGGTGGAACCATTTGCAGATACATCAAATCGGGCAGCACCACTCATATTTAAATTTCCTGAAACAACTAGAGAACGAGGGCTTCCTCCTGAAGCTTGCGTTATAATCACACCTCCTGTTCCTATAATATTCATATTTCCAGTAATATTTATTGGAGTAGTGTTTAGGATATTAACAGTACCTGTTGAGGTTTGCAAATCATAAGTCACATTACCACTAAATGTTGAAGATGGTAAACGAGGACAGCCCAAAGTAGCTAAATACAACGTTGAGCCAGCAGCACCAATACCAGTTGTAAAGTTCACGTTTGTAAATGCCAATGCATTATTAGGAACTGTACCACTCATTTTAAATGTACCGCCTGCTGCCACTGTTATACTTCCTGAACCAGCATTAAAAGTTACACTGTTTTGTTGAATTTCAAATGTTCCATTAACGGTTAGTGTTGTTGAGGCAACTGATGTCATTGAGGCAGTACTTCCTAAGGTGAAAGCACTTCCATTAACAACAGTAAAACTATTGTTCATAGTTAAGACGCCTGCAACTGAAATATTACCATTTGTTTGTTTTCCATTTACGCCACCAGCTATTGTTAAGTTATTATAACTGAATGCTGGAATTATCTGGGAGTTAGATGTACCGTTTAGCACAATTGTACCACTAGATGCTGTTGCTGCTCCAGGTGTAAATACACCAGAAATATTTGTAGTACCAGAAAATGTAGTACCTGTTCCACTTATTGTCAAATTACTGTAAGAAGTTGGAGTTACACTTTGCGAGGTACCAGCATAATCAACAGTGCTACCACTAAAAAGTGTTTCAAATGTAGGTATGGTTGAACTATGAATTCGTAATGTAGCATTGTTTCTAACTCTCAAAATTGTTGCATCAAAAGTTTGAGTTGCATTAAAAGTTAGAGCATTTGTCCCATCTCCAATTGCTAAAACACTCCCAGCACCTTGAACGCTCCAAGATGTACTCATTGTTGCACCATTATTATAAAGGAAAAATGTTTGTCCTGCATCTGTAAAATTTGATGGTGCAGAACCAGTACCATCAGTATTAGTTCCCCAATTTGAAACAAAAGTAACATCTGTATTGGGCTTGTTATAAAAAACAGAAGAGCTGACTGTTGTTGTATTAGATGCAGGAGAAGCACTTGCACAACCATTACTTGAGTATCCAACTGTTACAGTTTTACTACCCGCAGTTAACCAAGTTAAGGTAACTGTATTGTCCGTAGAACTTATTCCACCACTAGTAATGCTGTAATCTACATTTAAGGTTCCCGGAACACTCCATATATAATTAGTGTTACCGCCTTGTGTTGTGTATGTTACACTAGAATTTAGAGGTGTGGTTGCAAAGGGGGTTGTTGTAAATGTTGGGGATGCTCCTGAATTCACAGTTATCGCTCCAGATACATTACTTGTAGTATTACAACCTGTACCTGTACTAGCTATACAATAATAGTATAAAGTACCAACAGACGCAGTAGATGGTGTATAAGTTGCAGTTTGTCCACCATTTGCACTTCCAACACTTGTGCCTCCTGTATTAGAAGCTGTAGTATTACTATACCATTGATAGGTTAACCCTGTTCCGCTGGCAGTAATTGACAAATTGGTTGGGGTAGCATTTTGACATAATGTTTGAGTGCTTCCAGATGGGTGTACAGAAATTGATGGGGCTGTGCAATTTGCTGCCAAATACACATCAATTTGACTTATTCTAATTGTAACACTACTAGAAGCGGAAGGAGAACAAGCTTTACCTCTAACTAGTATTGCAAAATATGTACCTGAAGGAGGAGTATAAGTAAACGCAGTGTGTGTAGTAGTTGAATTTCCAGCTTGCATTTCACAAGAGCTTATTGAAACACTTGCAGAACCCATAGCTGTAGAAGTAGCATTATAACCAACGTAAGGAGTCGCAGCACTACCAGCAGTATTTGAAGCATAGGTTATAACAATATGGTCAATAGCGGCAGTTGTTGAAGTGATAGTTATAGCATCATTTGAGGTACTATTTAAAACAGGTGTTCCATTACTATTATTCAATTGAACGTAGTTGGGTGTACCAGTAACACCTTGAGTTCCAATCTGAGAAATAGTAATTCCAGCACCTGTTTTAAGGGTACTAGCTGCTGCAGCATTTGCATAAGTAGTTATGTCAGCTGACCCAAAAGTCAAATCTTGTGCATTTGCATTAAAAACTGAGAGTAGCGTAATAATAATTACGCCTAGAATTTTTGTAATTCTTGTTTTCATATATGTAGTTTTTATTAATAAATAAAAAATAGACGGAAGTGCATTATTGCACTTTGGTAGGTATTTTGTTTTCATAAAGCATCTAGAATTTGTGGCAATAATTCTATAAAATCGTGCTGTAAAGTTATTGAATGCTTCCTTTAAAACTTTGCGAAGTGTGCAAACGCTGCCGGCAACGTATGCGATATTTTTAGCAAAACCTAACTATAATTTCAGATTTAAGCTGAAATACATAAAAGGGCTATTTTAAAAAATGAAATATTAAAAAAATGTAATAACACCTCAATTTCTATTACTTTTAAAATTTATTATCTCAACTTCAATTTTATGTGCCAAAGTTGTAAATTTATTAACTAATTTTTTTGGTAAAAAAAAATTCATTTACAGTAGAATAGATAAAATTTTTTATTAAATATTGTAGTACAAATAAATATTTTTAATAAATTGATTTATAATGATTTATAAATATTATTTTTATTATTAAATAAAATAAATAAGATGTAAATTGCACAAAAAAATATGAAAAGTAGCCGAATAATTAAATAAAATAATATTTATGATTTATAGCATTGATTTACATTATTTTGCAAGTGTCAATTATTATAAAAAAATAATAATGGGACACACACTAAATCTCAATTTAAATGGACAATATGTAAAAGGTGGAAATTTAAATAAATGTAAAATTGCAGGAGCAAATGGCATATTAAATCTGTCAATTCCAATTGTTGGAGGCAGAAACCAAAAAGCATCGATTGGAGATTTGCTTATATGTTATGAGAAAGATTGGCAATCACAACACTTGAAATCTATTAAGTCCTGTTACGGCAATGCTCCTTTTTACCAATATTACTACCCTATTATTGAGGAGTTAATTTTGATTAAATTTTCAAAATTGTACCAGTTAAACTTAGAAATAACTAATAAAATATTAAAATTATTAAAGAAAAATATTTCAATAAACATTGATAATAAATATATAGTAAATTATAACGATATATTATTCTCAAAATATAATTTAAAAAATAATACTCAAATTAATAATCCAAATGCCTATTATCCACAAGTTTTTGAAGACCGGCTAGGGTTTATTCCAAACTTAAGTATCATAGACTTGTTAATGTGTATAGGACCAGAAAGTAATAATTACTTGCAAAAAACTTAAACTTACTAAGCATTAAATGGTCAGTTAAGACTAAATTGCGTGGCTATTATAAACAATGAAGAAAATACTATTTTTTACGCTATTTCTTACTATTTCTTCCAACTTACTTTGTCAAGATTATTCAAATAAAGGTAAAGAATTTTGGATTGCATATTCATCGCATATCGATGCTACATCATCTGTAATGGGTATATACATAACATCAGATAAAAACGCATCTGGAAACATTCAAATTAACGGCACTAGTATTCCTTTTTCTGTAACAGCCAAACAAATAACAAGAAAATTTATTGGTTCTGGTTCTGGATTTGATGGAAGCAATAATTATGTGTATCTTGATATGCAAGATGGTATTAAAACAAACGGAGCTATACACATAACTTCAGATATTCCTATTGTAGTTTATGCACACATTATTCGTTCTGCTCGTTCGGCAGCTACATTAGTTTTGCCAACACAAGTTTTGGGAACAGAATATATTGTACCTAGCCACGAAAGTTCTGGTGGAAATCCTGGTACTGAACAGCAAGGTATAGGCTTGTTTTCAGTTGTAGCTACGCAAGCCAATACTGTAATTGAAGTTACACCAACAATAGCAGGTCGTGCAGGAAAGCCAGCAAAAACACCCTTTCAAGTTACATTGGCAAATCCAGGAGATTGTTATCAATTTCACGGTGTTCAAAATGCCGATATTTCCGGAACAACCGTAAAGTCAATTTCAACTTCCACAACAGGCTGTAAACCAATTGCAGTTTTCTCTGCCACAACCTGGAGTGCATTTGATTGTAGTAATTCATCTGGTGGAGACAATTTGTATCAAGAGCTTTTTCCAGTAAGATCCTGGGGAAAACAATTTATTACAGCTCCATTTAAAAACAGAAACTATGATATCTACAGAATTTATGTAAAGGATACTTCAACAGTTGTAATGCTCACTGATAATGGTGTTACACAAACTATGGGTGGTGCACAATACCATCCAAACGGAAAATTTTATGAGCATAAAACCAGTAATCCTATATACATTTCAGCGGATAAGCCTATTTCTGTTCTAGAGTATATCACATCAACTACCTGCAAAACTGGATGCCAGACAAATAGCAACACATCTTCTTGCTATTCAGATCCAGAAATGGTGTTACTAAATCCAATTGAACAAACTTTAAAAGACGTAACTTTTTTTTCAGCCCATCAAAACTTTGTACCAAGCGGGCAATCAAATGTAGTACTGCACTTTGTAAATATAATTATTAGCAATAATTTTAAGAGTACTGTAAAAATTGATGGAGCTAGTCCTAAAGGTACATTTGTAAGTATTCCATCAACCAACTACTCATATTTACAAGAAGATTTAACAGCGTCATCTGCTACCAATCCAGTACACAATATTACTGCTGATACTGGCTTTTCTGCTATTGTTTATGGTTATGGACAAGTAGAAAGTTATGGTTATAATGGAGGAACAAATATTGTTGATTTATATCAATATGTAACACTTCAAAATCAGTATGCCACAGTTAACTTCCCTGCAACCTGTAAAAACACACCTTTTAATTTCTCAATTACACTACCTTATCAACCATTGAAAATGAGCTGGGATTTTTATAGCTCTCCTAATCTTTCCCCAAATAACCCTTATACCAATAATGCTCCTGTATATGATAGCACATTTGTAAAAGATGGCAAAAACCTTTTCGTTTATAAGATTCCCGGAACATATATTTTTAATCAAATTGGTACATATAATGTAAAAGTTACAGTTAATAACCCTTCAAGTGATGGTTGTATTGGAGATCAAGAGATATACTACCAAGTAGAGGTTTATGACCCACCAATTGCTAATTTTAACATTAATACCAATGGATGCACAAGTTCACCTGCAAACTTTAATGATAATTCACAAACTTTTGGCAGAACTACAATTAAGTGGATTTGGGATTTTGGAGATGGTACAAAAGATAGTATTGCTAATCCAACAAAAAATTATATAATAGGTGGAAGTATTCCTGTTAAATTATCTATTATAACAGATGTAGGATGTATAGCAGATACTGTAAAAAATATTGAAATTGCAATACCTCCAACTGCAAAATTTGGCTTATCTAAACCTTATGTATGTTCCAATCAGGCTATTATTATCAAAGATTCATCTAGCATTACTGCACCTAACAGCATTGCAAAATGGTACTGGGATTTTGGAAATGGAAGAAAAGATACCTCGTTAGTTAGCAACAATTTTTCAATTACTTATACCGATACAGGAACTTATATTATAACATTGTGGGTTGAATCAAATTCGGGTTGTAAAAGCCAATTATTTATCAAAAAAATTCAAGTAACAGCGGTCCCTAAAGTTGATTTTAGTTTGCCGAAAGTTTGTTTGGATGATGTATTTGCACAATTTTATGATTCATCAAAAATTATAGATAATTCACAAAACCTATTTACCTATGTTTGGAATTTTGGAGATGCTTTATCTACTTCAACCAACAACAGCTCTATTTTAAAAAATCCAACACATAAATACACTGATACTGGAACCTATCAGGTGAAGTTATTGGTAACAAGTAAAGATTTTTGTTCAGATTCATTAACTCAAAATTTTACTGTTAATGGCTCCACACCTAATGCAAATTTTACAGTTTTAAATGCATCTAATCTTTGCAGTAATGATTCTGTAAGAATTCAAAACTCATCCTCAGTAAATTTTGGAACTGTAACAAAGCTTGAAATTGAATGGGATACTGCAAATAATCCATTGCATAAAACAATAGACAATAATCCCACTTCCAATAAAATATATTCAACTATTTACAGTGCGTTCACTTCCCCTGCATCAAAAATTGTGTATATAAAAATGTACTCGTATTCTGGCATAAGCTGTGTTAATACTAAAACTATAGCCATTACTTTACATCAAAAGCCAGACATTCAATTTTTAAATATTCCAAGTATTTGCAATAACGCCAATGCTAAACTTATTACACAGGCTACAGAAGTTAGTGGTGCTTTAGGAACTGGTATTTTTAGTGGTGCAGGAATTGTAAACTCAACCTCAGGCTTATTTAATCCATCCACACTATCACCAAACTCCTATTCAATTAAATATACTTTTACCACAAGCAATTACGCCTGTATCGATTCGGCAAGAAAAAACATAACAGTTCTACCGTCGCCAACAACGAAGTTTGGAGTTAATTCTCCCAACTGTGAAAAAAGTAACATTTCATTTATTGACAGCTCTTTGGCTAATATTGGAAATATTATTAAATGGAATTGGAATTTTGGCAATAATGATTCGATAGCTTTAACAAACGGTCTCCCTTTTACATATCAATACAACAATGCTAACATTTATTCTGTTCAACTAAAAATCATTACTGATAGCGGCTGTATAGGCACTGTTTCAAACAACATTAAAGTAAATTACCTTCCCAAAGTAAATTTTGTTTTACCATCAATATGTCTTCCAAATGGGCTAGGTAAGTTTGTCGATAGTACCACTATTACCGATGGTAGTAATAATTTTAGTTACCTATGGAATTTTGGTGATAAAAACGATACAACAAGTTCTGTACTTCAAAATCCTATTCATCAATATACCGATACAACACCAGTAAACATTAAACTCATTGTTACTAGTAAAGAGGGTTGCAAAGATTCATTAACCAAGAAATTAGTAAATATTTTTCCTCAACCAAAAGCTAAATTTGAATTAGCTCCAGATTCATCAATTTGTTTTGGAGACAGGTTGCAATTTACCGACTATAGTAATGGACTTACAAGCCAAATAAAACAATGGATTTGGGATTTGGGTTTTGGATATACATCAAATCAAAAAAATCCTAGTCAAACATACCTTGATTCAGGAATAACCAATGTAACACTTCACATCATAAATGAGCAAAATTGTATTAGTGATACTTTCAAAAAAACAATTATTGTAAATTCTTATCCAATAATACAATTACCTACTACTGCAAACTTTTTACAAGGTGGTTTATTAACAATAAAGCCGATTTATTCTTACGGTAATAACCTAAGTTTTTTATGGACTCCAAATGAATTTATGGTTAGTGATACTGTTTTGAATGCACAAGTATTTCCTGAAGAAGATAAAAGATATTTCTTAAAAGTAACAGGTGCCGGAGGATGTTCAGACACAGCTAGTGTGAATGTTATAGTTTTAAAACTACCAAAAATTCCAAACGTTTTTTCGCCTAATAGTGATGGCATTAATGATACTTGGGTTATTGAACACTTGGAAAGTTATCCAGGATGTACTATTCAGGTTTTTGATAGATATGGAAGGCAAGTTTATTCATCTTTTGGATATACAAAAAATTGGGATGGAAAACACAATGGAAACTTGTTACCAACAGGAACATATTACTACATAATTGACCCTAAAAATGGCAGACAAAAACTTAGTGGAAGCGTAACTATTTTAAGATAGTATATTCATTATTTTTTAAAATTATATTGCATTAAGTTATCTCCGTTCAAATATTTTTTACGCAACATTAACCGGCATTGCGTAAATTGCATCGTATTTATAACATTGCAAACCTAATATTCTTTTTATGAGATTTGAAGCCGTTACAATTAAAGATATTGCAAAAGAGCTAGGATTATCCACCTCTACAGTTTCAAGAGCATTAAGAGACAGCTACGAAATAAGTTCAGAAACTAAAAAAATAGTTTTAGAATATGCAAAAAAAATCAATTATCGCCCCAACCCTATTGCATTAGGTTTAAAAGAAAGAAGAACAAGAAGTATTGGTGTAGTTGTTTGTGAAATTGCAAATAGCTTTTTTTCACAAGCTATCAATGGAATGGAATCTGTGGCATATAGCAAAGGCTACAATGTAATGATATCTCAAAGCCATGAATCGGTAGAGCGAGAAATGTTCGATTTACAATATTTAGCATCCCGTTCAATTGATGGTTTAATTATTTCTGTATCTACAGAAACCAAGGACTTTGCATTTCTTCAAGATTTACGTCGACGTGGAATGCCAATAGTTTTTTATGATAGAGTTGTTAATGAAATTGATACTCATAAAGTAGTTGTAGATAATGTACAAAGTGCATTTGATGCTACCAGACATTTAATTAAAAAAGGTCATAGAAGAATTGCACATATAGCAAATGCCGAGAATTTATCTATCAGTAAAGATAGAATACAAGGTTACTTAAAAGCCTTAACAAGTTTTGGAATTACACCAGATGAGAAACTAATAAAACATTGTGCTCACGGGGGTTTGGTTCAACAAGAAGTTGAAGATGTGATGAATTATTTTTATAAAATGAAAGAAAAACCAACAGCTGTTTTTACAGCTGCTGACAAATTAACCACTGGTGTATTAAAATACTTGCACGCAAAAAAGAAAAAGGTGCCGAAAGACATGGCAATTGTTGGATTTTCAAATTCAGATTTATGTGATTTATTAAACCCACCACTTACTGTGATTAGACAGCCTGCCTATGAAATGGGAAAACAAGCAATGCAGTTGTTACTAGAAATGGTGGAGAGTAAAAGACCTATAACCGAATTCAAAACTGTAAAACTCAATGCGGAGTTAATTTCCAGAGATTCTGCATAGTTACTATAAAAGTTGCCTTTTATACATTTGTATTGTATTTTCAAAACCCAAGTAAATAGCATCACAAATTAAAGCATGTCCAATACTAACTTCATCTAAAAAAGGTATAGTTTTTTTGAATTCTCTGAGGTTTTGCAAATCCAAATCGTGTCCTGCATTAACGCCTAAGCCCAACTCTCTAGCTTTATTTGCAGCTATAAAGTATTTTTCAAGAATTTGGGTTTTACTAATTTTAGAGTGTTGATGGCTTTCATCAATATTACTACAAAAAGCTTTCGCATAAGCCTCAGTATAAAGTTCAATTCGATCTGTTCCTGTTAATGCTGCTGCCTCTACCATTTCTAATACTGGATCTACAAATATTGAAACTCTTATTCCTTGTTTTTTAAACACTGAAATAATGTCTATCAAATAATCTTTAAACTCAATAGTGTTCCACCCTTGGTTACTGGTTATTTGTCCAACAGTATCAGGCACGAGTGTAACTTGTTCTGGTTTTAATTCCAAAACAAGTTTTACAAAACTATCTTCAGTTGGGTTTCCTTCAATATTAAATTCCGTTGTAATAACCTTTTTAATGTCTCGGGCATCTCTATATCTTATATGTCGTTCGTCTGGTCTTGGATGTATGGTAATACCATCTGCACCAAAAATTTGTGCATCGATGGCGGCTTTTACTATATTGGGATTATCGCCACCTCGTGCATTTCGCAGTGTTGCAAATTTGTTTATGTTAACACTTAATTTTGTCATTGTATATTTTATAATCTGCAAAGATAGAAAATTGCAAATTTTTATCTAAGTTAAGCTATATCAAAACAAAAAGTGCCCCGCTTTAGCAGGGCACTTTTGTTTAGAAAAATATTTTAGTAGTTAGGATTTTGAGATAGATTTGTGTTGGCATTAATAGCCGATTGTGGAATTGGTTTTAATTCAGATTTATTAGGAGTAAATCCAGATGCAAATCTATCATTCACCACAGTAATTACATCATAAGCTGCAGTTCCATTTACATCAAACCATCTTACTTTAGTAGTTCCTGCGGGTGTTGAGCTTGGTGCAGCTGTATAAAAAGAGTTAGCCCAAATTGCTTTATCATCGGCAGTAGAGTTATTAATGTAAAACATAGATTTAGGCACAGTAACCAATCCTCCATAAGGTCCCAAATCTGCTGGCAATACTGGTTCAATTGCAGCTAATGCACTTAACCAAGATCTGGTTTTCATAATTTTATTTTCTAATAAATTCCATCTTATCAAGTCATATTTTCTAATACCTTCTGCACCTAATTCTTTGCTTCTTTCAATTGTCAGTTTATCAAAAAAATCTGGTTTTGATAGCCCAGGAGTTAAGTCTATTGTAGCATCTGGTGTGTTTATGGATTTGTTATGCCCTCTTCTTATCACCATATTTACAGCTTCATAAGCAGCAGCAGTAGGACCATTTAGTTCATTTTCGGCTTCGGCAAACATTAGAAGAACATCAGAATAACGAATAATTTGCCATTTTAAACCAAAATATTGAACATCACTTGTGGGTGAAACTGTTGGATTAGTAATCCAATCTCTTCTATATTTTCCATCTACAATTGCAGTTATTGTTAACCCGGTTTTTTTTACTCCATCTGCTTGCACAGAATAGGGAACACAAGTTACATCACGTCTTGCATCAGTAGAATCAAATTGATAAAAATATGTTGGTAAAATATTAATGCTTCTGTTTCCTTTTCCATTAACAGTTGGTCCATTATAATATCCAAGTTTGGTATTAGTATTTCCGTTTGTGCTACTTTCGGTCCCTACTACTTGAAACATCAGTTCCCCATTAGGGTCTGCAACTGCATGAGCACAAACCTGATCTTTCCATAGAGCTTTAAAGCTTGGGTTCAAACTGTGCTGTCCGGCATCCATAATCTCTTTACATTCATCTCGTGCTATTTGGTAATATTTAAGATAGTCAGCACTTCGTTCCATTTGTTTAGATTCTTGTCTTAAGGAATAGCCTCCACGAAATAGTGCAATTCTTGCTCTAAGAGCCTTTGCAGTTCCTTTTGTTAATCTTTCATCCATCATGTCACCTATACCAGACACTTCACTTCTCCAAGGCATTAATGATGCTGCTATTTTTAAATCATCAATGATTTTATCATAAAGCAAATCCCTGTTAATTCTTTTTGGGAATGAGTTTAATGGTGCTAGTACAGCAGCAGAACTAAAATTTTCCGGCAAGTCGCCCCAATTTCTAATCGCCTCAAAATAAAACTCGGCTCTTAATGTTAAAGCTTCGCCCAAAATTCGTTTCATCTGAGCTTTTTGCTGCTCGGTGCCATTAAGATACAGGTTCGATTTTGGAATTTCTTCAATACAAATATTAGCAAATTCAATTCCTTGGAATAATTGATTAAAAGGTCTTTCTAATTGAGCATTTCCTGGCGTTAGTAAGTATCTGGCTATATCTCGTCTATCATTATCTGTGCTTCCTGTTGGTCCTTGTGTTTCATCAGTATCTACTGTATAGTACAAACTTAACCTGATTCCAAAACCTTGATCTCCAGTTAGTCTACTGTAAACTCCAGCAATTGCTTTTCGGCTATCTTCTACAGTAGAAAAAACCATAGCAGGTGCTATTTGATCTATCGGCTGTTGGTCTAAAAATTTTTTACAACCTGAAGCTAATAATGTTGTTGTGATGATTATTAAAACTTTTATATTTTTCATTTTACCTTATTTTAGTTGATTAAAAGTTTACATTGATACCAAAAATAAAAGAGCGACTTTTTGGATAAGCAGAATAATCTAAGCCTGATGTTAATTGACTTTTTCTTACACTTACTTCTGGATCAAATCCTGAGTAACTGCTTAAAATAGCCAAATTATTTCCAGTTAGATATAATCTAAACTTACTAATTCCTAATTTAACTAAAGTTTTTAATGGCAAAGAATAACCAATGGTTAGATTATTAAGTCTAATGAATGAGCCATCTTCAATTGCCCAAGAATGAGGGAAAAATGCTCCTGCATCTCTTATTGGTTTCCACAATGTTGCATTTGCGTTTAAATTGGTTAATTCTGTTGGGTCAGTTACTACAATACCTTGATCATTTACTGTTCTCCATCTATTATTCATGATAGATAGTAAATTTGAGTTTGGTGTGTATCCATTGGTAAATTCGATTTTATTTGCGTTATAAATATCATTTCCGTAAGAGAAATTTATAAAAATACTTGCATCAAAGTTTTTGTATGAAAACTGCTGATTAATACCCCCAGTAAATTTAGGATTTGTATTTCCAATAATTTGCTTATCTCCATCTGTGTTTGTTACATCTCCACTGTTATCTAAGTCTTTAAATTTGATTGTTCCTGGTTGAGGAGTTCCTGCTGTTTTATTATTTACAACGCCAGTTTTAAGAGTATATGCTTGAGTAGTTGGATTAAAGTCAAAATCTTCTACTTTATAAAAACCATCTGTTACAAAACCCCAAACTGCCCCTACCGGCTGCCCCACTTTAACTATATAATCTGCTGGTTGACCAGAAACGCCCCAACTTGGATCTGGAAAATAATGGTCTAAACCATTATTTAATTCAACAATTTCATTTTTGTTGAATGACATATTAAAGTTGGCATTCCAGTTTAGCCCATTTTTCTTTTGCATAATAAAGGCATTCAACTGAATTTCGAAGCCACTACTTTTAGTTTTTCCAATATTTTGAATTTGGTCGGTATAACCAAATGTTGGTGCAATTTTAGCATTTAACAATAAATCTTTTGATGTGTTGTAATAGTAATCAACAGACAATTCTAAACGTTTTTTCAAGAAAACTAAATCTAAACCAATGTTTCTATTAACTGTAGATTCCCATTTGATTTGTTTGTTTACTAAACCAGTTGATGTCCAAGCATTCACTGGTACTCCACTCAAACCATATATATAAGGATTAGAGGCAAAAATTGGGACAAACAAATAATCACCAATTCTTGAATTTCCATTTGAACCAAATCCTGCTCTAAATTTAACATCGTCAAAAAACTTAACTTTCTCAAAAAACTTTTCATTTGAAACTCTCCACGCTGCTGATGCAGATGGGAAATATCCCCATTTACTACCTTCGGCAAATTTTGATGATCCATCTGCTCTTACTACAAAGTTAAAAATGTATTTTTTGTTGTATGTATATCCAATTCTTGTAAAAAAGGACACATTGGTTTCATCATAATGTCCTGGACTGTAACCTTGGGATAAGACTGAAGGTGAATAACCTATAGATGGTGCTCCTAAATTATTCAAATTATTAAATAAAGAATCTTTATTTGAACCTTTATTTAAATTTTTATACTGAGCTCCGGTGTAATAGGATTTTAGCTCTCTGGTTTCTTGCCCAAGTAAAATGTCTAAATCGTGTTTCCCTTTCCAGTTTTTTATTGAGTAAGTTAACACGTTGCTGTTAACCCAAGATTTTTTTCTAAGTGAATCATAGGATAACATTGGGTTTCTTCCATTTTGAATATTTGCCAAAGGAGTAACAGAATCATTGTAAGCCCTTACCTCTAACAAACTATTATCAATTCCAAAAGTTGATTTAAAGCTTAAACGCTTGTTGATATTGTAAGTTAATGCAGCGGTTATGTTATATGCATTTGTTGTTTTCCTTTTATATTCCTGATTTGAAAGTTTGATTGGATTTACAAGAGAAAGACCATTTCCAACTGGATCATCCGCTGGATCAACTTCATCTACTTTTTCTCCTGGAAGAATATATGGTCTGTATTTTACAGTTTGTCTTAATCTATTAAAAGAGGTTCCTCTGTCATCAGATGTTCCAGCACCATAAACATTTTGATTGGTGTATCTGGCAGATAAATCCAATTTTAATTTTGAAGTAATTTTAAAGTTTGTTTTTGCATTTAACTGATGACGTTTGTATGATGAATTTAGTACAATTGCCTTATCGTCCTGAAATGTATAACCAAAGTTGTAAGTAACTTTTTTACTACCACCAGATACCCCAATATTATGCTGCATGGTATGCCCTCTTTGCCCTAGTACATCTTGTTGCCAGTTTATAGGTTGAACATTTTTATATTTTGAAAAATTTTGAACGCTATCCCAAGTACTAACATAAGTTGATGAAAATGTACTGATTTCTGTTGCACTAGTTCTTGAACGTTCGTACATATACATAATGAAGTCATCCGGATTCATTACACCCAGAGTTTTAGGCAAATATTTATACCCATAATAGCTGTTGTAGCTTACACGTAATTTCCCAGATTTTCCGCTTTTTGTTGTAATAACAATAACACCATTTGCACCTCTTGCACCATAAATTGCTGTAGCAGCAGCATCTTTTAATACACTAATGTCTTGAATATCCTGTAAAACAACATTATTTAATCCATTTTCTACAATAACACCATCGATTACATACAAAGGAGAATTATCCTGAGTAATTGAACCTCCACCCCTAACTCTAATTTTTACTTCAGCATCAGGGCTACCTTCTGCAGTTGTTGCAGTTACTCCTGCTAAACGACCGTTTAAAGCTTCTGCAACTGAGTTTACTGGAATATCTTTTAAATCTTTAGCTCCAACTGTAGAAACAGAAGCAGCAAGTTCCTTTTTCTTAATTCCGCCACCATAACCAGTCTGGATAATTATTTCACCTGCATCATCATTTGCTTTTTCATTGAGCTTTACAGTTACTGTAGCATCACCCACTACAGTAATTTCTTTACTTGTAAATCCCAGATAAGATACAATAAGCTTGTGTGACTTTCCATCATCAGGAACTTTAATAGTAAATTTCCCATCTATATCAGTGGTAGTTCCTCTTTTTGTTCCAGATACACTAATTGAGGCTGATTGTAATGGTTTTCCAGTTGAGTCGTTTACTACTTTCCCTTTTACAGTAAAGTTATTAGTTTGAGCATTTAACAAACTACAACAAAAAATAGCAGCAACAAAGGCAAGCATCTTCATTATTTTCATAATTTATCGTTAAAATGTGTAGATGACAAAGGTCTTCATTTGTAATAAGAAACAGCAGTTTTTTTGATAGAATAATTGCAGTTTTTATGCAAACGATAGGCAATTTCGGGTTGTAAGTATAAAACTTAAAAAGGTTGTTCAAAATATTGAACAACCTTTTTAAGTTTATTGAAAGAATATTTTTATCTTAACAACACTACCCAACCAGTTATTTTTTCTAATTTATTTCCAGGATCAATAATGTAGTAATAAGTTGCTACTGGCATAGGTGTTCCATTTAAAGTACCATCCCATTCCATGATATTACCTGAAAGATGTTTTACCTTCATTCCATACCTATCAAAAATATCTAAGGTTGCTCCAGGATAATCGCCTAAGCTGGTTATTTTCCAGGTATCATTAATACCATCACCATTTGGAGAAAAGGCGTTTGGAATAACAATTTTTTCTAATACCTTAACATATTGAACCCTAGAAGCATAACAATTTCCTTTTCCAATAGCATTTAAAATATATCCTTGAGTTTGGGTGGCAGTTAAATAAGGATACAATGTATCTGGATTAGACAATCCTGCAACGCTGTAAGGAGGCATTAAAGCAGTCCAATAATATTGAATTCCTGTAGTATCTGCAACAGTTGGATTGAATTGTACAATTGTATTTTGAAGCACAATTATTTGATTCATTGAATCTATTTGTGGCTGAGGATACACCAACACGTCTAAATAATAAGGGTCAGATTCACATAGCTCGGTATTTCTTACTGTTAAAGATGCTTTAAAAGAATCTGCTAAAGGATAAGAATATGTTGAGTATGGTACTGTTGTGGTATTTGGAGTTGAACCATCACCATAATTCCAGGTCCAGCTAAATAAACTACTATTAGGAGCAGAACTTGAATCGGTAAAATAACTTGGCTCATTTTCGCAAAGTGTATCCTTTGATACTCCAAACTTAGCAATTGGTTTATTAAAGAAAGGTTCTTTTGGATATAAGGTATCATAAAATATATCCTGACAGTTGTATGGCTTAGTTGTAACAACTAATTTTATTGGATATGATTGAATGGTACTGTACATGTGTCTAGGATCACTCAAACTTGAAGTATTAGGATTTGATGTATTTGCATTAGGATCTCCAAATGTCCAAGCATAAGTTAAAGTGCCACCATTAGCAGCAACTGATGATTGGTTGGTAAAGAACGCAGTACCATTTGGCATACAAACTATTGGATTATACTTGAATTGTGCAACTGGTTTTGGACGTGCTGTTACATCTACTTGTGCAGTAGCTACACAACCACTATCGCTTGTTACAGTTAAAGTAACACTATATGCTTGTGTAGCAGGGAATCCGTGAGTTATTATATTGCCCATTGGATTTACAACAACAGCACTACCATCTCCAAAATCCCAATTTCGGGTGCTAATACTTCCTGTTGCAAGTGTAGAGAAATCTTTAAAAGTAACAACTGAATCGATACATACATAAGGCTTAACGTTAATGACTGCCTTTGGTACAGGGAAAATATTCACCACTTTTTTTACAGTTGCTTCACAACCACTAAAAGCAGTAAACTTATAGTAAACTGTATCAATGCTATAACCTGCCAATGCCGGATCATAAGTGTTTGCACCTACAATTGCGTTTTTAAAACTACTAAATGTACCTGCATTACCCAAAACTCCATTATTTACTGCAGGAGGATTTATAGGGAATGCTGAAGAATTAGAGCAAACATTTGTTATTACAATTGGATCCAAAGATGGTGTACGGCTGAATTTTTGAGTCATCATTGTATCAAAACTACAACCATTAAAACCAATAGCATTAAGCTTAATATCATAAGTACCATCGGCATAAGTATAACTAGGTGTAGCACCAGCACTAACCGGAGCCAAACTAGCTTCATACTGCCAATTATATGTTTGAACAAATGAGCCTGGAACTGATATACCATTTGCATTGAATTTTACCAAACCTGTAACATCTAAACAACCAGTATTTGGAGTGAATGTAAATTGTCCTCTAGGTCTGCCAAGAATTCTAATCGCTAATTTTCTCTGTGCAGTACATCCTCCTGTTGAAGTAAAGTTGTAGTAAATAGTATCTATACCATATCCTGCAATACTTGGATCATAAGTACCTAATGTAGCATTTGTAACTGCATTTTTGTAACTACTAAATACACCGCTACCAATAGCTCCATTTAATATTGCTGGAGTTCTTAAAGTAATAATACCAATATTTTCGCAAGTATCACCTTGTTGCAATGGAGCTAAGTCTGGTGTTTTACTGAATGTTTGGCTCATGGATGTATCAAAGCTACAACCATTATTTCCTTTAACATTTAATGCAATAGTGTAAGTTCCATCATTGTAATTGTGTGTTGGAGCTACCCCAGAGCCTGCAGCACTTAAATCGCCAAAATTCCAAGTATATGTTTGTACCGATGAATTTGGAACAGAAATATTACCTGTAAACTGTACAAAGCCTGCTGAATTTAAACAACCTGTATTAGGGCTGAAACTAAATCCACCTCTTGGTCTGCCTAAAATATTAATCGCTAATTTTCTCTGTGCAGTACATCCTCCTGTTGAAGTAAAGTTGTAGTAAATAGTATCTATACCATATCCTGCAATACTTGGATCATAAGTACCTAATGTAGCATTTGTAACTGCATTTTTGTAACTACTAAATACACCGCTACCAATA
Organism: uncultured Chitinophagaceae bacterium; assembly: GCA_964615145.1. Taxonomy (GTDB): domain Bacteria; phylum Bacteroidota; class Bacteroidia; order Chitinophagales; family Chitinophagaceae; genus CAIVPM01. The sequence continues at coordinate 45,107 of CAZTOP010000006.1, forward strand.
GCTCCATTTAATATTGCTGGAGTTCTTAAAGTAATAATACCAATATTTTCGCAAGTATCACCTTGTTGCAATGGAGCTAAGTCTGGTGTTTTACTGAATGTTTGGCTCATGGATGTATCAAAGCTACAACCATTATTTCCTTTAACATTTAATGCAATAGTGTAAGTTCCATCATTGTAATTGTGTGTTGGAGCTACCCCAGAGCCTGCAGCACTTAAATCGCCAAAATTCCAAGTATATGTTTGTACCGATGAATTTGGAACAGAAATATTACCTGTAAACTGTACAAAGCCTGCTGAATTTAAACAACCTGTATTAGGGCTGAAACTAAATCCACCTCTTGGTCTGCCTAAAATATTAATCGCTAATTTTCTCTGTGCAGTACATCCTCCTGTTGAAGTAAAGTTGTAGTAAATAGTATCTATACCATATCCTGCAATACTTGGATCATAAGTACCTAATGTAGCATTTGTAACTGCATTTTTGTAACTACTAAATACACCGCTACCAATAGCTCCATTTAATATTGCTGGAGTTCTTAAAGTAATAATACCAATATTTTCGCAAGTATCACCTTGTTGCAATGGAGCTAAGTCTGGTGTTTTACTGAATGTTTGGCTCATGGATGTATCAAAGCTACAACCATTATTTGCTTGAATGTTCAATGCAATGTTGTAAGTTCCATCATTGTAATTGTGTGTTGGGCTTACACCTGTTCCACTTGTACTTGCATCTCCAAAATTCCAAGTGTAGTTTGTAATAGATGCAGGCGATGCAATAGAAATTCCACCTGCGTTAAATTGTACAGTTCCCAAACTGTTTAAGCAACCTGTATTTGGTGTAAATGTGAATTGACCTTTAGGTCTTGGTTTTACTACAACGGTTTGTGTATCTCTTGCCACACAACCACTTGTAGCTGTAAATACATAATATATTGGGTGTGTTCCGGCACCTGCCAAATTTGGATTAAATTCACCTGTATTAGTATTTATTATTCCTGCCCCTTGATAAACACCCGAGCCAGGTGCTGCAGCTAAATTATTACTACCTGCATTAGCAACACTATACGTTGTTAAATTTTCACAAACTGGAGTGATAGCGTTGTAAAATAAATCAGGCGATACACTAAAATTAGCTGTAAAGGTGGTGTCTGTAACACAACCTAATGATGAAGTTACAGTATGATATATTATATAAGTACCGTAATTAAAATTATGGCTTGGACTACAAACTGACGCTGTATTTGGGTTGGAAGTTGTAGCATTAGGGTCACCAAATGTCCAACCACAACTTTGAATAGTTTGTCCATCAGGCAGTTTAGTAGTGTCAGTAAACTGTACATTACCATTGGCTGGTAAACAACCTGCAGGATAAGCAAATCCTAACCTTGGTCTGGCTTTTACAAGTATGGTTTGTGTAGCTGAATCTTTACAACCTCCTGTAGAAGTGTAAACATAAGTAATAGTATGATTTCCCCAACTTGAAATGGCTGGGCTCAATGTTCCAGAACTGGTAGTTCCAGGACCATAGTAAATGCTATCCATTCCCATAACTCCGTTAGCAACTGAACCCAAAGCAACATTTACATTAACCTGATTTTCACAAACACTGGTAATAGGTGCAAAACGAACATCTGGGGTTACACTAAATGTTATAGCTTTTGTTAAAGAGTCTTTACAACCATCTGCAGTTTCGGCGTATAATTTTACATTATGCAAACCTGTATTTGCAAAAACGTGACTTGGATTAATAGAATCAACTATATTAGGATTTGATGTAGTTGAATGTGCAGCATCATCAAAATTCCAAAGAAAACTAAAACCTAGGCTAGTAAAATTTGTAAACTGGGCTACACCATCTTTAGGTAAGCAACCTTGTGTATAGTCAAAAGCTACAGTAGGTTTATCTACAACATTAATTTGTTGAGACAACGAATCTTTACAACCTTTACTTGTTGTATATACATACCAAATTGTATTTATTCCAGTTCCAGCAGCAATTGGGTCAAAATTTCCTGATGCATCAATTCCCGGACCACTAAAAACACCCGCTCCTAATACTTTAGATTGATTATAGCAACCTGCTAAGCTTGCAAATGAAATTGAACCGTTGTTTATGCAATATTTTACTGGTAATGATTTAAAATAAATACTAGGTTTTATTTTTATAGCAATAGTTTGTGTTGTATCTCCCAAACATCCTAAAGTATCAATAACATTTAGCCTTACAACATAGTCGCCTTCAACGCCATAATTATGGGTAGTGGGATTAATTTTAGATGAGTCTGCAGCACCGGAACTTGGTTGTCCGAAATTCCATAAATAATTTTTTATTGGCACACCACCCACACCTAAGTTAGCATTAAAATTAGCAATTCCTGTGGTATCTGCACAAGGATTTGTGTACTGAATCTCTGGGTATCTTTTACTAGAAACAATGATTGTTTTGAAAGCTGTATCTATAGGACAAGGTGTCAAAAGCGAAATGGTATGCCAAATAACATAAGTACCAGGTGATGTGAAAGTATATTGAAATGGTTGGCACGATGGATCGGAGAAACGTGTTGATCCACCAAAACCCCAAATACAACTATCAATATTTGTTCGATTTGTAGAATCAATTAACCTGACTGGTTGATTAACACATACTTTATCCGGAGCTGAAAACTTTACTTTAAAGCCACTGTAAACAGTATCTAACTTTACAGATACTAGTCCAGAAGATGTTATTACTTCTAATTTTACTTTATTAGTATCTTTCGTTAAAACTCGAATAGGATTTTGCAATTGAGATGTAGACCCATCCTCAAATAGCCAATTCCAACTTACAATTTTTTCCCTTAATATTCCAAAGTTGATGGAATCCGGGCCCTTAAAGGCTGTTGAGTCAGTGCCACAAGCAGGTACATCTGCTATGATTGTAATTCCACCGCCATTTGTTATTGAATAATTTATTGGTATAGTATCTCCTAATGAGCCATAACTACCATTACAGCTATTTACTGGTGCAGTATATAATTGTACAGAATCTATGGAATGGACAGTCACTGGAACATAAAAAGTATCTAATTGCAATGGAGGCACTGAGGTAGTCAAATTCTTTCGATAAATTAGCATTGTATCTGGACACTGATACTTGTAATTTGTTCTTTTTCCATTTACTAAACTTGAAGTTAAAACCACAGGGTGGTAATCTACTAAGTTCTTATTTGCTAAACCAGTTCTTTTGTTTATAATAGTTATTTTATTAGTATCTATTGTTTGACTAAAATTCCATGAAATAATTTTAACAGAATCTCCACAAATTAGTCTTAATAAAACCGGGCTGGCTACTTGATTGGAGTAATAAGCCTGATTGTGTCCTTTAATATTTATAGAATCTTGATTCTTGGTTGTGTCTTTTGGATTCCATTGATCTCCAACGGCTCTTAAATTATTGAAATAAGCACCACCGTTATAGGCATAACTTTCAGCACCACCCAATCCATAAGTAATTACATTAAAATTAGTATCACATTTTATTAAAGTTTGTGCCCTTGTTGCTGGCCAACCTTTAATAACCATTTTATAACCCGAAAACCCCGGAGCCCCGGCATAGTTGGGAATTTGAATGGTAGCACTATTACCACCAAATAGTGGAGGACCTTGATTATCGATTCTTAAAGAATTATAACCTGCATCTGGCACTACTATATTAACAAAATTGGCAGTTATAGACTCTTTGGTATTTCTATATAAACCAACTTTAGGTATAGCTTGTTCTAATGGGCTTAAATAAACAACAGCAGGGTCGCCTTGTCCTGTACCACAGTTTCCACTTGTCATAAACTGACCCACCATAATAGGTTTGTTAGACTCAATATAATTGGGTGTAGCATTGGTAAATTGGTAGTAACTTCCTAAAGGAATATTGATGATAGGACCGCCATTGATTCTAACCCTTGTACCTGTATCTTGGCAGACAATTTTATAAGATGAACCAGCAAAAACATTCGCATTAATATTTGAACCACTAGATGTAGCAAAAGGAGTAGCTAAATATCGCTTCCCCCAAGTATGTTCTGGAAAACATTGTTGCATATCATTATCTCTGCTAGATGAACTACAACCTCCATCATCTTCTCCACTTGTTCTGCTACTACCTGCAAATACAGCAATTTTTTTACATTGACCTAGTGAGTTTGGCACAGATTCAACACGAGAGCCAGTAAGTTGAACCCCGTTTCCTGCAGCATCTGCATCGCCAACATATTGAAAAATTTGTCCTTTGTTTAATGTTACATAAAATGGAACGCCAGCAGTAGGTGGCACAAACGTACAGCCAGCTTTGTATCGTGGTGCTTGCGAGCCAGTAATTTTTACTTTGGTATTATCTTCTTGGGCTAGTACATAAAAAAAGTTATAAGCACCAGCAGCATCACCCTGTCTGCTATTGATAGTTGTGTAGGAATAACCCCAAGAAGTAGTTGGTAAAAGCATTGTTGCACCTGAAGATACACTACCATAAATATGAGAGTAAGCAACAATTTCTACATCGCTTGTAATATGAATCCCTTTTTTTCTAAACAATCCAAAGCCTCCCGTACCAGCAGGACAAACATCGGTATATAAACGAGCATCAAAAGAAGTTGAAGTGTTGCTGGCTGCTGCGTTAACTGGTCCTTTTGGAATGGGACCCCAAGATAAAGCAGCGGCAGGTGAAAAACTAAAAGCAGGTGTTGCACTATTATCAATAGAAATTACTGTGTTTTTTGCAATATGATAGGTTCTTTTCCACCAAAGAGCAGGTGTAAATCCGCTGCTATCAATAGTAACTGTAACAGTGGCATAGGTTAAGCCAGCAGGTAAATCCTCCACACTTAAATAAAGCGTCATATTCATACTATTATCAGTTGCCGTTTCCATAAACTGATGATGCCCATACCCTACCCAAAAATCTTTTCCTTTATTAGAAATTTTTTGAGAAAAAGCGGATATGCTTGCTAAAAAACATACAACTAATGCTAAAAACCTTGTCATTCTAATCATAATTATTTGTTAAATCTTCTATTGTATATACCTCGAATGTTTCGTTAAAGGTTGGAAAATGATACCTTATTTTATTTATCAAGACATTCAGTTCATTAAACCTTAATTTACCTCTGTTAATTATTCCAATGCAAGTAAACCAGAGAACGAATCAATTGTACACCTGCACCAATCATTCGTGCACCAGCACCAATCATTCTTGCACCAGCACCAAACATTCGTGCACCTGCACCAATCATTCGTGCACCAGCACCAGACATTCGTACACTTTGTACAAAGAAAAAAATACCTGTACAAAATTGTAACTATTTATTGCCTTAAAGAACTACTTCCTATAATGACTGTAGAGACATACATATTAGTAAGTCTCTACAGTTGTTAATGAATACTATATTTTGAAGTATTATCTAATTAAATTAATACTTCCTTTTTGCTCCTCTACTTTTCCATCTAGGAATACAATCCTGCTTGCAAAAATGTACACACCACTTGGCTGAGGAACGCCTCTTTGCGTACCATCCCAAAGTGTATAGCATCCAATTCCATTACTAGTTGCTGATGTTGTTTCCCAAATTTTTTCGCCATATTGATTATAAACAGCGTATTTCAATTCTTTAATTGATGAACCACAAATTACTAAATTATCATTTTTACCATCTCCATTTGGCGTAAATGAATTTGGATAATAAGTTTTGTTGGCAACTGTTTTACCATAAGCAGTATCGGAAATACTATTTTGACAAACATTTACACCAATTGCCATCACCGTGGCTTTATGTCTTTCTCCTGGGTTTAAGTTTTGTAAAGTATGACTTAAAGGTGTAGGAATACCATTTGGTGCAACATAAGCACCCCCATCTATCGAAATAGCATAAGAAACAGCACCAGTTACAGCAGTCCAACCAAATGTAATCTCATTTGTTTTTGTAGAATCTACAGTTACAAATATTGGTTTTGCCAATAAATCTAAAGGCGAAACTTTAACTGTAGCTCTGCTAATACTTGTACAACCATTGCTTGTAGTTCCATCTACATAATAAGTTGCTACTGCATTTACAGGTGGTGTAGTAAAGCTTGTACCTGTAGCCAAAGCAGTACCACCACTAGCACCATTGTACCAAGAATAGGTAGCTCCAGCAACAGGATTTTGAACGGTAAATACTTGGGTAGTTCCTTTGCAAATAGTTACATCATTAGGGGCAACTACAGAAACAACTGGTCTTTGTGTTACAGTTAAATCTACTTGTAAACGTGGCGATGTAGTACAGCCATTTACAGAAGTTGCACTTACAAAATATGAAGCACTTGATGTTGCAGGGTTTATGGTGTAGCTTGTTCCTGTTGTGGCTGTGCCGCCAGTTAAAGCCGTGTACCAATTATAAGTAACTGTAGCATCTGGGCTGGCAATGCTAAATGTAGCAGCATCTCCACTACATACAGTAACTGCATTGCTTACTACTGCCAAACTTGGTGTGGTAGCAGCAGTTAAGGTTACAGGGAATCTTACAATACTTACACAACCATTCAATGATGTTTCAAGATAATAGCTGGCATCTGCAGTAACAGGATTAATGGTTAATGAATTTCCTGTTGCTAATGTATTTCCTAAAGTAGCAGCATCGAACCAGGTATAAATAGCATTGGCTACTGGAGCAGCCACATTAAATGTAGCACTTGTACCAATACAAGCAGTAATACTTGCAGGAGTTGCTGTTGCTATTGGGAATTGTGTTACAGTAATTTTTACTTTCTTTCTATCCACACTTACACAACCAGTGGCAGACACACATTCAATATAGAATGCACTATCGCTGGTCATATTAGGGAAAGAGAAAGGTGTTAAACCATCTCCACTGGTAATAGCTGTTCCGCCAGTTGCAGTTGGATAAACAGTATAAGTAGCCCCAGCTAATGGTGCTTGAATATTGATGTTTGCGGTAGCACTAGCACATAAATGAATTGAATCGTTTAATACCGATACTACTGGATATGGATTAATGGTTAACACCAATGCAGAATCGCCAATACATTTATCTTCCATTTTAACCCTTACGTTAACTGTATCTGTTCCTGAATTTGCATAGAAGTAAGCAGTTGAATTGCTGGTTTGAACTCCTGTATTAATACCATAAGGATTTGAAGTGAAAGCCCAATTTTTTACTTTAATACCGGTTATTTCATCTAATGAGTCAGCAACAAAATTAACCATAGTGTTAGGACAAATAGGATTTGGCGAATAAGTAAAACCAACTTTAGGAGATGCCACTACTTGAATAAATTGTTGGTCTTCACGTTTTTTATCGCAACCTTCAATATCTGGATGCCACCATTTGGTTACCAAAGTAAAGTAACCCGGATTATCAGTAATATAAACACCTGGCAGGGTAAATGTATAAACTGAATCACCATTTGGTTTTACAGTTACTACAGGGTAAGAAACGTACGGTTTTTTAATAGTAACATCTTGATTAGGGTGTATACCAGGAATACCGCTTATTTTCCAAGTGATGGAATCCGGTAACAATGGGAATCTAGTAGTTATTTTAAATGGTGTTTTAGAACAGTTATATAAATCAGGAACAGGATCTAAACCTGTTGTATCATTTTTAATACCACCTCCAATATTCAAGTTTATAATGTTAGTGCCTGCATTGTACATATAACTTTCAACACTACCCAAACCATAAGTAATAGCAGTAAAAGTTGAATCGCCTTCAACAGTTACTTGTCGCTTGGCAGAAGTTGGCCAATGTTTGATATATACACTTTTTCCAGGAAAATATGGATGTGGAGCAATTTTAGTCCAAGTTGTAGGATTACAAGGTCCAGTAGTAACCTCACATATAGAAGGTATATCATTGGAAGAACCAACTAATGTAAGAACATTTGCAGATATAGTTTCAACTGTGTTAGTGTAAAAACTAATTTTATTAATCCCTTGTTCAAGTGGGCTGATAAACGCCATATCAGGGTCACCTACCCCACTACAAGCACCACTCATAAACTGACAAACCAACATTGGTCTATCAGATGTAAGATAACTAGCAGAGTCTAATAAGAACTCTACATAAGCAGGAATATTAGTACCCGGAATAAGCGTAGTACTTACATTTCTACCAGTAAATCCACCAACTGGAGTGGTAGTCATCGTTGGATAAATCTGAGTACCATTAACATAAATATTTTGATTAGCATCTTTCAATGCAATTCTAAATAAATTAGCTTGATACGCTCCAGCACTTGTGCTTCTGGAAGTAGGTGCAGTTAAATATTTTTTACCCCAAGCACTACCAGGGAAATTTTGACTAATTGCAAAATCACCACCACCGCCACAAGGCTTACTATTCAAAGTTCGAGTATCGCCGCTAAAGAATGCAAAAGGTAAACATTTTCCTTGGTCATTTGGTATCGATGTTGCAGAACTACCAGATAAATCAGCAGTACTCGATGCAGCTAATACTTGATACCATTCACCTTTGTTTAGTACAATATCTGTGGTAACTGGCACACCAGATGGAGTTGTTGTATTGGCTATAGCAATTTTAGTATTATCTTCTTTAGCCACTACAAAATATGATGAGAAACTAAAGCCACCCCAATCCTGATGGAATCCTAACATTTTATAATCATAGCCCCAGGTACAAGTAGGCATTAACATAGTAGCACCTGAAGAAGTAGAACCCCAACAATGTGCATAAGCAACAATGGCAACATCACTTGTAATATTTATACCATCACAATACTTTCCACTAGCTTGATGACGTGCTGCTTGTGGTAAAATATCACTCACTTGTACCGTATTTGGTGGAATATTATATGTTCTAACCCAACCAAGACAAGGAATAGAGACTGTAACATAAGCTGCTTCATTATTGGTGCTTAAGTACAGTTGATATGTTTCTCCACCTGCCAATTGGTTTGCAGGATAAGCTAACCAAAACTCTTTACCTGAGTTACTTGTATCACTACAAGGTGGTGGTGGTGGTGCATAAGGATTACACAATCCTGAAAACTTATCAAAATAAGTAACATTGTTTTCGTACACCATTTTCTTTGGAATATTATTTCTACTTGCATATCCAACGCCCCATTTATTACCAGGAGTCGTTTTTGCCAAGCCCAATTGATACTCACTACAATTTTCAGGTATTGAACCTAACCAAGGAGCAATATAGTAGGTTTTAACATCTCCAAAATAGCTACCACCACCAGGTATTTCTACCTGTGTGTAGAAGAACATAGAATCTTGAGATGACTTAGGGTTTAAATTAGGAGGTACTACACCTGAAAATCTTTTCACTTGTACACTTGGAGGTGGGCTATTGCCCCATCGAATTCGCATGGCAGTATCGGAGCCAAAATAAAATACCTGTTCAGTATTAGCACTTGGTGTAGCAGGTATAGCAGCCATTGCAGTTGGTTGTGCAATTGGGAAAAACTCATAAGCTCCCAAATCTGGCACACCCGCAGTTAATGAATCTGGCCTGTAATTACCATTAATATCTGTAACATTTCCTTTTATTTGAATAGCTCTGCCGTGCATAGCCCAAACATCTGAATTATTCAAATCAGGGTGCAAATCTGTACTACTTATAAACGCAGGAGGATAATTGATAGACCATTTATCTCTTCCAGAGGCTTTTTGCCAATTAAAAATTCCTGTATAATTAGTTGTGCCAGCAACAACCAAATTTGTACCGGAAGTGTGTAACATGTTATAGTCAGAAGTAAAATTGCCAGCGTTATTCATATAAATAGCTCTACCACCTCCTTTATTTGAGAAAATGTTATTTTGAACAGATATAGGAACTGTTGTTGATTGTGTTAATTGTGCTGCTGCACTTGTTGTAGATGCAACACCAACACTTACGCTATTATGATAATAATTAATGGCACCAGCGTTATTGAAGTTAGTAATTCCATAAGCACCAGTTGTAGCTGCACTATTTACTACAACCACATTATTTTTTACGTCTACAACACTTGAGCTTGTAATATAAATTCCATTAATTGTTCCTGCATTTCCACTATTTGCATATACTTCATTTCCATTTACATTAGAAACTACGGCAGTAGTTGAACGACAGTTCTGCAATTGAATACCATTTACAGCTAATGTAGTATTGTTGATATTAACTTTGTTATTTACTAAATTAAAAGCAGTATCACAGTAATTTGCATAAATACCAGCTGTTCCATTAGCAGCAGGACCATTAAAATCAATTGTATTTCTACTTACTGTTAGTTTAGTATTGAATTGTACAAATATACCCGCACCAAAATTGCCACTGATGATATTACTGTCAATTAAGTGACCTGTAGTGGCTACTACACTTGTAGCATTACCAGATGTTCCTGCAAAGTAAATTCCATTAGCTCCTCCGTTAATTGTATTTCCTTTAATAACTAAGTTAGTACCTTTTGTTGGGCTAGAGAAGACTGCAGATTGTGTAGTTGCAGTACCAAATACTGGCAATGTATTTATTACACAATTTAATAAATTATCATTAGATGCTCTTACAACAAAATCAACCACCCTTCCATAAGTTGGATTGGTATTATTAATTGTAATATTCTTGAATGTTACATAGGTACAGCTATCAAAACGTAATACATAATTGTTAATAGCATCTGCATTTGCCCAAGTCAATATTTTATCAGCAGCTACACCATTGTTACCTTGGAAAGTAATGGTTTTTGAAGGGGAAGTACCAGCTACATAAGGTATTCTTACTTGTTCGTTATATGTTCCTTTTTTAACGTCAAAAACTACAGAACCAAGAATACCACATTGCATAGCAGATACCGCTTCGTTAAATGTATTGAAATTCTGACCAGGAATGCCGGTATAGTTGGTAGCCATTGAGCTATCAATTGTGTAAGTTCCAGCAGGCATGATGGTATTTAAAGTTACTGATGTTACTGTTGAAACCACAGAAGCTCCAGTTGCAGCACAGGTAACAATACAACGATAGTAATTTCTTACAGATGAAATTGTATCATAAATGGTGGAATATTTAATTGGTCCAAGGTTTTGCCAATTTCCTCCAGCTATAGAATCTTGCCATTGGAAATAAATTTGTCCAACAGGCGAATTACCAGTTAAATCTAATCTAATTGGAGCTTCAAGGCAAATACCTGAAGATGGATTAACACTTGCTGTACCTGCCAACAATGGTGTAGGACAGGTTGGTGCAGTAAATTCCCAAGCTCCAATATCTGGTTTAGTACCAGGAGGCAAAGGTCTAGGATTACTTTCTATATCAGTGGCAACACCAACATTAACACCTTTATTATCTATTAAGTAAAATTGCGGTTTTAAATTACCATTGGCAACATCGGTGTATAAAGGGTCGTAGTTAAACGACAAACTATCCAGCATTGGTGTTCTTGAATTTTGCCAATCTGTTAATGAAAGTCTGTTACCACTTAAGTTACCAATGTAACCATTAGTTACACCAGCATCAACGTACAATACATTATTATTACTTTCAAAACTTGTTGCAGTAGCAGCTGTTGATAAATTAATACAATGCTTTACAGCAGGTCCACCACGTGTAATATGTATAATGTTGTTTTTAAACTGTAATCCTGTTGCAGTAGTAGTTTGGTAAAATCCTGCTGCACCACCAGTTGCGGCTACAGTTGGATTATCTATTGCAATTGAATTATGATAATAGAAAACATTGTCTGAACCATTATTGTACAATGGGTAAACAACTCCAGTGCCATTTAAGTTATAAAATGCATTATTATAAACAAAGTTTTCATTACCCGCAGTTGCATCAACAGCATTAAAATATACACCATAGGTTCCGCCTGATCCAGCAGGTTGTCCCCCATAAAAATTTGTAAATCTATTATTAGAAATAGTACTAGACAATGTAACAGCACTAGTAATATTAACACCATAACCAACACCTACTGTTGCTCTTGTTGGTCTTGCAAAAGTGTTGCTGTCAATTAGGGTATTTCTGGTTCCTGCCAGGTATATACCTGTGTTATAGAAGTCAAGTATTTTATTTTTTGAAACTTTATTATTTTCAATTAGGTTAGCAGCAACTCCAACTAAAGTTATACCATAATATCCCCCTTTGATTGTATTGCTTTCAAATAAATTACCATCACAAAGTGTATTACCAGTAGCTACTACTCCAGCATCAGTAGCATTTACAACAATTCCAGCAAAGTTTGCAGAAGGAGAATTATCGTTTAGGTTGATGGTACAATTTTTAACAGAGTTAGAATCAGCATTATTAACAAGCTGAACTCCGTAACCAAAAGTAGCTGCACTAGATGCATCTATATTAATACTATCCAAATTTATAAAGTCTGCTCTGGTAATTTTAACAACAGCTCTCTCAGTACCAACCGTTGGGGCTCCTACAGGAAATTGAAGCGTAGTGTTATTCCCTTTGAATACAACTTGCCTATCGAAGTTGGCACCAGAAACAGTATCAATTTTAACTTGCTCTACATATGGACCAGATGATGGATCCACTCTAAATACAACATTACCCACACCTTTAATTCCACAATAACGCATAGCGTTTACGGCACTTCTGTAGTTTTTAAAATGAGCACCAGCTACACCAGAAACATAATCAGAGTCCATAAGTGGCGGGAATGGATAATTTGAATTAATATAATAGTCGCCAGCTGGCATTGATGATATAGAGCCCAATAATCTCCAGTTAGTGTAGAAATCTACACCCAAACAAGAAATTTTACATCTGTAATAATAACTGGTATCATCGGTAGAGAAAGTAGTGTCAGGCAAAAGTTTTGGCCCTCCAAAATCTTGTGGTGGATCAATTAAATTTTTAACTCTTTCCCATTGGAATGTTTGTGATGATCCAAAAGGACCAACAACATTTACACCTAGTTTAACATCTGTTCCTTCACATACAGTAGTATCCCCTAATATTAATCTGTTGAGTACTCTAATTTCAGTAACACCATTTAATGATCCAGGTACACAAGGAGGTGGAATAAACTCATAACAGCCAATATCATTTCTAGGATTAATAGGTCCATTGATATCATAAGTCATTCCTAGTGGGAATGCTTTATCATCCATTGCTGCATTAGTTGGAGAAAAATTAGCTGTGTCCATTGGTATTGTTACAGGCAGAAAGTAAACAGGTTGAATTGACAAAGCATTTTGATCGTTATTGGAAGGCAACATGGCAGTTTGCCAATCTTGGAGTGTTAAACGGTTACTATTAAAGAAGCCAATGAAATTGCTTCCTGCAGGAGCATTAATATAGTAATCATTATTATCAGCAAAAACAGGAGCTACCGAACCTGAAGCTAAATATATGCAATGCTTAGTTCCTGTTCCACCTCTACCCACAGTAATTAAGTTGTTAATAATTGCAACACTAACTGCAGCAGCACCTGTTTGATTGTATCCTCTAGTTGTGGATGTAGCAGTAGAAGTACCATCATCAAGCGAAATAGTATTATGAGATAGTTGAACATTGGCAGAACCATTGTTATTAATACCAGTTTGAGCACCTGTGTGTACAAAATCGTAAATCAGATTATTATCTATTAGATAATCGAAAGTAGAAGTAGCACCTGCATTATCTAAATTAATGCCATTTGCAGTTTGAGCATTTGTTGGTACAGCTTTAAATGGCGAAAATATTCTGTTTCTGAAAACATGTGCACTGTTGCTTTTTCCTGTAAAATAAATACCATCAAAAGCACCAACATTTGTACGAGTTGGACGGCTTATTTTATTAGCTTCCATTACAGAATTATAACTACCATTAGTATAAATTCCGTATTTATAAAAATCCTTAATGATATTAAAGCTAATGATATTACCACCGTTTGCACCACCAGCAAAATCTGCTGTTTGAGTTACACCATAATAACCACCAGCAATTGTATTATTAAGAATTTGATTAAAATCGCACAATGTGTTTCCTAAACCCTGAGCATTATTATCGGCACCACTAATTGCAACACCAGCAGTACTACCTTGAGTGGTGTTGGTTGCTGATGAAATGATATTGCAATTTCTGATAATATTGGAGTCTGCATCATTAATTAAATGAAAACCTATACCGTAAGTACCCACGCTAGCATCTACTTGTAAACTATCGAATATAAAATATTTGGCTCCCTTTAATTTAATGACAGCACGTTCATTTGTATTGGTAGATGTAAATTGAATAAAATTGCCATTCCCATTAAATGTAATTGTATTGGTTGGAGATGAATTTGGTATTTTACCATTTACAATTAGTTGTTCAACATAAGGACCACTACCTGGTACTACATTAAATACACATGCAGCACTGATGCCACATTTCATTGCATTGTAAGCATCATTAAAAGTTTTGAAATTTCTTCCGGTTGGAAATGTTGTTGGATTTGCTTTATCAATAGTATAAATTCCATTGGGTGTTGGAGGTGTAGTAACCATTACAACATTAGAAATTGTAACATCCCCTGTAGTCTTACAAGTAACTTTTAATCTGTACCAAGTAGTTTGTAGTTGCAATACAGAGACACTTTTAACAGTATCGCCTATTCTTGGAGTAAAACCAGTACTAGTAGCAACAGAGTCTTCCCATTGATAAAATAACTCAGAAGCTAATGTACCACCAGCAGAGCTAAGTGCAATTGGTGTACCCAAACATCCAACTGTAGGGTTGGCAATTACTGTACCAACAACTGGAGCACCAGTACAAGGCAATGCTTTTGCCCAGCTAAAAGTTAGATTAGGTCTATCTGTTTGCAAACCTGTGTTAGTTGTAGATGTCGTTCCACATAATGGCCCATTTTGATTATCTATTCGGAAAGTATGTGACCCATTGAATGATAGCCCACTTGTAAAAGGAATTGTTGGATTGTTGGTGTAAGTAACACCACCCGTTGCACTAGCTGATCCATTACAAATTTCAATTAAAATATTATCTGTACCATTCCAAAAAAATGGAGAGGAAAAAGTAAATGTATTTGCACCAACAACTGGTGTATAATCTGCTTGTGGCACTGAACTCACAGCTCCTGTAAAAACATCCCATCCAGCAGTTTGTAGGCTTGTAGCTGTTGTATGTCCAATAGAAATATTCAAATTTTCAATTAATCCTGCACCATTAAGCTGTGTAACATTGTATGTTAGTTTGTCTATATTACCAGCTGTCATTCCTGCTGCATTCAACTCTGATGCTAGATATAAATATTGCATTCTTGAACCCTCATAGTAATCTTGCAAAGCACAAGGATAAGTAGTTCCTGTGTTACCAGCTGTACCAGTACCTATGTTGATATTTACTTGTGATTTGGAAAAATTGGAGAATAAGAACAATCCAACAAGTGTGAATAACAAACTTTTTTGCTTAAAAAAGGTGGTAATTTTTTTTGTCATTTGTATATAATTATTGTGTTAAGCAATACTTAACAGTTTACAGTTTACAATTTCTTATGATTAAGGCGATAAAATTAAGGTAATTTAACAAAACTTTCACTACTTTATACAATATCCAAAGTACAATTTCGTTAAAACGAACATTTAATTAGCAAAGCCAAAATAGAAAATCATTTACTTGAATTAGATATATACAACAACAAACTAAAAAAAGGTTGGGAATCTTGAAAATAGAAAAATTAATACTCATCAACATTATGTTTCATTGCATTGATTTGTTCTCTATTGCCTAAAACTATTACCTTCATTCCATTTGAAATAATAATTTCATTATCAGGATTAATTAAAAATTTACCATTTAAATCTTTTACACCAATACAAGTAACGCCAGTTTTTTTCCAATCCATTATTGTTTTCAGACTCTTATCTCTAATGCCAGGAGGAAGTTTTAAATAGTCAATGCTTTCAATGTTAATAGTTTCACCCTCCTCGCCTGTTAAGTATTCAATGAACTCAATAATTACAGGTTTACTAACCTGTGTAGCCATGTAAATACCACCTAGTAATTCGGGCATACTAATACTATCGGCACCAGCAGTCTTTAATTTGCTAACAGAGGTATGATTTGATGCACGACTAATAATTTTAAGTTTTGGGTTTATAGCTCTTGCAGATAAAACAATAAATACATTATTTGCATCATCTGGCAATGCACAAACTAAACTTCCTGCTTTTTCAATACCTGCTTTTTTTAAAATTAAATCATCAGTAGCATCACCAACAATATATAGTAAATCCCCTCCTTCGTGCTGAAACCAAAGATCAATCATTTCTTTTCTGCTATCTATTACCACAAAGTCAAACTTGTGTGCTTTAAGTGTTCTTGCAGTTTGTTGACCATTTCTACCAAAGCCGCAAATAATTACGTGATTGTTTAAAGCATCAACTTGTTTCATAAGCTTTTTATTTTTAAAATATAATTGCATTTCCCCACTGGTTACATACCGTGAAATAGTTGCAAAAGCATAGGTTAATATCGAGAAAGAGGTAATGATAAAACAAATATTGAATACCCTTCCTTGAGCACTCAGTGGATTGGTTTCTCCATAACCAATTGTTGATACAGTAATAACTGTCATATAAAGAGCATCGAAAAAACTAAACCCTTCAATAACCATAAAACCTAAAACGCCTATTAATAATATTAACAGAATAATTGAAAACCAAAATGCAAGTGGATGAACTTTTTTAAACACTTTATATATTTAAAATTATCAAAAAATTTGTTTTTCTATTGATCTATGAATTAACAATAAATACTGGAATTGATATTTGATGCCTCACAGCATCTATAGTTTCTCCAAATAAATAATCTTTAATTCCTGAATGGTGATGTGCTCCTAAAACTAACATCTCAGCTCTTGACTCTGTAATAATTCTAACAATTTCCTTTATTCTATTTCTGTAACCAATGAATGTTTCTACTTTATAGCCTAAATCCTCAAGCTGTTTAGCATAGCTAATTAATCTTTCTTTATCTACTCTTGTTTCCTCATCATCAGTATCAGTTCCTAAATATTTTGCTGAAGCACTTTCTACAATATGTAACAAAATATAAGTAGCATCTTTTCCACCTTGCCCAAGTGCATTGGCAATTAAACTTTCATCGTTGATACTAAAGTCTAAAGCTACAGCAATTCTGTTAATAGGTTCTATTTCCAGGTTAGCTAATTTTTTAAAGTCACTATGAATTTTCCCGGAATGCTTTACTATATTTTTTTTGATAATAGGTAAAAATGTCATTGCAACAAATAATAGAACAAAAATTAAAACAAAAAAAATGACAATTATTTTTACAAATATTTTATCTGGCTGATGAAATAATTCCTTCATTTCATCTATAACCATATTACCGTTTAAAACTATTAATACAATAGCTACAATCCAAGATATTATTTGCGTTATAGGCTTTATTGCAAACTCACCCATGGTTTTTTTATCACTTACGAAATGTATTAAGGGTATAATTGCAAAACCTAATTGAATACTTAAAATTACCTGACTTAGTACTAAAAGAGCATCAATTTTTTCGTCGCCATAAATAATAATTACAAGTACAGCAGGTATAATAGCTATTAACCTTGTTATTAATCTTCGCAACCAAGGATTTATTCTAAATTTTAAATATCCTTCCATTACAATTTGTCCAGCTAAAGTTCCGGTAATAGTACTACTTTGCCCTGCTGCTATTAACGCTACAGCAAAAAGTAAAGGAGCCATTTTTGTACCCAACAAACCATCTAGTAAATGATGTGCATCTTCAATTTTAGCAACCTGAGAATTTCCTGTTTTGTAAAAAACTGAAGCAGCTAAAACCAATATAGCAGCATTAACAAAAAATGCAGCATTTAAAGCTATGGTGCTATCGATCATATTAAACCTTAGTGCTTTTTTTATACTAATTCTATCACTACCAATTTTACGTGTTTGTACCAATGCACTATGCAGGTATAAATTATGTGGCATTACGGTAGCACCAATTATTCCAACTGCAATATAAAGTGCTTCTTTGTTGAGTTTAGAAGGAATAAAACCACCTGCAATTTCGCTTATATTAGGTTTTGCCAAAAATATTTCTATAAAAAAACATCCTCCAATTATTAGCACTAAAGCAAAAATAAATGCTTCTAATTTTCGCATTCCAAAACTTTGCAGCCATAATAATAAAATAGTATCTAAAACAGTAATAGCAACCCCTCCAATAATTGGAATAGATGGAAACAACAAATGAATACCTAAAGCCATTCCTAAAACCTCAGCTAAATCGCAAGCTGCAATAGCAATTTCAGCTAGTATGTATAAACAAAAGTTAATTAATGGAGGATAAGCTTCTCGATTGGCTTGTGCCAAATCTCTTCGTCTTACAATCCCAAGCCTTGCAGCTAATCCTTGTAAAAGCAAAGCCATCAAATTGCTCATCAATAACACCCAAATAAGTTGATAGCCAAATTTAGATCCACCCTGTAAATCAGTTGCCCAATTTCCAGGATCCATATATCCAACACTTACTAGATAAGCTGGTCCAACAAATGCCAAAATTTTTCTCCACCCTTTTTTAGGTTGAGTTGTATCAACAGTCTCGTGCACTTCACTCAACGAATTTTCCGACAAAAATTTATTGTTCATTCTATTATTTTATGCTTTTACAAAAAAGTGATTGAGCTAACTGTTGGCTTATATTAAAAGCTGGTTCTTTATCAATTTTTACTTCAATAGAATTATCAAATGAAAACTTTTTTTTCACTACAAGCTTTGTTCCAATGGTAATTTTTTTGTGCTTCAGCAGTTCTAATAATTCTTTACTCTGACTTCCCACACCAGATATTTCAGCTGCCTTGTTTATTTCCAAATCGCATAAATTCACTTTCTCTTGTATTGGAATTTTTCCACTAGAATCAGGTATTGGATCTCCGTGGGGATCAAACTTTGGTGACCCTAAAAAAATGTCTAATCTGTCTATTAATTTTTTACTTGATATATGCTCTAACTCTTCTGCAACTTCGTGCACCTCGTCCCATTCAAAATGCAGTTTATTAACTAAAAAAAACTCCCAAAGTCGGTGTTTTCTAATAATTGTTAAAGCTATTTTTTCGCCTAATTTACTTAATCTAAATCCTTGATATTTTTCATAATTAAGTATTTTTTTTTGCTTTAATTTTTTTAGCATATCTGTTACCGAGGCTGCTTTAGTGTTCATAACATCTGCAACCTCATTTGTTGTTACATTATCATCTTTTTGTTGCAAATGATAAATAACTTTAATATAATTCTCTTCCGATGTTGTAAGGATGCAACTCACAAAAAATATTTTAGACAAATCTAAAATAAAAATTTGACAAATAAAAAAAAGAGGCATTGCCTCTTTTTTTTATTTGTTGTTAATATGTATAAAATCCAAGTTCTTTTGTAAGCTTCTCGGGTAGTTGTGGCAATTTTCTTCTTTCAATTAAATAAGTAGATAAGCCTGATAGTTCTTTATATACAAAATGTTTGTTCAATGCTCCTTCCAAATAGCCTGCTCCTGAAGTGTTTCCTGTTCCAACTCTCATTCCAATCATTCTTCTTACCATTACTAAATGCTTATGTCGCCAGGTAGCCATTAAATGATCAATTTCAATTAAGGAATCCAGTATTTGATACGAAGTTTGAAACATTGGAAAATCTCTGTACAACATTATAAATAGTGCTGCTTGTAATCCTTTGGCAGAAAAACTACTTCGCAACAAATTTTGTTCTTCTTCAGACTTAATAACTGAAGTGTTATTAAAAAAAACAAAATCGAAATCATCAATTTTATGATGCTCTTTTTCTGTTAAGCCTTGCTGATAAACATCTCTATATTGTCGCCAAAATGGATGCAAACTATTTGAATCATTGGTTTCTGGAACGTTCCAATATTTTAGGTCAAAAAAAGGCAACCGTTCCAACCAACTATTTATTAACTGCTGGATCGATGGTTTATTTTCAACTTCATTAATATGGTTAAAATCTTTCTCTGTAAAGCCTCCTTCATTTGTTCTTTTGTAATAAGCTTCGTTGTGTCGTTTATTCATTTGTAAACCCATTTTAGCTTCAATAAGCCTGAATTGTTTACTTTGAAAGCCTGATGACGGTGTTAACAAGTTTCTAAATTCTAGAAAGTCTAGTGGAGTCATAGTGTCTAAAATTTCAACTTGCTGATTTAATAATTGATAAATTTTAGATACACGTTGCAACCTGTGTCTTACCAAATTTAAATCTTCTGAATTATCATTAATTTTTTCTTTGGAAAAAATTAATGAGCAGTAATCTAACTCAAATAAAATTTGCTTGAACCACAATTCATAAGCTTGATGAATTATAATAAAAAGCATTTCATCGTGTGCTGGAGAATTACCATTTTGAAAACTAACAGGAAACTGACTACCAATAATTTTCTCTATTTGCAAATATGTTCCATAGTACATAGATTCTGTTGAACCCTGATGCATACATTGATGTTCCATTTTTATATATTTATAAATTCTTAATAAGATTATTTACCCCAATTTGAAGGATCGATTCGCCAGTTGTTTAATAATTCAAGCTCAGATGTTGTTATCAAATTTTTATCAACTGCAACTGGCAATAATGATGTATAGCTAGTTAAAGAAACCACATTTAATCCAATACTTTCAAAAGCATTCTTTGATTCATTAAATCCGTAACTAAAAATACTTACCATTCCAACCACTTCCACATTTAAAGCTCTTAAAGCTTCAACAACTTGAATACTGCTTTTCCCTGTTGAAATTAAATCTTCAACTACTACAACCTTTTGTTTTTCTTGGTAATAACCTTCAACCAAATTTCCTAGTCCGTGCTCTTTTGGCTTCGGACGTACGTAACAAAAAGGCAGTTTAAGTTGGTCTGCTGCTAGTGCACCCCAAGCTATTCCTGCAGTTGCAACTCCTGCAATTAATTCAGCATCAGAAAATTCAGAACTAATTACTTTACACAATTCATTTTTAATAAAATCTCTTACATCTGGAAACGACAAGGCTTTTCTATTATCACAATAAATAGGGCTTTTCCAACCACTAGCCCAAGTGTAGGGCTTATTTGGACTTAATTTTATAGCTTTTATGTGCAATAATTGCTCAGCTATTGCAGTTTCACTTTTCATTGGGCAAATTTAGTTGCTCATTAATATTAAATACGCTTTTTTTGTTGATATGTACAAGAAAAAAATAGTTGCCGCTGGCGGGGTAGTTGTAAATGAAAAAAAACAAATACTTTTTATTTATAGAAGAAGTCATTGGGATTTACCCAAAGGTAAGCTTGATGAAGATGAATCTATTGAAGCATGTGCAGTTAGGGAAGTTAAAGAAGAAACAGGATTAAAGAATGTGGCAATAAAAAAATTCTTAGGCACTACAAGTCACGAGTATTACGACAAATGGTTAAAAGAAGATGTATTAAAAGAAACTTGGTGGTATCAAATGGATGGATTAAGTACTGATAAATTAATACCTCAAACATCGGAAGATATTGAACAAATTATTTGGGCAGATGATATTATATTGGATAAATGCTTATTAACTACATACCCATCTATATTAGAAATAATAACTGTTTATGAGAAGCAGATGAAATGACATGAATGATAAAAAAGGGATTATAAACTTTCCATTTTTTTTACCACACCTACAGTTTTTGCTAAAATTTGAACATCCAACTTTAAGGAATGATTATTTATGTAGAATAAATCGTATTCTAATTTCTCTAAATTTTCTTCGGGTGTAGCCATTGGTTTATTAACTTGTGCCCACCCTGTTATTCCAGGCTTTACCAAATGTCTATATTGATATGAGTTATTTTCTTTAGAGTAGTATTCGACAATATCAATCCTCTCAGGCCTTGGACCAATTAAACTCATATCGCCTTTTAAAACATTCAAAAGTTGTGGCAGTTCATCAATTTTTGTTTTGCGTAAAACTTGACCAACTTTTGTAATTCTTGCATCTCCTTTTACTGTATGGTCTAAATAACCATTTTTACTGTGAACCATTGTTCTAATCTTGAAAATTGTAAAAGGCTTACCCAGCAACCCTACTCTTTTTTGCTTAAAAAGTACGGGACCTTTTGTTGTAAAAGCCATTGCAAGACAACCAAAAATAATTAAGGGTATCGCAAATGGAAGAGCTAAAATACTAATAACTACATCCATTATTCTTTTGGCTACTAAATGTGAAGATGGAATTTCCTTAATCTCTACTCCCCTACTATGATTTTGTGCTACAGCTACAAGCATATTAAAGTTATCTTTTATGGTACTAGAATGACAAAATAAGTGCTTTTAAGTATAACAAACAAAGATATTGATAATATATAGTTTGTGAACTTTGGCAATATTTGTTTTTTGTAGAATTATACCAATATAGATGAGTTTTAAGTTTGTTTGAAAAAATAAATTCTTTAACAGATTTTTAACAAATGTAGTTTACAATTCTGTTATATCAAATTATTTTTCGATAATAAATTTCTTATTGTCGTAATCAGTATGAAAATAATAAATACCAGCAGGCAAATCGCTAATGTTTATTAATTGAATTCCTTGTTTTAGTATTAACAATTTTACAATAATACCATGAGCATTTAAAATATACCCATTTGCATTTTTCAATCCCCCAATATTATTATCAACCCTTATATAATCCCTTGCAGGGTTGGGCGAAATACTAATTGAATTATACTTAACAACACTAACCTTAATTATGTTGCTGTAGTACCATTTGCCATCTTTATCAACTATTTTAAGCCTTAAAAAAATGTTTTTTGTATCATTTTCCAGCAAGAATGAATATGGGTTATTTCCATTACCTTTTGCGGCAACTTCAGCTATTGAAAAAAAGATATTTCCATCAAAACTTTTTTCGATAACAAAGTGTGAGGTATTAATTTCATCTTCAGTTTTCCAACTAGTTAATAGCTGATTTGTAGATTCTAATTTTGCACTAAAACTCACTAATTTCAAAGGCAAAGGATTGGTAATTGTAGTAGTAGCAACATTAGTTACAATTCCTTTATTGTAATCAAAATAAATGTATGCTTTGTTTGGAATAATAGTCCCAACAGTTACACTTTCATCTGCTAAAATTTGAAATCTTACAAAACCATTGCTACCATTTTTGTTGGTGCCACTGTCGGGTAAATTAATATTAATAAATTCAAAATAAAGCACCCCATTTCTTAACCCACTTTTACAAGGATGAGATGATGATAAAAATTGGTAATTGCTTGCTTGTAAAAATGCACTTAGCGTGTCTGAAATAACCACACTAAAAGCAGTATCTGTTCCTGTATTCTGAAATCTTATGATATAATTTATATATTTTTTACTTGTAACTTCTTGGAGAGATAAAGTTTGGGTGGCAAATTTATCGTTAGGGTCAAAACTCCCACGAATGGTGGTTTTAACTGTATCTGCTGCACTTGAACTTACTGCATTTGCACTAGCAACACATAGCAAACTTGAGCCCAAAACTGCTGTAGTTTTAACTTTAAAATAAATCATAAAACTACCAGTTTCACCAGCAACAAAATTTGACAATGTTACTGATAAATTACTGCCATTATTAACCAAAGCACTGTTAGAACTGGAATCAAAAATTAATAAATTAGTGTCATAATTAAAATTGATAGTTGGAGATAAAACTGTAGTTCCTACATTTTCAAAATCTACTTTATAAGCAAAATTAAAACCTGGACGAGCAGCATTATTAATGGCTGTAGCAACAATTGAAATTGAATCTTTAATTGCGTTGTGCTTTAATGCAAATGTGTCAAAAATTATAGTGTCGTAAGTATTGAAATTATGTGTATAGCTTGATGGAAATGCATTGTAAAAGGAAGGCGTTGAAGGTGTAATTATGTAAGTTCCTAAACTATCAACATATAATTCGGCATTACCAAATTTATCTGATAAAGCATAATTACTATTTGATAAACTCAGTTTCAAATTAGCTTTAGGAAATTCATTAGAATCAAACTTTCCATTATTGTTATTATCTACAAAAGCAAAAACGCTTGCAAGTTTATTTTGATGACAATTGTTTTTATTGTTTGTAGGATTACAAATTCCAACTGGTGGTTTTGTAATATATCCTATGTATGAGTTAATATAAACACAACTATCAGGAAAATTAGGTAAGCATATAATTGATGATCCGTAAGTAGCATATAAATAATTTAGTTTCTTGGGCACTTTAGAGATACAAAGTGGAAAATTGCTATATACAGTTAATCCTTTTAGAGTTTCAGGCAGTTTATCAATAAATGAAAAACTATTGCCACTGCACGATAAATTAATCAAATATTTAGGCAAAGTTGGAAAAACTGTAAACATATTGTAACTAAAATCTAAATCAATCAAACTATCATTTAAAGCTGGCAATACTGATAATTTATTATAAGAAAAATATAATTTTTTGAGTTTTGGGGGAAGGTTTGTTAGGTTAGTAAAATTATTATTATTGATATTTAGTTCTGTAAGGCTAGATGGCAATGTTGGTAAACTATCTAAATTATTCCTTGAACAATCCAGTAAACTTAGGTTATTAGGAAGCAAGGGGAGTTTGGTTAAATTATTATTAAAGCAAAATAGTTTAATAGTAGATTCGGGCAACTTTGGAATTATTTGTAGAAATGGGTTGCTTAAAATTTTAAATTCAGCAGCATTTGAAAAATATTGCAAGCCTTCTAAATTAACAATATTTGTCCCCCCTATCCAAACAGATGTTTCTGATAAAATTCCATTACAAGTTGTGTCCATTCTACCTAAAGTATCAAAACAACTTGGATATTTATTAATCAAAAATGCTCGGAAATTATTATCAGGAATATTTACATATTGTGCTGTTGCTGCATTTGCAAAAAAAATCAACACAATAAAAAAATAAAATATTTTTTTCATAAACCCAAGATTGGCAGTTAAGTACTTATAAAACTGCAACTAAAGTAATCAATTAAACCAAAACTCCATATTATTATTTTCTAGTTTGCTATTTTTTACAAACAATTACTTTTACTGCCAACATAAAATTATTATGCAAACTTTTTCATATTCACAATTATATACTTTTTGCAATAATATTTTTTTAAAAATAGGTTGTAATACAACAGATGCAATTACTGCAACAAAAGTATTATTGTCTGCCGATTTGCGTGGAATTGATAGCCACGGAATTGCTAGATTAAATGGTTATGTAAGACTTTGGGAAGCCAAAAGAGTAAACACCTCTCCTATTTTAAAAATTATACATCAAACACCTTCAACAGCTGTGGTTGATGCAGATGCTGCTTTGGGTTTAATTGCCGCTCCTTATGCAATGCAAATTGCCATCAATAAAGCAAAAAATGCTGGAACAGGTTGGGTTTGTGTAAACAATAGCAATCATTTTGGTATTGCTGGTTTTCACGCAATGATGGCTTTGGAAAATGATATGATTGGTTTTGCTATGACAAATGCTAGTGCTTTAGTTGCACCCACGTTTGGCAAGGAAAAAATGTTAGGTACAAATCCTATTGCTGTTGCCATTCCAGCATACAAACAACCTCCTTTTGTTGCAGATTTTGCCACTACCACTGCAGCTAATGGCAAGCTTGAAATTTTACAAAGAAAAAATCAAAATACACCAACTGGTTGGGTGCAAGATGTAGATGGAAACTCATCGACCAACGCTAATATTTTAAAAGAAAATGGAGCATTATTACCACTTGGCAGCGATAGAGAACATAGCAGCCACAAAGGTTATGCTTTAGGAAGCATTGTTGATATATTAACTGGTGTACTCAGTGGTGCAAGTTTTGGACCTTGGGCACCACCTTTTCCAGCATATATAACAATGCCTGAAAATATGCCTGGCAAAGGATTAGGCCATTTTTTAGGGGCTATGAGAATTGATGCTTTTCAAGAAGCAGCACAATTCAAAAACAAAATGGATGTATGGATTGAAAGATTTAGAAATACAACTCCAATTAACCCAGAAAATAAAGTAATAATTCCCGGAGATCCTGAAAGAGAAATGGAAGTTGAAAGAATGAAAAATGGCATTCCACTTCTAGATTCAGTTGTAAGTGATTTAAAAATTTTAGCTAAAAAATTTGAAATTGATGGCTTACAGATTTGACAACTTTTTAAAAATTGTCGAATCAAAAAAAACTATTAATCATTCACTAGTCGTCCTTACTACTTTTATCTCCAACAAAATAATCTTCTTTATACCTGAATAGAACATTGAAAGTGGTTAATGAACCGTAACATCGCGTGATGTATTGTTGAATGTTTACTTTTTCTTCATCTGTAAGTTTTTTGTGACTGTTTATGTTTTGTTCAAGCACTCTTAATCTATCTCTCAACATTACAATTTTGTGAAAAAAGTCTTCAATGGGAATTTCTTTTGGCTTTAATGTTTTATCGAAAGGTTGAAGTAGCATTATTCCTTTTTGCCATTTTTCACCCAAATAAATTGTTTCTTGCAAGCCACCCCACATTTTTAAAATCTTTAATAAAGACTTTTCAACTTCATCTGTTGTTTCAATTTCAGTTGATACATTTTCAGGTATAATTTCATCTAACTTATTATCAGTTTTATCTATTTCTTTAATGCCGTGATGAATAAAAGAAATCATATATGTAGCATACTTTACAGCAACAATAACACCCGGTCCATATTGTTGATGCTGTAGTCTAGTTCCAACTCCTAATAATGTTTGATCCATTTCTATTTATTTTAAATTGAATATTTTTTTTATATCATTTACAGTTTTAGCAAAAACCTTTTGCTCTCTTTTTTGATCGTTGATAAATGAATTGTCTTTAATATCACCCAAAACGCTGATCATTTCTTGCTCATTTTCATAAACCATTTTTCTAAAACTACTCGTATAATCTTTTGCTCTTGACGTTTCAATATTTTTTGTGATAAAACTTTTAGTTTTCAGTGCTTCGTTCAATAATAAGTTTAGTAAAGCATCATCCATTTTTTTTGATTTGTTAGCAAGTAATACACAAGCTAATGAGTGTTGCAACTTATCTTTTAAATATTTATTGGAAACTGATTTGTAATAAGAATGCACATCGTTCCAATTTTTTATTTTAGATGACTTTATTCTTAGTTTTAATCTCTCTAGGTCTTCTTTTAACATCAGTTGCCCGCCTACATTTATCCAATAAATTTTTTTTGCTGGCGATGGTAATATTTTCAAAAATTGCTCCAAGCTGTTAACATTATTCTGCTTTATAAAATCTATTATTTGTGTAGCTGCATAATAATTGATGAGTTGTTTAAATAAGTAGTATGCTTCTCCTACTTTAACTAACATTACTTTTCTTTTTGAATTTTCAAATACACCGCCATCAACTTCAATTTCATTGTATTGTTTTGAATTTATATTTAGCAATTTTGAGCCTTCGGCAATACATTCATCTTTAGAAACAAAATTTTGTGCTTTTTTGTTAAAAGAGTACTTGCCTACTAATTCCTCTATTAAAGTTAAAGAACTAACAATTTCATTAATGGTATCTGGAGCCAAGAAATTATATTCAATTTCCTGAATTTTTTCAACTCTTTTATCTCTATCAATATATTTCCAAGCGTTTCTAGCTAAGGCATACATATTATACATTAACCAATAAGCAGGCATAATTACAAGCTTATCATTGCTTACATCATTTGAAACTAATGAAAATGGAATTGAAATATTAAGTTCGTTTGAATAATCGCCTTTTGCTAAAATGGTATAACTTGAAAAGATTGAATTATGTTTTATACTTACACACAATCCTGGCCAAAAGCCGCGTCCAGCAACAATTTCACCATCTGCTCCACGAGAATTATGATTGCTTCCTAATGTTGCACCTGCAGCTAAATTACTTTGTCCATAAACCATTGCAGCACATAAAAAAGAATTATTGTGATGTTGCTCGTGAGAAGAAAAAATGAGAGCATTTAATACTTCGCAACAGGATATTGTAGAGTTATATCCTAAAAAAGAATTAATAAGTCTTGCACCATATTTTAATTGTGAATGAGAAGATGTTATAAACCTTACTGCCTTTACCCCATAAAAAATTCTGCATCCATATCCAACAATTCCATTTACTAATTCACAACCCTCTCCTATTTGTGTTCTCCCTTCTCCATCGCCAGAGTTAATGGTTAAATTTTTAAGCTTATTTGCCCCTTTTATATAGGCATCATCGCCAATCCAAACGTCTTTTATACTTGCTGAATTTTTTATGATTGTTCTATTTCCAACTTTGCCATAATAACCTCTTACAGTAGTAAATTGTTTTTCAGTTAAATCTTTCAATTTAGATAACAAAGCTTCGTCATCTCTATACTTTGACCACAAAAAAGCATCTCCAGGCTGCATGCCATTAAAAGGTAAAATTTTTCTTCCCGCATTTTCATTACATAATTCAAGCCACACTCTACTACTTTCTTCTTCGCCTTGTTTAACAACACCATTTCCAAATTTAGCTTTACTACTTGTAACCATTTCATTGATGTTGATTAAAATAACCTCGTCGCCAATAATAAAATGAGATAAATAATTAACATTATCAACAACGACATTATCACCAAAATCGCAACTAATAATATTTGAATTGTACAATCCAACAGGAGTTGTTAAATCACTAAAGGATAAACAAATTGGTTCTAGCTTTCCTATTCGAATTAGACCATTGAATTTGCAGTTTTTTACGAGCTCAGGATTGAATGCATCACTCACTAAAATTTTTGTCCAATCATCGCTTGTATTGTTATTTCTAACTAGAACCTCTATTTCGTAAGCTGAAAGCTGCCTGTAGGTTCTGCCACTTTTTTCCTGCATATTTCGCAGGTAGTATTCATCTTTTCCTTTAGGCAAAAATTCATCTTTTATAAAATCGTACCCAAGGCGAGATATTGCAGACTTATATATAATATTTTTTGTGGCTTTACTAGACATAATTTAGTTTTCTATTTAACAAAATCGACAATTTTATTTGTCAATATTTTCCAACTATATTTTTTCTTTTCTTCTTTTAATGATGGTAAAAAGTGGGCTTCGCCAAGGGTATATAGTTCTTTAATTTTTTCAGCAATTGAATTTGGGTTTGGCTCTGCTACCAAACCAACTTTCCCATTTGGAACTAAGTCTGGCAAACCACCTACATTGGTTACTAGCATTGGCTTTTCAAAATGATATGCTAATGGAGTAACACCACTTTGTGTTGCATTTCTATAAGGCTGAATTACAAAATCGGCAGCACATAAATAATACTTTACTTCGCTATCTGCTATGAACTCTGTTCTTAAAATTAATGATTCTTGAATACCAAGACTTTCTATTAAATCATCATATAGTTTTCTATCTTCATAAAACTCTCCAGCAATTAACAGCTTAATATCGTTTCTGGCTTCTGTTCCATTTTTCTCTACTTTAAAATTAGTAGTTTGTACTTTGGACTTCAGAACATTCATTGCCTCAATTAAGATATCCAAACCTTTATATTTTCTGATAAATCCAAAGAATAAAATAATGTTTTCATTCTCATTTAATTTCAAATATTCCCTTGCTTTTTGCTTACTGATTATCTCGCCAAAATTATCATACAAGGGATGTTGAATTTGACTTGCTGGTTTATTTGAAAATTGCTTCAGGTCTTTCAAAACTTTTTGGCTCATTGTTACAAATCCATCAATTGGCTTAATAAAGTACTTTGTAAATAATCTATCCCCAATACGCTTTTCGTGGGGTATAATATTATCTGCAATACAAATTATTTTGGTGTAATTGTTACGCTTCACAAATCGCAAAATTGTTCCAAGGCAAGGACCCATAAATGGTAGCCAATACCTAACAACAATAAATTTTGGTTTTACTTTTTTAAGCTGCCATCCAATTTTTATCCAGTTAAATGGATTGATTGAATTAACGCAAACATTAATCTTTATATCTGTTGGTGCAGGTTCATTTGAGTATTGTGTAGTACCCGGGAATAGGAAACTGGGATATTGTAATGAATAGGTGAAAATCGTTGTATCAAAGCCATCAAACTGAAACTGTCTAGCAAGCCTTTCATCAAAAGATGCTAGGCCTCCACGTAATGGATGTGCTGGACCTATAATTATTACTTTTTCTTGCATTTTAGTTTTTAAGAAATAGCTTGCTATATTTATTCTACACCAATTTTATCGGCAATTAGGTATTCGTTTCTTACAGCCGAGTTTCTTGAAATCAACTCTGCAATGAAACCAGCTAAAAAAAGTTGCATTCCAATGATCATAACAACTAAAGCAATGTAAAATGCTGGACGATTGGTTAATGCAAACTGCCTGTCTATTATTTTTTCAAATAATAAATAAATACTCATTGCTAAACCTGCCATAAAACAAATTGTGCCATACAAACCAAAAAAATGCATAGGTCTTTTGCCAAATTTGCTTACAAAATTTATGGTTGCTAAATCTAAAAAACCATTTACAAATCTTTCCCATCCAAATTTAGTTACCCCAAACTTTCTTGCTCTATGTTCTACTACTTTTTCCCCAATTTTTTTAAACCCATTCCATTTTGCAATTACAGGTATGTATCTGTGCATTTCTCCATAAACTTCAATACTCTTAACGGTTTTACTTTTATATGCTTTTAGTCCGCAATTAAAATCGTGAAGTTTAATTCCACTACTCCATCTTGCAGCACCATTAAAAATTTTTGAAGGAATATTTTTAGTGAAAGTGTTATCATATCTCTTTTTTTTCCAGCCACTAACTAAATCAAACCCATCATTCATAATCATATTATATAAAGCTGGAATTTCATCTGGGCTATCCTGCATATCAGCATCCATAGTAATTACAACATCGCCCCTTGATGCTTTAAACCCTTCATTCAATGCAGCACTTTTACCATAATTTCTCTGGAATTTAATGCCTTTGAAATTGTTGTTATTGTTGCTTATCTTCTGTAATACTTCCCAACTATTATCTGTACTTCCATCATCAATCATAATTACTTCATAAGAAAAATTGTGTTGATTCATTACGCGTGTAATCCATTCACTCAATTCTGGCAATGACTCGTCTTCGTTGAACAATGGTACAATTACCGAAATATCCATAGATAGTTTCAAGTTTAATTATTATTATTTTTTAGAGATGCTACAGTACTTATTAAGGAACCAATAATACCCAAAAATAATGTACTCATTAATGTAAAAGCAAAATACATTGCCCTAGCAACACTTTTGGCTTTTTCCATATTTTCTTGTAATCCTTTTTCGTCAATTGGACCAGTTTTCTTTAAATCAATAACCTGCCTTTTGATAGACTCTTCAATAAAGTTTGGAAAAAATATATAAACAGCTAATATATTGTAAATAAAAAAAACACAAGCAACAACTGCCGTTACTTTAAAGCCATAAGAAAACAGTGTGCTAAATGTTTTCTCCTGTTCAACTTCCTTACTAAATAAGTATACACTAATAAATATGCCTATTATAATTATAGCACCAAATACAATACTTGACCAATCTTTAAAATTAGTATTGGTAAAATGAGTCATCATATTGAAGCTTATTAAAACAGCTGCAACAATTAATCCTTTATTTATATGTGATTTTTTTTGCATATCAATTTAAATGAAGCATTCCTTTATGAATAGTTCCAACAACTTTACCTTGTTGTTTTATATTAAAAAATGGCGAGTTTGTTGATTTGCTTTTGTTATTTTCTAATGTTAAGACTGAAGAACTTTTTCTATCGAAAATTGTAAAATCGGCTTTTGCTCCTACTTCAATTTTCTCTAATGGTAGTTTAAAAATTTTTCTAGCATTGGATGTCAATAAATCAACAAGTTTTTCATTAGAAAGCTGGGGCAAAACTGTATTCAATGATGAGAATAAAGTTTGCAAGTTAATTATACCATTTTTTGCATATTCAAATTCACAAATTTTTTCATCTGTATGATATGGCAGGTGATGAGATGCAATACAATCAACCTTTCCATCTAAAACAGCTTGTCGTAGGTTCAGCATATTTTCTCTTGTACGTAATGGAGGGTTTACTTTTAAGTTGGAGTCATAACTTACTATATCTTCATCACAAAAAAGAAGGTGATGAGGTGTAACACTACAAGTTATTTTTAATCCACATTTTTTAGCTTCGTCAATTAAATTAATTCCTTCGATTGTAGTAACTCCCGTTATATGCAGCTTACTTTCTGTGTATTTTAGAAGTTCAATATCACGTTTAATAAATAAATTTTCAACAAAAGCAGGAAGTCCCGGAAGCCCAAGCTGAGTTGAAATAATACCTTCATTAATGAGTCCACTTTTATTAAAACTAGTATCAACAGGCATTTGAATAACTATACCATCAAAAGCTTTTATATATTGTAATGCTTTTAAGAACAAATTAGCAGCTTGAACTGGCTTTACCCCATCAGTGAAAGCAATGGCACCTATTGCTTGCATATTGTACATTTCTGATAGCTCGGCTCCTTCATTTTTCTTGGTTATAGAACCAAGTGGCATCAGGTTAATTGGAGAATATTTAGATTTTTCTACTACATAACTAACTTCAGATTGACTACTAATTGTTGGGTTTGTATTGGGCAAAATAAATACATTCGTAAATCCTCCAGCAATTGCTGCTAAACTTCCAGACAAAATATTTTCTCTGTATTCAAAACCTGGGTCACAAAAATTAGAAAAAATATCCACCCAACCTGCTGATAACATTAATTCAGGATTATCAACAATAAAATCAGCTTGTGCATTAATATCTTGCTGTATATTTTCTATAATTCCATCCTTGATAAGTACATCAACAATTTGATTATGATGGCTAGATGTTACATCAATAATTTGTATTTTTTTTAATAGAATAAGCATTCACTAGTTTTAAATCTATTTACGTGATGGTCTTGCTGGTTTTTGTGGTCCAGTATTATCAAGTTGTATAGAGGTATTAAAAACAAAACAAATTAATAGTATAAGAATTAAAATCCAGAAGATATAGTTAATTATATTATTACCTTTTCTGAATCTTTTTGTTTGTTTGCTTGATGCATTATGCAAGTCGTGAACACTAAAGAAAACAAAAAAAGTTTTTATAAAACCCATTTTTCTGCTGCTTTTTGACTGCAAAAAAAGAGTTAATTTTAAAATCACAAGTATTACTAGAATGATAATAGAATAAAGTGAAATCTGATCTAATAACTTCATAAAATAACGATGAGTGTTGCAAATCTAAAATAACAAGACTAATAATTAAGAAATTCTTTTAAAAGAAAAAAGAGTGATAACAATTAAATCAATATTTGTTTGCTATAATCATATCTGCAGCAATCTTTGCACTTTGTAAACATAGTGGAATACCCCCTCCAGGATGAACACTACCTCCTACAAAAAAAAGTTTTTTATACCTATTTGAAAAGTTAGGATGCCTAAGAAATGCAGCTAGTTTAGAATTTGAACTAGTTCCGTATAGTGAACCCAAATAACTTGAAGTTTTAATCTCAATTAATTTAGGATGGAGCAATGATTCAGATTCAATAAAATCTTGAATATGAGTTTTTAGCACTGAGTTAATTTTATTAATAATGTTTAACCTAATTTCAGGAATCAAACTGTCCCAATCAAAACTTGACTTGGAGGGAACATTTACCATTACAAACCAATTTTCTTTTCCAATGGGTGCTTGAATTCCAGGTTCACATTTACTTGTAATATTTATGTACACAGTTGGGTCGTTATAAACTTCCATTTCATTAAAAATAGAGTTAAATTCCGCCTGATAATTATTGCTAAAAAAAATATTATGTAAGTCTAGTTCTTTGTATTCTTTATTAATGCCCCAATAAAAAATTACTGCACTACTACTTCTTTCCTGCTTTAAAACTTTTGCTGCTGAAGCTTCATTGTTCAATAATTTTTTATATGTAAAGTAAACATCACTATTACTTACAATATAGTCAGCAAATACATTTTCATTGTCAACTACAATTCCTTTAACAATATTGTTGCTTGCAATAATTCTTTCAACATTTGAATTAAACCTAAAAGCAACTCCTTTTTTTTTGCACAACTCCATTAATGCATTTGTAATAGCAATCATACCTCCTTTTGGATAGTAAGTTCCATCGTTTAATTCTAAATGTGGAATTAGTGATAGCATTGCAGGAGCTTTATATGGGTTACTACCATTATATGTTGCAAAACGATTAAATAATTGTATTGTTTTTGTATTGCTAAATTGACTCGAATTATATTGGTGAAGTGTTTTAAATATGAACTTAATCTTTGCAGATTGGATAACTGAAACAATGTTTTTGTTAAAGTATGTTTTTATTTTATGTAAAGAATTGTTTAAAAAAAAAGTTCCAGTTTTATTGTATAA
Source organism: uncultured Chitinophagaceae bacterium (assembly GCA_964615145.1). Classification (GTDB taxonomy): domain Bacteria; phylum Bacteroidota; class Bacteroidia; order Chitinophagales; family Chitinophagaceae; genus CAIVPM01. The sequence goes on from CAZTOP010000006.1 coordinate 79,492, forward strand.
TTTTTTAGACGCTTGGAGATAGGATATAGTATTATTAATACTTTCGCCAAGTTTTTCTTTTAATTCATTGGCAAGTTTTTCATTTTCAGTAAAAGCATTTATAACAGTTCCATCATCGTAAAAATACTTAAATGATATCTCTTGTTTTTTGTAGGAAAAATAATCTTCTATACATTCATTTGAAAATTGGAATAACTCTTCGAAAATTTGCGGAGCTGTAAATAAACTTGGACCTGCATCAAAACTAAATGCACCATTTTTAAACCCAGATAATTTACCACCCGGATAATCATTTTTTTCAAAAACTTCGACCTCAAATCCGCTACTAGCAAGCCTTGCAGCAGTAGCTAAACCTGCAACGCCAGCACCAATTACTATTACTTTTTTTTTATTTTTTAACCTCAAATTATAATTTATTTAACTTGTGCGAAATCAATGCTTTTACTAATATCATTAGCTTATAAAAATTTGAAATTCTAATACGGCTCGATAATATTTCTGATGATGAAATACTTTTTATTTTATTAAATAATGATACATAATAACAATATGCCACATAAACCCCAAGCCTTGATTTTATTGGCAACTTGTAAATACCAATTAAAGCCAATTCAAAATCTTTTTTTATATCTTTTTCAATTTCCTCTTTGTCTGTCTCTGTAAAATTATTAAAGTCACAATTTGGAAAATACATTCTATTCAATGCTTCATTATCTGCTTTAATATCTCGCAAAAAATTTATTTTTTGAAAAGCTGCACCTAAACTTTTTGCATAAGGCTTTAGTTCTGCGTATAACTGTTGTTTTTTTTCGCAAAAAACCTGTAAGCACATTAAACCAACCACTTCAGCACTTCCGTAAATATACTGTTCGTACTCTTGCCGGTTATACTCCTTTTTGGTTAAGTCCAACTCCATACTAAATAAAAATGCATCAATCAAATCTTGTTCAATGTTGTATTTATTTACTGTCATTTGAAATGAATTCAACAAAGGATTTAGGCTTATTTTTTGCTCTATTGCAAGTTTAACTTCTTTTTTAAAATCGTTTAATAAAGCAATTTTGTCGAATTGATGAAAACTATCTACTATTTCATCTGCTAATCTTACAAAACCATAAATATTATAGATTGGCTGACGCAAATCTTTATGCAACAAAAAAATTGCACTAGAAAAACTAGTACTATATTTTTTTGTTGTGTACTTGCTACATTCATTACTAATTTCAGTAAACAAGTCAATGTTTGATGTCATTATTTTTTTGATGTTTTATAAAGTTATTATTGTATTCACTAGAAAGGCAAATCATCAACTAGCTCATCAGGTGGAGTTTGATGGCTATAATCAGTTGGTGGTGCTTCAGCAGTATTTTCAGAAGAAAGTTTCATTGTTTCCATACGCCAAGCATCTAAATTAGTAATGTAATTCTCCTTGCCATCCTTCGTCCACTTAGTCCCTTTTATGTTAAAAAAAACTTTAACATCATCACCACTATTAAACCTATCGGGCATTGCAGTTTTATCTTGAACACACTGAAACTTTACATAGTTATTAATAATCCTTCCATTGATTTCGTCAGATTTTTCAATTACAAACTCTCTGGTTTTAAAAGTTTCAGTACGCTGAATTGTGTCATATTTTGCAACTAATTTCCCTGTTATTTCAAAGCTCATTTTATATTTTTTTATCAAATGTAGTTTCAAAAAAAAATTAGCAACAAAAAAAAATTATTTGTTGTATTTATACTTAATTTTCCGTCTTATTACTGATTTATGATATTGCCAAAAACCAAGTTTCAGATACTATTTATAACAGCATTTATTTTTCTTGAAGGATGCACAATAAAACCACCACAAGTTGATTACAGCGAATACAAAATAGATACAAAATACAGCATTGATAGTAGTTACATTAGAATGCTAAAGCCTTTTAAAGATAGCCTAGACCTAACAATGAATGCTGTAATTGGCTTTTCAGTAAATGGTTTATACAAAAAACAACCAGAAAGTCCTCTTGGCAATTTCATGACTGATGCTATAAAAAAAATGGCTGAAAAAAAATTTAATAAAAAAATTGATGCTGCATTTGTAAATTTTGGTGGTATTAGATCTTATTTACCCAAAGGAGATATAACCATTGGCAAAATTTTTGAACTAATGCCTTTCGATAATTTAATAGTTCTACAAGAAATAAATGGTGCTACTTTAAAATTATTTCTCAATAAAGCTTGTGAAAAGGGCGGTTGGCCAGTTTCTGAAGGTTTAGTTTATGAAATAAAGGATAAGAATGCAATTAACATATTTATTAATGGGAAGCCAATCGACGACACAACCATTTATACTATTGCTAACAGCGACTATATAGCAAATGGTGGTGATAATTGTGATATGTTAAAAAAAATACCAAAACAAAACATAAATTATTTAATGCGTGACGCCATAATTGAATACACAAAACAATTAACGTTAAATAGTAAACCAATTGACGCAAAAATTGAAAATAGAGTAGTATATGGAAAATAGTAGAAGAAAGTTTATTAAAAATTCGGTATTGGCAAGTGCAGCCTTAACGCTGCCAACAATTATTAGTGCAAAGGAAAATGACAATAATTTTAGGTCGCTCACTATTTTACACACCAATGATGTGCATAGCAGATTAGATCCATTTCCAATGGATGGTAGTAATAATGCAGGTTTAGGAGGTGTTGCAGCAAGAGCAAATGTTATAAAACAAATTAGAGATACAGAACAAAATGTATTATTACTTGACGCTGGAGATATTTTTCAAGGAACTCCGTATTTTAATTTGTACAAAGGCGAACCTGAAATAAAAGCGATGAGTATGATGGGGTATGATGCAGCAACAATGGGTAATCATGATTTTGATGGTGGTATCGAAAACTTTGCATTACAACTAAACCACGCAAACTTTCCAATTATTAACTGCAATTACGACTTTACAAACACACCAATGCAAGGCAAAACTTTACCCTATAAAATAATTGAAAAAGGCAATATTAGAATTGGTATTTTAGGAGTAGGTGTTGAATTAAAAGGTTTAGTTCCTGATAATTTATATGGAAATACAATTTACCAAGAACCTATCACTAAAGCTAATGAAACAGCAGAAAAACTTAGGAAAGAAGGTTGTGAATTAATAGTCTGCTTGTCTCATTTAGGCGACAAGTATAATGATGCAACTGTAAGCGATGAAATACTTGCCAAACAGAGTTTTGACATCGATTTAATCATTGGAGGACATACCCATAGACTATTCCCATACCCTAGAAAATATAACAATAAAAATGGAAGTGATGTATTAGTAAATCAAGTGGGTTGGGCCGGTATGCATTTAGGCAGATTAGACTATCATTTTTTTGGGAAAAGCAGAAAAAAAATGTCGAAAGCCCATACTGTAATTTTGACGAAAAAAACAAATTAAAAAATATTTTTTTTTCAACATAAAACTTCCATATTCGCACTCCGGCTAAAGTTTTTTTCCACGAATGTGAATAAGAAAAAATGATAGTCTAAAACCCAACAACTAATATTACTTAACATATAAAAATGTTCTTAAACTAAAATGGATAAAGCTGCTGAAACCATCTGGAACAATTGTCTAAAAATAATCAAGGATATTGTTGAATGGCAACATTACAAAACTTGGTTTGAACCTATCAATCCTGTAGAGGTAAAAGGCAATGTTTTAATGATTCAAGTACCAAGTCAGTTCTTTTATGAATATTTGGAAGAACACTACGTTACCTTATTAGCAAAAACTTTAAAAAGAGAGCTTGGTAAAGATGCGAGATTGGAATACAGAATTATGGTTGATAGTGGCAGCTCTAAAGGTGGTACTGTTGATATGCCTGCTACATCTGTAAAAACCCTTTCGAGTAATGAAATGAGTTTCCCCTTAATTATTGATAGTCCTGTAAAAAATCCATTTGTAATTCCGGGTATACGAAAATTTCAAATTGATCCTCAACTAAACGCAAATTATACATTTGATGTTTTCGTGGAAGGTGAATGTAATAGAGTAGCCTGCAGAGCTGGTAAGACTGTTGCTGAAAAGCCTGGTTCTAGTTCATTCAATCCACTTGTACTATATGGAGGTACCGGCATGGGTAAAACACACTTAGTGCAAGCAATAGGAAATCAGGTTAAAAGAATTCATCCTAATAAAGTTGTTCTTTATGTAAGTAGTGAGAAGTTCATCAATCAATTTCAAGACCACAGTAGAAATAATGCTATTAATGATTTCATACACTTTTATCAACTTATTGATGTACTAATCATTGATGATGTGCAGTACTTTGCAAAAGCTGAAAAAAGCCAAGATGCATTCTTTGCTATATTTAATCACCTGCACCAAAGTGGCAAACAACTTATACTTACTTCTGATAAATCTCCTAAAGATTTAGAAGGGATGCAAGAAAGATTATTAAGCAGATTTAGATGGGGCTTAAGTACTGACTTACAGTTACCAGACTACGAAACTAGAATTGAAATTTTACAAACTAAAATGCGAAATGATGGGCTTGAACTAAGTCCAGAAGTTGTTAAATATGTAGCTTACAATATCAGCACTAATGTAAGAGAATTAGAGGGTGCTTTGATTTCTTTGTTAGCACAATCCTCTTTAAACAAAAAAGAGATAGATGTTGAGCTAGCAAAAAAAGTTTTAAGAAATTTTGTTAGAACAACTAGCAAAGAAGTTACAATAGACGCTATTCAGAAAATTGTATGCGAATTCTTTAGCGTGCCTTATGAAAAACTTTTGCATAAAACTCGCAAAAGAGAAATAGTTCAAGCTCGTCAGATTACAATGTTTCTTGCTAAAGGTTTTACAAAAAATTCATTAAAAACAATTGGTGAACATTTTGGAGGAAGGGATCACACCACCGTAATTCACTCTTGCCAAACTGTTAAGGATTTAATGGACACAGACACTATATTTAAAGAAAATGTTCAAGAACTCACTCAAAAAGTACAACTAGCTACAATGTAAATTTAGCTAATACCAAGATAAAAAAGGCTCTCACTTTACGAGGGCTTTTTTTATTTGTAAGATTAGTATAAAATTCAAATAATTAGTAATTATTCAGTCAATATTTCTAATTATATTATTGTTTTAAATTACAAAAAAACTAAAACTAGTAAGTTATTATTTAAAAGTTATTTTAACAAAAAAATAAAAGTTTAAAAGCAGGAAAAGTTTAAATAGTAAAGGCTGCCTTATGGGCAGCCTTTACTATTTAAAGTATCTTAGGATTCATTACTTTTTAATCCATTTAAATTCTAACCTTCGATTAATTTGTCTTGCAGCTGCATTATCGCTACCGTCTTCATTTGTCTCTTTTTCAATTGGGCAACACTTGCCATATGCTTTTGTAGATAATCTCTTGGCATCTGTGCCATATTTATCTATCAAATATTGTTTAGCTGCATCTGCACGTTTTTTGGAAAGTATCATATTATACTTGTCACCACCTTTTTGGTCGGTATAACCTCCAATTTCAACATTCATATCTTTATCTCTCGCCATCATAGCCGCTAAAGAATCTAGACTTACAGAAAATTCAGCAGAAATATTTGATGAATCGAAATCAAATCTAACAATTAATGGTTGTGTTTCTGTAATTACTGGAGGCGTTGGCGGAATTGGAGTTAACTTCCAGTCTGCTCTTAATAAAGTATCAATATTAAAATCACCAGTTATTGCTTCTGATGATGGCATATAATTTTGTTTAGAAGCACTTGCCATTAAACTATTATATGGGTCTGTTTCGAAAAAATAATTACCTCCGTTGTCAGTTACAATTGGAGCTAACTTTTGACCTTTATCATTGATTACACTAATTGAAGCGTTTGGAATACTTTCGCCTGTTTTACTGTCAACAACTTTACCACTCACCCACTTTTTGATAAGTTTATTAGCACTATATAACTCTAAACAACATTCACTTCCTCTATCACTACTGATGTAAAAATTCTTTAATAAAAATTTGTCATCATTAGAAAAGAAGTATTGTTCATCTTTTTGGGAATTTACTGGGTAACCTAAATTTTTAGGTTCAGACCAAGAATTACCGATACTTCCTTTTGATTCAAATAAATCGTATCCACCCATTCCAACTCTTCCTTGAGATGAAAAAACCAATTCGTGGCTAGGCAAGTGATAAAAAGGAGTAACTTCGTCTTCTGATGAATTCACTGGTTCGCCAAGATTAATTGAAGTACCTAATTTACCACCATCAATTGGGGCATACCAAATATCAAACTTACCTTTACCACCCGGCTTATTAGATGCAAAAAGCAGATATTTTCCATCTGAAGTAACACTTGGTTGTTTACTTGAATAACCGTCAGCATTGATATCAGTACCTAATTTTTCTGGCTCACCCCAAGTTCCATTATCGGTAGTTGTACTTTTGTAGATTGCTGCTTCTTTTGCAGACAAAGATGTCCAACGAGTAAAATAAACAGTTTTACCATCTGGTGTAAAACTTGCACTTCCCTGGTGCATATCGCTAATAAATGGTAATCCTACTTTTTCTGGTTTTCCACCATTAGTGGATGCGTATACATCATTTGTATGTTTAGCAACTTTTTGCTTTTTTACCATTACTGTATCTGGGCGAGATGAAGTAAAATAAAGTATGTTTTTACTTACAAATGGAGCTGTATTTTGGCCGTGTTCTGTTGTATTCAAATCGCTTGGTAATTTGTTAACTACAAATAATTTTTGCTCATTTCCTTTCATTTGAGCAACAATAAATTTTAAATTAGCTAATTCTGCTTTCGCATTTTTTGAAAATTCATCATCTTGCTTATAATCACTTAAAAAATTACTAAACTCACTAGCAGCTTCTTCATATTTAGCTAAAGCACGTAAACAAACACCGTGATAGTAAGTAGCTAAAGGATATGTAGCTTTATCTGAAACAACTTTAGCATACCAAGGCTCGGCTTTTTTATAATCATTCAACATCCTGTAACACTCTGCAATTCTGTTATTGATTAATCTAACACTCACCTCTTTGGGTGTTACAACAGGTTTTGTTGCGGTGCCTTTTTTGGGGGGAGTTGCTTCAACAGCATAAGGATTGTATTCATCATTATCGCCTCTAGGTCCCTTTTTATCTGTAAGATATTTTTCGTAAAAAATTGCTGCTGATTTATAATCGCCTTTGTTATAAAAATTATCAGCATTGCGTCTGTAATCTTTAATAAACTGTGCGTTTGAATTAAAGCATAGAAGCAATGTGTAAGAAAGAATTGAAACCTTAATGAATTTCATATTTAAAAAATTTCAGTATTATTAAAACAGGTTAGTTTGGTTTTTAAATGATATTGTTATAGTCTAGGACAAATAAATGGAACTGCATTCATATTTCTTCTTGTTTTTCCTGTATAAGATAAAGACAATTCAAAACTATTTGTACTTCCAGCTATTTTGCTTAAATCAGATGTATTTACATCGTAACTTAATCCAAGAACAAATTCTTTATAATAAAATCCAGCAAATGGAACAATTGCATCATTAAATCTGTAATTTGCTCCACATAAAAAATCAAACCCTTCGCCACCTTTAATTTGTGCGTAAGCACCTATCATTCTTTCGTGTGCAGTTCCTTGTTTCATTAATAAATAATTAGGTGTAATGCTAACATTATCGCTTACATTAATTTTTAAACCTCCGTGTAGTATTTGACGCACTGGAACTTGAGTAGTAGAACTTGAAGTAGATAGAAATTTATCTGTTGGTTGTGTAATATGCCCAAAAGATAAACCAATAAAGCCATTGATTTTTTTGTTTGGTGTTGCATCATAATATAAAACACCAGCACCAGCATCAAAAGCAGTTTGTGAAGGATTCGCAATAATTTCTGCAGTTGGAAGTGTACTTGTTCCTGTTACTTGATTCCATTGGTCACCAAACTTCATTTTGCTTGGGTCAAATCTTCTATCTATAACACCAGCATTAATTCCAATTGAAATATGATGCGTTCCAGCAGCACCAAACTTAATTCCAGTATAGGCTACAGAGGCATAAGGCGTAAAATATTTGTAACCTGCATTGCCAGCAGATTGCTGAAATAAACCAACACCAAAATTAAAATCTTTATTGGTTGCAATTTCAGCAGCAACACCAATACTTGTAAATCCATTGTCAATATTGGACCATTGACTACGATACACACCAGCTACTCTATAATCACCATCCATAATACCTGTTAATGCAGGGTTTAGCCATTGTGGATAAATGTAATACTGAGAAAAATGTGGATCAATTTGAGCTTGTGTTTTAGTGGCAAATAAACCTATTAAGGCAAATAAGCTACACTTGAGTATTCTCTTTATCATAAGTAAACTAATTTCAAATTTTAATTGTTAGAATAAGATAAGTTAATAATTCTTTGATGAATATTGATTGGCAATATTTAAAATGGCAATTAAGCCACTAAACTACACCAAGCAAACAAACCAGCAAAAAAACATAGCAAAAACAAGCTACTTTCAATGCAAACGATATCAACTTTGGCTGTAAAAATATGGAGATTTGCATAAAAGATTTTTTTTTTTATCAATGTAAAAAAAAAGGCAAAAACCCCAACCTTTTATATCTGTCTTGTTGTATATATCATTTAAGTCTCAATGATTTTTTAAAAGACTAAAGTTTTATAATAACTTTGAATTATGATTAAATTTAGACATTGTATTTTTTTTGTCTTGCTTTCCTTGGTAATTTTTTCCTGCAAAAAGGAAATGTCAAACTCCAATGAAAGTTCGCTTTTATACACAGAAACCATAAATGGGATTAAAAAAAATGAGCCTGTCTCTTTTACGTTTGGCGACGATAATATTACAAAAAAAGTAATTTGGACTGTTACTCCCAATAACAACTTTACGATGAGTTCAGTTGCAAACAATGCTGCCATTATCTTTAGCCAATCTGGCAATTACAAAGTAACAGCAAAGTTTGAAAATGTTTATGCCGAATACAATGTTAGTGTTGATAATATAGATTTCACCCCAGATTATGGTAGCAACTTTGGAATGACAGCTTCCAAATTGGTTAATATTAACATTAATGAACCCATCGTTTTCTCAATTCATAACCCAATTACAGGCAATAGTTTAGGTTGGTCTGTGTACAGCAATTCCTACAACTTAACCAAAGATGATGTAAAAAAAACAGCTACAATTACATTTACTAGTGGAGGTTATGGTGTTGTAACTGGCGATGATGGCATTAACTCGGAAAGAAGAACTGTTTGGATTAATGATTCAAACAATACCAGCCCTAACCTAGATACAGTTCCTTTTATTATTGGCGACAAACTGTTAATCACGCCTTCTGTTGAACAAACTACTACTGGAAAAAAATTAGTACTTACAGCATCTACTCAAAAAAAATATCATTGCAATACAGATAAAATTTTGTCATTTAATTTTAATAATGAGTACATTATTGATTACTCTGGAGTAGTAGTGAGTAATGAACCTTGCAATCCTAGAAGTGCTGCAACCTGTATCAATAGTTTTAAAAATATTCAAATAGGCAACCATCCATTCATTATAAATTTTGGAAACAAAACATATACAGGCTCATTTAATTTGAACACACTTGGACAATTTACTTTTACTTGGTTAGATACATCACAAGTTGATATTAAACCATTATCAGTGAATTAATTTATTTATATATTTTTAGAACACCAAACTTAATAGCTATAACAAACCTTACTACCATATTAGAAGGGTGTAAAAAAAATGACAGAGTAAGTCAGGAGAAATTGTACCTACAATTTTATCCTGCTATGTATAATTTATGTAATAAATTTTTTGATGATGAACAAGATATTATTACTGCTTTAAATAACGGAATGCTGAGAGTGTATAAAAATATAGATCAATTTGACATTAACAAGGCTGAACTTTTTACCTGGATGTACACCATTATCAGAAATTCAGCTCTTACACTTATCCGAGATAAAAAAAATAAACAAAGTTTTGTAGAAATAACTAACGAAATAACAGCAGAAATTGAAGATAACCCATTTGACAATTCAAAAGAAAACGAGGTTTTTTTATCATTAGGTAAACTTACTTCTACCACTAGGGCAGTTTGCAGTTTATTTTACATTGAAGATTATTCAATCAAAGAAATATCTGCATCTTTAGAAATGAAAGAAGGAACAGTAAAATGGCATTTGAACGAAGGGCGAAATAAACTAAAAATGATTTTTAACAACAACTTGGTAAAAGTTGCTAATGCGGGATAGTATGATTAAAGATAACGACAATATGAAACAATATTCAGAACCCAAATTTCCGGCACAAGAGGCTTGGAAGTCAATGCAAAAAATGCTTGACAATGAAATGCCTGTTAATAATTCCAGAAAAAAACGTTTTGCATTCTTTTGGTTTGCAGGTTTTGCAGTAATCTTTGGTGTAATATACTTCTACAATATTGATAACAGTGGTTATAAATTATTAACAAACATTAATACAAACGCTAATAGCAATAATGGCATCGACAACAAACTTGCGAATAATAAACTTGGTGGCAAAAACAAGGATTTAGAAAATGCAATAATTGCTACATCAAACGAACTAGAAAACACAGGCAATTCCGTAGAAAAAAATAAATTAACTTCATTTAACAAAAACAATGTTTTTGAAAAACTTACAATTTCGACTACAACAAAACATAACAGTAAATTAGCTGATAATAAAGACTTGTTCAAAAACATTCAAAGTTTTTCCGATTTAAGAATGTTGAAAATTAATAAAGGAGAAATCAACAATACGAATCAAACTCCTTATGCAAAAAATGACAACTATTTTATAAGTGAGATGTATAACTTAAACTCAAATAGTGCAAACAATAATGCAGAGGAACAGAATACATCTGATGCAAAAATTAAATCTATTTCAAACAAAACAGAAAACAAATCGGTAAACAATAGCATTCAAGTTCCAAAAGAACATTTTAACAAAAATTTAGAGTACGGTTTGCAATGGAATATTTTACTCCCAGAAACAAATAGTTACTTAAACTACAACGCTAAAAGCCAACCTTTAAGCGTAATTATACCAGAGTTTTGGGTAAATAAAAACATTAGCAAAAGAAGTGCGATAGGAATGCAACTCAATCCATATTCACAATACACATTACAAAATAACAACGTATTATCGTCAAACGATTATTCTGTAACTATTCAACAAGGCTCATCAGGCACACCTACTACTATTAATTATGTGCAAACTCGAAGTCTATTAAAAGCAATGGGAACTGAACTTACAGCCAAATACACTTATAAAGTCAATGATAAGTTTAGTGTTGGAATTGGTTTAGGTAATACTTGGTTAAATGCTGCAGTTGTAAATGATAAACTACTAGCTAAAGATGATAAGTTTGTTCACGATAGCTTATATGGTGTAGCCAAAGGCTTTAAGGAATGGGACTACCTTAAGTCATCGTTTCTTGTAGGAAGATTAGAGTTTTTGTATCAACTAAAAAAATTACAAATTGGGGTAGCTTTTGTTAAACCACTTGAGAACATTTACACCTTTTCAAATTCAAACAATAATCCTGTAAATGGAAGATTAGTTTTACGCTGGAAAATAAAATAAAAAACTCTAATTAGTGAAACAAAAATCTCAATTAACTACATTAAATTAATTGAGATTTTTTCATTTAAAATAAGTAAAATAAATTCTTATTTTTTCTCTTTTAGTTTTTAAATCAAACATATCTTCTTCATCTTCGCAGGATGGAACATAATAACGATTCTATTGAAATATTTGGTGCAAGAGAACATAATCTCAAAAATCTTGATATATCTATTCCAAAAAATAAACTCGTTGTTTTTACAGGTGTAAGCGGTAGTGGCAAAAGTTCTCTAGCTTTCGATACTATTTACAATGAAGGACAACGTAGATATATGGAAAGCTTTAGTGCCTATGCACGCCAGTTTTTGGGCGATATGGAAAGACCCGATGTAGATAAAATAACTGGACTTTCGCCAGTAATTTCTATTGAACAAAAAACTACCAACAAAAACCCCAGAAGTACTGTTGGTACTGTAACAGAAGTGTATGATTTCTTACGTTTATTATTTGCCAGAGCAAGTGATGCTTACAGTTACAATACTGGCAAAAAAATGGTGAAGTTTAGTGAAGAGGAAATTGTAGAGAACATATTTGAAAAATTTACTAATCAAAAGATTTCTTTATTAGCACCCATCATCAGAGGAAGAAAAGGACACTATAGAGAACTGTTTGAAGAGATAAGAAAGAAAGGATTTCTAAAAGTAAGAATTGATGGAGAGATTACAGACCTTACCCCAAAACTTCAGGTTGACAGATATAAAATTCACGATATAGAAGTTGTGGTAGATAGAATGGCTGTTACAAAAGATATGAAAGTAAGATTGAGCCAGAGCGTGCAGCAATGTTTAAAGATGGGAAAGGGTTTGATGATGATAGCAGCCCCCCCAAACCCCTCCAAAGGAGGGGATTTAGAATCTCAAACTCCAAAAAGCTCTTTAAAGAAAAAACAACAAAAACTTATTGAAACAAACGAAGTATCAGAAAGTATTGGGTCTTTCAACGCCCCTCCTTTGGAGGGGAAGGGGGAGGCTGGAGTTGTGATGTATTCTAAACAGTTAATGTGTTTAGAAACTGGCATCAGTTACGAAGAACCTTCACCTAATGCATTTTCATTCAACTCGCCTTATGGCTATTGCAATAACTGCAAGGGTTTGGGCAATGTGTATTCTATTGATATGGCTACTATCATTCCAGATAGAAGTATTGCTGTAAAAGATGGAGGCATTGTGCCTTTAGGCGAAGAAAGGGAAGCCAGCGTTTACAATCAGGTGAAATTATTTGCAAGAAAGTATAAAATTGATTTATCAAAGCCTATCAATCAACTAAGCACAGAACAAGTTAATCTATTATTGTTTGGCGATAAAAATATCAGCAACAGATTAGAAATTGATTTAAATGATGAAAACATTCCCGAAACTTTTACAGGAAGTTATGAAGGCATTATCAATATGCTGAAAAGATGGTTTACATCAAGTCAAAGTAATGATGGATTAAAAAGTTGGGTAGAAAAGTTTATGGAGTTAAGCACTTGCCCAACCTGCAATGGAACAAGATTAAGAAAAGAAAGTCTCTGGTTTAAAGTAGCAGATAAAAATATTGCTGAATTAAGCAATATGAACTTAGATAAACTGATGTTGTGGTTTGATAATATTGAGAAACAATTAAGCTACAAGCAAACCACCATTGCTAAAGATGTATTGAAAGAAATAAGAGAACGTTTACAATTCTTATTAGATGTGGGTTTAACCTATCTTTCTTTAAGCAGACCTTCTAAAACCCTTAGTGGTGGCGAATCTCAGCGTATTCGTTTAGCCACACAAATTGGTTCTCAACTACAAGGCATCACTTATATTTTAGATGAACCTAGTATTGGTTTACATCAACGAGACAATCATAGATTGATCACTGCATTGCAAAATTTAAGAGATATTGGTAACAGTGTTTTAGTGGTTGAACACGATAAAGATATTATGCTGGCAAGTGATTATCTGGTGGATATTGGTCCAAAAGCAGGAAAGTTTGGTGGTAATATTGTTGCTGCTGGCACACCAAAAGAGGTTATTAAAAGTGGCAGCGAAACTGCACAGTATTTAAGTGGTAAAAAGAAAATTGAAATACCAAAAGAACGAAGAGAAGGCAATGGCAAAACCATTTCTTTAAAAGGCGTTAAAGGCAATAATATAAAAGGCATTAATGTTGATTTTCCTTTGGGTAAATTAATAGTTGTAAGTGGCGTAAGTGGTAGTGGTAAATCAACTTTAATTAATGAAACATTATATCCTTTGCTGGCAAAGCATTGTTATAACAGCAAATATTTTACCCAAGAGTTTAAAACCATTGATGGACTTGAACATATTGATAAAGTAATTGAAATAGATCAAAGCCCAATTGGCAGAACACCACGCAGTAATCCTGCAACTTACTGTGGATTTTTTACAGAAATAAGAACCTTATTTGCCAGTGTGCCTGAAGCTAAGATTCGTGGGTATAATGCAGGACGTTTTTCTTTCAATGTTAAAACAGGGCGTTGCGATGTTTGCGAAGGTGGTGGAATGCGTGTGATTGAAATGAACTTTTTACCCGATGTTCACGTGCATTGCGAAAAATGTAATGGCAAACGTTATAACAGAGAAACTTTAGAGATTCGTTATAAAGGAAAATCTATTAGTGATGTATTGAATATGAGTGTAGATGAAGCTTGTGAGTTTTTCAACACCATTCCCTGGATGTATAGAAAAATTAAAGTATTGCAAGATGTTGGACTTGGTTATATAACACTTGGTCAAAGTGCTGTAACCCTTAGTGGTGGCGAAGCACAGCGTGTTAAACTATCTACAGAACTTGGCAAAAAAGATACTGGTAAAACATTTTATATTTTAGATGAACCTACTACTGGTTTACATTTTCAGGATATTAAATTATTGATGGATGTAGTAAACAAATTGGTGGACAGAGGCAATACTGTTTTAATTATTGAACACAACTTAGATGTGATTAAAATGGCTGACCATATTATAGATATTGGACCAGAAGGTGGTGATGGTGGTGGTAAAATTTTATTTGAAGGCACACCTGAAACAATGATTAAGAAGGCTAAGAACAGTCATACTGCTAAGTTTTTGAAGGTAGAAATTGAGGGATAATCTAATCCCTCCTATTGAGCAGTAGTATCAATATTTACATCAATTGTTGTATCAATAGCTGATA